>CAJTRK010000021.1 GCA_910578475.1 uncultured Lachnospiraceae bacterium | reverse complement strand
GTTTACTATTTTTTTGCAATTGGTATATTGACAGGATTTCGGGGATATGATAATCTGGTGGCAAGTTAAAAGGGAGTAGTTATTATGCGCAGGCAACATACCCTGGTGAAAGCCATGTTTGCGCATCTTTCAGCCTTTATCTCTGCGGGCAGTCTGGCGGCGGTGAGGGAACAGATTTGAAAGTACGAGACTTTTAGCACGGGAGTGCTGAAAGTCTCTTTTTTATATAAATAATAGGATTAGAGTATCAAAAAAAGAAAATATACAGGAGGAAAATTTATGGATGTAGCAGTACAGTTATTATTTCTCGTCGTTGGATTTGTCATGTTGGTGAAGGGGGCCGACTGGTTCGTGGAAGGGGCAAGTAAGATAGCGGAAAAATTCGGTATACCGCAGCTTGTTATCGGCCTGACCATCGTTGCAATCGGTACAAGCCTGCCGGAAGCGGCCGTCAGCACTTCGGCGGCATTGAAAGGGAGTGCGGAAATTACGATAGGAAATGTGGTCGGAAGTAACATTCTGAATGTGCTTCTGATACTTGGAATAACGTCTGTTATATCCCCTTTAGCGGTGCAGAAATCCACCGTTAAATATGAATTGCCGATGGTGATTGGCGTGACAGCGTTGTTAGCGGCTCTCGGCCTGTCGGACGGAACGGTCGGAAGAATCGACGGTTTTATTCTGCTGGCGGGTATGGTGTTCTATTTGCTGTATCTTTTGCGGATGGCCAAAAAAGGACAGGCTTCCGCGTTGGAAGAACCGGAATCTGACGGCCAAAAGGACAGTATGCTCAAACTGATTCTGCTGATTCTTATCGGCGGCGGGATGATTGTGTTGGGAAGCGATATTACGGTTGATGCGGCAACGGCTCTGGCGAGAATTTTTGGCATGAGCGAACGGCTTATCGGTCTGACCATCGTCGCTTTCGGAACCTCCCTGCCGGAACTCGTTACTTCCGCCACGGCGGCGATAAAAGGAAAAGCGGATATCGCGGTCGGAAACATTGTCGGGAGCAACCTGTTCAATATCCTGTTCGTTGTCGGCATCGCAGGCGTCATAACGCCGGTTGCGTATCAAACGGATTTTCTTGTCGATACGGTCGTATGTATCTCAACGGCGGTATTGCTGTGGCTGTGCGTAATCAGAAAACAGAAATTACAGCGGCACGGAGGCGTAATCCTGCTGGCATGTTACGCGGGATATTTCTTTTATCTGATAAGATAGGAAATAGGAAAAGGGAAGCGTGCCTGGATACAATAAAATATCTTCCTTCCCATTACTTGCCATTTCCGGATTTATTTGGTATACTCATTATAAGTCTGTCCGAATAGCGATATTCGTGCGGCGTGAGCAGAAAACAAAGAATATAAAGGAGATGTGGCAATGAAAGGAAATATTGTTGTTGGTCAGTCCGGCGGCCCCACAGCCGTTATCAACTCTTCCGTAGCAGGCGTATATGCGGCTGCAAAGAAGCTTGGCGTAAAGAAAGTCTATGGTATGGTGCATGGCATTGAAGGTTTTCTTCAGGATAATATGATTGAGCTTGGCGAATATCTCAGCGACGAGACGGGCATTGAAATGTTGAAAAGAACCCCTTCCGCATTTTTAGGCTCCTGCCGTTTTAAAATGCCGAAAATCGAAGGACATGAAGATGTATATGAGAAAATTTTCGAAATTATGGAGAAACATGATATCGAGTGTCTTTTCTATACGGGCGGAAACGATTCAATGGATACGGTAAAAATGCTGTCCGATTATGCGGCAGCTCATAATAAGCCGCAGCGTTTCATGGGCGTTCCGAAGACTATCGACAACGACCTTCCGATTACAGACCACTGTCCGGGCTATGGTTCCGCGGCAAAATATATTGCAACGAGCATGAAAGAAATCATCCGCGACAACGAATCTTTTGGCGCGAGAAAACCTACTATCTGTATAGTAGAGATTATGGGACGTAATGCCGGCTGGCTGACTGCGGCGGCCGCTCTGTCAAAGGGCGATGACTGCAGCGGACCGGATGCGATTTATTTACCGGAAAAAGTATTCGATATGGACAAGTTCATGGAAGATATCAAGAAGCTTGCGGCAGAAAAATCTTCCGTTGTCATCGCGGTATCAGAAGGCGTGAAAATTGCGGACGGCCGTTATGTATGTGAGCTTGGCAGAGAAGTGGCGGTTGACGCGTTCGGACACAAACAGATGTCCGGAACAGCTGTTATGCTTGCGGATAAGATTGCGGCGGAAACAGGATTGAAAACCAGAGCGATTGAGTTTTCCACGCTGCAGCGTGCGGCAACGCATCTTGCATCCCTGACGGATATCAACGAAGCGTTCCAGGTTGGTTTTGACGCGGTTATGGCTGCGGAAGAAGGCAAGACCGGCATGATGATAACGCTTGACAGAAACGGAGAAGAACCGTATCAGTGCGGCACGAGCGCATATGATATTCATGCGATTGCCAATGTGGAAAGAAAAGTTCCGGATGAATGGATTACCGAGGACTGCAAGGGTCTGAATGACGGCTATGAGAAGTATGCGAGACCGCTTATCATGGGTGAATTACAGCCGTTATATGTGAATGGCCTTCCGCGTCATCTTGTACGCAAAGGCTAAAAAGTTTATGCAAATTCGAACATGATAAAATAAAAAGGCTGAATCAGTGGGTTCAGCCTTTTTTGCAAATAGGAATCCAGGTCACAATTCCTCTGCCGGGCCGGGGTGCACAGCGTCCGGTTCCCACGGAGGCACGCTCCCGCTCCGTGAAAAATAGTAGCGGTACTAAGTTCAGAAGTTGTAAAACAGCTTTTTCACTAAGTACCGACTTTTTTCAAGGGCCTCCTCAGGAACCGGACGCTGCGCACCCCGGCCCGACAGAGGAATTGTGACCAGATAGATAACGGGGAGAAGGCGTGTATGGCACAGGAAACGGGAAGTAAAGAGGCGGCAAAAATTCTGGTGGTGGACGATGTGGACAGCAACCGGTTCGTTTTGCGCGATATTATTCAGGAGATGGGCTGTCAGCCTGTCTTGACGGAAAATGGCGCTCAGGCGCTTAAAATGGTCGGCAGGCTGCAGCCGCAGTTGATTATTCTGGATGTGGCGATGCCGGAAATGGACGGCTACGAAGTCTGCAAGCTGTTAAAGGAAAATCCGGAAACGAGAGATATTCCGATAATCTTTATTTCCGCATTCGACGACCCGTCGGATGTGGTGAGGGGATTTGACCTCGGCGGAGAAGATTATATTACAAAGCCTTTTATTCCAAAGGTCGTAAAGGCAAGACTGCAGCTGCATTTGAAACTATACGATGCCAACCGGGAACTGATTGAGATGAACAGGAGGCTGCAGTCTTCCGTTGAGGCGCAGCTGCATCAGCTGGAACTGGAAAAAAAGAATGTGCTTTACGCACTGATTCGCGTAGCGAGAGAAAACGCCTGTTATGATGAAAATCATATGGAGCGGCTCTGCTATAATTGCCGGATACTGGCGGAGGCGATGCAGTTATCGGCGGAATACGGTCACCTGATTTCGGATGCCTATATCGATACAATAGAGCTTGCGGCGCCGTTGTGCGATTTGGGAAACGTAGCGATTCCGACGGAGCTTTTGCAGAAAAGGGAGTCTCTTTCGCCGGAAGATATGGAGGAAATCAGAGCGCATGTGACGATTGGCGCAAGAATCCTTCAGGACATTATGGACACAGGGGATTATAATGATTTTCTGCAGATGTCGCTGGATATTGTCCAGTATCATCATGAAAACTGGAACGGAAGCGGTTATCCGAGCGGAAAGGCCGGAGAGGAAATTCCGCTGTCCGCGCAGATTGTTTCCGTAGTAAGCGCTTATTGTGCCATGACGGAAAATCGTACTTACCGGGATTCTTATCATATTGGAGAAACGCTTACGATGATGGAAGCGGATGCGGGTAAAAAGTTTAATCCGGGCATTTTCGGAATATTGCGGAAGATATACAGGCAGCTTCATTAGTATACGGGACAAAAGCAGGTTAAAACGGGGGGATAAGGGTGGAATTTCTTGAGCAGAGCAGGCAGAGCCAGAGAAAAAGGGAACGGGTCGTTATTATTCTGTACAGCATTTATACGATGAGTCTGTGTGCGGCCGCGTTTCATCGCGGGTGGGAGGCATGGATTCCGGGTATTTTTCTGGTGGAACTGACGGCCGGATGGAGCTTTTTTCTCAGTAAATACAGAAATTACAGAGTCAGAGCGGTTATCGGCTCGATTCTGATACAACTTTCCGTTATCGTCTATGCCGCCAATATGGAATCGCTTTTACCGGTGATTCCTACTTTTATGGCGGTGACGGTCATCGTGTCTTTTTACAGAGTTTCGGAACTTATGGGAATTTCCTTTGTTTCGCTGCTCTTTATTCTTTTTTATCATGGCGTTATTGTGGGAACTTTCAGGGGAATGCCGACAGAAGAAATAAGGGGACTGTTTGCGCAGCTCGGAAATATTTGCTGTGTGCTGTATATTCTTTATGCCTGGCTTCGGAACCGGGATGAAAGGAACGAAGAAATTTATAAAATTATCGACGCGCTGATGGATGCGGAACAGAGCAAGGACGATTTTCTTGCGAATGTCAGTCATGAGATTCGGACGCCCGTCAATACGATTTGCGGCATGAGCGAAATGGCGCTGCGGGAGCATGACCTGGAGAAAATGCGCGAGGAAGTTTACGATATCCGGGACGCGGGGCATGAGCTGATGGCGCTTGTCAGCGATATATTGGATTTTTCCCAGTTGCAGCAGGGAAAAATGAATCTGGAAGAAGAGGCGTACAATATTACTTCCACCATCAACGATATTATCAATATCGCGATGGCAAGGAAAGCGGACAGGCAGATAGAGCTTATCATAGATTGTGATGCAAATATTCCGAGCGGCCTTTACGGAGACGAAAAGAAGATTCGCAGAGTCATGCTGAATCTGATTGACAATGCGATTAAATTCACGAATGAGGGCGGCATTGTCGTCAGAATTTATGCGAGAAAAGAAAACTACGGCGTTAATCTCTGCGTATCTGTCAGCGATACCGGTATCGGCATAGAGGAAGAAGGGCTGGAAAAATTATTCGAGAGTTTCAGCCAGATTGATACGAGGCGGAATCGTCAGGAAGGCGGTATCGGACTCGGACTTGCGATTTCCAGAGAACTTGTTCAGAAAATGGGAGGAACGATTACGGTACGGAGCCGTATCGGGAAGGGCAGTATTTTCCGTTTTGTCGTACCGCAGAAAGTGTTGGACGATAAGCCGATAGGACAGGTTGAGAACCGGGAAGAGCTGAATATTGCCGCATATTTTGATATGGAGCAGTTCGATATGATGGCGATTCGGGATGAATACTCCGGCATTATCGTGAACATGATAAAACAGCTGCGGGTAAAATGCCATGTGTGCCGCAATCTGGCGGAAATGAAGCGGCGGGGAGCGCACAATGCCTATACGCATGTGTTTATCAGTCTTGAAGAATATCAGGAGGACGAAGCCTATTTCGATGAGCTTGCGCAGCATGCGGATGTCATTATGGTTATCGACCGGCAAAGAGAAAAATATATTACGAATCCCAATATCATACGGCTTTATAAGCCTTTTTACATTCTTCCGATTGTTTCCATATTAAACGGAAGTACAGGTTCCGAGGGCGGAAGGCAGATGATAAGGCCGGGAAAATTTATTGCGCCGGCGGCGCGTGTGCTTGTGGTGGATGATAACCGGATGAATATCCGCGTTGTCGAAGGATTGTTAAAGGAATATCAAATCAGGGTGTCATATGCGGTCAGCGGAAAGGAAGCCTTGCAGCTGATTGAAAATATGTCTTATGATTTTGTCTTTATGGACCATATGATGCCGGAAGTGGACGGCATTGAGACGATGCGCCGCATGCGGGAAAAGGTCGGCCACTATTACAGGAAGCTGCCCATTATCGCGCTGACGGCCAATGCCGCGCCGGGCAACCGGGAAATGTTTCTGGAGGAAGGGTTCGATGATTTTATTTCCAAGCCCATTGAAATATCGGTTTTGGAGCGTGTGCTGAAACGAAACCTGCCTGCGGAAAAACTGATTTATCAGACGAAATCGGAAACAAGAGAGACAAAAGAGAAGCGTCTGACGGAAAAGGCGGAACTTGTCATCGGTGACCTGGATGTGGAACAAGGGATGCTCTACTGCGGCGGAAAAGAAGAATACCTGAATATTCTGGCGGCTTATTACGAAGAACGGCATGAGATGCGGGACCTTTTGGATAATCTGTTTATACGGCATGACTGGAAAAATTATACGATTAAAGTGCATGCGCTAAAGAGCATGATGCAGAGCATCGGCGCGCTTCCGCTGGCGGCGAAGGCAAAGGCGCTGGAACTTGCCGGAAAAAGAAGCGATGTGGAGTATCTGTTGAAGAATCATGCCGATATGCTGGCGGAATACCTCCATGTGATGGAGGCGCTGGAAGCGAGTCCTTTTGTGAAGAAAATCGATGCCGGGGCAGAAACGGGCGAAGCGGAAGACGCCGCAGCAGAGGCGGACGGGCGTTTCAAAAGTCCATCGGAGGAAAGAGACAGGGAAGCCGCGCTTCCGGAGCTTTCCGAAGAAGCTTTTGACGCGCACCAGGAAAGGCTGGAGGAAGCCATGTATGCGCTGGACGGAACGAAGATGCAGGAAATTCTGGCGGAAATACAGGATTTTCAGTATCATGGAACGGCGCTGGCGGAATTGCTTGAACCTGTCATGAAAAAGATAGAAATGTCCGATTATATGTCGGCGGCGGACGCCGTACAGGGCATTCGGGAAGCGTTGAAACAGGAAGGGGGCGGCGAAGCGTGAAAGAGTTGATTCACAGAATATACCACGCAATCTACCGAAGAGACTATGAACTGCGGGAACGGATTTTCCGGGTCATTATTCTTGTCGGCAGTACGCTGGCAATTATGGGCATCATAGAATGTATCAGTATTATGGATATGAAAGTCATCGTCCTTCCGTTGGCGCTTCTCCTGACGGTGCTCGGCATTGCGCTGCTCGCCACTTTCAAATTCCGAAAGCTGGATTTTGCGGCATTCGTAGTCGGCATTCTCATTATTATGGTTATTTTTCCGGCAATGTTCTTTCTGAGCGGCGGGCTGGAAGGCGGCGCGGTAGTCTGGTTTTCGCTTGGGCTGCTTTATATTTTTCTGATGTTTTCCGGGAAAAAACTTATCTTTTTCCTGATTTTATCGCTTGCCGTGGACATCTTTACATATGTTTTCGGATATTATCATCCGGAATTGATTGTGCCGATGGACTCCAGAGCGGCAGCTTATACGGACTCTATTTTTGCAATGCTTGCCGTTGGGCTCGCGGGCGGCCTGATATTGAAAGTTCAGACGAGAATCTTCGAGATAGAGCGGGAAATTGCACAGAGGCAGCAGAAGGAACTGGAAGAAATCAGCGAATCCAAGAACAGTTTTTTCGCGAGCATGAGTCATGAGATTCGAACGCCGATTAATACGATTATCGGTCTGAATGAGATGATACTCAGAGAAAGCGGCGAGGAGATGACGAAGGAATATGCCCGGAATATCGGGAGCGCGAGCAAAATGCTTCTGAGTCTCGTCAACGATGTGCTGGACCTTTCTCAGATGGAAATGAAAAAAATGGAAATCATTCCGATGGAATATCAGACCGTAGAGCTGTTCGGTAATCTGATTGATATGATACAGGTGCGTCTGAAGGAAAAGAAACTGGAATTTCTGATGGATATCGACGAGAATCTTCCGGCAGTTCTGTTCGGCGATATGAAAAGAATCAATCAGGTCGTATTGAATATTCTGACCAATGCGGCCAAATACACAGAGGAAGGTTCCGTTACGTTATCCGTTCACATGGATGCGTCGGCGGAAGGAGAGGGTCTGCTCAAAATTTCGGTGTCAGATACCGGAATCGGTATTCGAAAAGAAGATTTGGAACATATTTATGATTCTTTTCTGCGTGCGGATGCCTGGAAAAACCGGAAAGTAGAAGGCAGCGGCCTGGGGCTTTCCATCACGAAACAGCTTGTGGATTTAATGAACGGTGAAATTACCGTTGACAGTATTTATACGAAAGGTTCTGTTTTTACGGTGTCTCTTCCGCAGAAAATCGTGGACAGGACACCTATCGGGTATGTGAAATTTTTGTCGAGGAACAGAGAAAAGACGGATGAGTACCGGAGAAGTTTTGAAGCGCCGGAAGCTCGTGTTCTGCTTGTGGACGATAATCCGATGAATGCGCTTGTGGAAAGCGGGCTGCTGAAGGAGACCAAAGTAGAAATTGATATTGCGGGAAGCGGCGCGGAATGTCTGGAAATGACAAAGAGAAAATTTTATCACGTTATCCTGATGGATTACATGATGCCGGAGATGGACGGTGTTCAGACGATGCGGCAGCTGCGAAGACAGGAGAACGGGCTGTGCCGGGATTCCGCGGTAATCGTTCTTTCAGCGAATACGAAGGCAGAGTTCCGCAGCCAGTGCATGGAGGATGGATTTGATGATTATCTGGAAAAGCCCATTCAGGGGATGGCGCTTGAAAACGCGATTCTGAAATTTTTACCGGAAGATATTATCGAATACCGTCTGCTGAAAACGGTGGAAGGGGAAGGCGAGGAAATCCAGCGCATTTCCGGGCATAAAAAAAGGAAGGTATATATTACGACAGATTGTGTCAGCGACCTTCCCAATAAGCTGACAGACCAGTATGACATCGGTATGATTTACCTGTATATTAAAACGGAGAGCGGACGGTTTGCCGATATTCTGGAGATTTCTTCGGATAATCTGATTCAGTATATGACGGCTACAACGAGCAATGCCGTTTCGGATGATATTTCCGTGAACGAATATGAAGATTTTTACGCGGATGCGCTGACGCAGGCGGAACAGGTCATTCATATCTCGATGGCCGCCCATGTGGGGAAAAGTTATGAGACCGCCGTTACCGCGGCAAAAGGATTTGACCATGTGAAAGTCATTAATTCCGAACAAATATCCGGCGGTCAGGCGCTCATTGTCCTGTATGCGGGGAAACTGGCGATGGAAGGGCATACTGCCGCGGAAATATGCAGACTGGTGGAGCGAATCAAAAAGAAAATAGATTCCCATTATATGCTGCCGGCCGCGGAAATCTTCCATCAGAGAGGGCATTTGAATGACATATCCGCAGGGGTATGCAGGTTATTCGGCCTGCATCCGGAAATGACCCTGGAACAGGGCAGAATGCGTATGAACGGGGTGCGGTGCGGCCGGATGGAAGGAGCCTGGAAACGGTTCATTCACTGGCATTTACGGCATAAAGGAAAAATCAGCACGGATATCGTCTATATTACGCACGCAGGATGCAGCGTGGAACAGCTGGAACTGATTCGGCGCGAAGTGCTGCGCTGTGTTCCTTTTGAAAAAGTAATCATACAGCGGACATCCGTTTCCATTGCCTGCAATTCCGGTATCGGGACGTTCGGAATGGCCTATTATCTGTTATGAGATACTGAAATTTGCAGCGCGGGACGTCTGTCTGTGTTTATGGCTGCGGATTCTGATTCATGTAGTCTCTCGGGGACAAACCTGTCACTTTTTTAAATACACGACTAAAGTAAAAAGCGCTTTCAAATCCCAGTCGGTCGGAAATTTCGTAAATCTTATAATCGCCGCCGTTCATCATTTTTTTGGCGGCCTCAATCTTGCTCTGATTGATGTAATCGGAAAAACCGATATCGTTGTTTTTGGAGAAAAGAACGCTTAAATAGTTGGGGCTGATGTTAAATTCTCTGGCAACTTTGTTCAGCGTCAGCTTTTCTTCAATATGTTCGTTAATATATTTTTTGACATTGGTAACCGTGTGGTGCTTATAATTTTTATTGTGTTCCGCAAAGCTCCGGCACAGGCCGTCGCGCAGCAGTTTCATCCATTCCAGAATCTGTTCCGTGTTCGTCAGTTCATACAGGGAACGATAGCCGTTATTTTTTTCCAGAAAAATATCCGATATGAGCTGTTCGCCGCTGCCGAGCAGGGACAGGGAAAGATATAAAATATTGCTTGCAGCATCTAAGGCCTGCACATAGTGCGCCGGCTGGCCGGCGAACAGCTCTATGATAGCGGTGAATGTATCGTAGAGAGCCTTTTCATCGAACTCCGCATAGGCTTTCAGAATATCTTCCTTAAATAAAGAGATGTTGAATACATTTTTCAGCGGTTCATCCGCCGAGATATCTTCCAGAAAGAGAATCGGCATTTCCTCGCTGACCCGGGCAAAAGTCTGTCTTGCGTCCTGATAGGAAGAAGCCATCTGCAGCGGGGCGGATACGGGCGCGCCGATGCTGGCATGAATGTTCACACTGTAATAATTGAATAACATGACAGATACCTGGCGCAGCGTATTCCGGATAAGGACTTTATAATCGGCAGCCGTCTCTTCATTCAGAAAGAAAATGACACAGAAATGTCTTGTATCCAGAGAAAGCACATGGCAGGGAATATATTTGGAAATCAGTTCGCTTACCATCTGCAGACTGCTCGTATAGAGATTCAGCTGCTTATGATTTGACATTTGCGTCAGTTTTTCGCTTTTGATTTCCACATAACCGACGGTAAAGGCATTGCAGGTAAAATCAATGTTCAGGTTTTGCGCCTGAGCGGCAAACTGTTCTTCTGATTCGAACAGATTGAAAATCAGGCGTGTGTAGAACTGCTCTCGAATCAGGTAAATGTTATTCAGCGGCGGTCCGGCCGTTTCCGGCGGCTGTTCTTCCGGAATCCGTTCGATTGTCTTTTTGACTGTTTCAAGCAGTATTTCCGGCGTCAGCTCCAGCTTGATGAGATAGTCCATGACCTGATAGGTAATGGCTTCTTTGACGAAGTTAAATTCCTCGTAACTGGTCAGTATAATGAACAGAGGAAGTTTACGACCTTCTTCCCGGCATTTTCTGGCCAGTTCCAGACCGCTCATAACAGGCATTTTGATGTCCGTGATAACGATTTCCGGAGAATGTTCCCGAATCAGTTCATAAGCGGCCGCGCCGTTTGACGCGGTTCCGACAATGCTGATATTGTAGTCTTCCCAGTTTATCATGGACTTGATGCCGGCCTGTACGAGGGGCTCATCATCGGCGATAATCAGTTTTATCATTCGTATCTTCCTCCCTGAAAGGCAATAAAATGGATATGGTCGTGAATTTTCCTTTTTCGCTTTGAATGGAAAGGCCGTATTGGTTTCCAAATTCATACTGCAGGCGTTTGTGGACGTTGCTGACGCCGATTTCCTTAAAAAAGGAAGAGGAAGCGGGCGCTTCCATATCGAGCAGACGCGCGGTCAGTTCCGGCTCCATGCCGACGCCGTCGTCGGTCACGTCGATGCGGATGTCCGCGGATTCATTCCGGTAAATGTGAATGGTAATGTTTCCGGCTGTGCCTTTTGGCTCAATCCCGTGAAAAATAGCATTTTCCACGAGAGGCTGCAAGGTGAACTTCAAAATCCGGCAAGAGAGCAGCGCATCGTCATCGACCGAAGAAGTCAATGTAATCGTGCCTCCGTAGCGGTACTGCTGGATGATGAAGTAGTCGTTGATAAGCGAAAGCTCGTGCCGGATGGTGACAAGATTGGTCGCGCCTTTGGAAATATCCTTGAGCAGGCGGGAAAGAGATGTTGTCATCTCGGCAATGCCCGGAGAGTTTTGTATGGTGGCCATCCATTTGATGGAATTTAACGTATTATACAAAAAATGCGGATTAATCTGGCTTTGCAGCATTTTGTATTCATATTCTCTTTTCTGCCGTTCATCTTCGATTCTCTGTTCCATCAGAAGCAGTACATTTTCCGAAAGGTCGTTTATGGTCTTTCCGATATCACCCAGTTCATGAGGCCATTCCGTCGATAAATCCCTGGAAAAATCGCCATCTTCGATGCGCCTGATGCGGGCCTGTAATTGTTTGACAGGCAGATTCACGGTACGGGAAAGGAACCAGGACAGGAAAATGCCGATACAGCTTGCGGCGGCAACGGTAATGAGCACGATGCTGAACAGAACGCTGAATACGCTTTCGGTGAGCTGTGACTCATCAACGCATTCGGCAATATACCAGCCATTGGTATTGAGCGGCCGTGTAATGACAGTCAGCAGTTCCTCACGTTCCTGTTCGTCGTAAATGCGTATCGTCTGAATACGCGTGTTCGGATTCAATGCCAGACCGGATAAATCTTCTATAACTTCCGAAGTATTTTGAAAAGGAACGAGCGTGCCGTTCTGAAACTGATAGGCATTTTCATTAATATAGAAGAAAAAGCGGCTGTCCCGTTCCGAAAGGTAGTTCTGTATGGGTGCGGTGATGACGGAGACAGACATTTCGGTGAAAATATAACCGATTTCTTCCGCTTTGTAGGGATGCTCGATTGGGTGAAGAAGCGGTATCATCGGTATTTCTTTGGAGGTACAGAAAGCATCCGGCAGAATGCCGACCTCAACTTCTTCCATGTGTTTCAGAAGCAGTTCAAAATAAGGCAGAGAGCGTATTGCCTCAGCGGAAACCGTAATTGAAGAATAAGGAGGTTCCACGACCTGGACGATATCCGGCCTCGATTTGCCGAGAATAACCATGCGGATGAGCTGAGAAGGCAGAGCCGCGTTGGCCGTATAATTTTCCATGACGAAATCATGCGCTTCCCGTTTGGTCTGATTGCCGGAAGGTTCCGTTTCTTTGGCAAAGTTAATGATTTTGGTGCTGATTTGGCAGGAACGGACGAAGTTATTCACATTGCTTACGTTGGCGTCGATGGATTCACACAGAAAGGAAAGCCTCGTTTCCGACGTCTGAATCAGATTCTGCCTCAGATTTTCAGAGACAAGAAAATAACTGATGTAAGTAATGATAATGCAGATAATGGCAATCAGGGAAATCGTACATAGTAAAATGCGGGCCCGTATCGTACAGAAGTATTGATGCAGTTTTTTGTGATGATTATATTTGCTCATAGGAGTCTCCGTTCCCGCTTCGCGTTAATTTCATTTTAACATAGCGGGGGAGTGGGGAAAAGCAAATATGCGCGGGAGAAAAAAATGGAATAAATAGTGCATCTTTTTCAAAGAAAATATATTTTTGGGGTAAAAAGCATAAAAAGATGAATATATATGAAATATATATTGAATAAATTGTGAAGGAAATGAAAAGAAATTCTATGTAAATTATACAAAGAAATCAGTATACTGAACCCATAGTCATCTTAAGTGATATCCACAAAACTTTAAAAAAGGGAGGAAATAAAGATGAAGAAAAAAGTAGTAAGTGTATTGCTTACGGCGGCGATGCTGACAGGCCTTCTGGCAGGATGTGGCTCCAACGGCGGCGATACGCAGCCGGCAGCGGACAATGCGGCCGACAACACACAGACAGAAGCGGCGGCTGACACAACGCAGACAGAAGCGGCTCAGACAGAAGCTCCGGCGGACAATGCGGCCGACACGAGCGCGGATACGGGCGAAGCGGTTACCCTGAAATGGGCAATCTGGGATAAGGACACGACTCCTTACTGGCAGGCATTGAAAGATGCCTATGAAGCGGCAAATCCGAACGTAACACTGGAAATGGTAGATTTGGGAAGCGCTGATTACATGACGGTTCTTGCAACGGAATTATCCGGAAGCGGTTCTGACTTTGACGTTGTTACCATCAAAGACGTTCCGGGATATGCAACACTCGTTTCCAAGAATACACTGGAACCGCTTGACAGTTATATTTCTGCGGCAGGCATTGACTTAAGCCAGTACGGCGGTGTGGATAAGCAGATTACCGTGAACGGAAGCCTTTACGAACTGCCTTTCAGAAACGATTTCTGGGTAGTTTTCTACAACAAAGATATTTTTGATGCGGCGGGCGTTGCTTATCCGACAAACGATATGACTTTTGATGAATATGACGCGCTGGCAAGACAGGTTGCCGACCCGACTTTCGGTTCTCAGATTTATGGCACACATTATCATACATGGAGAAGCGCGGTGCAGTTATTCGGTGTACTGGACGGACAGCACTCCATTCTGGATGGCGAATATGATTTCTTCAAACCGTATTATGAAATGGTACTGAACGAAGAAAACGACCAGATTTGTAGAAACTACGCTGACCTGAGCGCAGAAGGCCTGCACTACTCCGCAGCATTCTCCGGCGGCGATGTAGCAATGATGAACATGGGTTCCTGGTTTATCTCCACGCTGATTTCCAATATTCAGAGCGGCGAATATGACGCGTCCCTGTGCGGTAACTGGGGTATGGTAAAATATCCTCATGCTGAAGGCGTTGAAGCAGGTTCCACACTCGGTACGATTACAGGTCTTTCCGTAACGAGCGTATCCGATAACAAAGACGAAGCATTCAAGTTTGTTGAATGGGTGTCCGGAGCGGAAGGCGCAAAAGTAATGGCTGAAACCGGTAACTTCCCGGCGCTTATGAACGACGAAGTTGCAGGCATTATCTCCAGCCTTGAAGGATTCCCGACAGATGCGGAGAGCAAAGAAGCGCTGAGCGTTTCCAATCTCTATCTGGAAGTTCCTTAT
This sequence comes from uncultured Lachnospiraceae bacterium, assembly GCA_910578475.1. Taxonomy (GTDB): domain Bacteria; phylum Bacillota; class Clostridia; order Lachnospirales; family Lachnospiraceae; genus UBA3282. The sequence continues at coordinate 47,574 of CAJTRK010000021.1, read as the reverse complement.
GCAGAGAACGTATCCGAAATCAACGATATCCTTGATACTTATCATAAATCCATTATGAATCAGGAAATGACGATTGACGAAGGTATCGCGAAAATGAATGAAGAAGTAGGAAAAGTTCTGGGACAGTAAAAGCTGTCTGGAAAATCTATAAGATGATATTTGGGGCTGGCGTAAAAACCAGCCCCAACTAAAATCTTGTGGGTATCGCGTCAGCATATCCGGGAGAATGGGCGGGGGCATAGATTGTGCCTTTCGGCAGCAAATGCCGCAGACAGAGGGAAAGGTATGGTTATTAATATGGATGAAAAAAAAGCAGCTCAGGTAGAAAAGCTGGAAAAAGAATCGGCTGATTTAATGCAGAAGATTCGGGAAGAAACGGAAATTAAGAAAAAAAGAAAACTGATTGCGGAAAGAGAGAAAAAACAGCGAAAAATAACGGCGCTCAGGAATAACAGGCTCATAAGCAGAGAAGCCAAAAGAGACCTGGTAGCTTATTCCTTTATTGCGCCAAACTTCATCGGATTTGCCGTATTCACGCTGATTCCGATTGTATTTGCGTTTGTGCTTGCCTTTATGGAATGGGACGGCAGCAACGCAATTACGTTTGTCGGACTGAAAAATTTCGTAAAGCTGCCTTCGGACACTTTCTTCGTGGCGGCGTTGAAAAATACCATTATTTATGTTGTCGGAACCGTACCGCTTACAATGATTGCTTCGCTGGCGCTTGCAATCGTGCTGAATCAGAAGGTACGGGCGAGAGGCTTTTTCCGGACCGTGGCATTTTTCCCCTATGTAGCATCGCTCGTAGCGATTACGGCTGTATGGAGCATGATTTTTCATCCGTCCAAAGGCCCGGTGAATTATCTGTTGCTGACGGTGTTCGGCGTGGCGCAGGAAAATCTGCCGAAATGGTTCAGCGGAAATCTTGTGCTTGTTACACTGATATTATTCAGCGTATGGAAATACATGGGTTATTACATGGTCATCTATCTGGCCGGATTACAGGGAATTTCCGCGGAGCTGTATGAAGCGGGCAGCCTGGACGGCGCGAATACATGGCAGAAATTCAGATACATAACGTGGCCGCAGCTTCGCTCCACCACCTTTTTTGTAGTTGTCATGCTGACAATCAACTGCTTCAAGGTGTATGATATTGCAGTCATGCTCGCCGGAGGCGGTGACGGAAAACTCAGTACTTCAGCGACGGTTCTTGTATACTACATTTATCAGAATGCGTTCAATTATTGGGATTTGGGATATTCCAGCGCAATTGCAATGGTATTGTTCCTGATTGTGCTTGTTGTTACGTTGATTCAGTTCAGATATGAGAAAAATCTGGAAGCATAAATGTGGGAGAAAGGAGAGCCGGGATGAGCGAAATGAATGAAAAAAAATACAGTTCCAAAAGCAGAAATGCCTTGATTGGAAAAATATTGCTGTATGCGATATTAATTTTAATAACGATAGTTATGGTAATTCCCTTTTTGTGGATGCTGTCCGCTTCGATTAAGTCGGACAGGGAAGTGTTCCAGATGAATCCGTTCGTATGGATTCCGGAAGTGCCCAAATGGGATAATTATATTAAGATTTGGACAAAGATTCCGATGCTCAAGTTTGTAGAAAATACGGTATTTCTGACGATTGTCGTTACCTTTTTACAGCTTTTGACATCGAGTTTTGCGGCTTATTCTTTTGCAAAACTGGAATTTAAACATAAAAATGCGCTGTTCCTCGCCTACATTGCAACAATTGCGATGCCCTGGCAGGTGTACATGGTTCCGCAGTTTATTATGATGCGGGCAATGGGATTAAATGACAAACTGCTTGCGATGATTTGTCTTCAGGCGTTTTCGGCATTCGGCGTATTCATGATGAAACAGTTTTATGAAGGCATTCCGAGCGAGCTATGCGAGGCGGCGCGAATCGACGGCATGAGCGAATATAAAATTTATGCAAAAATCATGCTGCCGCTTTCCAAGCCTGCGCTTTCCACGCTGACGATTTTTACTTTTGTCAGCACATGGAACGATTATCTCGGACCACTCATTTATTTAAAGACCGAGAGCAAGAAAACGATTCAGCTTGGATTGAAAATGTTTATCGGACAGTATTCGTCCGAGTACGGCCTGATTATGGCTGGCTCCGTACTTTCCCTGATACCGGTTATCATCGTATTTTTGTGTCTGCAGAAATACTTTGTGGAAGGTGTGGCTTCTACGGGGCTGAAAGGATAAGGCGAATCTTTCTCGCCTGAAAGAATGTCCTGGCGGCCATTTGGTACTGTTTGTTTCAAAGAGGAATTTGGGATATAAAATTGGTCTGCCCGCAGTTTTGCGGGCATTCTTCCTATGTATCGGAAAAGTAAGATGACTGGCCGCCAAAGTGCGGCGGAACGGAGGGTATATGAAAATTTTATTTACGGAAAAGCCGGCAATTACAGAGACGGAAGTGGAGGAAGCGCTTGCCTTTTCGGAAAAGCAGGTGTTGCGGAATCTGCCTGAATTTACGGAAAAGTTTCAGAAGGCGTACAGCGAGGATGGTTTTTATCAGCCTATTGAAAACAACTACTGGACGACAGGGTTCTGGACCGGAGAAATCTGGCTCGCTTATGAATACGCGAAGGAAAAGGTTCCGGCGGAAGCGGATGCGTTGAAACAGGCCGGGGAAGTACAGGTAGAAAGCTTTTTACACAGAATTGACAACAAAATCGAGGTCGAGCACCATGATATGGGCTTTCTGTATTCGCCTTCCTGTGTGGCGGCCTACAAACTGACGGGAAACGAAAAGGGAAAAGAGGCGGCCGTCAAAGCGGCGGACCAGCTGATTACAAGATATCATCCCGTAGGCGAGTTCATTCAGGCATGGGGACCGATGGATGCGCCGGAAAATTACAGGCTCATCATCGACTGCCTGCTGAATCTGCCTCTGCTGTACTGGGCGTCGGAAGAAACAGGCGATAACAAGTACCGTGAGATAGCGGAAAAACATATCCACACGGCGATTAAAAATGTGATTCGGGAAGATTTCTCCACATGGCATACATTCTTTTTCAATATGGAGACCGGAGAACCGGACCACGGAGCGACCTGTCAGGGATATCGTGACGGTTCCGCGTGGGCAAGGGGACAGGCATGGGGAATATATGGATGCGCGCTTGCCTATAAGTATACGAAACGGAAAGAATACATTGATATATTCAGGCAGGTAACACAGTATTATCTGGAACATTTGCCAAAAGATATGGTTCCTTTCTGGGATTTGGAATTTACGGACGGCGATGACCAGCCGCGGGACTCTTCTTCTGCCTCGATTGCGGCATGCGGCATGTTGGAGATGATGAAGTCTCTGGAGCCGGAGGAAGCGGATATTTATCTGAATTATGCGAAACAAATGATGAAATCCCTGTACGACAGCTATGCGGTAAAAGACCCGGCAAAGTCTAACGGACTCGTGCTTCACAGCACATATTCAAACCATTCGCCGTATAATACATGTAATCATTACGGCGTGGACGAGTGTAATTCCTGGGGGGATTATTTTTATATGGAAGCGCTGACGAGGCTGCGGAAGGATTGGGAATTGTACTGGTAGAAGGCGAAGAAGATTTTCAGGAGAAAATCTTCTTCGCCCGGCAGAATTGCCCACAAGCAATTCTGCCGGGGTGATGAAGGGGCTGTTGAGGAGGCGGAGTTTGTCTGTTTCGCACAACTACTATCTTGGAATCATGCGTTTCGCAATTATCTGATGGCTGTAAATGAGAAGGGAGAAGGAGAATGAGAACGGATTGGGAAGGAAGGCTGAACGGCAAGGAGGATTTCAGGGCGCTTTTGATGGAAATCATCAGGCCGCTGCTGCCTTATTATACGAAGGAAAAGGCCGGTATTGCGCTCGGCGTTACCGCGACCACATATGAGCAGCGGACGATTCGGCTGGAAGCTTTTTCACGGGTGCTTTGGGGACTTGTGCCTTTTTGGGCAGGCGGCGGAAGTGACGCCGAATTTGAAGAAATATACCGGAAAGGGCTGACTGCCGGCACGAACCCGGAGAACGCCGAATACTGGGGCGGCTTTCATGCCTTTGACCAGCGGTTTGTGGAAATGGCGGCGATGGCTTACGGGCTGATTCTTGCGCCGGATAAGATATGGGAGCCTTTGACGGAGAAAGAAAAAGATAATCTGGCAGACTGGCTTTATGGCATCAACGATTACGAGCTGCCCGTCTGCAACTGGGTGCTGTTCGCCGTGCTCGTCAATATCGCGTTAAAGAAGCTCGGCAGAAAATACGACGCCGGGAAACTGGAAAAATATCTGGACGGGGCAGGGTCTTTTTATCTTGGAGACGGCTGGTATCAGGACGGCGATTCCGGCCAGAAAGACTATTATGTGTCCTTTGCGATTCACTTTTACAGCCTCTTTTATGCAAAAGTGATGGAAGCGGAAGACCCGGAGCGGTGCAGGCTTTATAAGGAGCGCGCCGCGCTTTTCGCGAAACAGTTCATTTACTGGTTCGATGAAAAAGGAAGGGCGCTGCCGTTTGGCCGTTCTCTTACCTATCGTTTTTCACAGGTAAGCTTTTTTAGCGCATGCCTGATGGCCGGTGTGGAGCCCTTTGACGTGGGTGTGATGAAGGGCCTGATTGTGCGGCATTTCTGTGACTGGATGAAACGGCCGATTTTCGACGGAAACGATATTCTGACGATTGGCTACGGTTATCCTAATCTGATTATGGGAGAGCGTTATAACGGGCCGGGTTCTCCGTACTGGGCGTTAAAGACCTTTGCGATACTGATGCTGCCCGACGAGCATCCTTTCTGGACGGCGGAAGCAAAGCCGCTCCCTGAGCTGGAGGAACAGAAAGCGCTGCCCTGTGCGGATATGCTGATTCACCGTTATGACGGCCATGTGACGGCTTTTGTGCCCGGCAAGTACAGTCCGGCGGGGCATGGACAGATTCCGTCCAAATACGGAAAGTTTGCTTATGATACGCAGTTTGCCTTCAGCGTGGCGAAATCCGCCTGGGAAGTGCATGAGACGGCGCCGGATTCCATGCTCGCTTTTTATATCAACGGTTATGTATATGTGCGGCGGATTTGCGAGGAGTTCCGCGTATCGGAAACGGAAGTCTGTTCCCGCTGGATTCCTTATGAGGGCATTCAGGTGGAATCCCGTATCATCCCGACGAAGGACGGTCACATCAGAAAACATGTGATTATAAGCGACAGAGAATGCGAAGCCTACGATTGCGGCTTTGCGGTGGAAATCGATGTGGAAGGTGAAAAGCAGGTTCAGGACGGCAAAATGGCGAAAGTCGAAAACCATTACAGCGTCTGCGCCGTAGAGACGACATGCGGTGAAGGAGAGGGCATTATCATTTCAGCGGATCCGAATACCAATCTTTTGCATCCGATGACGAGGATTCCCGCTGTCCGCTATCCGGTACATGTGGGAAAAATGGAATTGACTACAATAGTTAATTGTGAAAGAAATCACTAAGCTCAAGAAACCAAAATTCATAAGGAGGGAACAGTATGGCGGTACTGGCTTTGAAGGTATTTGATAAAAACGGAAAAACGATATGCGTCAGCAGCGGAGAGGACTATGTGAGCCTCGTATGCACGGCGGAATATCAGGAAGGGGACAGAATCGTCCTGGAGATTTCAGAAAAGAACATTTACGTCTTTTTACAGGTGGATGACGCGATGGGAGCAGCCTTCTGTTATGTTACGGATAACGTTTCCTATGAGATTCCGTTTGGGGAAAAACGAATCTGTTATTCTCCAAAAGTATTTTACGGGAACCGGCATTATCTGTATGCACGGGTGGCGAGAGAGGATGAAATCCATGCGTACCGGAATCTGGCGTTAAATGTATGCGACCAGCATGGAGATACAAACTGTTTCCCGCACGCCAGCGCCAATGTGGAAACCCGTGGGGAATCGGTGTTTGCGGCGAGAAATGCGATTGACGGCGTATGCGAAAACCGCTCGCACGGGGAATGGCCCTATGAGTCTTGGGGCATCAATATGCAGGATGATGCGGAAATGACAGTAGACTTCGGAAGGGAAGTGGAGGCGGACAGGGTTGTTTTGTATACCCGTTCCGATTTCCCGCATGATAACTGGTGGAAGCAGGTCACGCTGACGTTCTCCGACCAGTCGGAACTTATCTGGGAACTCGAAAAGAGCCGGTTTGCGCATGTGCTCGAATTTGAGCCGAAGAAAATACGATGGGTGAAGCTGAGCCGCCTGATAAAGGCCGATGACCCGTCGCCGTTCCCGGCGCTGAGCCAGATAGAAGTGTATGGACGGGAAAGACAGGAATTTTCATAAACGGTATTTTCCCGTAACAGATAAGCCTCTTGCTTTTGCGCAGGAGGCTTAAAAATTTTATTACAAATCCTTCGCCCTTTTGCCGTTCGCCCTGATTTGCTGACGCCATCCCATCTGCGCCGCCATTTTGTATAGAAAACGTGGAAAGGCAACGGAAACATAATGATTTTCCGATGCTTCCTGGCGAAGCATCCGGTCGGCCATTGCCCGGAGTTTCTTGATAATCGGCGCTTTCGGGCCTTTTTCCGGTTTGGGACTGCTCATCATGGAAAGACCTCCGCCCCCGCCGACGCCGATGCCGCCTCCGTAGACAAGACCGGTCTTTGCGCACCAGTTTTTCAGGATTTCCAGAGCGGTCTTTGCCTGGATTCCTTCATAAAAGCCGCAGTTCACGATGCCGTAGATGAAAATTTTCCGGGTCTTTGGCAGTTCTTTTTTCCGCAGAACGCTGTCCAATTGAAGAAGACAGGAAAGAAGATGTCCCGGAAGGCCGTCCACATAAAGCGGACAGGAAAAGACCCAGGCGTCGGCGCTTTCCAGTTTTTGTATGATTTCCGGAGGGACATTGTCATGATGCAGCGTTATTTCGAGGATATCCGTTTCACGGCAGGCATCTTCCGCAGTCTTTGCCGCTTCCAGAATGCAGCTTTTCAAATCTGCCAGAAGGATTTCGCTGGAGCTGTTCTTGTATTTGGGGCTTCCGTTCAGTAAGGCAATTTTCATAAGGCAATATCCTCCAGTTCTTTGACGGAGCGGTAAAAGCAGATTTTCCCGACCCGGGCGTCATAATTGTCCGCATTGTCATAAATGAGATTGCGGGCGGTTTCTTTTTCCGCATCGGTAATGTCTTCTCCATAAAAATGCGCAGAGAGCGTAATGACATTCTGGTATCTGCGTTTGTGGTGCATTTCACCTTTTCGGAGAAGAAAGTCAGGATGGATGTAGGAAATCGCCCTGTCCTGTACGGTCTTAACGAAAGGACTCGTGCAGCCGTAACAGCATCGGCTGATGAGAATCAGTTCTGTGCATTTACTCATATCGATGCCGGTGTTTTCGTAACCGTCATGAATCACACATTGGCCGGGCGTTTTGACCCAACAGCCAAAGCATCCGATGCAATGACGGATGTCGGTTTGTGGTTTTATAATTTTGTGGGGGCCTTTTACGGGAAGATGAAAATCTTCGATGTCAGTGATGATTAGTTTCATAGAGAGTCCTTTCCGTCTGTGATTTCAGGGGATGATAAGTCCGCCGTCATATATTTTCCGGTATTTTTGCCGGCTTCTTCGCCTGCCAGATTATACCCTTTCTGGCAATAATGGTATTCATCTTTCATCAGGCCGCGTTCCGCAAAGGTTTTAAACAGGGAGCTTACCAGAATGATATTTTCGTTTTCTTCGGCAAGCGCTGTCTGCGCCTGCTGAATCGGTACATACAAAGTTTCGTCGTCCCGATGGTTTCCTATCTGAATCAGAAAGCATTTCGAAAGACCGCATTCCTGACAGTAAGACTGGAGGAACTTTTCCGTCTGCGCTTTATAAACAGCCGGCGGCGTATGCAAATCGCCGTCCGTACATCCCTGACACCAGACCATATCTTTCCGCTTTATCCGGTAACCGTGGCCGAGCAGCCATTCTTCACAACGCTTCATCCGTCGGACCGCATCCCGGTAATAAGGCGTGTCCGGCAGCCATTCCGCAATCGAAGAGCCGCCTTTTGAACAGGAAACGCCGACAATCGGTATGCCGGTTTCGAGGTAACAGGCATTGACGAATGCGGAAACCATAGAACCGGTTTTCATGCCCGGTTCCGTGACGCCGTTCTCATTATTTTCTTTTTCGCCAAAAGGCTCTGACAGCGGTGAAAGGCAGTCCGGCGCGGTGACTGCGCGGTATTCATATCCGGCGCCCTTTATGAGGCCGGGCGCTTCTTTGGCATTTCCGCGTCCCGCCATGTTGCTCTGGCCCATAAACATTAACAAAAGAACTTCTTTTTCGTCCATTTTTCCTCTGCTTCCGTTACATAAGCGTTTTTTTCAATCCTGTACAAATATTATAAAGAATAGAAACAGTAAATGCAAGAAGAACGAGGGGCGCTTAAGCAGGAGCAGGCAGGAGCGGACAGAAAGAAAACGGTTGCCATGATATCCGGCTGTTTTTATAATAATTTTATAATAAAAAGAAAAAGTCAGATAGAATGCAACAGAACAGGATAAGGTGACAAAATGTCTGAAAGCAGTAAAAAAAAGAAACCATATGAGATGCCTGAATGGTATAAGCAATTAAAACAATACGGACGGCCGATAACCGGCTGTATGATTCTGCTGCTTATGCTCGGAAACATGGCGCTTATCGGCTGTAAAGGCATACGGCATGCGGAGAATTTCAATGATACGGAAATTTACGAGCGTTTTTTGAATGATGAGCTTGCGGCAGAGTGGAAAGAAAAGCAGTTATGTATCAGTGAACTTTTCTGGGACAACGATATCGAATATTGCTTTTTGGATATAGACGGTGACGGCCGGGAAGAACTGCATATCAGAGACAGTTCGATATATTATCTGGTTGATGTAAAAGATAAAAGGCCCCGGATTATTTTGGAAGGCTGGTGGTTTTATGAGCCGGTCGTGACGGACGAATTATGCGGCATTCTGTATTATGATAATCAGTACGGGTCTGAGCAGATTGAGTTTATAAAAATAGGGCGTGACGGCAGCACGGAGAGCGATGGAGCGTTTTGCTGGTTCGATACGAATCGAAACGGAAACATGGACGAGGCGGATTCCTTTTACGGCCGGGGGGATTTGGATATGGAGCAGTATGTCAGGTACAGGGAAACGTATGTAACTGAGCGGACGGAACAGGAACCGGGATGGAAAGACAAAAGAATAAAAAAGTATGAAACGTGGCAGGAAGCATATTCTGATTTCATCAAGAAGACGATTGTGATGCTTTCTTTGAGCGACAGCAGCTGGTGCGACTATTCATTAATTTATGTGGATGACGATGACATTCCAGAACTCTTTTTTTTCACCGGGTCAATGGCGGACGGAGAAATTATCGTTTCTTTTTATGACGGTGGTGTCAGAGCCATAAACCGGGAAAGAAGCGGTATGCAGTATATCGAACGCGGCGGGCTGCTTTATAACGGGAACGGTGCGACCGGATTTTATCCGTGTAATATTTATGCGTTGGAGAAAGGCGTATTCTCGGAGATTGGGACGGGATGGTATATCGAACGCGGCGATAAAGAAGGGAATATTCTCTACGAATATTTCTGGGCAGGTAAGGCGGTGACGGAGGCGGCGTTTGAGGCGCATATTGACGAATTAATCGACAGGGAAAAATGTGCGGAGCCTTCTGTGCTGTATTCGGAAGAGGAGATATTGGAAATATTGGCGGAACAGGTTTCAGTTTTTTAAAAAGATAGTTTACAAATCTCAATAACTGGTATATTATGGTTATGGAAAACGATTTCCGGAAAACCTTTTCCGGGATTGTCTTACCGCGATAAGAGCCGTGCAAACGGCGGAATAAGAGGAAACATGGTATCGATTAAAGATGTGGCAAAACGGGCGGGCGTGGCGATTTCCACCGTATCCAAAGTCTTAAACGACTACCCCAATGTCAGCGAAAAGACGAAACAAAAAGTGAATGAGGCGGTAGAAGCGCTGAATTTCGTTCCAAACTCCGTAGCGGCAGCCCTCTCTTCCAAACAATCCGGAAGAGTGGCGATTCTCTTAAACCTGGATAATGCGAAACAGGCGGTGGATGAAATCAATATGCAATGCCTGGCCGGAGCGATAAAACAGGCGGTGGCGCTGAATCTGGACGTCATCACGGTTTTTTTCTCCATGATACGGAAGATGACGATGGAAGAAATTGTCCGTTATCTGCGTTCCCAGAACATTACCGGCCTCGTTATTTTTGGCATTTCCAAAGACGATAAAGTGCTGCACAGCCTTGTCGCATCCGGAAATTTTAAAATCGTGACGGTGGAGGCGCCGCTCGTCAACGAGCATACGTCCTGCGTCTGGGTTAATCAGGCCCGGGCCCAGTATGAGGTGGCGCGGAAAACACTGGAAGAGAATCAGGGGAAAAGCATTCTTTATCTGGCGGGCCGGAAGAACAGTTATGTGGCCGAGGAACGGCTGAAAGGCATACGAAGGCTTGCGGAAGAGATGGATGTGCCCCTGCTCGTGCGAAACGGGGATTTTTCCGAACTGGAAGCGCGCAGGCATACGTTCCGGTATGCCAAAAAGAAAGACGTGGTCGTCTGCGCTTCGGATTTGATGGCAATCGGCGCGATGAAAGCCTTGATTGAGATGGATATCTTCCGCCCGGTCTGCGGATTCGACGGCATTACGCTGATGGGATATGCCGGAAAACAGATGAACACGGTCAGGCAGGATTTTGATGAAATTGCCGCGAGGGCGGTCAGGGAACTGAAACGGCTTCTGGAAGGCGGAACAGGAGAAGAAGTCATCGTAGAACATCAGATGATACGGATGCAGTATCTTGATGTTATCAGATAACGTCACATATAAGATACGTTAAAGATGTTAATACTATTAAAAAATATAGCAAGCGAATGCAGGAGGTATTGATATGGCACAGGCAAGCAACCTGAAAAGAGATGTGTTGGTAATGAACCTGGAAAAAGAGCTGGAAGAGCAGATACGAAGCATGTATGTGAAGGATATTGCATCATGCAGCAACGAAGAACTGTACTATGCGCTTCTTCTTTTGTCCAAAAAATTGATGCAGGTCTCCGAGCCGATTGAGGGTGAAAAAAAGGTCTATTACATTTCCGCGGAATTTCTGATTGGAAAATTATTATCCAACAATCTGATTAATCTCGGCATATATGACAGACTGGAAGATATTCTTCGCAAAAACGGAAAAAGCATGAGCGAAATTGAGGAAGTGGAACCGGAACCGTCTCTTGGAAACGGCGGGCTTGGACGTCTGGCCGCATGTTTTCTCGACTCTATCGCGACGCTCGGTCTTCCGGGAGAAGGCATCGGCCTGAATTATCATTTCGGCCTGTTCAAACAGGTATTCAAGGATAAATTGCAGCATGCGGAGAAAAACGACTGGATTGAAGAGCATTCATGGCTTACCAAGACGGATGTGACATTCGATGTCCATTTCGGCGATAAAAAAGTGACTTCCAGACTGTACGATATCGACGTGGTGGGTTATGACAACGGTGTCAATAAATTGAGACTGTTTGATGTGGAGACAGTAGATGAAAGCATTGTGAAAAAAGGGATTGATTTCGATAAGGAAGATATCGAGAAAAACCTGACCCTTTTCCTGTATCCCGACGATTCCGATAAAGCGGGCAACCTGCTTCGTATCTATCAGCAGTATTTCATGGTGAGCAATGCGGCTCAGCTGATTCTGCGGGAGTTAAAAGAAAAGAGCTATGACCTGCGCACGATGTATGACCATGCGGTGATTCAGATTAACGATACCCATCCGACGATGGTTATTCCGGAGCTGATTCGGATTCTGGTGGAGGAAAAGGCGTTTTCGATGGATGAAGCGATTGAAGTCGTGAGCAAAACCTGTGCCTATACGAACCATACGATTCTCGCGGAAGCGCTGGAAAAGTGGCCGTTGGAATATCTGGAGAAAGTAGTGCCCCAGTTAGTGCCGATTATCAAAGAGCTGGACAAAAGAGTTGCGGCAAAATACGAAGACCCGAAAGTACAGATTATCGACAAGGACGAGAGAGTCCATATGGCTCATATCGACATTCATTACGGCTTTTCTGTCAACGGCGTGGCCGCAATCCATACGGATATTTTGAAAAACACGGAGCTGAACGCGTTTTACAGGCTGTATCCCGAAAAATTCAACAATAAGACGAACGGCATCACGTTCAGAAGATGGCTGCTTTCCTGTAACCGGGAACTGGCGTCCTTCCTGTCCGATACGATTGGAGACGGCTTCAAAAAGGATGCGGATAAACTGGAAAAACTGCTGGAATACAAAGACGATGAAAAGACGCTTAACCGTATCGCCGAAATCAAAATGAACCGCAAAAAAGACCTGGCGGCTTATGTACAGGAAATGGAAGGCATTACGCTGAATCCGGATTCCATTTTCGATATCCAGTCCAAGAGACTGCATGAATACAAACGCCAGCAGATGAATGCGTTGTATATCATCCATAAATATCTGGAAATCAAAGCAGGCAAAAAGCCCGCCCGTCCGATGACCTTTATTTTCGGCGCAAAAGCGGCGCCCGCCTATATCATTGCGCAGGATATTATCCATCTTCTGCTTGTTTTGCAGGAGATTATCAGCAAGGACCCGGATGTCAGCCCGTACATGACAGTCCTTATGGTGGAGAATTATAATGTATCCTATGCGGAAAAAATGATTCCGGCCTGTGATATTTCTGAGCAGATTTCCTTAGCTTCCAAAGAAGCTTCCGGGACCGGCAACATGAAATTCATGTTGAACGGTGCGGTAACGCTCGGCACATCCGACGGCGCGAACGTGGAAATTCACGAACTGGTCGGCGACGACAATATTTACATTTTCGGTGAAAAATCCGAAACGGTTATCAGGCATTATGAAAAAGCGGACTACGTTTCCAAAGATTATTATAAGAAGAGTCCGGTCATCAAAGCGGCGGTCGATTTTATCGTCAGCAAGGAAGCGTTAAAGGTCGGCCATAAGAAAAATTTGGAAAGACTGCATAAAGAGCTTTTGAACAAAGACTGGTTCATGACGCTGCTTGATTTGGAAGATTATATTGCGGTAAAAGATAAGATGATGGCCGATTATGAAGACCAGGATAAGTGGAGAAAAATGATGCTTGTCAACATCGCCAAAGCGGGGTTCTTCTCTTCCGACAGAACGATTGAGGAATACAACCGCGACATCTGGAAGCTGAAATAAGCATGCCGATGAAATCGGCCAAAAAGCGCGTCAGCGCGGGTTTGCGAGTCTCAGGACATCGCTGTGCATCACACAAAGTTCAGATTGATGAAAGGGCCGCTTGCGCGGCGGAATGGGAGGAAAGATGAAGGATAATAATTGCGGATATTGTCAGGGCGGGGAACTGTTGGCGAAATTTGGCATTAAGATTTGTGACCTGGACGTGAGCCAGCTCATTCTGTTTAAAGAGCAGAGCAAGCCGGGAAGATGTATTGTGGCATACAAAGACCATGTCAGCGAAATCGTGGATATCAGCGATGAGGAAAGAAATCGTTTCATGGCGGATGTGACGAAAGCGGCGAAGGCCATTCATAAAGCTTTTGCGCCGGATAAACTGAATTACGGCGCGTATGGCGATACCGGCTGTCATTTGCATATTCATCTTGTTCCGAAATATAAAGACCAGGATGAATGGGGCAGCACGTTTCAGATGAATCCCGATAAAAAATATCTGAGCGAAAATGAATACGAAGAAATGATTGAAAAAATCAAGGCTTGTCTGTAAGTTCACGAAAAACCGCTCCGTCGTCATGAGAAAAAAGGCGGCGGGGCGCTTTTTTTCCTTCATAGGAACTTGTGTTCTTTCATACCGGGCCTGGTTTTTTGGTAAGAAGAGGAAACAATATGGGAAAAAATATTTTTATAGAAGGTGTGCCCGGCACTGGAAAAAGCACGCTGTTAAGCCGGATTGCACAAAAACATCCCCAATACCAGGCTTATCGGGAAGGGGATTTATCCCCGGTAGAGCTGGCATGGTGCAGCTATATGACCAAAAGCGAATGGGAAGCGGCATTGCACCGGTATCCGGATTTTGAGAAAGAAATCCTGGACAGAACAAAAGTGGAAGAAGACAGGTATATCGTAGCCTATACGCAGATTCTTGCGGAGGACAGAGCTTTTTATCAGGAGATGGAGCGGTACGAGATTTACAACGGGAGAGTGGATTTTCAAACGTTTCATGATGTAATTATGAAAAGATACCGCCGTTTTGGCGGAGAAAATTGTTTGTTCGAATGCTCTTTCCTGCAAAATTCGATTGAAAGTATGATGTTGTTCTATCAGATAGCGGAAGCGGAAATTCTTGCTTTTTATGAAGAAGCCTATGGGATTTTGAAGGAAAAGGGATTTCTGCTGATTTATCTGGATTCGACGCATGTCCGAGAGAACCTGCTCCATATCAAAAAGGAGCGCAGCGACGAGCAGGGAACTGAAATGTGGTATCCGTTGATGCTGAATTTCCTGAAAGAATCTCCTTATGGAAAAGCACACGGATATACGGGGCTTGAAGATGTGATTTCGCATTTTGAGAAAAGGCGTTATCTGGAAAAGAAAATTTTGCGGGAAATTATCAAAGAAGACGGTGTCATTCTGGAGGCAAAAGGGGAGGAAACGGATTATGGCAAAGATTAAAAAAAGCGCGGCAGAACTCATCGGCGGCACGCCGCTGATGGAAGCGGTCAATTATGAAAAAGCGAATGAAATTAATAATGCGACAATTCTTGTGAAACTGGAATATCTGAATCCGTCCGGTTCCGTCAAGGACAGGGCTGCCTTAAATATGATTGAAGACGCGGAAAAGAAAGGACTTTTAAAGCCGGGCGCGACGATTATAGAGCCTACTTCCGGCAATACGGGCATCGGTATAGCGGCGGTGGCGGCGGCAAAAGGCTACCGGGCGGTCCTGACGCTGCCGGAGACGATGAGCGTCGAACGGAGAAAGCTGCTGCAGGCTTATGGAGCCGAGCTTGTGTTGACGGATGGAAGCAAGGGTATGAAAGGAGCAATCGACAAGGCAGAGGAACTGCAGGCGTCTACTCCCGGTTCGGTTATTCTCGGACAATTCGACAATCCGGCCAATCCCGAAGCGCATAAGAAGACGACGGGGCCGGAAATTTGGGAAGATACGGATGGAAAGGTGGATATTTTCGTCGCGGGCGTCGGTACAGGCGGTACGATTTCCGGTACGGGAGCCTATTTGAAAGAAAAGAATCCGGCCGTTAAAGTAGTCGCGGTGGAGCCGGAAGGCAGCCCGGTTTTGTCGGGAGGCGCCGTCGGGGCGCATCAGATACAGGGCATCGGGGCCGGATTTGTGCCGAAAGCGTTGTATCCGGATATTTACGATGAGGTGATTCCGGTTGCGGATGAAGACGCTTATGCGGCCGGAAGAGAAATTGCCATCCGGGAAGGGATTCTCGTCGGCATTTCTTCCGGCGCGGCGCTGTATGCTGCGACACAGCTGGCAAAGCGTCCTGAAAATAAAGGAAAGGTTATTGTCGCTTTACTGCCCGATTCGGGAGACAGATATTTGTCAACACCGCTTTTTTCGGGAAAATAAGCTTATTTTTTCAATAATACAAAGGCCTCGTAAGGCTTGACGGTGATGTCCTGCTTCTCATAACCATTTTCCAGATTGGAGATGAGGCAGGGCATTCCGATAAATTCGCCGGGAATCGTAAACGGCGTTTCTTTATCGGTAAAATTGCAGACAACAAGCAGTTTTTCCTGTTCCAGCGTTCTTGTATAAACGAACAACTCTTCGCTTTCTTCCAAAAGAAGCTCGTATTTTCCATAGACCATAATCGGATTTTGTTTTCTTAAAGCAATCAGTTTCTTATAGTAATGGAAAACGGAAGCAGGGTTCGCGGTTTCGGCTTTCGCATTGATTTCCCGGTAATTCGGATTGACGGGAATCCAGGGAGTTCCGTCTGTAAAGCCTGCCTGCGGCGAATCGTCCCATTGCATCGGCGTTCTGGCGTTGTCCCGGCTTTTAAATGTCATGCAGGGCCAGAAAGTCTCGTGCGGCAGGCGGCCGCTTTCACACCATTCTTTGTAGGCATTGATGCTTTCGATATCGCGGAAGTCGTCCGGGCTCTGGAAAGGATAATTGGTCATGCCCAGTTCTTCGCCCTGATAAATATAGGGAGAGCCCTGCATCATATGCAGACAGGTGGCCAGCATTTTGGCGGAAACTTCCCGGTACTGCGGTCTGTCGTCTCCAAACCGGGAAACGGCGCGTGGCTGGTCATGATTGTTCCAGAAAAGGCTGTTCCATGCTTTGCCGTATAAATCATTCTGCCAGCGGGAGAGCGTCTTTTTCAGCGTGGCAAGGGGAATCTGCTCGTCGGTCCATTTGCCGTATTTTCCGTCGCCTTCCACATGCTCGAACTGAAAAACCATGTTCAGTTCATGGGCATCTTCTCCGGCATATTGCTTTGCCAGTTCTGTTGTGACGCCGGCGGTTTCACCGACTGTCATGATATCAAATTTTGACAGAACTTTTTCATTCATCTCCCGAAGATATTTATGCACGTTCGGGCCGTGAACGCAATACGGGCCGTAATCCCCGTAAAGTCCGTTTATTTCTCCGTCCGGCATTTCCTTTGTTTTGGAAATCATACTGATGACGTCCATGCGGAAGCCGTCGATGCCTTTTTCACACCACCATGTCATCATTTCAAAAACATTCCTTCTGACTTCGGGATTATCCCAGTTTAGGTCCGGCTGTTTTTTGGAAAAAAGATGCAGATAGTACATATCGCTTTTTTGGTCATACTCCCAGGCGGAACCGCCGAAACAGGAACCCCAGTTGTTGGGAGGCATGTTTTCCCCTTTTCCTTCGCGCCAGATATAATAATCCCGGTATTCGTTGTCTTTGGAACTTCGGCTTTCCACGAACCACCGATGCTCGTCCGAGGTATGATTGACTACCAGGTCCATGACGATTTTGATACCCTTTTCATGAGCCTTCGCAAGCAGTTCGTCGAAATCCTCCATCGTGCCGAATTCGTCCATGATTGCCTGATAATCGCTGATATCGTAGCCGTTGTCGTCATTTGGGGACTTGTAGACGGGGGAAAGCCAGATAACGTCGATGCCAAGATAGCTCAGATAATCCAGACGGGAGGTAATTCCCTTCAAATCGCCGATACCGTCTCCGTTGCTGTCCATGAAACTGCGGGGATAAATCTGATAAATGACCGCTTCCTTCCACCATGTTTTGTTCATGTTCGTGTCTCCTTTCTTTTGACCGAAGTCTGTTACACACTAACCTCCATGCCGCCTCCCGGCGGCACAAACCATCACACTATTATATCAGTGCCAATACGGAAATTCTACCGTCAGTAGGTGTAATTTTCCGGCATTTTTGATAGGATAGTTACAATTAGCGTTGTCAGGAGGATGCAATACATGAATCAGCAGAAAATTGGTATTTTTATTTCCCGGTGCCGGAAAGAAAAAGGGATGACGCAGGGACAGCTTGCGGAACGGCTTGGCATTACGGATAAGGCCGTTTCCAAGTGGGAGACGGGGAAATCCATGCCGGATTTGTCGCTGTTCGTTCCGCTTTGCGGTTTATTGGGGATTACCTTAAATGAATTGTTTGCGGGAGAACGCATTCCGGCGGAACAGTTAAAAGAGAAGACGGATGAAGTGCTTTTTCAGGTCATTGCGAACTGGCTTGGAGAGGGCTGCCGGGAAAAAGGCAGTCTGGAAATGGCCGGCCGGGATTATCGAGAGCTTGAAGCGGACTGTGATATGTTGAAGGTAGAGAATGTGTCCAAACGGTATCGAACCGGAATTGTGGAAACATTCGCGCTTCGTCAGGTCAGTTTTCAAGTCAGAAAAGGGTCCTTCGTCGGTATTATGGGGGCGTCAGGTTCCGGAAAAACGACACTGTTGAATCTGATTGCGACAATTGACAAGCCTTCTGGCGGTACGATTGAAATAAACGGGCGGAGAATTACGGACATTCCGGAGACGGAAACGGCCAAATTCCGCAGGGAACACCTCGGCTTTATCTTTCAGGAATACAATCTGCTCAACACCCTGACGATATATGAAAATATTGCGCTTGCGCTGACGATGCGTGAAGCGGCCGAAGAAAAGATGGATGAGCGGATTCGGGAACTTGCCGAAAAACTGGATATTTCGTCTGTTTTATCCAAATTTCCCTATGAAGTGTCGGGCGGACAGCGGCAGCGCTGCGCTTGCGCGCGGGCCGTTATTGTGGAACCGGATATCATTCTGGCGGATGAGCCTACGGGGGCGCTGGATTCCGTTGCGGCCAGGCAGCTGCTGAATATTTTTATGATGCTCTGCCGGGAATACGGCGTCACAATTCTGATGGTCACGCACGATGTCTTATCGGCAAGTTATTGTGACCGCATCCTGTTTATGCGGGACGGAGAAATCAGAACGTCTCTGGAACGGGGACAAAGCGACCGGTCCTCCTTTTTTGCCGGGATTCTGGAAAAAACGGCATCGCTTGAAAATGAGATTGAAAAGGAAAGGCCGCATGCGCGGCGGAATGAGGGGAAAAAACATGTATTTTAAACTGTCGATTCGCAATGCAAAACGTTCTTTTTCGGATTATCTGCTCTATCTGGTAACGGTGAGTCTTCTTCTGGCGATTATGGAAAGTTCGAATGCCGTTGCTTTGACAGGAAACGAACTGGCTGGATTCCAGACGGCTTCATTGCCGTTTCTGATTGTCATAATATTAATTATTTTAATCTGCCGCATGAATGATTTCATGCTGAAGCAGCGCGCAAAAGAATTTGCCAGCTATTTGCTGATGGGAATGGAGAAGAGAAAGCTGACAGCCATGTTCCTGGGGGAATTTTGGATAATGGGTGCGTGTTGCTTTATCATTGGGGCGTCATGCGGGATTGCTGTGTCCGGATTTATTTACATGACAATTTTGCGGCCGGATGGTGTGTCGTCTGGGATTGCGGCTTCCATTCTGGGAAGCAGCATTTTCCATACGTTTTTGTATTTTTGCCTGACGGAGGGAATCTGTTCTTTTATCATTGGCTGCAGGCTTGTCAAAATGCAGATAGGGGACTTGATACAGGAAGAGAAACGGAGCGGGGAATTTCGAAGCATGGAGAAATGCCGGAGGTGGGGGCTGCTTTTCGGGAGCAGTTTCGTCTGCTTTCTGGCCGGCGTGCTGTGCATTGCTTTTTTACCCGATAAGAGCGCATTTCCTTTGATTTCAGTGATTGCGATTCCTTTGCTTTCCACGGTGTTCTCAGGATATCGATTCTTTTTCGGTTTGTTGTGCCGGGCCAGGGAAGCTCATGCAGAATTTTTATACCGGAAGAGCCGGCTGTATCCGATGTCGTGGATGCTTTCCAATCCCGGAACGGATGCGCTGCTCAACGCCGTATTCTGTATTTGCATGCTTTTTTCCGCAGCAGCTTTTCAATTTGGCGTTTTCCTGCTCCGGTCGGGCATACCGCTTTATGACCCGGCAAGCCAGGCGTGGATGTGTTTTTTACAGATTTCTCTGTGCATATTGTTTTTTATCGTCTGTTTTTCCATGCAGGCGCTTTTGATTCTGACGGAAATCAGGCGGGAGGCCGGAAATTTGAAAATCCTGTATTATATGGGAAAAAGCCGGACACAGATAAAGGGGATTCTGCAAAAGCAGATTGCGCTCAGACTGGCGATGCCGATGGGAATGGCCTGGCTGCTCCTTTTTCTCTGTACGCCGCTTGTGAACTGGAAGCTGAAAGTACTTTTCCCCGATATCACGGAAAATATTCTGCTAAAATCCGCCGGCGTATACAGTCTGTGCGTGCTGTGCTTTTACCTGCTTTATTTTGCAGTCATCTGCAGAATGAGCATCTCAACAAGCAGCATTTCAACAGGAACCATGTCAAGATGAGCATTTTAGACGGAATATTTAGGAAAAATGGATTTTTATTTAGAGGCATTGGACAGAGATGTAAAGAAACCACATGAAAATCCAAGTGTTGGAATGATTTTATGCAAAAATGCAGACACGGATGTTGTAGAGTATTCTCTAAGCAGAAGCTTATCACAAGCAATGATTGCAGAATATAAAACGAAATTAATTGATAAAAAAATTCTGCAAAGGAAACTTGATGAATTGTATGATATTGAGGAAGAATCGAGGAACTCTCAACAGTGATGAGAGATTTTAGCTCAAAGATTCCGTTGACAGGCAGCTATGGAAAAAAGCTGCCTGTTTTGATTGTTCAGAGCAATATAACACACATTTCATCCGTCAAATTTGCGAAAAAAGAATACTTGTGATACAATTTACGCGCAGAAGCACAGAAAGCATGAAGGAATCAGATTGATAGAAAGGCATGGGATAAATATGTTAGAGTTTCGGTACGATACACAGTTATTGATTGAAGGGGAAGCGCTGGATGAGGACGCCATCAGTGATTATATTACGGAGCATTTCAAAGGAGACTGCCTGCTTGCGGTGGGAGATGAAGAGCTGATTAAGATTCATTTTCATACGAACGAACCCTGGAAGCTGTTGGAATATTGCGCTTCACTTGGAGAAATTTACGATATCGTCGTGGAGGATATGGACAGGCAGGCACGGGGGCTGAAAGGATAGTATGGCAGGCGCGGCTCCGGGGGGATATGAGTTTAGCGGACAGAATGCAAAGGAGAACATCGGTTCATGAACAGGGATTTGACGACAGGCAGCGTTTTCAAGACGATTCTTTATTTTTCGCTGCCCTATTTACTTTCGTATTTTTTGCAGACTTTGTATGGCATGGCGGATTTGTTCATCATCGGGCAGTACTGCGGGGTGGAAAGCACGACGGCGGTTTCCATCGGAAGCCAGGTGATGCACATGCTGACGGTGATGATTGTGGGACTGGCAATGGGCTCCACCGTCATGATAGGACGCGCGGCAGGAGCGAAGGAAAAGGAAAAGGTGAATCGGGCGGTCGGAAATACGGCCGTATTGTTTATGTCCCTTTCTATCGTGTGCACGGTATTATTGCTGCTTTCGGTCAGAACAATCGTATCGGTCATGGCGACGCCGGAAGAGGCAGTGGACGGATTAATCTGGTATCTGAACATCTGTTTTATCGGGATTCCGTTCATTACGGCATACAACATTATCAGTTCCGTTTTCCGGGGAATGGGCGACTCCAAAAGCCCGATGTATTTTATTGCGGTTGCCTGTGCTTTTAATATTGTACTGGATTATTTTTTTATCGGCGTATTGGGGTTCGGAACGGCAGGGGCAGCGTTGGGAACGACGCTCTCGCAGACCATCAGTGTGCTTGTTTCTTTCGTCGTTATTCGGAAACGGGGAATGATTCCGGGGCTGTGCAGAGCCGATTTCAGGCCGAAAAAGGATGTTCTCGGAAATATTTTAAAAGTGGGCGTCCCGGTGGCCATACAGGACGGATTTATCCAGATTGCGTTTATCGTCATAACGGTCTTTGCGAACCGCAGGGGGTTGAGCGATGCGGCGGCGGTAGGCATTGTGGAAAAACTGATAGGCATTCTTTTCCTGATACCGTCTTCCATGCTCTCTACCGTATCGGCGTTGTCGGCGCAGAATATCGGCGCAGGCAGACATGACCGGGCGAGAGACACTTTGAAATATGCAACGATGATTGCCGTTTGTTTTGGTCTGTTTGCTTCGGTTGTCATGCAGTTTATGGCGGAAGGCGCGGTCGGCCTGTTTGCGGACGATAGAGAAGTCATCCGACTGGGCGGGCAGTATATGAGGGGCTATGTGTGGGACTGCATTTTTGCGGGTGTGCATTTTTGCTTCAGCGGCTATTTCTGCGCGTATGGGCTGTCCATGATTTCCTTTATCCATAATTCGATTTCCATTGTCTGTGCCCGGATTCCGTTAGCCTACCTTGCGGCGGTGTATTTTACGGAATCGCTGCTGCCGATGGGGATTGCTGCGCCTGCCGGTTCGTTTTTATCTGTCGTTATCTGTGTCGCGGCATTTCTGTGGATGAGACGCCGCCCGGAACCCGGGAAGGTTTCGGATTTTGTCAAGGTTGAAAAGCAATAAGTGAAATGCTATAATATTTTATTACGATATCGTTCTATGCCGTGAAAGGAACGCCGAAAAGAATGGGTAAGGAATTTCTGACGCTCAGAAAGGAAATCAAATATGTCGTTCCGTTGGAGAAGGCTTTGCGCATAAGAGATTGTCTGGACAGGCTTCTCGCAAGAGACAGTCATTGTGCCGGAGGCGCTTATTCCGTGAGAAGTCTTTACTTTGAGTCGCTCAACAATATGGATTTTGCGGACAAGTTATCCGGCGTTGAGATACGGAAAAAGGTACGAGCGAGAATCTATGACGGGGACGGGTCCCTGTGTAAACTGGAGCTGAAAGAGAAGAAGGGCGATGCGCAGTCAAAGCAAAGCTTTCTGATAGATAAAAGGGACGTAATTGCCATTTCTCAGGGCGATTACACCGTTCTTACGAATTATTTTCATGAAACGCCGGCAAGCGTCAGGGCATACAGTATTATGACGCAGGGGCGGTACAGACCGGCCGTCATTATCGAGTATGACCGGCTGGCGTACAGATATCCGATGTATGATACGCGTATTACGCTGGATATGAATATCAGGTCATCCGAGTCGAATCTGAATCTTTTTTCACAGAATATTGCCTATACGCCTGTTTTGTATGAAAATGTCGTGCTGGAAATCAAGTACAGCGGGAAATTCATGGGATTTATATCCGATGCGCTGAGCGGGTTTGAGCTGATGCAGAATGCGTACAGCAAGTATTGTTCCGGGCGCAGAAATTTTTATGATTTTAATTACTAGGGGGATGTTATCATGACGAAAGAGGAAGTGCTGAGTTATTTTTATACAAACAGTACAAATTACGGGGTAAAAAGGACTCTGGTCATACTGACGTGCGGACTGTTGGTGGGACTGATTATTTATCTGACTTATTTTATGACTTCCGAAAAAGTGGTATATAATCGGAAATTTAACTGGTCTCTGGTTGCGCTTCTGCTGATTACGATTATCGTGATGCTGATGATAAGCAGTAATATCGCGATGTCTTTGGGCATGGTAGGCGCCCTGTCAATCATCCGTTTCAGAACGGCGGTAAAAGACAGCCGGGATACGGTGTTTATCTTCTGGGCAATCGCCGAGGGGTTATGCACCAGTTCCCAGAATTATCGTCTGGCATTCACTTCGGTCATTTTTATTGCGATTGTATTGATTGTTTCCAGTAAGATGCCCGGAATCCGGAATCGTTATCTGTTGATAATTTCCGGAAGGGGGGGGCATTTTGACAAGGAGCAGATTCAGGAAAAGCTTCATCCCTTTGTAGTCAGTCAGAGAATCCGGACTGCGAACCGGGGAGACGGTCATGAGGAGCTGATTCTGGAAATCAAAACGAGAGGAGAATTGAATCTGAAAGTCATCGATGAACTGGCAGCCGTTCCCGGAGTGGAAACCGTGAACTGGGTCGTTGAGTCCGGAGAGACCGTAGGATGAGAAACAGAAGAACCGTTTTGGCATGTTTAACTGCATTATGCGCATTGCTGTTCGTCCTGTTGTTTCTGGAAGACCGGGAAGAATACACGGAACTTGTTTTTTCCGTCGAATCCGGCTTTTACGAAGAACCTTTTACGCTTGTGCTGTCTGCGCCGGTGGGAACGGAGATTTATTATACGCTGGACGGTTCGGAACCGGACGAACACGCGATGAAGTATACGGAACCGATTCAGATAGAAGATGCGACAAAGAACGATAACCGGTATTCTCTGAGAACGGATGTGACAACCGGATATATGTCGGAGCTTATCGGCGTCCATAACCCGGATTTACAGCCGCCCGGCTATGTTTTGCCTGATTATCCCATCGATAAGTGCACGGTTGTCAGGGCGGTATATGTGGACGAAGAAGGAGCCTTAAGCGAGATAAAGACCGGAAATTATTTTGTCGGATTTGACGAAAAAAAAGGTTATGATGGTTTCAATATTATTTCGGTCGTAACGGACCCGGACAATTTATTCGATTACGATACGGGCATCTATGTTCTCGGGCGCACGCATGACGAGACGTTCGATGAAGCGATGTCACAAAGACACTGGTGGCAATGGAATGCCAATTATCATCAGAGAGGACATGAGTGGGAACGCGCCGCGAATATTCAGATATTCAATGCGGAAAGAGAGCTGATTGTCTCCCAGAACTGCGGCATCCGTATTCAGGGCGGGGGAAGCCGCGGCCGTCTGCCAAGAAGCATGAGCCTCTATGCGCGGGAAAAGTATGATGCAAACGGCAGATTTTATACGGACCTGTTCGGTACGGGTTACAGAGCGGATACGGTCACCTTATTTGCCGGCGGGGATGATTACAGCGCGAAGCTTCGCGATAAACTGGTGTCCGAACTGGTAAAGGACAGAAATTTTGCCGTTATGAATTACGAGCCCTATGTGATGTTTCTCGACGGTGAATACTGGGGAATCTATTGGATGACCGAAAAGTATGACAGCGTTTTTCTCGGACATCGCTATGATGTGGAAAAAGACGATGTGATTATGATTAAAAACGGCCAGATAGCAGAAGGAACAGAAGAAGATTTTGCGCTGTATCTGGAGATGCGGGATTATATAGCGGGTACGGATTTTTCGGTTCCCGGAAATTATGAAGAGGCCTGCGGCGTAATTGATATGCAGAGCTTTATCGATTATTATGCGGTGGAAATTTATATTGCAAGAGGCGGCGACTGGCCGACCGGCAACTTCGCGTTATGGCGGACGCGCCGGGACGGAGGAGACGGATACCGGGACGGGAAATGGCGGTGGATGCTGTATGATGTAAATTCCATGTCTTTATCGGAAAGCATTATTCAGATGGACACGTTAAGCAATACGAGAGCGTTGGACTATATGTTTGACAGTTTATGCCGGAGCGGGGAGTTCAGAAAACAGTTCACGCTTACGCTGATGGATTTGGCCAATACCTGTTTTTCGACGGAAAGCATCGAAGCGTATATCGGGAATGCCGTCGGTCTGATGGCGGAGCCGATGAAAGCCCATAATCAAAGGTTCTTTGGCAGCGAAAAGGAAGAAGAATTTCTGAATGCCGCGGCGGATATACAGATTTTTCTGGAGAACCGGAAACCGTACATTGCCCGGTATCTGAAGGAGGATTTTGGTCTGACGGGAAGTCTTGCGCAGGTAGAGATAGAAATCAATGATGCCGACGCCGGCAGCGTGACTGTGAATACGGCAAAGATTCCGTTTCTCGATAAGACAGTCTGGCACGGAGAGTATTTTACGGATTATCCCATTGTGCTGACCGCACAGGCCGAAGCGGGATATCGTTTCGCAGGATGGGAAAAAAACGGGGAACTGATTTCGGAAGAGGAAAGCATCGTCATTGATTTTGAGGAAGAAGAGATTTCGAGAAGAGCCGTGTTTGAGGAATGGAATTGACATCATGTGAATATTCGGCAGTTTTGAAGCGCAGGCGGTTCCGTCCGCGCTTTTTGCTTTTCCGGCAAAGTATGGTAAAATGATAGAGGGGCGCTGACGGCGTTTTTGACAAACGGGAGGGAATTGTTTTGGAAAACAGGGATGAGAGGGAATCGGCGAGGCTGGCCTTTCTGCAAAGTTATGATTTTATGAAACTCGGCCAGGCTGTCAATCACCGGAACTGGCAGGTGGCGGCAATGACGGTGCAGCGGATGCAGAGCCGCATACAGGAACTCGGTCTGGATATTTTCGAAAGGCAGTTTACGGGAATCAGACAGTGTATTTTGCATAAACAGGAACGACAGGCCAAAGACATTCTGGCGCAGGTGATGGCGAAACGGGCGCGGATGCTGCGGGAATGGCAGTCTGAAAATCAGAATGAAAGGAACTGACATATGGCGTTTCAATTTTATTTCGGCGGTTCGGGAGCCGGAAAAAGCAGAAAACTTCATGAAGATATTATCGAGGCTTCACAGCATGAGCCGAAATGCAATTTTCTTCTCATCGTGCCGGACCAGTTCACGATGCAGACACAGATGGATTTGGTGCTGGAGCATCCGAACAGGAGTATCATGAATATTGATGTTCTGAGTTTCGGCAGACTGACGCACCGGATTCTGGAGGAAGTGGGGCATGCGGATATGCCGGTTCTCGATGATACGGGAAAGAGCCTGATTTTGCGGAAAATAGCGGAGACGGAGCAGCAGAAGCTGTCTGTCATCGGAAAGCATCTGCACAAAATCGGATATATTCACGAGGTGAAGTCCGCCATTTCGGAGTTCATGCAGTATGGCATCGGCGTCAGGGAACTTTCCGAACTGTCGGAGTATGCCAGAAAAAGAGGCGCGCTCTATTATAAGCTGAAAGACCTGCAATTATTATACGAAAGCTTTTTATCTTATATTCGGGAAAAATTCATTACGACGGAAGAAACGCTGGACAGGCTGCGGGAAGCGCTCCCGAAGTCGGAAATCATCAGAGACTGCGTCATCGCGTTCGACGGATTCACCGGTTTTACACCGATTCAGTATCGCGTGATACAGGAACTCATGCGATTGACCAAAAGAGTCATTATTACAATTACGATTGATACACGGGAAAATCCTTTTCAGATGGACGGAGAGCAGAAGCTCTTTCATTTGAGCAAAAAGACGGTTGCGGATTTGCGGAGACTTGGAGAAGAGGCGTCCGTTCCGATGCTTCCGGCGGTGGTCTGCGAGGAGGCATCGAAACGTCTGCCGAGATTTCAAAATAACCCGGAGCTGGCGCATCTGGAACGGCATTTATTCCGCTATCCGGTTGTGCCTTATGAGGGAGAAACAACGCGCATTCATTTGATGGAGGCATCGACGCCGAAAGAGGAAATCCGGCAGACCTGTATCGAGATATACAGACTGCTCGGCAAAGATTCGGACGGGACGACGGCGGCAGGCCTGCATTACCGGGATATTGCGGTCGTAACGGGAAGCATGGAAACATACGGAAACGACATAGAAGAGGAATTTGCCCGGTTTGGCATACCGATTTATATGGACCAGACGCGGGGAATCCTTTTCAATCCTTTTACCGAGTATATTCGAAGCGCGCTGCAAATCGTGCTGCAGGATTTTGGCAGGGATGCGGTATTTCATTATTTGCGGACCGGACTGTGCGGTTTCGAGCGGGAAGATATCGACAGGCTGGAAAATTATGTCCGACGGTTCGGACTGCGCGGGAAGAAGCAATGGAGCAGTCTTTTTGTCTATAAGGAAGAAGAAGGAGAGGAAGGCGTCGCGCAGCTTGCCAGCTATAATGAAATGCGGGAAACGCTGATGGAGCAGCTCGCGCCGCTTCTGGGTTCGTTTCAGACGGCGGATGAGCTGGTACGCGCGTTATACGATTTTTTGGTAAAAAACGGGCTGCAGCAGAAACTTGCCCGTTATGAGGCGAAGTTCAAAGCGGAGGGAGAGCCGGCAAAGGCGAAAGAATACGGACAGATTTACGGTCTTGTCATAGATTTGCTGGACCAGATAGAAGGCCTGTTAAAAGAGGAGCGCATGACGTTCAGGGAGTTTGCGGAAATTTTGGATGCAGGGCTTGCCGAAATCACGGTGGGAACGATACCGCAGAACGTAGACAGAATCGTTATCGGAGATATTGAAAGAACGCGTTTAAAGCAGGTCAGCGTACTCTTTTTTCTTGGCATCAACGATGGGAATATTCCGAAAGGAACCGGCGGCGGAGGGATTATCTCGGATATTGACCGGGAATTTTTACAGGAATCCGGTTGGGAGCTTGCGCCGACGCCGCGGCAGCAGATGTACATTCAACGGCTGTACCTGTATCTGAATATGACGAAGCCGTCGGAGCGGCTGTATCTGTCTTATGCGAAGGTCGGAAACGACGGAAAAAGCAAACGGCCGGCGTATCTCATCGATACGATGCGGAAATTGTTTCCGGAACTCGCCGTCCGAAATCCGGAGCTTCTGCCGATGGAAGAGCAGTTATCGAACGGGGCGGACGGGATTCTGTTTTTTACGGAGCTTTTGCGGGAATATGCTGCGGGCAGGCTGAACGAAGCGGAGCGGCGGAAACTATATACATTTTTCCATAGTTATTATGAGAACCCGGATTGGCGGGAACAGACCATGCGGCTGATTAATACCGCCTTTTATCATTATGGGGAGAGCCCGCTTTCCAGGCAGGTGACGAAGGCGTTGTACGGAACCGTTCTGCACAACAGCGTCAGCCGGCTGGAAAAATATGCGGCCTGCGCTTATGCGCATTTTCTGCAGTATGGGCTGGCTTTGCGGGAGCGTGGAGAGTACGGCTTTGAGGACGTGGATATGGGGAATGTATTTCACGGCGTGTTGGAGCTGTTCGCGGAAAAGCTTGCGGAACATCATTATACATGGTTCGACTTTCCGCAGGAAGCCGGGGAAAACATGCTGGATGAGGCAATGGAGGCTTATGCGGCCGGTTATGGGGAAACGATTCTTTACAGCAGCGCCAGAAATCAGTATCTGCTAAAACGGATTCGCCGGATTTTGGGCCGGACAGTCCGAACGCTGCAGATGCAGCTGCAAAAGGGGTCTTTTCTGCCGGAACATTTCGAGATGTCTTTTTCCATGCTGGAAGACCTGGACGCGGTAAATATCGCGCTGACCGGAGAAGAAAAGATGAAACTGCGGGGGCGAATCGACCGCATTGATACATGTGAAGAGGACGATGTCGTTTATGTGAAGGTCATCGATTATAAGTCCGGCAGCCGGAAATTTGACCTGGCGGCATTGTATTACGGCCTGCAGCTGCAGCTTGTGGTCTATATGAATGCGGCGGTGGAAATTGAGCAGAAAAAGCATCCGGGGAAAAAAGTCGTGCCCGCGGCGATGCTGTATTACCATATCGCGGACCCGATGATTGAGGACGGGCAGACATTGACGCCGGAACAGCTGAATCAGAAAATATTGCAGGAGCTGAAAACAACCGGAATAGTCAATGGCGATGACAGGGCTGTCAGACTGCTGGATAAAGAGTTTACCGGAAAATCCGATATTCTTCCGATTGAGCGAAAAAAAGACGGAAGCTATTCCGCTTATTCAAGTGTCATAAACGAAGAGGAAATGACGACGATATCGAATTATGTAAACCATAAAATTAAGGAGCTCGGGACCGAAATCTTACAGGGAAACATTTCGGTCAATCCCTGCGAACAGAATGGGAACAGTTCCTGTACCTATTGCGCGTATCGGAGCATTTGCGGCTATGATACCGAAATCGGGGGATTTAAGATGCGGAAGCTGGAAGACCTGTCGCCGGATGAGGCGGTGCTTCGGATGGCGGAGGCTGACGGGAAGAATGATGCGAATCATGGAGGGCAGCGATGAGCGTTTCTTATACGGAGGAACAACAAAAAGTAATCGATACGCACGGATGCAATCTGCTTGTATCGGCGGCGGCGGGGTCCGGGAAGACGGCGGTGCTCGTGGAGCGTATCGTTAAAATGGTCAGCGACGCGGCAAAGCCGGTGGACATCGACAGACTGCTTGTCGTGACGTTTACCAATGCCGCGGCGTCGGAAATGCGGGAGCGGGTCAGCAACGCTATCGGAGAAAAATTGGCAAAGGAGCCGGAAAACGAGCATCTGCAGAAGCAGTCGGCGCTGCTGCACAATGCGCAGATTACGACCATCGACAGCTTTTGCCTGTTTGTGATTCGCAACCATTTTCACACCATTGGCCTGGACCCGGGTTTTCGCATTGCGGATGAGGGAGAGCTAAAGCTGTTAAAAAACGACGTCATGGGCGATGTATTGGAGAAATGTTATCAGGAGGGCGATGAGGCTTTTCTGCATTGTATGGAATATTTCAGCACCGGAAGCCGGGACAGGGCGGTGGAAGATGCGGTGTTCAAACTTTATGACTTCGCCATGAGCCA
This sequence comes from uncultured Lachnospiraceae bacterium, assembly GCA_910578475.1. Lineage (GTDB taxonomy): Bacteria > Bacillota > Clostridia > Lachnospirales > Lachnospiraceae > UBA3282. Next base: position 17,614 of record CAJTRK010000021.1, on the reverse strand, counting down.
TCCTTTTCCGGAAGCATGGCTGCAAGAGCGGAAGAAAGACTATGAAATGCCGGGAATGAGCGGAACTGCACCGGAGCAGACGGCATCGGAACAAGCAGCGCCGGAACAGACGGCGGCTGATGGAACTGCACCGGAGAACAATGTCGATGGGGCGGCTTTGATGGAAACAGCGTGGATGCGGGATTGCATGGAGCAGGTGGATTTGTCTCTGCGGGGGCTGATTGTGCAAATCAATCAATGTGTGATGATGAGCGAACTGCCGGACGGCCCGTATATGTATGGAGAGCTGTTAGAGCAGGAACGGGAACAGCTCGAAAGGCTGCTGGCGGCGCAAAATTATGAGGAGCGTTATTTAAGGTTTTCGACGCTTTCTTTCGGCAGACTTTCAGCCAAAAAGGATGCGACGGTTTCTCCGATAAAGCGGGAGCTTGTCAAAAGCATCCGTACGGGAATCAAAGAGCAGTTACAGACGATGCAGAAGCATTATTTTGCCCGGTCTTCGGAGGAAATTGTACGACAGATGGCGGTATGCGGAGAGGCTGTCCGCGCGCTTGTGGAACTGACGCTGCTTTTTCAGGAAACGTTTGCCCGGACGAAGCGGGAGAAAAACATACTGGATTTCGACGACATCGAACATTTCGCGTTGTCGATTCTGCTGCGGCGTAACGAGAACGGCGATGTGGAAGCTACGGAAACGGCGTTGGAATACCGGAGTCATTTTGCGGAAATTTTAATCGACGAGTACCAGGACAGCAATCTGGTACAGGAATATCTGCTGTCCGCGATTTCCGGTGAAGCGGAAGGACACTACAACCGTTTTATGGTGGGGGATGTGAAGCAGAGCATCTATAAATTCCGTCTGGCGAGGCCGGAGCTTTTTATGGAAAAATATAACACTTACCGGGAAACGGACGGCGGGGAGACGCTGCGCATAGATTTGCATAAAAATTTTCGAAGCAGGGAGCAGGTGCTTACAAGCACGAACGCAGTTTTTGCTCAGGTGATGCGCAAAGAACTCGGCGGAATTGCCTACGATGAAAAGGCGGCGCTGTATCCGGGAGCATCCTATCCGGAGGAAGCCGGTCCGCATACGGATAGCGGAGAGAAGGGGGCATTTTACGCGGATAAAAAAGTAGCCCCCGACAGTGGGAATGACACAGAGCTTCTGCTTTTTGCGGTGAAAGAGGAAGAGACGGATGCAGGAATCCTTACCGCCAAACAGCGGGAAGCCTATGGAATCGCCGGGAAAATAAAGGAACTCGTCACTTCTTTTCGGGTGACGGATAAGGAAACGGGGCAGCTGCGCCGGGCTTCCTACCGGGACATCGTTATCTTGCTGCGGACGACTTCCGGATGGGATGAGGAGTTTAAGAAAATACTGGAAGAAGAAGGGATTCCGGCGCATGTGACATCTAAGACCGGTTATTTTGCGGCGGCGGAAGTGCAGGAACTTCTGCACTTTTTGCAAATACTGGACAATCCGCTGCAGGATATTCCGTTGTATGGGACGCTGCATTCCTTTTTCGGCGGCTTCTCGGAGGAAGAAATCGCCGTGGTGAAGGCCGCTTATCCGAAGAAACGGTATCTGTATGATGCGGTTCGGATGTATGCGGAGCAGGGGGAACCGGACAGCGATATCGTTTCCGCGGAGCAGGGGGAATCGGACAGCGATATCGTTTCCGCGGAGCAGGGAAATTCGAATGCCGATGCGCTCCGGGTTCCGCTTCGTAACAGACTGCGGGAGTTTCTCGAACGGATTGGGCGGTATCGGGAGATGACGGTATATATGCCGGTGCACGAGCTGCTGCAGACAATTATCCGCGAATACGCGTATCTGCCGTATGTGATGGCCAAACCGGGCGGAAGCCGCCGACGCGCCAATACGGAAATGCTGCTCGTAAAAGCGGCGGATTATGAAAAGACGAGCTACTATGGATTGTATCATTTTCTGCGTTATATCGAACAGCTGGAGAAATATGACGTAGATTACGGAGAGGCCGGGCTGCAGGACGAAAACGCCGATGTGGTGCGGATTATGAGCATTCACAAGAGCAAAGGACTGGAATTTCCCATCTGCTTTGTGGCGGGGCTTTCCAAAAGCTTTAATAACCGGGATGCGGGCGGCCGCCTGGTCATGGATGTGGATTTGGGAATCGGTGTGGATTATGTGAATCCCAAACTGCGGATAACAAGTCGGAATCTGCGGCGGAACTTTATTGCGTCGAAACTTCGTCGGGACAATCTGGCGGAGGAACTCCGGATTTTGTACGTCGCGATGACGAGGGCGAAGGAAAAGCTGATTCTGACGGGAACCCTGAAACAGCCGGAAAAAAAGATTCCTTCTCTGATGGCATTGCAATGGGTAAAGGAAAAATGTTTTGCGTATGATACGCTGCTTCAGATGGGCAGTTTTCTTGACGTGCTTTTATATGCGGCGGCGAGGAACCGTTGTTTTGACGGATTATGGAAGCTTTGCGGGATTGACCCGGACAGTCAGTCTCCTTTTTATCAGGAAGACATGAAACTTCGTATCTCGGTGGTACATTGGGAAGACACACTGGAAGACAAAATAACGGAGACCGTCGTAAGAGAGGACGACAGAAGAAAATTGCTGTTGCTCGATACGGCGGGAAACACTGACCGGATTGATAAAGCGCTTTTGACGTTTATGTCGGATAAATTTTCCTATCGGTATCCGCATGATAATTTGAAAGATTTATATACGAAGACGACCGTATCGGAATTGAAAAAGGCCGGAATGCGGGAAGAGACGGATTTCTCTTTTTCCCTATATGAAGAAGAGCAGGTCGTTCCCTATCTGCCCAGGTTTTTGAAACAGGACGAGCCCGTCAGCGGTTCCGACAGAGGAAGCGCTTATCATAAGGTAATGGAACTGTTTGATTTTCGGCTATTGACCGGATGGAACGGCGGAGCGGGGACTGCCGCGAAAGGCAGCTCGGAAGAATTGACGGCGCTGGTGCAGGAAGAGCTTTATAGAATGCTGTCGGAAGGGAAGCTGTCACAGGCTTATTATGAAGCGGTTTCCGTTGCGAAAATTGCCTCTTTCCTGAAAAGCAATGTTGCCGGCAGGATGGCGAAAGCGGCCTGTGATGGAAAGCTGTATAAAGAGCAGCCATTCGTGCTCGGTCTTTCGGCCAGCCGTCTGAATGAAAATTTCCCGCAGGAAGAGACGGTGCTGATTCAGGGAATCATCGATGTTTTTTTCGAAGAAGCGGGAAGTTTTGTGGTGGTGGATTATAAAACGGACGCGGTCTTAAACGCCGGCGAACTCATAAAACGATATCAGACGCAGCTTGATTATTATGCGGAAGCGTTGGAGCAGCTTTCCGGGTACAGGTCTTCCGGGGGCGGGATGCGCACCGCGGAAAAGATTATCTATTCCTTTAAACTTGGAGCGGAAATCAGGCTGGAATGAGATTTCTTTCTGCCCCAGTATCTCCGTGTACGTTTTGTATATGCGTCATATTCATCCCCAAAGATATGACGCATATGTGTTTCTTCCTGTAATATCTGGAGATGCAGCATAACGGCCGCCCAGATGGAAACGCACAGGAGCGGAACGTTAAAAAACATCAGGCATATGGAAAGATATAATAAATCAAATCCTACAAAGGCGGGATTTCTGCTCCACTGGTATATGCCGTTTGTAATCAGTGTTGTTTTCTCTTCCGGGATGCCGACCCGCCAGCTTGTTTTCATGGTAATGACTGCCAGTGCAAAACAAAGCACCGCGATAATACCGGTTATCATTCCGGCGATTCGGATTTCTTTTATCCAAAAGCGTTTTACCAAAAAGATGCTGCCCACACCAAAAAAGAAGGTCGATATTGTCGCAAGCCCCATAATACGTTCAATCAGCAGAACCTTTCCGGGTTTCTTTCCGATTCCCATCTGATTTGTCTTAATACCCTGTTTTTTCTGCAAGAGAAGTTTGGCAAAATAGAAAGCATAAAACGTAATAAACAGGATGATTGCCGCTGTCTGATAAATCATGTACGCCTCCTTGTGTTATAAATACTTTGTGTCATCAATACTCTATTTCAATTAAATAATTAAACAACTATTTATTTAATATATATTGAATCATATTTTGAGAGGTTCGTCAATATTTTTCCGTGATTATCGAGAAGAGCAAACAAGTCCGTGAAGCCTGAGGCGGTCATAAGATTCAGGCACAGGGCGGCAATCAGATTGATATGGAATTTTTGGTAAAAAGAAGATTGACAATGGTATGAAATCGTACTATAATTTCCGGTAGTACGATTTCATACTATTTAACAAGGCTTTAAAAAGACTTAAAAAGCATTAAAATACAGATTTGACAGGAGGCGGTGGCCATGTGTGAGACTGACAGGAATATTTCCAAAGCGATAAAGCGGTATAATTATCTGATTGGCGAGATGGAAGCGGTCTATCATGAGATGTCTTTGAAGGCAGGATTATCCGACAGTGCGATGAAAATCCTGTATATGGTATGTGATAACGACGGCCGCTGTCCGTTGCAAAATATCAGCCGCTATTACGGCATGAGCAAACAAACGGTTAATTCAGCGATTCGAAAACTGGAAGCGGAAGGCATTTTGTATCTGGAACCGGACGGGGGCAAAAATAAAATTGTCTGTCTGACGGAGGAAGGAAGCAGGATGGCGTCCCGGACAGCCGGGCGGATGATGAAGGCGGAAAACGATATTTTCGTATCCTGGCCGGAGGAAGATGTGCAGACGTATCTGGAACTGACGGAACGGTTCCTGCATGCTTTGCAGGACAGCGCAAAGAATTTCTGAAAGGCCGGAAGAGATTAGATGCCGCCCCGGTTTGCGGGCTGCGCGGGAAAGAAGGTTTTATCATGATTCAATTATCGGACCATTTCGATTATAAAAGATTACTGCGGTACACCTGTCCGTCGGTGGTTATGCTTGTATTTACATCGATTTATGGCGTGGTAGACGGATTTTTTGTATCGAATTATGCGGGGAAGACGCCTTTTGCGGCGGTCAATTTTATCATGCCGCTGCTTATGATACTGGGATGTGTCGGCTTTATGTTTGGAACGGGCGGCGGCGCGCTGATTGCGATTACGATGGGAGCCGGCAGGATGAAGAAAGCGAATGAGCTGTTTTCCCAGATTGTCTTTGTATCTGCGGGATGCGGTATTCTTCTTGCCGTGCTCGGCTTTCTGTTTCTGCGCCCTGCAGCATCTTTGATGGGGGCGGACGGACAGCTTTTGGAAGATTGTCTTACTTATGGGCATATTATTTTACCGGCAATTCCTTTTTATATCCTGCAATATGAATTTCAGTGTCTGTTCGCGACTGCCGGAAAACCGAAACTGGGGCTGTATGTGACGGCGGCGGCGGGCGTTACCAATATTCTGCTGGATGCGTTGTTCGTAGCAGGATTCCGGTGGGGACTTGAGGGCGCGGCAGCGGCTACATCCATCAGTCAGTTTGTCGGCGGTATCATACCGGTTTTTTATTTCGGTCGTAAAAATGACAGTCCGCTGCGTCTTGTCCGCTGCGGATTTGACGGCGGCGCTCTGTTAAAAGTCTGCATAAACGGTTCCTCTGAGCTGATGAGCAACATATCCATGTCCCTTGTCAGCATGATGTATAATGTACAGCTTATGAAGTATGTGGGGGAGAACGGCGTAGCCGCCTATGGCGTGCTGATGTATGTGGGAATGATTTTTTCGGCGGTTTTTATCGGATATTCCGTCGGTGCGGCGCCGGTTGTGGGATATCATTACGGAGCGCAGAACTCGGAAGAACTGAAGGGATTGTTGAAAAAGAGTATTGTGCTTGTCGGCATATTTGCCGTTTGCATGTTTGCTTCGGGGCAGTTGTTGTCCGCACCGCTTTCCCGGATGTTTGTCGGGTATGATAAAGAGCTGTTCGACATGACGGTTCATGCTTTTACGGTATTCTCCTTTTCCTTTTTGTTTTCGGGCTTTGCCATTTTGGGTTCCTCCTTTTTTACGGCGCTTGGAGACGGCCTTGTTTCCGCCTTGATTTCGTTTCTGAGGACGTTAGTGTTCCAATGCCTGTCCGTGCTGATTTTTCCACTTTTCTGGCAGCTTGACGGCATTTGGTTCTCCATTGTTGCGGCTGAAATCATGGCGGTAGTCGTGACGGTTTTGTTTTTGTTCGGGAAACGGAAAAAATATCATTATTAAAAAAGGCAGCAAAAAGCCGGTATGGCATTCCGGAATCCTGGAAGATTTCAGAGCCGTACCGGCTTATTTTCAGCTTTCTTTATAATTGATGATTTCATCGAGCAGGCTTGCCAGCTTCGCGTCCATCTCTTCATCGTTGAACTGACAGGTTCCGACAGCCTTGTGACCGCCGCCGCCATACTTCAACATCAGGCTTCCGACGTTTACGTTGGAAGTTCTGTTCAGGACACTGTATCCGACTGCCGCGGAGCAGCCCATTCCGCCTTTGCCGTTTACAATCCATACCGAAATATTCTGTTCCGGATACATGCTGTAAATCAGGAAACGGTTACCCGAATAAATCGGGTCAACGCCGCGCAGGTCGGAGATGATGACGTCTTTTTCCACGCGGGTATGCGCTTTCACCATTTCCTTGAATTTGGCATCCTGTTCATGGTAAACGTCAATACGTTCTTTTACATCCGGAAGCGCGAGAATCTCCTCCGTACTCATGGTACGGCAGCATTCCATCAGTTTTTCCATCAACTGATAATTGGAAATGGTGAAGTTGCGCCATCTTCCGAGTCCCGTTCTCGGGTCCATCAAAAAGCCTACCAGAATCCAGCCGGTGGGATTCTGAATTTCATCGATTGTCAGATTACCCGAATCGACCTTATCAACGGCCGCCATCATGTCATCGAAGTGGGAAAAACGTTCCTGACCGCCGTAATATTCATAAATGATGCGCGCGCAGGAAGGCGTGATGCGGCTTTCTCCTTTATATTTTCCCGCGAGTTCGTTGCGCTCGTGTTCGCTGGAATGGTGGTCGAACCACAGCCCGCAGCCTTCCACAAAAGGGACGTTGGCGAGCACGTCGTTTTCCGTAATTTCTACAAGACCATCCTGCAAATCCTTTGGATGGGCAAATTTCCAACTGTCAATCAGGCCGACTTCTTTTAAAAGGGCGCCACACGCCAATCCGTCAAAATCGGAACGGGTAACTAATCTCATAATGATGTCTCCTTTGCTTTTCTGCTATATTTGGATGTTGATGAATCGTCTGATAGAATTATATAAGAAAGTAAGGAGTTTTTCAAGATGATTTCTGCTATTGGTGATAATCAGGCGCATGCCCTCCCCCGCCCTCCGTTGCCGCCCGCAGCAGCATGATTCTCTGGCGGCGGCCCTTGAAAGGCGCCGGTATTTAGTGAAAAAGACGTTTTGCGGCTTTTGAACTTAGTACCGCTGCGACCTTTCACGGAGCGGGAGCGTGCTGCCAAAGAGAACATGCTGCTGCGGGCGGCAACGGAGGGCGGGGGAGGGTATGCCCAACCCGTTGACTTGTGCCCTGAAAAAGAATAAGATGTTTTGTATAGAACTTAACACGGAACATTTACAGGAGACAAGGGCGTTATGGAATCAATCGGGAAAAAAGCGGGAGAGAAAAAGACGGCGCGTGTACTGGATATGACGGAGGGGAATCCTTATTCCCTGATGCTTCAGTTTACGATGCCTCTTTTGCTGAGTCAGGTTTTTCAGCAGATGTACAATACGGCGGACGCCTTTATTGTGGGCAGATATCTTGGAACGAATGCGCTGGCGGCGGTAACTTCTTCGGGAAATCTGATTTTTCTGATGGTCAGCTTTTTCATGGGACTCGCGATGGGTGGCGGCGTTGTTATTTCCCGGTATTTCGGGGCAAAAGACGGAAAACAGGTATCCCGCTCCGTTCATACGATGATGGCGTTCGGGATTGTCTGCGGGCTGCTTCTGACAGTCGTCGGGGTAGCGTTTACGCCGACTTTCCTTGACTGGATGCGGACCGACCCGGAAGTCATGCCGGAGGCAGTCGCTTATTTCCGCTATTATTTTCTTGGCGCGCTGGCAGTCGTCATGTATAATATCTGCTGCAGCATTATGAATGCGGTGGGTAACAGCAAGAGACCGTTGTATTATCTGATTTTTTCTTCCCTTGTCAATATTGTGCTGGATTTGCTTTTTATCGGCGGATTCGGATGGGGCGTCTGGTCGGCTGCCGTGGCGACGGTTATTTCTCAGGCGGCGAGCGTTGTGCTTTGTATGGCTTATCTGCTGCAAGAAGGCAACATTTATACGGTGGAGCTTCGCAAAATCCGTTTTCATAAAGAAATTTTGTTTGAAATTATCAGCTACGGTCTGCCTTCCGGCGTGCAAAATTCCGTGATTGCTTTTGCGAATGTTATCGTGCAGTCACAAATTAACTCCTTTGGCAGGCTGGCGATGGCCGGATATGGCGTTCACGCCAAAATAGAAGGATTTGTATTCCTTCCCGTAAACAGTTTTAATATGGCGGCAACTACCTTTATCAGCCAGAATCTTGGCGCAAGACAGTTCGAACGGGCCAAAACGGGCGCGCGTTTTTCGATTCTCACGGCTGTGCTGGCGGCGGAAGCAATCGGCGTTGTGTATTACGTCTTTGCGCCGCAGTTTATAGGATTGTTCGATAAAACGCCGGGCGTTATAGAATGCGGCGTGATGCAGGCGCGCATCGTTTCTCTTTTCTATTTTCTGCTTGCCTTTTCCCATTCGGTGGCGGCTGTATGCCGGGGCGCGGGGAAGGCGTTTGTGCCGATGCTTGTCATGCTGATTGTCTGGTGCGGGATTCGAATTGTTTATATTATCGTTGTGATGCGGCTGTTTCAGGAAATCCGGTATGTATTCTGGGCCTATCCGCTGACGTGGAGTATCAGTTCGGTCATTTATCTGGCTTATTATCTGTTTTCGGACTGGGTACATGGATTCGAAAAGAAGGCTGCATAAAAAGAGTGGAAGCAGGAATGGCCGCAAACCATGAAGCTGATTATGATGACAGCATATTCTTAACAGGGGGACAAACATCATGAAACTTTCTGATTTGGCAGCATATAATCCTATTACGGTTCAGTGTCACGACAATCCGGACGCCGACGCGCTGGCTTCCGGCTATGCGCTGTATACTTATTTTAAAGAATCCGGAAAAGACGTCCGATTTCTGTATGCCGGAAGGAATGCCGTTCAAAAGCCAAATCTGAGTCTGATGCTGCGGCATCTTGAAATCCCGGTGGAATATGTGGACAGGGTGGAGGATTTGTTAAGAGACATGCCGGAGAACAGGCTTCCCGGCCTTCTGATTACGGTGGACTGCCAGTACGGGGCGGGAAACGTGATGAAAATTCCGGCGGAACATGTGGCGGTGATTGACCATCACCAGATAGAGATGAAGAATGTGGAGATGAGCGAAATCAATCCGGAACTGGGGAGCTGTTCGACGCTCGTCTGGGATATGCTGCGGAAAGAACAATACGAGATTCAGGATATGAAGCTTGGGACGGCGCTTTATTACGGGCTCTATTCCGATACGAATCAGTTTGCGGAGATTTATAACCCGTTGGATATGGATATGCGGGACGCGCTTCCCTGTGAGAAATCTTTGATAAAATTATTCCGTAATTCCAATTTATCGCTGCATGAGCTGGAAATTGCCGGCGTTGCGCTGATTCGCCATATTTATAACGATGACTATCACTATGCCATCATCAAATCGCAGCCCTGTGACCCGAATATTCTGGGGCTTATCAGCGACTTTCTGTTACAGGTGGCGGAGGTGCACACATGCGTGGTATATAACGAGTGGGAGGAAGGTTATAAGTTTTCGGTCAGAAGCTGTATCAGAGAGGTACAGGCGAATGAGCTCGCGGCTTTTCTGGCGGAAGGCATCGGTTCCGGCGGCGGACATCACGAAAAGGCAGGCGGATTTATCAGCAAAATGCGTTATGAGGAAGCCTATCCGACGCTGCATTCGGAAGCCTTTTTCAGCGAGCGTCTGAACGATTATTTTGACAATACGCAGATTATCGTTGCCGGGGAATATGAGCCGGATATTTCCGAGATGCAGTCTTATGTCAAAAAAAGACTTCCCCTCGGTTATGTGCAGGCAACGGACGTCCTGCCTGCGGGAACGCCGATTACGATTCGGACGCTGGAGGGCGATGTGGATATGACGGTGGAACCGGACCTTGTCGTCATGATAGGCGTTAAGGGAGAAGTATATCCGAATAAAAAAAGAAACTTTGAGAAAAATTATGAACTGACGAAAAAACCTTATTGTGTGGCCGACTGTGCGGTCAAAACAGTCTATCAGCCTACCATTCATAACCGAAAGGACGGCTCGGTGCTGCATCTTTCCGATTATGCGAAAGTCTGCATTGCCAATGGCGTAACGCATATTTATGTAAAAAGGTTGACCGGAAGAGTCAAAGTTTTTACCGCATGGGACAGAGAAAAATATACGGTAGGAAAACCGGGGGATTATCTCGCGGTACGCTGTGACGACAGAAACGACGTTTATGTTGTGGAGCGGGATGTTTTCGATAAAACATATGATAAATTGTCGGAGTATAAACCCAAAAAGCGTGATTGCGGCGAAAATTCGTGACAGGATAAGAATTTATGCTTTATATTTCAGTTTGTCTATGATAAAATGTTTAGAGATATTTTGACTTAGGAGGCAGCAGATGGAAGTCGTTTCTAAAAATTTTATTGAACAGATTATTGAAAAAGACTTGTCGGAAGGCGTTTATGATACCGTACACACAAGATTTCCGCCTGAACCGAACGGATATCTTCATATCGGGCATGCGAAAAGCATTCTGTTAAATTACGGACTTGCGGAGAAGTATCACGGAAAATTCAATATGCGTTTTGACGATACGAATCCGACGAAAGAAAAAAACGAATTTGTTGAGTCTATCAGGGCCGATGTGGAATGGCTCGGCGCGGATTATGAGGACAGACTGTTTTTTGCGTCAAATTATTTTGAAGAAATGTATGAATGCGCAGTCAGGCTGATTCAGAAAGGAAAAGCCTATGTGTCCGAGCTGACCGCGGAGGAAATGCGGGAGTATCGGGGAACGCTGACGGAGCCGGGCAGAGAGGACCCGAACCGCAACCGGAGCATAGAGGAAAATCTGGCTTTATTTGAAGAAATGAAGAACGGAGCGTATCGGGACGGAGAGAAGACGCTTCGTGCCAAAATAGATATGGCGTCTCCGAATATCAATATGCGGGACCCGATTCTGTACCGGGTGGCGCATTTATCCCATCACAATACGGGCGATAAATGGTGCATCTATCCAATGTATGATTTTGCGCATCCGATTGAAGATGCAATCGAAGGCATTACCCATTCTATCTGTACGCTGGAGTTTGAGGACCACAGGCCTCTTTATAACTGGGTGGTGGAAGAGCTGGAATATCCCCGTCCGCCCAAACAGATTGAGTTTGCCAAGATGTATCTGACCAATGTCGTGACAGGCAAACGATATATTAAGAAACTGGTGGAAGACGGTATCGTGGACGGATGGGATGACCCGCGGCTTGTGTCCATTGCGGCGCTTCGAAGAAGAGGATTTACGCCGGAGTCCATCCGCCTTTTCGTAGATTTGTGCGGTGTGTCCAAGGCCAACTCATCCGCGGAATATTCCATGCTGGAATATTGCATCAGAGAAGATTTAAAGCTGAAAAGACCGCGTGTGATGGCGGCGCTTGACCCGATTAAACTTATAATTGACAATTACCCTGAGGGACAGAGCGAGGTTCTGACGATAGCGAATAATCTGGAAAATGAAAGTCTCGGGACGAGAGAGGTTCCTTTTGAAAGAGAGCTTTATATCGACAGAGACGATTTCATGGAGGAACCGCCGCGGAAGTATTTCCGGCTTTTCCCGGGAAATGAAGTCAGACTGATGCACGCATATTTCGTAACCTGTACGGGCTTTGAAAAAGATGCGGACGGAAACGTAACGGTCGTTCACTGTACTTATGACCCGGCCTCCAAAGGCGGAAACAGCCCGGACGGACGTAAGGTAAAAGGAACAATACACTGGGTTCCGGCATCTTCCAGCGTCAAAGCAACGGTCAGATTGTATGAAAATATTGTGGATGAGGAAAAAGGGGTATATAATGAGGATGGAAGCCTGAATCTGAATCCGAATTCACTGACGGTATTAAAGGACTGCCGTTTGGAGCCTTCCGTCAGCAGCGCAAAAGCCTATGACAGTTTCCAGTTTGTAAGACAGGGATTTTTCTGTGTTGACTGTAAGGATTCAAGGCCGGGCGAACTGGTGTTTAACCGCATCGTATCGTTGAAAAGCTCCTTTGTTTTGCCAAAGAGCGGAGTGTAAAAAGAAGTTCTGAACGGATTGTTTGTGAGGAGCATTAGCTTAACTATATTATTTTGATTGAAAGGATAGGGAGGAAAATACCAATGTCAGATTTATTGTCAGGATTGGAGCAGTTCGGACTGGGCAATTTGAAAAATATGAACCTGTATGACGAGCCTGCCAAAAAGACCGATGAAAACGGAGGAAAAGCGGCGGCAGCGGCGCCGGTAATGCAGGAACAGGATTATCTTTTCGATAAGGCTTATACCTGCCCGATATGCGACAGGGAATTTAAGGCGAGAACCGTCCGGGTCGGCAAAGTAAAGCTGGCGGGAACGGATTTGGATTTGCGGCCGAAATATGACCAGGTCGATTTGCTGAAATATGATATTATTATGTGCCCGCACTGTGGTTATGCGGCGCTCAGCAGATTCTTCAAGTTTGTAACGACGCCACAGGCCAAAAATATCAAGGCAACCATTTCCGCATCTTTTAAACCGCCGACAGAAACCAAAGAGACTTACAGCTATGACGATGCGCTGGAACGCTATAAACTGACGTTGGCGAACGCAATCGTAAAACAGGCGAAGCCGAGTGAAAAAGCGTATGTCTGCCTGAAAACGGCATGGCTTCTGCGTGGAAAAGGCGAGCATATGGATACTTCTGCCGAGGACTATGAGGCGCAGAAGAAAAAACTGGATGAAGAAGAGAACGAGTATTTACATAACGCACTGGAAGGATTTCTTGCGGCAAGACAGACCGAGAACTTCCCGATGTGCGGTATGGATGAGCCGACGGTGGATTACCTGATTGCGGTGCTTTCCATGCGGTTCGAGCAGTACGACGTGGCGACCAGACTGGTATCCGGTATTCTGACCAATCCGTCCGCGAATCCCCGTATGAAGGATAAGGCGAGAATGGTCAAAGAAATGTTAGTCAAGAAAATCAAAGAAAGAAACGCTGCCAAGAAATAAGGCGGATAACGGCCGTATGATATGAAAGAGCTGCCCGTTCAGATACAACTGAATCCGGAGGACAAAAAGCATTTATATGAGCAGATTTATGAATATATCCGGCAGGAAATCCGGTCGGGAAATCTGTTGACGGGAGAAAAACTTCCGTCATCCAGATACCTTGCGGAATTTTTGCAGATTTCCAGGACGACGGTGGATATGGCGTATGGCCAGCTCGTTTCGGAAGGATATCTGGAGGCGAGGCCTCAGCGCGGATATTTTGTCTGTGCGATAGAAGAGCTTTATGATATTCCGGCATCGGGCGAAGGCCGGAAACAGCATCGGGGAGAGGGACTGTTTGCCGGACGGCCGGGGTTGCCCGAGGCAAAGCATACGAAAGACGGCATGGAATGCGGGAAAGCATATCGTTATGATTTTTCTCCCAATGCCATTGACATGTCCCTTTTTCCGTATGCGACATGGAAAAAAATAACCAAAAATATTCTGGTGGATGCAAGAAGCAGCCTGTTTTCGCTCGGTGAGCCACAGGGCGATTTGGCGCTTCGCGTGACGATAAGCCGTTATCTGCATGCGTCGCGCGGGGTAAACTGCAGGCCGGAGCAGATAATTATCGGAGCAGGGAATGATTACCTGCTTCTTTTGCTTGAAAAAATATTGGGACGTCATATCCCGGTCGCTATGGAAAATCCGACTTATAAAAGAGCGTGTATGATTTTCCGGTCTTTTGCTTATCCCGTTTCTTTTATACCGATGGATGAGAACGGCATGCTGCCGGATGCGCTTCGGAAGAGCGGCGCGCAGCTTGCGTATGTGATGCCGGCGCATCAGTATCCGACCGGAATCGTTATGCCGATTGGCAGAAGAACGGAATTGCTGAACTGGGCTTCGGAAAAAGAAGAGCGTTATCTTATCGAAGACGATTACGACAGCGAGTTCCGTTACCGGAGCAAACCGATTCCGTCGCTCAAGGCATCGGACCAGAACGATAAAGTCATTTATATCGGCACTTTTTCCAAAGCAATTGCACCCGCAATCCGTATCAGTTATATGGCGCTTCCGGCAGGGCTTTTGGAACGATACAGAAAAAACTGCAGTTTTTACGCTTCCACGGTTTCCAGAATCGACCAGACGATTTTAAACGAATTTATTCAGGACGGATATTTTGAAAGATATCTGAATAAAATGAGAAAGCATTATCATTTGAAGCATGATTTGATGCTGCGTGAACTGAAAGACCTGGAGAAAGATTTTGAGATTTCCGGAGAAAATGCGGGACTCCATATCGTATTGACGGACAGAAAGAACCGCGGAGAAGAAGCATTGAGAGCGTGTGCGGAAGATGCGGGAATTAAAGTCTATCCGATGGCGGAATTTTACATGGAAACGCCGCCCTGTACGAAACGGAAGGCGGCGGTTATTCTCGGCTATGGTGCGCTTTCACCGGAAGAGATTACGGAAGGGCTCCGGCTGTTAAAAGCGGCCTGGCAGAAATGAAACTGCCGGAAGGCATTGTTATGTATTGTTAATGGTAAGCCATTTTTTTCAACATCATCAGATAACTGACCGTTTCTTCGTATAGCATTTCCGGCTGAAAAGAAGCGTTCTGGAAATGTTCCGTCATAAGGCCTTTGATAGTATATTCCAGCATGGCATCCAGTTTGGCAAGGTCGATATTTTCCGCAAGAAGGCCCGTATTCGCGCGCGACATGATATCCGCATAAACTTCCGGCAGGACATTCCGCTGTTCTTCGACAGCCAAAAGCGCTTCCTTGACATTTTCGGTTCTGGAACGGTCAAGGAACTGCTGCATGTAAGGATAATTTTTAAGAACCTGCATTTTGGCAAATTCAATCTGCTTGCGGAGTTCAAAATAGTCGGTCGTATTGCCTGCGTCAATGACTCCTCTGGTCAATTCAAGTTTCATGAATCTGACACTGTAATCATAAAGAAAAGTGTACAACCCAAGTTTGCTTCCGAAATAGTGGAACAGCAGGCCTTTGCTGATACCTGCTTCGGTGACAATATCGTCAGTACTGGCGTGCTTATATCCGTTCAGAGCAAAAAGCTTTAAAGAGGCATTAATCATCCGGTCCTGTTTTTCTTTGTTCAAATCAAAAAATTTCTCGTTCATTACATGGTCCTTTCGGCATTAAAATCTTTACGGTCTGGCATTTCGGATGATGAATCTCCGGGGATATGAAAAGCGACGATAATCGACTTCAAAATGACAGATATTGACTTTATGGGTCGAACTTTAATATAACATAAATGAAACACATATTCAATGATTTAGAAAAACTAGTTCATACTTTTTTAAGAGGTACAAGATGTTGTGGGAGTATTTTCGTTTGTTGCCGAGCGACGATTTTTATAGGAATTTATACATATTCTCTTTTCATTTTCACAAAATAGTATTAATATAGAATCAAAAGGAACGGTGAAAGGAGACTTCCACATGGCGAAAAAATTTGGAAAATTTCTCATGACAACAGCGGCTCTTGGTGCGATTGCCGCAAGCGCATACTATTTTTTCTGGAAAAAGGATGCGGAACTGGATGATGATTATGATGAAGAGGACGATTTTGACGACTTCGATGATGATTTGGACGAAGAAGACTCTTCCAAAACGGAGTCGGACCGTAAATATGTTGATTTGGATTTGACCAAAGCAGCAGAGACGGCGGCTGAGAAAGTCGAAGAAGGCGCGGAAGCATTTAAGGAAGGATTGAATGCGGTGAAAGCCGAGACAACGGACAAAATAGTTGGAGCGGTCAATCATGCGGAGAAGACAGCCGGTGAAGCGGCGGCGAAAGTAGAAGAATTTTTCGATGACGAAGATAATTCTATGGATGCAATTTAACACTGTGGCATAGGCATGGAAAAGCGCAGGCTTTAAGCTTGCGCTTATTTGTTGTGAGAAAATATAATTGGATATACATACCGGATATGATACAGTATTATGTAGAAAGGGTATAAGAAGCGGGGGAACGGTTATGTATCGATTGTTGATTGTAGATGATGAAGAGGATATCCGTAGTGGTATGTCAAAGGGTATTCCGTGGTCGGAATGGGGATTCACAGTAGTCGGAGTTGCGGAGAATGGGGAAGAAGCGGTTTTTTTGACGGAAAAGGAAAAGCCGGATGTTGTTTTGTCGGATATTCGGATGCCTAAAATGGACGGAATTGAATTGATGCAGTATCTGCATGATAATCTGCCGGAAATAAAAATTGTCATCCTGAGCGGATACAATGATTTGGAATATCTGAACATGGCGATTAAAAATCAGGTGACGGAATATATGCTGAAACCGACCGACATTGATGAGTTTGAGCAGTTGTTCCGGAAAATCAGACAAAATCTGGACGAGGAGAAGAACAGAAGGGAAGAGCTGAATCAGCTGAAGCTTGCTGCCATGCAGCGTCAGGCGCTTTCCTACGAAACAGTGCTCAATAACCTGTTGGACGGTTATGTAGGCGACAGTCAGGAATATGACTGGAAACAGGAACTGGAGAAAGAGGGAATGGATTTTAACGCCTGTGTGATGGTGGTCCTGGACACCGCGCCGGAAAACGAGGACAACAAAGACGACAGCTACCGCCTGAAACAGCGGATTATCCGTTATTGTAATTCCAGACAGATGCAGTGGGTCGGGCGTTTTTTCCTTTACAGGGGAAAGCATATCGTCGGCCTGGTAACGCTTGAACAAATGCAGTTTGAAGAGCCGGAATCGGAGCTGCGTCTGTTGTGTCAGTGTATCGAAGAAATGCAGACTGAAATAGGAGATATTTATGGCATGGCTCTTCGGGCCGGTATCAGCAATCTGTGCCGCGACGAGCGGACGCTCCCACTCGTTTATCAGGAGACGGAGGCGCGTATGTCCAGTATGGAGCCGGATTTATTGAATAACCAGAAAAAGAGTAATCTGTTGGTGACGGCAGTCAGGGAATATCTTGACAGTGAATTTTCCTCCAATATGCTGTCATTGGAAACGGTAGCGGAGCGTTTCAACCGGAACCCGGCATATATATCGAAAGTGTTTAAAAAGGGAACGGGATTCAATTTCAGCGACTATATTACGCAGAAACGGATGGAAAAGAGCAAGGCGCTTCTGCGCGATATGTCTCTGAAAGTATATGAAATAGCGGATGTGATATGTTGTGAACTGTAGATGTAAACATTTCCGGCAAACGTAATATTTTAGCGGAAATGTACATCTGCTAAAATACAACATATGCGGCTGGCTCATTTGTGGTGAATGGAAACTTGCAGATGTTGTGGTAAAGGGAGA
>CAJTRK010000020.1 GCA_910578475.1 uncultured Lachnospiraceae bacterium | reverse complement strand
TTTTAACGGAAACGCGATTTCCGACTAAACGGATTGATGATTTCCATACGCCGGACAGGTGATGGATTTCACCCCGGATTATTCAATTTCAGGATAGAACGAATTTTCCAATCAGGCAAAGGGGGAAATTTATCAAAATCTTCGTATGTTCTATATAATATGAAGGCATTCTCGCCAACTATTACAGATTCATTATTTACAAAAATATTGTGAACAACATGCTTGGCAGAAAAATACTGTGAGGGGAAAAGTCGAATAACATATCCATCTTTATAATTATCGAGAGTTACTTCAGATAATTTTTCGTAAGGTATAATTACTTTACTGTTTCGGTTTACATGATTCTGATAGCCGCCTTTTGCACCACCACGAGGTGTACAATACCCGGCTTTTTGGATTTTATTTATATCATTTGAATGAAAAGAATCCTCCCAGGCTTTTTTGAAAACAAACTGGTGTGCTCCTTTGTGATTTGCTAGCAAATTACAATTTGGATTATTACATAAGGTTACCAATATAAATTACTCCTTTTCTTGTTGGTATATTTTATAAGTATTCTATCAGAAAAGGGGGGAAAAAGGAAGTTTTTAGTACCATAAATCCCCACGCGAAAACCATTGCAAAAACAACACCTCTATGATACAATAATGGCAATGGGCAATGATAAAAAAATAACAATCATCCCGAAAGCCCGAAACGAAGGCATTCATAGTAAATGGAGGAAAGAAAAATGGCAAAAAAAGTTGTTTTGGCAGGCGCATGTCGTACTGCAATCGGTACAATGGGCGGAGCACTGAGCACGACTCCCGCACCGGTTCTTGGTTCTATTGTTATTAAGGAAGCATTAAACAGAGCAGGCGTTCCGGCGGATGCCGTAGACCATGTATATATGGGATGCGTTATCCAGGCAGGACTTGGACAGAACGTAGCGCGTCAGGCATCCATTAAAGCAGGTCTGCCGGTTACAACACCCGCCGTTACCGTGAACGTTGTATGCGGTTCCGGTCTGAACTGTGTCAATATGGCGGCACAGATGGTTATTGCCGGAGATGCCGACATTGTTGTTGCGGGCGGTATGGAAAATATGTCTATGGCTCCTTATGCTGCAATGCAGGGACGTTATGGTTACAGAATGAACAATGCGACATTGGTAGATACAATGGTAAACGACGCATTGTGGGATGCTTTCAATAATTATCATATGGGTATTACGGCGGAGAACGTTGCAGAGCAGTATGGTCTGACAAGAGAGCAGCTTGATGAATTTGCTGCATGGTCACAGCAGAAATGTGAAAAAGCAAGAGAAGAAGGAAAATTCAAAGACGAAATCGTTCCGGTAGAAGTAAAGAAGAAAAAAGAAACGATTATCGTAGATACAGACGAAGGCCCTCGTGCAGGCGTTACCAAAGAGAGCATTTCCAAACTGCGTCCTGCTTTCAAACCGGACGGCGGTCTTGTAACGGCGGCAAATGCTTCCGGTATCAATGATGGTGCGGCTGCAGTTGTTGTCATGAGTGAAGAAAAAGCAAAAGAACTCGGTGTAAAACCGATGGCTACTTTTGTAGCAGGCGCGCTTGGCGGCGTTGACCCTTCCATCATGGGTGTAGGTCCTGTTCCGGCAACCAGAAAAGCGATGGAAAAAGCTGGCATGAAGATTGATGATTTTGACCTGATTGAAGCGAACGAAGCTTTTGCGGCACAGTCTCTTGCAGTTCAGAAAGACCTCGGCTTCAGCAATGACGTATTGAACGTAAACGGCGGCGCAATCGCGCTCGGACATCCGGTTGGTGCATCGGGATGCCGTATTCTTGTAACGCTGCTTCACGAGATGGAGAAACGCGATGCAAAGAAGGGTCTTGCGACACTGTGCATCGGCGGCGGTATGGGCTGCGCAACAATCGTTTCCAGAGACTAATCGTCGTAAGGTAAATACGAAAGTGTTCAGCATTATCGCGATTGAACTGAGTGCGCGTCAAAGCGCATGAAATATAAGCAAACCAGGCTGAAAATCAGAGATTTTCAGCCGCGAGTTTGTGTCAAACAGCTTAAACTCGCAGACTGAGAAAGGAGCATGGTTACATAATGGAATTTGTATTATATGAAGTAAAAGGACAGGTAGGTATCATTACCATCAGCCGTGAAAAAGCTTTGAATGCTTTGAACTCCACAGTCCTTGAAGAACTGGACAAGACGCTTGATGCGGTTGATTTGGATACTGTAAGATGCCTGATTTTGACGGGAGCCGGACAGAAATCTTTCGTTGCAGGCGCCGATATCGGAGAAATGAGTACACTGACCAAAGCGGAAGGTGAGGCATTCGGTAAAAAAGGAAATGATGTTTTCCGTAAATTGGAAGTTTTTCCGATTCCCGTAATTGCGGCGGTAAACGGTTTTGCACTGGGCGGCGGATGTGAGATTTCCATGAGCTGTGATATCAGAATTTGTTCGGATAACGCAGTATTCGGACAGCCGGAAGTAGGTCTCGGCATTACCCCCGGTTTTGGCGGCACACAGAGACTTGCGAGACTGGTTGGCCCGGGCATGGCAAAACAGATGATTTATACGGCCAGAAATATCAAAGCCGACGAAGCTTTGAGAATTGGTCTTGTAAATGCCGTATATCCGCAGGAAGAACTGATGGCAGCGGCAGAGAAGATGGCAGCCGGCATTGCAAAGAATGCGCCGATTGCGGTACGCAACTGCAAAAAAGCGATTAATGACGGTCTGGAAGTCGGCATGGACGATGCAATTGTAATCGAAGAGAAACTGTTCGGCGACTGCTTTGAAACAGAAGACCAGAAATACGGTATGGCGTTTTTCCTGGATAAGAACAAAGAGAAAGTGAAAGAAGCGTTTAAGAACTGCTAAAGGCAAAAAGAATTTCTAAGGCATCAAGGCCAGGGAAATAAAACTAATGAAGGCAAAGAAATAAAATATAAATTATAAATATTAACAGGAGGGTTTTACCATGAAAGTAGGTATTATCGGCGCGGGAACGATGGGTTCCGGTATCGCTCAGGCTTTTGCGCAGACAGAAGGATATGAAGTATGCCTCTGCGATATCAATGAAGAATTTGCCGCAAACGGCAAGAACAAGATTGCAAAAGGTTTTGAGAAACGTGTTGCGAAAGGCAAAATGTCACAGGAAGACGCTGACAAAGTTCTTGCAAAGATTACGACAGGCGTTAAAACAATCTGTACAGACTGCGATTTAATCGTGGAAGCTGCGCTTGAAGTAATGGATATCAAGAAACAGACTTTTAAAGAGTTACAGGATATCTGCAAGGCAGACTGTATCTTCGCAACCAATACATCATCTCTTTCCATTACGGAAATCGGCGCAGGCATTGACAGACCGGTTATCGGTATGCACTTCTTCAATCCGGCTCCGGTTATGAAGCTGGTTGAGATTATCCGCGGCGAGAACACGACTGACGAAGTGTACAATAAGGTAAAAGCGATTGCGGAAGAAATCGGAAAGACTCCTGTGGAAGTAAACGAAGCGGCAGGTTTTGTTGTAAACAGAATCCTGATTCCGATGATTAACGAAGGTATCTGTGTACTGGAAGCAGGCGTTGCAAGCGTTGAGGATATTGATGCGGCGATGAGACTCGGTGCGAATCATCCGATGGGCCCGCTTCAGTTAGGCGATTATGTAGGTCTTGATATTGTACTTGCCATTATGGAAGTTATTTATTCAGAGACAGGCGACCCGAAATATCGTCCGGCTCCGCTTCTTCGGAAGATGGTACGCGCTGGCAAACTCGGCTGCAAGACAGGAAAAGGATTTTACGATTATTCTAAATAGGCAGACCGAGAACAGTGTGGGAAGAACTTCTGACTTGCGCAGCAAGTCTTGCTTGCAGCTTGCGGACGCTTCGCCGAGAAGTTCTACGATTTGCCAATGGCAAATCTTTCTCACACGAAAGAACGCCTGAAACACGGCGTTCTTCCACTTGGTTTATGCAGCGGTAACGCGAACGAAAAACACGGGGTGTTTTGCGTCTGCCTGTCTCGAACAGGCAGACCATTAAAATATTTATGGAGGAATAAAAAATCATGGATTTTACTTTAAGCAAAGAGCATGAAATGGCGAGAACTCTTTTCAAAGAATTCGCTGAAAAAGAAGCAAAGCCTCTCGCACAGGAGATTGATGAAAATCATCGTTTCCCAAGAGAGACAGTTGACAAAATGGCTAAATTAGGTTTTCTTGGAATCCCTGTACCGAAGGAGTACGGCGGCCAGGGCTGCGACCCGCTGACCTATACGATGTGTGTAGAGGAGCTTTCCAAAGTATGTGGTACGACAGGCGTTATCGTTTCCGCACATACATCGCTTTGCTGTGACCCGATTCAGACATACGGTACGGAAGAGCAGAAACAGAAATATCTGATTCCCCTTGCAAAAGGTGAGAAGTTAGGTGCATTTGGCCTGACGGAGCCGGGAGCAGGTACGGATGCGCAGGGCCAGCAGACCAAAGCGGTGCTTGAAGGAGACGAGTGGGTATTGAACGGCTCCAAATGTTTCATCACAAACGGTAAGGAAGCGGATGTATATGTTATTTTCGCAATTACGGGAACCGTTGAGAAACGTGGCAGAGTAAGCAAAGAAATCTCCGCATTTATCGTAGAAAAAGGAACACCCGGCTTTACATTCGGAACGAAAGAAAACAAAATGGGTATCTGTGGTTCTTCTACATATGAACTTATTTTTACAGATTGCCGGATTCCGAAAGATAACCTGTTAGGACAGAAGGGCAAAGGCTTTAATATTGCGATGCACACGCTGGACGGCGGACGTATCGGTATTGCGGCACAGGCGCTCGGTCTTGCAGAGGGGGCGCTGGAGACAACCATTAATTATGTAAAAGAAAGAAAACAGTTCGGCAGAGCAATCGGCGCTTTCCAGAACACGCAGTTCCAGCTTGCTGATATGGCAACCAAAGTAAAGGCTGCACAGATGTTAGTGTACAATGCGGCGATGAAAAAAGCTGAATATGCCAAGAATCCGAAGATTTCCTATTCTGTGGAAGCGGCAATGGCAAAACTGTACGCGGCGGAAGTAGCAATGGAAGTAACGACCAAAGCCGTTCAGTTACACGGCGGATACGGTTACATCAAAGAATACGATGTAGAACGTATGATGCGTGACGCTAAAATTACGGAAATCTACGAAGGAACCAGTGAAGTTCAGCGTATGGTTATTTCCGGAAGTTTGTTTAAATAAATTTATAGATGTGTGCGAAAGCGCACTTAAATTAAAGTAAATGCGAAAATGCTCCGCATTATCGCTTTTGAATGAAATGTGCGCCAAAGCGCACTTAAATAAGGTAAAGGAGATAAAATCGATGAAAATCGTTGTTTGTATTAAACAAGTACCCGATACAAAGGGCGGCGTAAAGTTCAATCCCGACGGTACGTTAGACAGAGGCGCTATGCTCGCGATTATGAATCCTGATGACAAAGCAGGTCTTGAAGCGGCGCTGAGATTAAAAGATGAATATGGCGCAGAGGTTACAGTTGTAACAATGGGTCTTCCGAAAGCGGAAGAAGTTCTTCGCGAAGCAATGGCAATGGGTGCGGATAAAGGTATTCTTGTAACGGACAGAGTACTTGGCGGCGCTGATACATGGGCAACCTCCACGACAATTGCCGGTGCGCTCAGAAATCTGGAATATGACCTGATTATCACAGGACGTCAGGCAATCGACGGCGATACCGCACAGGTTGGCCCTCAGATTTCCGAACACCTCGATATTCCGGTTATTTCTTATGCACAGAATATCAAGATTGAAGGCGACAGCGTAATCGTTGAGCGTCAGTATGAAGACAGATATCATGTTGTAAAGGCAAAAATGCCCTGTCTGGTTACTGCACTTTCCGAATTAAATGAGCCTCGTTATATGACACCTGGCGGAATTTTTGACGCATATCAGAAAGAAATTACCGTATGGGGCAGAGCTGATTTGAAAGATGTAGATGATTCCAATCTCGGTCTGAAAGGTTCACCGACCAAGATAGCCAAAGCTTCCGATAAGGTAAGAAAAGGCGCGGGAGAAAAGGTTGCTCTTGACCCGGATGAATCGGTAAGCTACATTGTTGATAAATTGAAAGTAAAACATGTTATCTAAAGTATGAGGTGCGAATTCAATATCGCAAGCTGAGCGAGAATGGAGGATTATGATGAATTTAGAAGAATACAAGGGAGTATATGTCTTTGCGCAGCAAGTAGACAATGAGATTAGCAGCATCGCATTCGAATTACTTGGTAAAGCAAAAGACCTTGCAAAAGATTTAAGTACGGACGTAACGGCAGTCCTTTTGGGTTCAGGCGTCAAAGACCTGGCTGACAAACTGGCTGAGTACGGTGCGGATAAGGTTATCGTTGTGGATGACCCGGAATTAAAAGTATACAGAACGGAGCCCTATGCACATGCGCTGTCATCCGTTATTAACAAGTATAAACCGGAAATCGTGCTGGTAGGTGCGACGGCAATCGGTAGAGATTTGGGCCCGAGAGTTTCCGCAAGAGTGGCAACCGGTCTTACCGCAGACTGTACGGTTCTGGAAATCGGCGATTTCCCGTTACAGGCAATTCCGGGACAGGAGCAGAAGCATAATCAGCTGTTAATGACGCGTCCTGCGTTCGGCGGAAATACGATTGCTACAATCGCATGTCCGGATAACCGTCCGCAGATGGCAACCGTTCGTGCAGGCGTTATGCAGAAAATTGAGCCAATCAAAGGCGCGAAGGCTGTTGTAGAAGAGTATAATCCGGGATTTACACCGGACAACAAATATGTTGAAATTCTCGACGTGGTAAAAGCTGTTACGGATACCGTGGATATTATGGATGCGAAGATTCTTGTTTCCGGTGGCCGTGGTGTCGGCAGCCCGGAGAACTTCAAGATTCTGGAAGATTTGGCAGAGGTGCTTGGCGGTACGGTGAGCTGTTCCCGTGCAGTTGTTGACTCTGGCTGGAAACCGAAAGATTTGCAGGTTGGTCAGACCGGCAAGACCGTTCGTCCGAACGTATACTTTGCAATTGGTATTTCCGGTGCGATTCAGCATGTGGCAGGTATGGAAGAATCTGATATCATCATTGCGATTAACAAAGATGCGGATGCACCGATTTTCGATGTAGCCGATTACGGTATCGTAGGCGATTTGAACAAGATTGTTCCGAAGCTGACAGAGAGTCTGAAAGCGGAAATTGCAGCGAAATAAAAGAAATGTACAATGAGCAGACAGTGGCGGTGAGCCGCTGTCTGTTTTCTTGATTCGTCTGTATTTACTTGTGAAAAGCGGAAAGCATCCTTGTGATGGCCGGCTTTTTCAGGTGCATATTCCGGCAGTTCTGCCAGAGATTCACATCATGAAAGTCTGTAAGCGGAACAAAGGCATATGAATCGTATAAGACGGGAAGACGGCAGGAAACTTTACATGAAAATGATAGAAATTGAAAATCTTACAAGCGCATATGGGAGGAAGAATGTTTTGCAGGGTGTGTCGTTTGAAGCCGAACGCGGAGACTGCATCGGTATTGTAGGGCCGAACGGATGCGGAAAATCGACGCTGCTTTCCATTCTGGCAGGCGTGTTGAAGCCTTCGTCAGGCACTATCCGGTATTATGGAAAGAATGCGCTTGAAAATCAGGTTGTTTTTCGGAAGATGACAGGATATGTGCCACAGGAAAACCCGCTGATGCCGGAACTCAGCGTGTACGATAATCTAAGGCTGTGGTATCCTGATAAAAAAGAACTTGCAAAAGAGCTGGAAGAGGGATTCCTTCGGATATTGGGAATTTCGGAGTTTCTGAAAATGCCGGTATCAAAGCTTTCCGGAGGAATGAAGAAACGGGTCAGCATCGGCATCGCTTTAGCCGGGATGCCGCCGGTTCTGATACTGGATGAACCGAGTGCGGCGCTTGATTTGGTCTGCAAAGAGGATATCCGTCATTATCTGCAGATTTATCTGGAAAGAAAGGGTACGGTCGTTATTACAACGCATGAAGAGAGCGAACTTTCGCTGTGCGGCAGGCTGTACGTTATGAAGGACGGTAAGCTGACCGGAGTCGATAAAGGGCTGCGGGGAAAGGAACTGACGGATATGTTCTGACGGGAATCAAAAGCATGAAAATGTGAACCGTCAGTTCCTTTTTGTTAAGATACCCGTTTTCTGATTTGCAAGAGAAGAAGGATGAGACAGACACTGTGCTAATCCTCTCATCAGAAAGCCAGGCGCTGTAATGTTCAGGCCAAGATGATAAACGAGAAGAACCGTCTTTAATGATTTGATTGTCTGTAAAGCTGCCAGTTCATGAATACAATCCACACATAAGCCAGTGTCTTCGGAATCATAAGCATGCCGACGGCCGGAGCAGTTCCGCTGAACAGAACAACAGGCAGATAGAACCCGAAAGAGAGGGTAACGGCCAAAGGCATAAACCGGAAAACAGATTCTTTTGTCCGATTGTTTTCCCGGACAAAAATAACAATAATGATAATGCCCATGATGGCAAAGGGGATGTTACGGATAATTCCAAATAAAAGGGGCTGGCGATAGGAAAGCCACTGGTTTTGCGGAAGCAGGCAGAGCGCAATTCGCAGCACGGATAATCCCCACATCGTTCTCGTAAGGTTCGACCGGCCGGTAATCTGATACCGGTCGCGCCAGATAGCATATAAAATTAAGTAAAAGACGGTCATAGTGATGGATGTTATGAGTTTTCCGATACCGAGCGCCGCGGCATTTGCTTCCAGCCCGGTGGTCCAGAGCGCATAGCAGCGGGGGACGAGGTGAAAAGCATCTCCGGCGCCGAGCAGCGCGGCCATCAATCCGGCTTTTTTAATCAGCGGAGTGTTTCCTTTCAGCAGCATGGTAAGCCCTGCAGTCAGGGCAAAGCCGAGGTACAGTATATCAAAAGCAGTTTCAGCGATTGCCTGTGGCATAAAAATTCCTCCTTTTCGTTAATAGATTGTACGGTTAATCATAGTGATAAAGAAATCGACGTCGGGCGTTTCTGTTTTCAACAGCATAAGCAGGTTCATCATAATATAGCGCGCGAACCGCTCTTTGGTAAATGTCTCGTTCCAGATATCCCGGCGCACATGAGTATCCTGCTCCAGACAATGAATCAGGGCGGATATCAGTTCCGACTGCATGGATGCCATGCGCGCATGGCCTGTTGCTTCGATGTTACCCAGGCTGCTCATGAGTTTTCCGGCGGAACGGTCGATTTGCTCCTGCAGAAAAGTAAATATTTCCAACAGCTGGCCGCAAAAGGAATCCGCGGTAATGACGGTTTTCATTTGAAGCAGCGCCTGTCGCCAATATTCTTCCGTCAGAGCAAGAAGTATTTCATCTTTGCACGAAAAATAATTATATACGGTTCCGGTTGCGATACCGGCTCTTCCTGCAAGAGACCGGATATTGACGGCGTCCAGCCCTTCAGAATCGGCAATCTGGCAGGCAAGTTCCAACAGCGTGCTGCGCATCGAGTCGTCTTTTTTTCGCATTTGATTCCTCCTGTTTTTATTTGTGAACATGTTCATTTATATTGTAGGTGTGATTTTCTTATTTGTCAATCTTTTTTGAACGTGTTCATAAAAGTTTTTACATGAAAAGGAGAAGGAAAAGGAGAAAGACTGGAAGATGTGGTGCAGGGAAAATAATGAGCAAGAACGGAAGAGATTGTTATTTCAGAAAGAGTATTTTATAATAAAAGATAAATTGGATTTCATTACAAAAGCAGGCAGGGGAGGCATACAGATGAAGTATAATTTTACAGATGTAATTGAACGGAAAGGGAAGGATGCGATTGCGGCGGAAGTGATTCCATATGCGGATTTTCAGGTAAAGGAAGGGTTCAGCAGGATTCCCATGTGGATTGCCGATATGAGTTTTGCTACGGTTCCGGCTGTACCGAAGATAATGATGGAACGTGCGGCACATCCGTTATATGGATATTTTGAACCGAAGGAAGAATATTATGAGGCGATTATCCGCTGGCAGGAAGAGCGGAACGGCGTACAGGGGCTGACCAAAGAGTGTATCGGTTATGAAAACGGCGTATTGGGCGGTGTGGTAAGCGCGTTGAATGTGATTTGTTCCAAAGGGGACAAGGTATTGCTCCATTCCCCTGCTTATGTTGGATTTACCGGCAGTCTGGAGAATAACGGTTACGATATTGTACGCAGTCCGCTTCAAAAGGATGAAAGCGGTATATGGCGGATGGATTTTGCGGATATGGAGGAAAAACTGCGTAAGCATTCCATTCACGCGGCGATATTCTGCTCGCCCCATAACCCGTGCGGCAGAGTATGGGAAAGATGGGAGCTGGAACAGGCGATGGAACTGTTTCGGAAGTATGATGTGATGGTTGTTGCAGATGAAATCTGGTCGGATATCATTTTGGGAAACAACAGGCATATTCCGGTGCAGAGCGTTTCAGAAGATGCCAGAATGCGCACGGCTGCGCTTTATGCGCCGTCCAAGACGTTTAATCTGGCAGGCCTGGTGGGGAGTTATCATATTATTTATAATAAGTGGCTCAGAGACCGGGTGTTAAAGGAATCTTCCCTGTCGCATTACAATTCCATGAATGTGCTGTCCATGTACGGGCTGATTGGCGCGTACAGCAAAGAGGGAGCGGAATGGGTCGAAGAGCTGCTTTCTGTGCTTGGAGAAAATGCAGCGTATGCGTGCGATTATATTGACAGGCATTTTCCGGGCGTTTCCGTGGCAAGGCCGCAGGGAACATACATGCTGCTTCTGGATTGCAGCGAGTGGTGTGCGAATCACGGAAAAACGATTGACGAAGTACAGCGGGCCGGCGTGGAAGTGGGCGTGATTTGGCAGGATGGAAGGCCTTTTCACAGCGAATGCGGCATACGAATGAATCTGGCGCTGCCCAAAACGCTGTTGGAAGAAGCGATGGAGCGTCTTCACAAATATGTATTTGTATAAATGGAGTGAACGGCCGTTTCCCGGTTCTCTGCGGCGATGTCGGAAAAGATGGGAATAGCTCTTGACACAGTTGTTATACAAATGTATAATTTACTATACATTCGTATAACAAAAGGGTATGGATTTATACAGCGAAGGAATGTATAGGTTACCATATCGCAAACTGTATCGTTGGGAGGTATTGTCGTATGTGCATCACACCGAAAAAACTGGGGGAAGCCGAACTGGAGATTATGCAGGTCATCTGGAACAGCGATGGGCCGGTTACTTCGAATTTTATTTTAAAGGAATTACAGGGAAAAAGAAAGTGGCAGCTTTCTACCCTGATGACTTCTCTTACGCGTCTTTCCGATAAAGGATTTGTTTGTTGTGACCGTTCTGCGGGCTGCAATCTGTATTCTCCGGTTATTGGGGAAAATGAATATAAAAGCCGGGCAAGCAGACATTTTCTGGAAAAGCTGTACAACAATTCGCTTCAAAATATGGTTGCTACGCTTTATAGCAGTAAAGCGATTAAAAATTCTGATGTGGAAGAACTCAGGAACTTTCTGGATGAGCTGGAAGCGGAACATTCCGGGGAGGATGAGTGCTGATGGCGATAAATCTGTTTCTTTCCATTCTTGAGATTTCAATATCGGTCGGTCTGATTGTACTTGTTCTGATATTACTTTCCCCTTTTTTGAATAAGCGTTACGCCGCCAAGTGGAAATATTGGATATGGCTTTTTCTTGCGTTGCGGCTCATCACTCCTGTCGGCGGAACGGATATCCGGACCGCGGCGGATAAAATCATACAGAAAGTGACGGGGACGGAATCGGATGCGGGAAAGGAAGATGCGGGTGAGGAAACTATCGGCGTTGTAATTGACGGTACGGGATTAACCGGAAGAGTTATGGTTGCGATACCGGAACAAATGACGATGCCGTTGGAGATACGCTCCGATAAAAGCCAAATCCGCATTACGGCGCTTGACATCGTGGCACTTGTGTGGCTGGTTGGATGTCTGCTTTTCCTGTCGGTGCATCTGCTTATCTATCTGCATTATAAAAGCCGGCTTGTGAGAAATGCGGTTGTTCTGAAAGCCGGCTGTATCCGGCGTTGGACAGAGGAATTGAAGCGGGAACTGCATATCAGAAGAAAGATATCCGTGATGAAATCTCCGGAGGCCGCAAGCCCCATGATTATTGGACTTTTCCGCCCCGTCCTGATTCTGCCGGAGGAAATCTACGGTGAGGAAGAGCTGTTTTTTATTTTAAAACACGAGTTGGTTCATTTGCGGCACAATGATTTATTCTTTAAACTGCTGTTTGTGACAGCAAATGCGATTCACTGGTTCAATCCCTGTATCTGGCTTTTACAGAAAGAAGCTGTCGTTGATATGGAGCTGTATTGCGATGAAAGTGTCATTCAAGGCGCGAACTATGCAGGGAGAAAGGCATATACGGAGACACTGTTGTCTACGCTGCATAAGCAATGTGCGAAGCGGACGGTTTTATCGACGCAGTTTTATGAAGGAAAAAAGATTATGCAGAAGCGTTTTAAAAATATTTTATCCAAAAAAAGAAAGAAAAACGGAACGGTGGTCTTCATTGGAGCGATTCTGCTGACGGTCATTCTGGGAACGCTGATTGGATGTTCCATTGCCGGGGAAAATGGCGTTGAGGGAAATTCATCGGAAGCGGACACAAATCAACCCGGAATGGAAGACGGCCGATTTGCGCAGATGGAAGGCCGGTGGGTTATTGATTTTACGGTGACAGATTCCTCGCTGTGGGGTTCCGGTATTTCTTATGGCAATGAGATGGAAATATCGGCATCAGGGGAATTTCGTTATTATATCGGAATCGGCGTCGGCGGAACCGGTCAGTGTGAAGAAACGGATGATGGGATAGTCGTAGCAATACAGCCATATGAAGAAAATCTTGCAGAGCAGGAGATACTTGTCCTGAATTATGTAAACCAAGAGGGCGGCGAGTATATTCAGATGGACTGGCACGGCGAGGACGTCCGCTGGAGAAGAGAGGATAATCAAGCATTGCCTTTGGACGAAAATGATTTGTCAGAGGCAGGACAGGCGGCGGAAGATAAGGCTGTCCTCACGATTATGGTAGAGGGAATGGAAGAACAGGTTCCGGCGACTCTTGTGAGAGGAGAAGGATATTCATTCTACCTGCCTGATGATGAATGGCAGCAGTCGGATTTAGATATATGGACGGGGCTGACGAATGAACAGGTGCAGTTCCAGGTCAGTCATCAGGATGGAAAAACGCTCGAACAGGTTGAACAGGAGCTTACCGACAGTGGTTATATAGAAATCAATGACAGGATATGGCGGCAGGAAGGCGAGATGATTTACGGTGTTGCGCTGAGCGTATTTGAAGACGACATATGGGGCATTTATTTCCAGTATCCGGTTGATTCGGAAGAAGGATGGGGGAGAAGAATCATTGCCATCGCAGATACGCTCAAAGGTACGAACTGAACAAACTGAAAAACAGAATTTCATTGAAAAAGAGGCCGTAACACGCTATAATTCCATTAAGTGTGTTACGGCTTTTTGGGCATTGCGGGCGGGCCGGAAAAGGAGAGTGGTTCATGGAACGAATGGAAGAAATTCAGATTCCGGAAATAGAGGAAAAGAAGCATTGGGGAGGGCCGGACGGCAGGAAGTGGAAAATAGCGGCGGGCCTTCTGGCCGTCGGCATGGTGGTATTTGCATGCTCGGTTTTTGCCTTTACGAAGTGGTACTTTTCGGCGGAAAGAGTGCTTTTGCGGGCATTCGGAAACCTGACGGAAGAGGTGCTGGAACGGCGGGAATTGTGGGAAGCCGCGACCGGAAACGGGCCCGGGGAAGAATGGAACAGGGCAAAGTTTACGACTGTTTTCAACCTGAGCGGGGACGGCCTTCCATTGACTCTTGGAGTCGATACGACATTGGAACGGGATGCCGATGTCAGGAAAATGAAGTCGCGTACGAAATTCAGCGTAAGCAATACCAAATTGGCGGAATTGGAAGTTTATGGAGAAGATAAGACGCTTGTCCTGACGCTTCCTGATTTTTTTGAGGAAAATTTTGCCTTCGATACGGAACGGATTGACGAGCAGTATAACGGCTCTCTCTTCGCACGGATATTCGGAACATTGAAAGGATATGAGATTTCCGTCGATTTATTTCCAAAGGGCAATCCGGTTTCCTGGATGCGGTATTTTGAGGGATGGCAGGAAAATGTGCGGATAGAAAAACTGGAAAAGTCTGTGGATATCAGCGTTCCGGAGAAGGATAACAGGCAGTACCGATGTGGTCAATACCGTTTGACGATAGCGGCAGACTGGATAAATACGCTGTTTACGGATGGTGTGGAAGCGGCGGGCGGTTTTTGGGCCAAAGACGGGATGACTGCCGGGGTTGCGCAGGATATCATCATAAACGTTGCAATGGAAGAGGAAAATGACCGAATCGTTCGGATTTCTTTCGAGGAGCCGCTTGTTATTTTCGTGGGGAGCGAAGAGGGCCGAATTGAGGTGAAAACATCGGGAGAGGTTTGTTTTCTGGGAGAGGGCCGAAGCGTTGATGACATTCTTGTCAGTATGCAGACGGAACTGCCTTTGACCGCGATTGGGATTGACGAGCGGCTGTTGGCGGTATTCGGCAACAAATCCGGTACGGAAGATAACATTATCATCGAGCTGCGTGCGGAGTCTTTGTATAACGAAGCTGACGCATGTGTTACCTCCGACCTTCATAAATTGACCGTTTCAGTTGACAGAGTCGGAAGCTTCAAGCTGACCGGAAAAATAAAACTGGAGCCATTGGAAGAAGCGATAGAAGCGCCCGCGGGGGAAACTATCC
This sequence comes from uncultured Lachnospiraceae bacterium, assembly GCA_910578475.1. Taxonomy (GTDB): domain Bacteria; phylum Bacillota; class Clostridia; order Lachnospirales; family Lachnospiraceae; genus UBA3282. The sequence continues at coordinate 48,515 of CAJTRK010000020.1, read as the reverse complement.
GCCTTTTTGAAATATCGGAAGAAGAATACGGGAATATGCGGGAACAGGTGATGAAAAAAATCTGGCGATGGCTGAAAGCCCTTTCGATTTTCGGATAATATCGGGTAAAAGGCCTGGAAGCGCACGGCGGCAGGAGTATGGGAAAATCGGAACGGGAGGCGGACCATCATCGGTAAAAAAACTTGGATTCTGTGGAAACTGGAATTAAAACGGACGTTCAGACAGCTGCCTGCCATGCTGGCAGAGGCAGTACTGCTTTTGGGCATTCTTGGCATATTTGCATTCGGTGCGGTGAAATTTCTTTACCGGGATGTTCCGGTCTTGCAGATTACGATTGCGGTCGTCGAAGAAGAGGAAAATCCGCTTACGGATTTGCTGCTGCAATATGTGCAGGGGATGGAAAGCGTTTCGGAAGTCTGCCGGTTTATGATTGTTTCGGAAGAGGAAGCTTTTTCCATGCTGCAGGAAGGGAAAGCGGCCGCCGTGCTGCTTTTACCGGAAGGTATGGTGGAAGGCATTCTGGATGGCAGCAATGCGCCGGTGCAGGTCTTTTTTCCGGAAGATGCCGGTCTGGAATCGGCGTTGTTAAAAGAGCTGACGGATGCGGGCGTGCAGATGCTGCGCGTGGCGCAGGCGGAGATTTACGCGGTTTATGATACGGCGAAAGCATACGGAGCGTTGGAACGGCTGTCGGCGCTGGAAATGGACATTGACCGGTATAATCTGGCCTTTGCGCTGGAGCGGCTGGCGTTGTTTCGGATGCAGGAAGTTTCTGCCACGGGAAATCTGACCATATTGCAGTATGGCGTCGCTTCCGGCGCAGTCTTTTTCCTGCTGATGCTCGGTATGGCCTGTTATCCGGTGATGCAGCCTTATCCGGAGGCCTTGCGGAAACAGCTTGTCAGAGAAGGAATCGGGCCGGGCAGACAGTGTCTGGGCAAATGGTTCTGTGGAACGTGCAGTATGGGGATGGGCGCGCTCTTTTTTATGCTGCTTCTGAATGTGGGACTGCGGGCGGCCGGGTATGGGTTCCGGATGCCGAAAGCAGGACTGATGCAGACGGGCGTCGGTCTTTTGATTCTTTTGTGCGCGTCCTCGTTTGTGTTTCTGGTATTTCAGCTTGCGGGAAACGGAACGGCGGCGGTGTTGCTGCTGTTCTTTTTGAGCGTCGTCATGCAGTATTTGTCCGGCGGGTTTCTGCCTTCCGTTTTTTTACCGGAAACAGTACAGATAATCGGCCGGTTTGTGCCGACGGCCTATCTGATAAAGGCGGCGGGAAACCTGTATGCGGGCGGCTTTTCCGGGGAAACGGCGTGGCTTCTTCTTTTTTTTACAGTCATTTTTGGCGGTGTTTCTTACGGAATCGGGCGGCTGCGGATGATGAAGGAGGTGTAAGGCGGCATGAAAACCTGTTTTATCTGGTTCGGGCTTCTGTTGAAGCGGACGATAAAAAAGCCGGCATTTTTGCTGTTTCTGTTGAGTATGCCGCTGCTGTCCTTTATGATTGACCGGTTAGGACAAGGAGAGGGCGCAGGGACGACGGTCGGGATTTGTCTGGAAGGGACGGAAGCGGAAGCGTTCTTTTCCCTTTTACAGGAGCAGGAAGGGGTTTTACGGTTCCGGCTTTATGAAAGCGAAAACAAAATGCGGCAGGACGTGGAGAAGAGCGAACTGGACTGTGGTGTTTTTCTGCATGAGGAACTGTGGGAGGGGCTTTCTGCGGGCGCATGGCAGAATACCATTACCGTTTATACGACTTCCTCTTCGAGTATGACCAATATAGTCAAAGAGAAAATTGCAAGCATTGTCTTTACGCTATATTCGGAGCGGGCTTTCGGCGATTATATAGAGCGTTCGGAAATTTTTGCCGGGGCGGAAGGAACGGATGGGGGAGCCGATGTCGCTGCCTTTGCCAAAGCGGCGTATGAGACACATCTGTTGGACGGGAGCACTTTTGCTTTCCGATATCAGGGAAATCCGGGCGGGAATCAGAACGGGAGCGCCGCGGATATTTCCGGGCCTTCCGCCTTCCGGCTCCGGGGCATTCTGGCGGTCTGCATTTTTTTAAGCGGGATGAGCGGTCTGCTGACTGACTGGAAAGACCGGGAAGAAAGGCGGTTCGGACGACTTATCCCGCCGGCGGTGACCACGATGGTTAATATATGGATACCGACCATTTATACTTCGGCGGCCGTACTGTTTTCCCTTTGGCTGACCGGAAATATGACAGTTTCCGGTTCGGGAGGAAATCCGGCGGCGGGACTTTCCGGCGGCTTCGGAAAGGAACTGGCCGGTCTTCTCTTTTACCAGTTCCTTATTGTGATGTATTGTAGTATAATCAGAATAGTATTGAGAAAGCAGGAAATGATTGCGGCGGCAATTCCGCTTCTGACGCTTTGCACCGTTGTATGCTGTCCGGTGTGGATTCGTCTTGCGGCATATGTGCCGTTATTCCGCGTACTGGAAAAGCTTTTTCCGGCGACTTACTATCTGCTTCTTTAGTGCGAAAAATATCCGGAAAGCAGGCGTTTTCCGTGACGGACCCGTCTGTGCCGGCAGAGGAGTTGAATTAAGGAGAGTTGAATCAGGGAGGTCAGGTTGAAAAATAAAGAAATAAAGACAAATGCGATGCGGATTCTGGAAAGGGAAAAGATACCGTATACGCAGTATACTTATGAATGCGGGGAATTTGTGGATGCGCTGCAAATTGCGGATATGCTCTCGCTGCCTTATGAAAAAGTCTACAAGACGCTGGTGACCATCGGAAACAGCAGGAATTACTATGTATTTGTCATTCCGATTGCGGAAGAACTCGACTTGAAAAAAGCGGCAAAATCGGTGAACGAAAAGTCCGTCAGCATGATTCCCGTCAAAGAAATCAACGCGGTAACGGGATATATCAGAGGCGGCTGCACGGCAGTCGGCATGAAAAAGCAGTATGTGACGCGCATCGATAAGTCTGCGGAAGAACTGGAAACGGTCATTGTCAGCGGTGGGCGGCTCGGTTCCCAGATTGCGCTGAAACCCGGAGACCTGTGCAGAGCCGCGGGAGGAGTGTTCGCGGACATAACGGTGGAGCGGTAACGGATGATATATTCTCAGTGTGGTTCCGGCAGAGGAGACAGGCAGTTTGAGAGTTTTGACTAATGTGGTCAGACACAGAGAGATGACAGAGCGATTATAGAGATTACGAAAGGGTATGGAAACAGGGTATGAAAAGTATCAGGGATTATGAAACGGTGGCATTGGATGACGAGAACGACGCGGTGGTGATTATCGACCAGACGCTTCTTCCCGGAAAGACAGAACTTATCAGTCTGAAAACGGGAGAAGAAATCTGGAATGCGATTTACCTGCTGAAAGTGCGCGGCGCTCCGGCAATCGGGGTGACGGCCGCATTCGGCATTTATCTGCTGGCAAAGCGGATTGATACGGAATCATTTGACGTTTTTTATCAGGAATTTCGGAAACAGAAAGAATATCTGGATTCTTCCCGGCCGACGGCCGTCAATTTATCCTGGGCGCTGCGGCGGATGGAACAGGTATGTCTTGCGAACCGGGAAAAACCGGTGGCGGAAATCAAAATGTTGTTAAAAAAAGAAGCCGTCGAAATCAAAGAAGAAGATATTCGGGTATGCAAGGCAATCGGGGAGCACGGACTGAGCCTTGTAAAGCCCGGAGACGGTATTTTGACGCATTGTAACGCGGGGCAGCTTGCTGCATGTAAATATGGAACCGCTACCGCGCCAATCTATCTCGGAGAGGAACGCGGATATCATTTCCGGGTTTTTGCGGACGAAACGAGGCCTCTTTTGCAGGGGGCGAGGCTTACCGCTTATGAGCTTTATTCTTCCGGTGTGGATGTTACCCTGATTTGTGACAATATGTCGGGAACCGTTATGCAAAACGGATGGGTAAACGCTGTATTTGTCGGTTGTGACAGAGTGGCGGCAAACGGCGATACGGCGAATAAAATCGGCACTTCCGTCGTGGCGGCGGTGGCAAAACGATATAACATTCCGGTCTACATCTGTGCGCCGACCGCGACGATTGACTTAAGCACGCCGACCGGAGCGGATATTACGATTGAGCAGCGGCCGGCCCATGAAGTAACGCAAATGTGGTATCGGGAGCCGATGGCGCCGGAGGGCGTAAAAGTCTTCAATCCGGCTTTTGACGTAACTGACCATGACCTGATAGCGGGTATCGTCACGGAATACGGCGTGGCGAGGGAACCCTATACGGAGTCATTGCGTGAGATTTTCAGGCGGAAGGAGCAGGGCTGACTATGAAAGAAGACGAGATGATAGCGGAAATCATGAATCATCTGGATTCGGAATCGAGGCAGGGCGTCTATCGGATGAGTGTTTTGATGGACGAGGATGCGGAACAGGCAAAGAGCGTTTCCAAACACTGCTGCAGCATGTATGGCCGTCCGGCGTCGGAAACAGTCGGGCTGTTGGATATGTACACGGACATGAATGCGGGAAGGCCGGATAATGAATAGGCCGGATAACGAAAAGGGGCGGGAACAATGTTTCGAAAGCCGTTCTGCTCAGCGAAAAATATAGAAAGGTATGGTACAAAATGGCTGAATTTCATTACGATAAAGTAAAAGACCCGGTGTTTTTTAAGGAGAATGTGCTTCCGGCGCATGCGGAGGCTGTTCTTTACCGGAACAGGGAAGAGTTTTGCAGGGGGAAAAGTTCGCTCCGGATGCCGCTCGACGGTATCTGGAAATTTTCCTATGCGGTCAATCAGGCGTTGGCGCCTGCCGGCTTTGAAAAAGAATCGTTTGACTGTACATGTTGGGAGAGCATTCATGTGCCGGCACATATTCAGATGGAAGGATATGATGTTCCCCAGTATGCTAACGTGCAGTATCCGTGGGACGGCAGAGAAGAACTGGTTCCGGGGGAGATTCCCGTGCGGTTCAATCCGACCGCGAGTTATGTGAAATATTTTGAAGTGCCTCAGGAGATGCAGGGAAAAGAAATACGGATTTCTTTTCAGGGAGTGGAGAGCGGCATGGCGCTCTGGCTGAACGGAAGCTATGTTGGGTACAGCGAGGACAGCTTCACGCCTTCCGAATTTGAACTCACGCCCTATTTAAAAGAGGGAGAAAACAAACTGGCGGTACAGGTCTATAAATGGACTTCTTCGAGCTGGTGCGAAGACCAGGACTTTTTCCGTTTTTCCGGCATTTACCGCAGCGTATATCTGTATGCCGTACCATCCGCACATATAGAGGACATCCGGGTAAAAACCCTGTTCGAGGGGCAGGATTTCGATGAGGCCACGCTGGAAGTGGTGACGAAAGTTTCCGGTGAGGGAAAAATAAAAATCCGGTTAAGAGACGGCGGACAGAGTTTGTTCGAGTTGGAAAAAGAAGTTACAACGGCAGGGAACGTTGTATTTCAGGAGAAGGTACAGGCGCCGAAGCTTTGGAGCGCGGAGCAGCCCAATCTGTATGAACTGGAATTTGAGGTTTCAGGCGTTTCCGGTGAAATCGAAGAATATACGGCGCAGGCGGCAGGATTTCGGAAGTTTGAGATGAAAGACAACCGCATGCTGCTGAACGGAAAACGGATTGTGTTCAAGGGTGTCAACCGCCACGAGTTCAGCGCTGTTTCCGGGCGCAGCGTTTCCTGTGAAGAGTTGGAAAAAGATATCGTGACGATGAAACAGAACAATATCAATGCCATTCGGACCTGTCACTATCCGGATGACGTGGCGATTTATGATTTGTGCGACCGGTATGGCATCTACCTGATAGCGGAGTGTAACATGGAAACACATGGTACATGGGACGCTTATCTGCGCGGCGTCGCGGAGAAATCCTTTGTGCTTCCGGGCAGCCATGAGGAATGGGAAGGCATGATGTTGGACCGCGTCAATTCCTGTTATCAGAGGGACAAGAACCATCCGGCAATTCTTTTGTGGTCCTGCGGGAACGAATCTTTCGGCGGACGGACGATTTTCCGGATGTCCGAGCTTTTCCGGGAACTGGACGATACGCGGCTTGTACACTATGAAGGCGTTTTCAATGACAGAAGTTATAATGAGAGCACCGATATGGAAAGCCGGATGTATACGAAGGCATGGGAAATCGAAGAGTATCTGAAAGATACGGAAGCAAGACCGATAATATGCTGTGAATATTCTCATGCGATGGGCAACTCCTGCGGCGCCCTGCATAAATACACGAATCTGGCGGACCGGGAAAATTCCGGCTATCAGGGCGGGTTCATATGGGATTATATTGACCAGTCTCTTTACCGGAAAGACAGGTACGGAAAGGAATATCAGGCTTACGGCGGCGATTTCGGAGACCGGCCGTGCGATTATCATTTCAGCGGCAACGGTATCGTATACGGCGGGGAAAGAAACCCCTCCCCCAAGATGCAGGAAGTGAAGTTCGATTACCAGAATCTGGCGGTTTTCGTTCATGAGAAAGATTTTGAGGTATGGAATAAAAATCTGTTTGTAAATGCCGATACATTCGACGCGAAAGCGGTTTTGCTTCGAAACGGCGCGCGCCTTGAGGAAAAGGAACTGCATTTGTGTGTGGAACCGGAAAGACGGAAGACATTTCCGATTCCTTTCGAGATACCGGCATATGAAGGAGAATATGCGGTTACCGTCTCTTTTCATCTGAAAAAAGACACGCTTTGGGCCAAAGCTGGTCATGAGGTGGCTTTCGGACAGGCGGTCGTGGCGGAAATAAAAGCGTCCGGGACCAAAGCGCGGACAGGAAAAGAGCCTGCCGATAATTCCGCGCCGGAGACAAAGCGTTACACCCTGATTCGCGGCAAGCGGAATTTCGGCGTCAGGGGAAGAGATTTCGAAGCGTTGTTTTCCATTGAAAACGGCCTTGTTTCTTATCGCTGCGGCGGAAAAGAACTGTTTATCAGAAGCCCCAGGCCGAATTTCTGGCGTGCGCCCGTCGATAACGATGAAGGGAACAATATGCCGGGCAGGTACGGGCAATGGAAGCTGGCAAGCCTTTATCTGACGATGAAGGGCGCGGGCGTTGCGAGAGAAACGGCGCTCGGTACATGGTATGATAACCCGATTGTCAGGGAAGAAGAGGACTGCGCGGTAATTACATATTATTACAAGCTGCCGACTGTGCCGGCGGCGGAATGTCAGGTGATTTACCGGGTTTACGGCGACGGAAAGGTTCGGACAACGCTTTCCTATGACCCGGTAAAAGAACTGGGAGATATGCCGGAGTTTGGTATGCTGTTCCAGTGCAGCGCGGATTACGACCATGTGGAATGGTACGGAAACGGTCCGGAAGAGACCTATGAGGACCGGAAGGAAGGCGCAAAACTGGGTATATATCGGAATCTGGTAAAAGAGAATATGGCGCAGTATCTCGTACCGCAGGAGTGCGGCAACAAGACGGGCGTCCGGTATGCGAAAATTACGGACCGGAAAGGAAGAGGGCTGTTGTTTACCGGCGATAAAATGAACTTTTCCGCGCTGCCCTATACGCCGCATGAACTGGAAAACGCAAGACATCCGTTTGAACTGCCGGAAGTGCACTATACATGGGTGCGCGTTTCGATGCAGCAGATGGGCGTCGGCGGAGACGACAGTTGGGGGGCTCCGGTGCATCCGGAATATCTGATTGATATCAGCAGAAAACTGGAGTTTACTTTTACGTTTCAAGGGATAGGTTGAAAAATGAATTTTTCAACCGCGAATTTGCGTCAACGCTGTCAGCGTTTTGACACAAATGTCGCAGGCTGAGAGAAAAGATTGAAAATTAAAATTTTCAATCGCGAGATTTGTGTCGGCGCGTTGCTTGCCACAAACTCGTTTATGCGCAGAAAACAGCGCAGAAATGGAGAAAAACATGAGAGACAGTTTGAAAAAAACGAAATGAGGGAGGAAGCAACATGAGCAAAGTAATGCAGAACTATGAACAACTGGCGATGGCGACAGGACTCCGGCTGGACCGGGACAGGAAAATGCTGTACGGTCTGCGGGAAGGATTTGAACTGTTGGTTTATGCGGCGGACGAAAGATATCCTTATTGGCTTACCGTCAGCCTGAGCGCACGCTCACCGATGGGCGCGCTCGGAAAAGATGATTATAGGCTGTTTGTGAAAAATGAAAAACCGGTGGTTTCTTTGGTTCAGGAAGGCAATCTGATTAAAATGGTCCTGAAAAACACGCCGAAACAGGAGCTGCTTCGGAATAATCTGAATTACGGAATCGGCGCTCTGCTTGCGTTCCTCCGAAGCAAAGGGTTTGCGCCCTGCTGTCAGCTCTGCGGGCAGCAGATGGAAACAGCGGGATATGATACGAACGGCGGTTATATGCACCTGTGCCCGGACTGTGCGGGAAGAATGCGGCAGGATGCGATGGTGTCAATACAACAGAAGAAACAGAAAAGTGAAAATCCGGTGGGAGGTCTTGTCGGCGCGCTGCTCGGTTCGCTTATCGGCGTAGTCTGTATCGTCATTTTCGGCCAGATAGGAAGGGTAGCGATTATTTCCGGTATCATTATGGCGGTCTGTACGCTGAAAGGGTATGAGATGCTAGGCGGAAAGCTTACGAAAAAGGGGGTTGTCTTCAGCATTATCTTAATGTTCATCATGACCTATGTGGGCGACCGGATAGGATGGGCAATTATTATTGTGCGGGAACTGGGCGGCGATATTTTTTCCGCTTTTCAGATGGTTTCCGCGTTCGTTCAGTGGGGAAGGATAGAGAGCGCAAATTATTGGGGCAATCTCGCACTGCTGTATATCTTTACGATTGGCGGCGCCATTCCGACATGTGTCTCTATGGTAAAAGACCGTAAAAAGCAAGGAGAATTTGCGCAGATTGGTTCTCCGAGAATGTAAAGAGTGACGGAAACCGCATAGTGAACGGTGTTCGTATTCAAATACCGCAGAATGGGAGAAGAGCATGATTGCTGGCAGAGATAAAATGCGGAACAGACCATACATACCGTTGACGGCTTCTCCCTTTCGAAAGGACGGGGAATACCGGGAAGTAATACCGCGGCATCCGGAACGGACATCTCGTTTCCTTATTTGCAATTCGCTTTTATGCCTGGGAAGTCTGCGCCTTTTCGGAAGATTCTCTGAAAGGCACGTTGAACGGTCATTTCGATGTGCGGTCCGGATTTCGTTAGCTGGATGAAGGATTGCGTCCGCAGCTGTTTGAAAAAAATACGTTGGAAGAACGGACAAGCATGACGGAAGCGTTGTTTTTACGACGGCTGTCCGGGACAGAGGGGCGTATATCTGCCCATGATTCAGGATGCCAGAAAATACGCGTATTATGTCGGAAATATTCTATATCCGTCGGATATTTCGTAATAACATGGTTGTAAAAAACGGAAAGGGATGTGACGGATGCAGCGAAGCGCCGTGCGAAATCTGGATGAAAACGCGGGACCCCAAGTTTTCGGATGAAGAATTTGACGAAAATGTCAGAGGACGGGTACAGGCATTGAGAGAAACGACGTAAAGTCCGGAAGGTGTACACTTTTCTTTTTCATACATAACTTAAATTAGAAAGATGAAAAAGAGGAGTTTATTATGGCATATACGAACTATGAACCTGTAATCGGAACGATTTTGAATATTACGGGAGGAAATGACTGTTGCAGTCAAACGATGTCGCTTCGGACGGAAAACGGAATTGTGAATTTTGTGATAGGGCCGGAGACGATTGTAATCGATAACAGGCCGCTCAGGGCTGGCCTTCGTGTAGCGGCATACTATGACGCATCTCTTCCCGTGCCGCTGATTTTCCCGCCGCAATATCAGGCGAAGCTTGTTGCGGTACTTATGCGGGATGAACAGATTATGCTGAATGAATTTGACAGAAATCTGACGGCGCGGGACGGTTCCCTGCAGTTGAATCTGGCACGGAATACGAATATCGAAACGATGAACGGGCAAAGAGTATCCTGTAATCCGGGCAATCGGACGCTGCTTGTCTATTATACGGTTACAACCAGAAGCAATCCGCCTCAGACAACGCCGAGGCGGATTGTAGTATTGTGTTAAATGCTTCCGGCAAAGCGTTTAGCGACAGCCGTGGTGTCCTCTGCCATGATGTGAACCCGTAGATGTTGTGGTGGTTCCGCAATAACCGCAGGAACCGTCGCAATATCCGCAAGTACCATCGCAATAACCATTGTCGTGGTCATAGCTGCAGTATACCTCGCCGTCATGTGCATGATGTCCGGTCTCTGTGCAGTCTTCAACTGTACAAACCGCGTATTGGGTCGTGACGGTGGTTGAGGCTGTCCTGTTTCTGCCATGATGCCCATGTGCAGAGACAGGCATAACAATAAGACTTGCTATCAGCATGCTTGCCGTTACTGCGGTGAGCATTTTTTTAATATTCATGACATACGCCTCCTTTCTTATATTATCAGTATACTTTGGAAAGCCTGTCTGTGCAAGGGAAAAGAGGGAATAGATTGAAAAATAAATTTTCACAGACGAATGTATTCGTCTTGCAAATGTTGTGCCTGCGGTACAAATTCGCATGCTATGGAAAGGCAGGGTTATTTTTATGAAATTGCGAGGTGGAAGGAGAAAAAGTGTGAAAGCAGAGAAGTGGAACAGTATGAAGACAGAAGTGCAGAAAAGCATAAAGGCATAAAGACAGAAGGCGCATGACACAGAAGCCGGTATGTGATAAAATAGCGCTATGTGGATAACGCAAAGGGTGGTGGATAATGCAATAGAAAAAATGGTATGAAGCGGCTTGAGGTGGCGGAATTTACAATATACAGGGAATAAACATATTTTTATCTTCATACAATAGGAAAACGAACGAAGACAGAGGTTGTTTACGCAGATTGAGTAAACACGGAGGATTTTATATGGAAGCAAAATGTATAGGGGAACCCTGTAATTTCAGCGGCATCAAACCGGTTATGGTAGATTTGCCTTATCCGCCGATACGGGTAAGCGGTAAAAATCCGTCCTATGCGGACCTTCTCAGCATTGATTACTGCGGTTCCATTTCGGAACTGAGCGCAATTGCACAGTATATCAATAATGAGAATCGTCTGGCCAGCGAGAACTGTCCAATGGCGCAGGCGCTTTTGGGGATGGCGGTATGCGAAATGATACATCTCCAGAAGCTAGGAGAGTTGATTGCCCTGTTGGGCGGGGATATCGGTTTTTCCGCAAGAGGAAGGAACGGAAGGCCGATGATATGGTCGCCGTCCTGCCTGAATATTCCATCGGAGTGCAGCAAGATGCTGACGGCCGACATGGAAGCCGAAAAGGCGACGATTAATCAGTATGAAATGCACATTTCCTGGATTGAAGACGAATGCGTCAATGCGGTTCTTCGAAGGATTATTCAGGACGAGGAGTATCATATTATGATGCTGAAGGCATTGCAGAAGGAAGTGTGAAGGAAATCACTAAGCTCGAAAAAACCTCGCAAAGTGATTTTACGCTCTGCAAGCAGAGCTTCTTCGTACGGCAGAATGACCATACGGCCATTCTGCTTCATTGATTGTCTGTGCCGCTGTAAGCGGCATGTCTGGAAGTGTGAAAGGCCTTGTAACCGGAATGGAATTTTCGCAACATAAAGAGCTCATTTCACAACATGGCATTGCAGGAGCATGGACAGATTTCCGATATATAGGATACATAGGAAAAGGAAAGAAGGCGCAGGATGATGCGGATTGCGATATGCGATGATGAGACGGAAGTGAGGGCGTTTCTTGGCAGTAAGATTAAAAAACTGTATCCTGAAGCGTTGCTCTTTTTTTATCAATCGGGGGAAGAACTGCTGTGCGCCGAAGAGTCTTTCGATATTTTGCTTCTGGATATTCAGATGGAAGGAAAGAACGGCATGGAAACGGCCAGGGAGCTGCGCAGGAGGAACCGGCACACCATTTTGATTTTCATAACTGCGCTGCAGGAATATGTCTTTCAGGCATTTGATGTAGGGGCTTTTCATTATCTGGTAAAGCCTTTTACGGATGAAAAATTTGAGACGGTGTTAAAGGCGGCCGGGGAGCAGTACAGGAATCTTTCTGACGGGAAGCGAAAAGAAGCGGAGCAGGAAGAACGCTATATCATCATCAAGACAGGAGGCGTCCATACGAGAATCCTGATTGACGATATTATCTATGCGGAAGTTTTCAACCGAAAAGTGATGATACACAGCATTCATGGGGATATAGAGTACTACGGAAAGCTGTCCGATTTGGAAAAACAGCTCGGTGAGAATTTTTTTCGTTCTCACAGGGCAAATCTGGTGCATTTTAAATATGTGGAAAGATACAATGTATCGGAAATCTGGATGGAAAAAGGAACCGCGCTCATGGCGAAGCAGAATTACGGTGAATTTGTGAAAAGGTTTCTGCATTATAACAGTGTAAAGGGTGGCTCGCGGCGCGAAACATCCTTTACACCGAAGGACATCTGAGAGGCGGCCTTTTTCCTGCAAATATAGAGAGGATGCCAGAATGGAGATTTATTTTGAGCTGACCGCGCGGCTGTACGGTATCTTGAAAATTATCATTTACGGACTGCTTTACAGCCGTTTTATAACCCCTTTTTTACACAATAAACAAGCTGTTCGGACGGCAAAAATTGTTTATATCTGTACAATGTCCTCGTTATATCTGATTCCTTTCGTCGTGCACGGTATTTTTGCCTATGCTTTGGGGACGCTGACATTTTTTGCCGTTATCTGTCTGTATGACCGGAGGAATCTGGAACAGAAAATATTTCTGTTCTTTTTTCTGTATCTGGTGGAGTGGACAAGCCATGGGATTTTGGCAGTTCCAAGAGAACTCCTGTTTCGGGGAACGATGATTTTGGGGCCTGTCGTGAATCTGAGCGAATCAGCTTATTTTGGCTTCTTTTTGCTGAATGAGTCCTGCCTTGCGCTGTGCCAGTATTTTGTGATGCGGACGCTGCTGAGTATTATGGGGCGGATTTATCTTTTTAAAAAGGAAAACATGAGTAAAAAGGAACTGGGTCTGATGCTTGTGATACCGATTTCGGTCATTGTCGGTTACTTTTCCTTTGTTTTTTTCTCAGATGTTTATCTGGAAGATACGAAGAGGTACATTCAGGACAGGCATGCTTCCTTTATCTGGGTGGTCGCGTTATATCAGACAATTTCTTACGTCGCGCTCATGGCTGCAGTTACTTTTTATCAGGATATGAAAAAAAACCACCGAAGAGAAAAAGAAAATGCGGTGCTTGCCGGGCAGCTGAAAAGCATGCAGAAACACATCGGAGAGGTGGAGGCGCTTTACCGGGATATTCGGGGAATGCGGCATGATATGGGCAACCACATTATGATGTTGGAAAATCTCTGTCAGAAGGACAGGCAGGAAGAAGCCATCGACTATCTGGAAACGCTGAAAGAGCAGTTCCGTGAGGTCGAAACGGAAATCAAAAGCGGCAGTCCCGTTACCGACATTTTGCTGGCGGAGAGCAAAAAGGAAGCGGAGAGCCGGGGAATTTCCTTTCAATGTGATTTCTACTACCCGGAGGGCGGGACGGTAAACGCTTTTGACGTCAGCATCATATTAAACAATGCGCTGAATAATGCGATAGAAGGAGCGGCCGCGTGTGAATATGCCGACAGGAAGCCTTTTGTTCATATTTCTTCTTTTCGGGAAAAAAATGCCTATATTATTGAAGTCACGAACAGCCTGAAAGAACCGGTTTTGCTGGAAGAAGAAAGCGGGCTTCCGGTGACGACAAAGGAAGATAACGGCAAACACGGTTACGGACTGAACAATATCCGCCGGGTGGCGCAGAAATATTTCGGAGATATTGCGATAGAGCAGAAAGATGAAACTTTTTTGCTGCAGGTAATGATGATGACAGCGTAATCATTTGCTTTGGCAACGAAAAAAGTCTCGTTGACAACAAAGCGCTTATGTGGGACGAAGATTGTACCGAAATACGTTATAAGAAAAAAATGCAGGCGGCATCGGTCGTTCAGGAAGATGCGGCGACTGCAGGAAAGGGAAGGAACATATATGAATATCAGCGGTGTAAACGGAGCAGGCGCTTCCGGCATGCAGGCGGGAGCAATGGGAAGAGGCCAGGCAGAGGATGCTGTCAGCAAAAGACTGATGCAGCAGATAGAAAATGCGCAGAAGAAACTACAGGAAATTTCCGGCAACAGTGAGATAAGCGTAGAAGAAAAAATGAAAAAGCGGCAGGAAATTCAGAAGGAAATCAGCGAGCTGAACAGTCAGCTGCGGCAGCATCAGATGGATATGCAGAGAAAAGAAGCGGAGGAAGCCAAAAAGAAACAGGCGGAACACGCTTCCGCAGCGGAGCGTTCCGGCAGTTCCAGAAACAGAAATGCAAAAGAAGGACAGGTGGACATCCAGATATCGGCGGAGGGTATGCAGGCAATGATATCCGCGGACGGGGCAATGAAACAGGCGAAAGTGCAGGGAAGCGTTGCCGGTTCGATGGAAGGAAGGGCCGGTGTGTTGAAAGCGGAAATCAGCCTGGATAGCGCCCGGAACGGTGATACGTCGGCAAAAGAGGCACAGCTTGCGGATGTGGAGAAGAAAGCAGAGGAAGCAACGGCTTCCCAGATGAGCACACTTGCCGAGGCTGGAGAAACGCTTGCGGATGCGAATAAGGCAGCAGCGGACGCGAAGGGAACAGAGAAAGAAGAGACGGAAGAAACGGATGATAAGAAAGAACAGAAGGACGGCGAATCGGCAGCCGGCGCGGAAGAAGGCAGCGGTGAAGAGAACAGCGGCGTATCCGCAGGCAATTATGTGCCGGTAGATGTCAGGCTGTAATTTCAGGAAAGCTGCCGGATATAAAAAGGTAAAAGGGGCGTCAGAGGCTCTCGGAAACATTTCTGAAAGAGGTGTTTGCGAGAGTCTTTTTTTGTAAAAAATATTGCAATTAAAACAATTTAATGTTACAATACCGATATTAAAACAAATCTTGATTCTGATGTTATGTATCTGATTGCTGAAAGAGACAGATTTTTCTGCGAAACAAACAGCTTTGCAGGTGCATATTCCGGCAGTTCTGCCAAAGATTCTCGTTTGTTTGGCAGGAATGCAGTTTCGGAAATGCCAGTCCGTTTTTTATCGGTTGTCTGAATACATGGCATAAGTGTGTATTGCACGCGAATATGACGGTTGATTATTTGTTTTCTAACGCTTTCCTGTATGAAGTAAAAAGGAGAGACGGATTGAAAAAAGAAACGGTAATCACAATTTTTGAGGAACAGAAGAAATGCGTTGCCGAATACCAGCTGACCAGTGATTTATTTGCCGGAAAGGTATTTGAAGATTTGGGTGCGGCGCAGGAATTATGCCGGATTTTGCTGCAGGATGATGATATTATCCTGCAAAGCGTCAGAACGCAGTATGTCCTCCGCAATCTGGAAAACCATTCGGTAGAGCTGGATATTCTGGCCGAAGATATCGCCGGAAATCTGATTGATATTGAAATTCAAATGTACCGGGAAAAAGCGCCGTTTAAAAGAAGCCGTTATTATCAGTCCGGCATTGATATGAGCATCTTGGAGAAAGGAAAGCCTTATTACATGCTTCCCGATGTAACCATTATCTATCTTACGAAAGAGGATTTTATCGGGGGCAAAAAGGGATGTTATAATATCGACAGAAAATCCGACGGAGAAGAAATGACAATATGCCTGGGAAATGGCCTGCATGAAAAATATTACAATTTGGAATTTCCGACGGATGATATACGGGTTAATGAATTATTACATTACTTTCAGCATTCGGAACCGTTTTATGAGACGGCGTATTTTCCGAGAATCGTAGAGCGTGTCAGTTATTACAAAACAGAGAAAGAGGGGGTGGCGATTATGTGTGAAATCGCGGACAGAATCCGGCGTGAAGGCAGAGAAGAAGGGCGGATGATTGGCAGAATGGAAGGAAAGATAGAGGACATCCTGGAACTGTTGGAGGAACTTGGGAAGATACCGCAATGGATGACTGCGCGTATTTGTCAGGAAACGGACCAGGAACAGTTAAGAAAATGGCATAAATGCGCCGCAAAGGCATCGAATATTGAGGAATTTCTGCATAATCTGTAAGACTGCCGTACCCGCATCGGTCAAATGAATGGAATATGAAAAAAGAACTGCTGTGCCTGTGATGTTTGCCGGTACGGCAGTTCTTTTTCGGATAAAATATTTTTGGGACGTTTTAATTTGCTCCGCCGTCTAATCAATATAATACAAAGGAGGGGAAACATTGCCGATGGACAATTTAGTAAAACGTGCACAGCGAGGGGACGCGGATGCGTTTGCCGAGCTGATACAGTCCCAGATGCAGAATATGTATAAGACCGCAAGAGCAATGCTTCGGGATGATGAAGATGCTGCGGATGCCATATCCGATACGATTCTTGTATGTTGGGAAAAACTGAAACAGTTAAAAAAAGAAGAGTTTTTTAAGACGTGGATGACGAGGATACTTATCAATAAATGCAACGATTATCTGCGACAGAGAAAAAAGGTGTATCCTGTCGAGGAAGTGGAAGCGACGCCGGTATCTCCGGAAGCGTATGAAAACATTGAATGGATGGAAATGATAAACTGCCTCGATGAAAAGTACCGGCTCATCATGGTTTTGTACTATGTGAATGGATTTAATACAACGGAAATCAGCGCTATCTTACATATGCCGGACAGCACGGTGCGGACAAGACTGGCGAGAGGAAGAGGCCGGATGGCGGAATTATACACAGAATGAAGAAGATGAGGAGAATTGCCGTAGTAATTCTGTTAAGAGTTTGAAATGGAATATCGGATTAACAAACAGGAGGTTCATTGTGAGAGAAAGAGAAATTTTGGATAAACTGCAAAGCGAGCTTGTCATTCCTGATGTGGTGCAGAAGAGGGCGGAACTCGCGCTTGACAGAATCAAAAAGGAACAGAAAAAGAAGGGGAAGGTAATGAAAATGGGTGAAAAAAGAAGAAAAAGAAAATCAATGATGGTATTGATTGCGGCAGCGGTATTCGTGCTTGGCACAATGACGGTCTGCGCAGCATATTTACATTGGAGCAGGGGAATTGAGGCACAGCTGCAGGCGACGGAAGAACAGAAGCAGATGCTGGAGGAAGAGCAATATACAGCGCCGCTTCAAAATGAAAAGGGGAGTGAAGCGGGAAATAACAGTGTTACGGATGCGGGCATTACCATAACACCGCTGCAAAGCATCGTTGACAGCCGTTTTGCATGGCTTGCCTTTCAGGTGGAAGGATATCCTCTGGAAGAAGGAAAGGAGCCCTGTTTCAATGATGTTACGGTGGTAGTCGATGACAATGTTGATGCGCCGATTTCTTATACATCAAGTTTTTATAATGGCATTCATCTAAACGAAGAAGGAAAACCGGTGTATGAAGACGGTTCGCCCGCAGATGGGGAAATTTTCATAAACGAAGATGGGAGAATGGAGTACATTATTATGATTGACGCAACGCAATATGGCAGTCTGGCAGGTAAAAATATACATGTGGAATTTACGGATATCGGAACCGTATATAAGGCGGCCTATACGCCGGATATAGAGGCGGTCTGGTCCTTTGATTTCACGCTGAAAGGCTCCGATAAAGTACGCACGCTGACTTTATCCGACCCGCTCGGCGACACCGGCGCTACCGTTATTTATGCGGAAATATCGCCGATTTCCATCTATGTGCGTTATGATTTTCCACTGCAGATAGAGACTGTCGAAGGCGTTCATAACGGAGAACCGATTACTTCCAGCACATTTGTGGAAGCGCCGCCGGTTACCGGCGTCCGGTTAAAAGACGGTTCTTTTCAGGGATACATTACCAATGGCGGCTCCAGCGGGTATCTTGACGATGACGAAAACCACGAAGTATACACATGCTCGTTTATGCTTAACAGAATTTTGGATACGGACCAGGTGGATGCGCTGCTGTTCCGCAAAGCATGGCCTGAAGAGAAACGTGCCATGACGGAAGAGGATGTGTATATCGTGCCGGTAACGGAATAAAACAGATAATAGAGCGCAGGCTGCTGAGCCTGCGTTTTTTAATGCTGTGTTTTTTATG
Organism: uncultured Lachnospiraceae bacterium; assembly: GCA_910578475.1. Taxonomy (GTDB): domain Bacteria; phylum Bacillota; class Clostridia; order Lachnospirales; family Lachnospiraceae; genus UBA3282. The sequence continues at coordinate 30,452 of CAJTRK010000020.1, read as the reverse complement.
ATACAGGAAAGCAAAATCTGATTGGATGCAAAAAAAAGATGTGATATAATGAGTGCGTGTAAAAACAAAGAGCGCAGCAAGTTTCTGCCTTGCGGCTGCAAACTTGCAGGCTGAGAGAAAGGCATGGTTATAAAGATGACGGAACAGTATAAGATTTTTGAGGCGTCGCTGACCGGTACGGAGAATGGAAATCCTTATTCGGATATCTGGCTGAAAGCGGCGTTCGAAAACGAATCGGAAAGAATCGAGGTGAATGGTTTTTACTGTGGCGATGGCAGCTACAAAGTTCGTTTTATGCCGACGAAGCCGGGAATCTGGAGCGCGGTGACCGCTTCAAACGACTCAGCATTGAATCAAATAAGCCTGACCTGTGAGTGTATTGCAGCCGGGGAGGGGAATCATGGCCGGGTGCTTCCGATGAATGAAGTATATGCACCGAAAGACGTAACGGAAGAGTCCCGGTACCATTTTGCTTATGAGGACGGAACGCGGTTCCGGCCGTTTGGCACGACCTGCTATGCGTGGGTCAATCAGCCGGAGCATGTCCAGGAACAGACGCTCGATACCCTGAAAAATTCTCCGTTCAATAAGGTCAGAATGTGTATTTTTCCAAAGTTCTACACTTATAACGTGGAAAATCCGCCGTATTATGCTTTTGCGGGAAATGAAGAAGAAGGTTTTGATTACAGCCGCTTTAATCCCGTTTTCTGGGATAATCTGGAGAAGCGTATCGGAGAGCTGGACGACCTGGGAATCGAGGCGGATATCATTTTGCTGCATCCCTATGACAAATGGGGATTTGCGGATATGGGAAGGGAAACGGACGTCTTTTATCTGAAATACGCGGTTGACCGATTGAGTCATTTTAAAAACGTCTGGTGGTCGCTGGCCAACGAGTATGACCTACTGCCGTCCAAGTCCATTGAGGACTGGGAATTGTATGCGCGGGTCATTATGCGGCGGGATGCTTATGGACACCTCCGTTCCATTCATAACTGTCTGCGGCTTTATGACCATACCCGGTCGTGGATTACCCACGCAAGCATTCAGCGCGTCGATAACTATAAAACGTCGGAAGCGGTGACGGAGTGGCGGCAGCAGTATCAGAAGCCGATTATGGTCGATGAGTGTGCTTACGAGGGAAATATCAATTACGGATGGGGCAATCTCACGGGGGAGGAGATGACAAGACGGTTTTGGGAAGGCTGCATTCGGGGAGGTTATCTTACGCATGGAGAAGTTTATGTGCAGTATGAGCAGATATGGTGGTCCCACGGCGGCAGTCTGCATGGAACTTGTCCGGAACGGCTTGCTTTTCTGCGAAAAATCATGGAAGAAGCTCCAAAAGAGGCGGCGCCTTTGAAGCTTACACCGGAAAATCATGGAGAGAACTGGGATGTTTCCTGTTTGTGCAAAGAAGATGACAAATCTTATTTCCTGTATTACTTCGGATTTTTCCGGCCATCTTTTCGTACATGGAAGCTGGCGGAAGGCTGTGTTTATGAAATTGAACTGATTGATACATGGAACATGACAATTGAAAAGCTGCCCGGCGTATATACGGGAAACATCCGCATAGAGATGCCGGAAAAACAGTACATGGCGGTCAGATTCAAGCGTGTGTAGAAAACATTTTACGGAACAACAGCTTTATACATAGAGAACCACGGCGGCATTTTGAGGGGAACATGCCGTATGCGGCGGTCTTATACATTGGGAATATTTACCCAGAGAGAGAATAAATTTTAATGATACAAGGGGTGATATCGTGAAAAAACAGCGTAATCTGAAACAAAAGATTCATTTTTATGTTATGGCCGTTGCGGTATTGGTATCCATACTGGTCATGACGATTATATCGGTCGGAAGCATTCGTTCGACAAATGCAATTCTGCTTGATAATATGCAGATAACAGCCAGGATTGCGGCGCAGAATATCAGCTCCAATCTGCATTTGCTGACGGAGCGGATGTACAATTTTTCACAGGAAACGGTCTTGACGGACGGTACGGTTTCCGGGGAAGAGAAGCAGGCGCGTCTTGATGAAATTAAGTTACAGATAGAGTTTGTCTGGCTTTCTGCCTACGATACTTCCGGTAACAAGCTTTATGGAGATGCTTCTGCGCCGGATGCGATTACGGATACGGATTATTATTCCATGCTGACACAGACGGGGAATCTGGTCATCGGAGAACCTTATTATGCGGACGGGATATTACAGCTGTGCGTGGGCGTTGCGTTGAAGGAAGAAGGGGAAGCAACGGGATATCTTGTCGGAAGTTATAAGTATGATTTGCTGAATGATGTGTTAAGCCAGCTGGTTCTTGGAGATACCGGAAGCGCCTGTATTCTGAATGGTGACGGCGATATAATTGGCGACCGGAATACGCAGAACATGCGCAGTCGGAATAATTTGTATGAAATGTATCCTTCTTCCGGAAATCTTGGAAAATTTGAGGACGCGACCTCATTTCAGACGGGTTCGGCGGTTGTGCGGCTCGATTCCGGAAGGAATTATGCGGGGTATGCGCCGATTCCAGGAACGAATTGGGTATTGTTTCTGTATGCTCCTGTCAAAGAGTTTATGAACGATGTGTATTTCGCGATTTTATTGTCCGTTCTGCTGTCGGGGGCATTGTTAATCGCTGCGGGGGCAGTTATCGCTACGGTGTCCCGCAGAATATCGGACCCGATTTCCAATGCGACGGCTCGTCTCCAGGCGTTATCGGACGGCGATTTGACCGACGAAGTAATTTTGTCCGAAAGCGATGACGAAACAGGTATTCTGACGGACGCCTTATCCAAGACCGTAGTCAGTCTGAAAAAATATATACAGGATATTGATTCTTGCTTGAGCACGCTGGCCGGAGGGGATTATACGGTTCAGGTTCCGGACGATTTCCGGGGTGATTTCGTATCCATCCGGGATGCGCTTTCCAATATTACGGAGGCCCTCAATCATACGATGAATCGAATGAATCAGTCTTCTGTGGAAGTATCGGACTGTGCCAGACAGCTTTTGGAAGGTTCCAGAGAGCAGGCTGTAATCTTGAAAGATATGGAAGAAAATATGGCGGCCATTACTTCGTCGATTGAACAGAACAGAGGTAACGTTCAGGAGATGGAAGAGTGTGCGGATATGGCAGGACAGAAGACCAGTATGGGCAGCAGCAATATGGAAAATATGCTGGAGGCCATGTCCCAGATTCACGCTACGGTAGAAGAAATATCCAAGATAAGCCTGTTGATTGAAGATATTTCAAAACAGACGAATATTCTTTCTCTGAATGCTTCCATAGAGGCCGGAAGGGCCGGAAAAGCAGGAAAAGGCTTTGCGGTAGTGGCAGGCGAAATAGGAAGCCTTTCCGGGCAGACGGCGGAAGCGCTGCAACAGACAGGAGAATTAATCGAACGTTCCACGGAAACGATTCGGACAGGGCTTGCAGCGGCCAGACAGACAGCGGAGGCCTTCCGGGAGATTGAAGAGCTTACGAAACAATATCAGAAGATTTCTCTCCGCATTGCGGAGACTGTGCGGCAGCAGACAGAAGCCGTTGCCGATGCCAATGACCGTCTCGAAACGCTTCAGTCCATTGCCGGTAAAAATGACAGCATGGCGGCGGAATCCATGTCACAGGCGGAAGGCCTGAGAGATTATGTCGCACAGGTTAAGATAAAAACAGACAGGTAAATTGGAGGGGCTCGCAAAATGAACAGAAAGAGAACAATATGCTTAATTTTCTTAATCGCAATTTTATCTTTATGCGGCTGCGGTTCCGGAACGGAAATGCAGGACGGATTTTATACGGCGGAGATGTCCGATTATTCTCATGGGTGGAAAGAATATGTCTGTATTATGGTAAAGAATGACCAGATAGTTTATGTAGAGTTCAATGCCAAAGACCCCAGTGGTTATATTAAGGCATGGGATAACGCATATATGGAAAATATGGTTACGGTTTCCGGAACGTATCCGAACGAATACACCCGTTATTATGCGGCAAAACTGTTGGAAAAGCAGAATTCCGGGGTGGATGCGCTGACCGGAGCCAGTTCTTCCGGAGGCAATTTCAACAGACTGACCGCTGCGGTAATGGAGCAGGCGGCCAAAGGGGACCATGATGTAACTGTAGTAGAAACAGCGGAATAAGAAATAAGCCCGCGCACGTCCGTGTCATCTCAGGAAGACAGGAACGCAGCGCGGGCTGCGCTTTTAAATTAATAGAAAAAGCTGTAATCGTAGTGAGAGGCAGACAAGAATTTACGCAGTAAATTCTTGGAGCGCAGGCTGCGGAGCCTGCGCTTTTGGTCAGGCTTTTTCCTGAACGGCAATGGTCTTGCCGGGGGTAATGCCGTTTTCGTTAAAGGCATCTATCCGGACATAATATTGTGCGATATCCGCCATGAGCGCGCGGATTTCAAGCTGTTTCCGGTCAAAAACCCGATAGTTGTGATATAATTTGTCGGGCGTATGCCCCCATAATACTTCAAACCCGACGGCATCGCCCTGCCAGTCTATTTGCATGGACAGGGTATCTGTGCGGCGTGCATGGACTTCCGTTACCGGAGCCGGAGCGCTGCCGCAGCCTTTGCCGAATACCCGCAGGCCGCTGATACATGGGATGGCATGATAAGGGGTGTCGATTACGGTCAGGCGGATATACCGCGCGATAATGCCCTCGGGTCTTATAATCAGTTCGTGGGGCAGGTCGGTGTCGCAGTTGCTTTTATCTTCCAGAATATTCCATGACGTACCGTCGGCGCTTGTCTCTAACAGCCAGCGGGTAACAAAGGAACGTTCTTCGATATAGCGTCCCCGGCCCGGTTCTCCGACGAGCTGTGCGCCTTCCGGAAGCTTCCCGACAAGCCCCATATCGTCGGCGAAATTGACCTGTACCGCGTTGACGGTACAGCATTCTCCCAGGTCGATTTGGAGCCAGGGCTGTTTATCCTCTTCGGCGGCTTTCCACCAGGACCGGATATTTTCATCCGCCGCGTTTGCGGCCGGCAGTTCCTGGCTGCTGGCGGTAACGGTTTTATGATAACTCAGAAGCATCCATTCGGGAGCCGCCCAGGGGTCTTTTGCCTTGTCGGTGACGGCCTGGGGCCAGTCGCCGTAACGTTGATTGCAGAACAGTTCTCCGTCTTTATCAAAACCTGCGGGCCAGATTCCCACGCGCCGCTCGAAGTCGTGATTGACGGAGATGCGCATCGTGCTGGTGTGCCACCAGTTTCCGTTTTTATCTTTCATGGTGGAGCCGTGTCCCGCGCCGGGGCAGAAGCCGCCGGGAGAATAGGAAAACGGATTGTTCGGACATATGGTGAAGGGGCCGAGAGGGCTTTCGCTTATGTAGACACCGTCATTATAAATATTGAACTGCGTGCCGGGGCTGGCGTACTGCAGATAGTATTTTCCTTCATGTTTGGTCATCCATGCGCCTTCGATATAAGGATTGTCGGAAAGAGCCGCTTTTAACATCGGCCGGTACTGTTCAGGCGTGGCTTCGATGGCGGGAGTGATATCCGTGATTTCATCGGGACTGCAGCCGCATGTTTTTGCCATCTGAGCTTTGAGGAGCGTCACAATATGACTGCTGTTCGGGTCATAGCGATGGTCTTCCCCGGTTTGTTCGTAACCGTATTCTTTTTTATGGTTCTCTATAAGAACGACCGGTTCTCCGAGCCGTTCCATCGTATCGGGCCGCAGCTCCACACCCCAGATGGGAGTCATATTGCTGCATCCCCAGTAAAAATATACGCGGCCGTCGTCGTCAGAAAACAGGTTGGGGTCCCAGAAGTCGAATGTGCCGGGAATCCGTTCAAATACGCCGTTTTCCGGGTCTTTTGTACGGTAAAAGTCGCAGGCTAATCCGCGGCGGCTGGCGCAGAAATACAGATACTCTCCGATAACGCGCACATCCGGCGCATAATCATATACCGGGACATTTTTCAAAGGGCAGAGCTTCCACTCTGTCATGTCGTCGCTTACGAGGAAGCCTCTTGTCATACTGGGGAACAGATAATATTTTCCATTGAACAATATCATGGACGGGTCGGCGGCCTCCCGGTTCAGCGAGAAGCCGTTTTCTTTTTGGTTGAACTGATATTGATAGGTGAAGTTCAGCGGGTTGCAAAAGTATTGTTTCATAAGGATGCTTCCTTTCTTTCGTTTCAGCGTTTATGGTAACTTCCCAGGAAGTTAAGGCTTGATTTCGGAGTACGGTTCTGACTGGAACGGTCAACAGAGATAAGGCCAAACGTCATGGAATAGCCTTTCTGCCATTCAAAGTTATCCAACAGACTCCAGTAGAAATAACCTTTTACGGGAATGCCGTCGGCAATGCAGTTGTTTACGCCGGACAGGGCGGCTTCGATGAAAGCGGTGCGGCGTGTATCGTCGGATGTGGCGATACCGTTTTCTGTTACCATCAGTGTGCCTTTGAAGTTTTCCGACACTTTACGGATAACGTGTTCAAGGCCTTCCGGGTAAAATTCATAGTCCATCTGGGTCAGCTCCGCGCCCTCCGGAACAGGAAGCGAACCGGAAGCATCCATGCGGGTGCGGGTATAGTTCTGGACGCCGAGAAAATCGTCTTCCGCCAGGGCAGGCAGGTAATGGGTAAATTCGTCCGCCCATTCTTTTGCGGCGTTTTCTTCACCGCCGGGAAGCGCCTGAATATCGTGCAGACTTAAACTCAGCCCGACCTGAACATGCGGAGCTGTCTCACGGATAGCGGCACGGGCCGCTTTGTGGGCTTCCATAACGATTTCATCTCCGTGAGGCGTGCGGGGGCTTGTGAAGCATTCTGTTTTAGATACGCCGAAGATTTCCATACGTTCTTTTGCCGCGGCTTCCTGGTTCGCCATCATTTTTTCCAGATTCAGTCCCATCTGTACGGTTCCGTCCGTCTGACCGGACTGCATCCGGGCCATCATCTGCTTTTTGTAACGTTCGGCGATGGCGGCGACCTGTATGCCCATATTCGCTTCGTTGATGGTGCAGACATAGCGCAGTTTGCTTCCGAGCCGCTCCATCACATAGCGGACATAGCGGGCAAAATAAGCGGGTGTTTCGTCGGATTCCCATCCGCCTTTGGAAATCAGCCATTTGGGACTGGTAAAGTGGAACAGGGTAACAACGGGTTCGATATGGTGTTCCCGGCATGTCTGAATCATATCGAGATAGTGGGAAATTTCTTTTTCGTCAAAATGCCCTTCTTCCGGTTCGATGCGCGCCCACTCGACAGAGAAGCGATAGGCGTTCAGGCCGGCGTCGGCCATGAGGCGGATGTCCTGTGCATAACGGTTATAATGGTCTACCGCGTCGCCGCTCGGTTCCAGAAAGTCGGTATGTATCATATGTTCCTGCGCCCAGTAATCGCTGTGAATATTATTGCCTTCTACCTGATGTGCGGCCGTTGCCGCACCGATGAAAAAATCTTGTGCAAAAGTCATAAGAAGAACCTCCTTTTTTCGTTTTAAATATTATGGTAGCATCATTATTGCACAAAAAGCATTTGACGAATGGGTAAAAAGTATAGAAAATGGATAAAAATTAAGACACATTCAAAATGGGAACGAATTTTTATCTACAAACACGAATTTTTATCTTTTAAGGAAAAAATATGGAAGGCTATAATAAAGCAACTATCATTTTCACACACGAATTACTGTTATAAAGGAAGGAGACAATAAAATGTCCAAAAAATTGACAGCAAGCGAAATCGACGGTGTCGCATACCGCCGTGCAAAAACCTGGCAGATTGTCCTGTATGCCTGTAACGGACTGGTGGGCATGAGCATGTATTCGCTGATTAATCTCGCCAGTTACAGCGCGAGCATCGGCTATGGCATTACAACGATTGTCATAGGTTATATTCTGACATGTACCCGGATTCTGGACGGTGTGACGGACCCGATGTTAGCCTTTATCTATGACAGGGTGAATACCCGGTTCGGCAAACTCCGCGTTTTGTTGGTGGCCGGCTATCTGATTGAAGTATTTGCCCTGTTATGTATGTTCAGCCTGTTTTCCGGAAAAGGGTTCGGCTGGATTGTATTTACCTTTTTTTATATTATCTATATTATCGGTTACACCATTTCAAACATGACGGCCCAGACGATTCCGGCAATTATGTCCAACGACCCGAAACAGCGTCCGGTCATCGGTGTATGGACTACGGCTTTCAATTATTTTGTGCCGATGATATTGATGATGGTGCTGAATATGGTGTTGTTGCCGATGTTTGGCGGAGAATACAATCAGGGATTTCTGACGGCGGCCTGTATCGTCTGTCTTGCGGCGGCGGCTGTCGGTACGGTGTTAGTCTGCATAGGCGTGTCGCCTTTTGATAAGCCGGAATATTTTGAAGGACTGGAGCGGAAAAAAGAAAAACTGAAAGGAAAAGACATGCTGGATGTACTCGCGCATAACCGGCCCTTACAGTGCTATATCGTTTCCAATGCTTCCGACAAGCTGGCGCAGCAGACGGGCAGCCAGTCCGTCATCACCACGCTGTTGTTTGGGATTGTCATCGGAAATATGGGAATTTCGACGATGCTGACGGTTATCAGTATGATTCCTTCGATTCTGTTTGCGGCGGTAGGCGCCAAATATGCAGGAAAGAACGGAAGCCGGAAGGGCATCGTTACCTGGACATGGATTAGCATGATGATTTCCGTTGTTACGCTCTTGTTCTTTGTGGTCATCGAGCCGGGGCAGATTGCCGTGATGATGAGTCCGGCCATGATTCTGTATGTATTGCTGACGCTTTTGCAGAACGGTTCCAACATGTGTATTACTACATCGAATACCGCGTTTATGGCGGATACCATAGATTATGAGCTGGACCGCAGCGGCAGATATGTGCCCGCCGTTGTCACCGGTACATACAGTCTGATTGATAAAATCATCACCGCTTTCAGCGCGACGGTGGCGGCAGGCGCGGCGGCGCTGCTCGGCTATACTGCAACGATGCCGCAGCCCGGCGAAACATGCACCGAAGCGATTTTCTGGGTGACGATGGCGGTCAAGTTCGGCATGCCCATTGCCGGATGGCTCTGTACGCTGATAGCAATGCGGTTCTGCAAGCTGAATAAAGAAGAGATGATAAACGTACAGAAGCGGATTGCCGACAAGAAAGAGAAGGCGCGGCACGAAGTGATTATGCAGCATATGAAGTAAGCCTGCGTTTTTTATCCTTTTTGCTGTTCTCGGAACTGCGTGGGCGTGCAGCCTTCTGCTTCGGAAAAGATGCGGCTGAAATAGTTCCGGCTGCCGAAGCAGAGCTGCTCGGAAATCTCCTGAATGGAGAGGTTCGTGCTTTGCAGCAGGACTTTGGCCCGTCCGATTTTGGCATTCTGCACATAATCACTGACGCTGAGCCCCGTTTCTTCTTTGAACCGTCTGGTCAGATAGTATTCCGTATAACCGACCAGTTCCGCCAGGTCTTTTGCCCGTATTTTCTTTTCCGGGTGTATTTCGATATAATCCCGGCATCTGGCGATGGGGGCGGAAAGTTTTGGATTTTGTTTCGCTTTGTGCACCTGCCGGATAAAATCGTCGTACATCAGGATGGGGACAGCGCGGATTTCATCGTAGGTAAGCGCGTTTTCGGCGGACTGCATATAGGAATCGCCGAGGGAATAAGCCGCTTCCGGAGGCAGCCCGCCTTCGATGGCGGCGCGGCATACGATGGACGTAAAAACGATAACGGATGTCTTGGCCTGACGCAAAGGGTCTTTTCCGTGTACCGGAACGCCTTCGCTGATTAATAGCGAATCATTCAGCGCGTTTTTATAATTTAAATCGCCGTTCCGTACCATATGGAGCAGCGCCTGTTCGCTCATCCAGCCCCGGTGTCTGTCCCGTCCGGCAGCCGAAGGAGCGGCATTGGCAAAGGATTGCTGGATTGTCGTATCGGAAGCGTCCAGTTTTTCACCGGTAAGACAGTAGTGAAGCATCAGCAGATATCTGGTGAAAAGGATATGCTGAACGATGGGAACCTCTTCATAAGCATTGATGAGACGGTGTTTCCAGGCAAGCGTAATGTCATCCCCCGCATAGTGCCGGAATCCGGTCTCGATATCCCGTTTGGAAACATTGTGAGAGAAAACGGGACCGATGACATACATCCGTTCCAATTCCCCGTTACGGCGCACGAAATCAATGCCCCACAGAAGGCCGAATGTCGTTCCGACCGCCTGCGGCAGCCCGCCCTTTTGACCGACGGAGAGCGCCCGTTCTTTGCAGCCGAGAAAAGAAAAGGCGGCGCCGAACAGGGATTCATGCGGACAGTTGGAAGAAAGAAGCTGACCGTCAGCGTCGTATTGCCATAGATATATATTGCCGCCGCAGCAGAGCAGCTCCTGAAAAAGGGCCAGATTTTGTTCGATGTCCACCATGCTTCCTCTCATTCCGCCGCGTATGCGGCATTCAATCGTTGTCTTCTGTTCGTCCGGCAGCCGTGCAATGAGCCGGGCAGCCGCATCCGTGCGGATAGTTTGTTATTAAAAATATAGCACATTTTTTGCTTTCTATAAACCGGATAAATTGCAGATTTTAAAGATTTTCCGTTATTTTCGTCAGAAAAGAAAACATTTCGAATCGAAAAGGGAAATATATCAATTTATAGATTCAATCATTTACATCTCAAACGAAGAAAGGAAAATTATTATGAGAAGAATCATTTCACTGAATCACCATTGGAATTTTTATCAGAATGACCAATGCAGTCAAGTGTCCCTGCCACATACCTGGAACGCGGTGGACGGACAGGACGGCGGCAACGACTATTTCCGCGGAAGCTGCCGTTATGTGCGCGAACTGGAACGGCCTGAGATGGAAGCGGGAAGTCATGTGTTTCTGGAAATAAAGGGAGCAGCCATGTCCGCGCAGGTATGTCTGAACGGCCAAATGCTGGCGGAACACCGGGGCGGTTATTCCGCCTTCCGGGTGGAGCTGACGGAGCATTTGCAGGAGCGGAATGAACTCTGTATTACGGTGGATAACGGCGATAACGATATCGTTTACCCGCAGAAAGCGGACTTCACGTTCTATGGCGGCCTGTACCGGGATGTGAATCTGATTGTCGTGCCGGCGGAGCATTTTGACCTTTCCTATTGCGGCGCGCCGGGCATCAAGGTGACGCCGGTCGTGAATCTTGCGGAAAAATCGGCGGTGGTTACGGTCGAGACCTGGCAGACGGGAGCGGGAAACGTAACAATTACGGTGAACGGACAGAGCAGGCGTGTGACGCCGGAATGCGGCCGCGCCTGTGCGGTTTTCGATATTTCCGAGGCGCATTTGTGGGATGGGGTAAACGACCCTTATCTGTACACCGCGTCCGCCTCTTTGGAGAGTGGAGATGAAATTTCCGCCCGTTTCGGCTGCCGCGCTTATACAATCGATGCGCAGAAAGGCTTCCTGCTGAATGGACGAAGTTATCCGCTGCGGGGTGTCAGCCGCCATCAGGACTGGAAGGGGGCCGGCAGCGCGCTGACGATGGAATACCACAGAAAGGACATGGAGATTGTCCGGGAACTGGGCGCGAATACGCTGCGCCTCGCTCATTACCAACATGCCCAGGAGTTTTATGATTTATGTGATGAAAACGGCATTATCGTCTGGGCGGAGATTCCCTATATTACCATGCACATGCGGAACGGAAGGGAAAATACGCTGCATCAGATGGAAGAGCTGATTGCCCAGTGCTATAACCATCCTTCCATCGCTGTCTGGGGACTGAGCAATGAAATTACCGCGGCCAGTGCGGTCAACGAGGACCTTTTGGAGAACCACAGGCTGCTGCAGGAGCTGTGTCACCGGATGGATGAGACACGCCCCACGACGATGGCCAACGTTTTCATGCTGGAAACGGACAGCCCGATTCTGGAAATTCCGGATGTGAACAGTTATAACCTGTATTTTGGCTGGTATCTCGGTGAACTGGAACAGAACGATGAATTTTTGGATGACTATCACAGAAAGTACCCTGACCGGGCTATCGGCTTCAGCGAGTACGGCGCGGACGCGAATCCGCAATATCAGAGCAGCCGGCCGGAAAAAGGAGATTATACGGAATCCTATCAGGCGCTTTACCATGAACATATGCTGGATATGATTGAAAAACGTCCCTGGCTGTGGGCGACACATGTCTGGAACCTGTTTGATTTTGCGGCAGACGGGCGGGACGAAGGCGGCAGACACGGCGAAAACCAGAAAGGGCTCGTTACCTTTGACAGACAGACGAAAAAGGATGCCTTTTATCTGTACAAAGCGGCATGGAACCCGGAACCGATGGTGCATGTCTGCGGCAGACGGTATGTGGAACGGGCGGAAGAAGTGACGGAAATCAAAGTATATTCCAATGCGGAGGAAGTTGCTCTGTATGTGGACGGAGCGTTCTTCGAAAAGCAAAAAGCGCATCGGGTATTCCGTTTTTCCGTTCCTCTTTCGGGAGAAGACACGGGGGTACGAACAGGAGAACATGCGCATACAGGGGAACATACGATAGAGGCAAGAGCCGCCGGGCAGCATGATATCATTAAAGTCCGTCGGGTGGAACAGCCGAATCCGTCGTATGTGTTCGTCAAAAAACAGGACGTTGTCAACTGGTTTGACCGGGAAGAATTTGACCCGGACTGCTATTCCGTTTCCGATACGCTGGCGGACTTACGGGCTAACCCGGAGGCCGGCGCAATCGTGAACCGGATGATGGAAAAAGGCGCGGCTTCCCGCGGCGATGTTGCAGAAGCCGTCAAGGATAATCCCGGTTTACAGCGGATGATGGGACGGATGACGCTTATCAGCCTGTTAAAACAGGCCGGGGATATTGACGAAGAAACCGTCAGACAGCTCAACCGTGTTTTGCAGAAAATCAGGAAGGACGGATAACGCCGGAGCTCCGGCAGACGGAAAAACATCGCAAGATGAGAGAAAGGAATGATATTGAAATGCCGATAAAAGCAGTACAGCAGTTCATGCTAGGAACCGTCATGAACAAAGAGGCGCAGGCGCGCGAAACGATGGAACAAATGAAGGCCGCCGGCTATGACGGCATTGAATTATGTGGTTTTATGATTCATCCGAGCGGTTTTCTTGTCAAAATGATGACGAAAGCGGCGGGAATGCCGGTCGGGAACGGCGGAAAGCTGGACTGGCCGCGGCTCGTAAAAGAAAGCGGCCTGAAAGTCGTGTCCATTCATCAGGACTTGGGCAGCGTGGAACGCAATCCGGCGGCGGTGGCGGAAGAAGCGGAACTGTTTGGAACCGACAGGATTGTCATAACAGGCATGTATCGGTTCGCTTATGGAGAGACCGAAGAGGTCAAAAAACTGTCCGAACGGTTGAACAAGGCGGGAGCAGCCCTGAACAAGGCGGGAATCAGATTATTCTATCATAATCATAACTGTGAATTTCTGAAAAACGCTTCCGGCAGGAATGCGTATCAGATATTGTTGGAAGAAACGGATGCGTCGATGGTAAATTTCGAATTTGACAGTTACTGGTGCGCCGAATGCGGCGAAAATCCGCTGACCGTCATGGAGGCGCTCGGCAGCCGGATGAAGCTGTGGCATATCAACGACCGGGGAACGCGCCAGACGGGCCCTTGTATGACTCCCATAGTCAAGAGCGACAGTATGGAGCTCGGAACGGGTGCAATGCCTTTGATGGTTCTTTCCGATAAGGCCAAAGCGCTTGGCGTTGAAGCGGTCATTCTGGAAAGCCATAGGAACTGGCTGGATAAGAGTCCGGTCAGAAGCTTCGAGAAAAGCGCGGCGTTTATGAAAGCACATTTCTGATAAAGAACTTATCGCATAAACAATATGGTTGACGAATTTATTCAGGTGGGAAGGAAGATTAGTGTGAAAAATAAATTTTTCACACGCGAATTTGTGCCTGCGGCGCAAATATCGCAGGTTGAGAGAAAGGCATGGTTATTAGCATGTATGAACAGTTAAGAGAACAATTCATTCGGGCGGACGGACCTTTTCGGGAAGGGGCGGTTGATGTCTTTGAACAACATATTTTGGCGGGAGATAACGGAAAGGTAACCAAAGCCGTGTTGTGCGCCACCGCACTCGGCATCTATGAGGCGGAAATCAACGGGGAGAAAGTGGGGGATATTCTCTTTGCGCCCGGTTATACATATTATCCCCGCCAGTTACAGGTGCAGACCTACGATGTGACGGAAATGTTGACCAGACAGGACAACACACTTCGGGTCTATCTGGGACAGGGATGGTACTGCGGCCGTTATACTTTTGAAAACAAATGTCAGATATACGGGGAATATTCGGCCTGTGCGTGGCAGTTGACGATAACGTGCGAAAATGGCGTCGTTGTATACACCAGCAGGGACGATACGGTGACGATGCGGAAAAGTCTCTACGATTATGCGGGGTTTTATGACGGGGAAATCTATCATGCCGAAGCGTCGGGAGAGGACAGAAGCGGCCATTTGGGCGGTGGTATGCCGGGCGGAGATGGTGCTGCAGGCAGAAGCGATGATGTCTGCGGCTCTGGCAGAAAGCCGGTTCCCTACGAGGGAAAGCTGCCGGAAGTTTTGGAGGAAGGAATATTATATACTAAAATGCAGGAGACCATTCCGGTCAAAACTGTGACAAAACATGGAGATACGACCATTCTGGATTTCGGTCAGAACTTTGCCGGCTTCGTGGAAATCGACCCGGCGCATATGAACGGCGATATGCTGAAACTCCGCCACGGAGAGATTTTGAACGGGGACGGAAGCCTTTATACGACAAATCTGCGTAAGGCAAAGGCGGAAACCGTTTATTACAAGGGAACGGAAAAGAAGAAATACCGGCCCAGGTTCAGTTTTATGGGATTCCGTTTTGTGGAGCTTTCCGGCGTTCCCTATGAAGAAGGTCTTTTGACCGGAATAGTCATTCATAGCCAGATGGAGCGTACCGGTTTTTTTACATGTGAGAATCAAAAGGTGGAACGGCTTTATAACAATCAGGTATGGGGACAGCGCAGTAATTATCTGGAAGTGCCGACGGACTGTCCGCAGCGCGATGAGCGGATGGGGTATACCGGAGACGGCCATGTCTTTGCGTTGACCGGTTCGTACAATTATGATACGGAACCTTTTCTTTCGAAATTTTTGAAGGATATCCGTTATACGCAGGCGGACAATTCCGAGGGGTATGTGGCGCCGGTCGTACCCGCGCGCGGGCCGGAAGGGGTCGGCTTCATGAGCATGCTCGGATGGGGAAATGCGGTCACGATTCTGCCGGAAATGCTGTGGCGGCAGTACGGAACGGATAAGTATCTGCGGGAGCAGTACGATAGCATGAAGGCCCATGTGGAATGCGAAATCCGCCATATGGGAAAAGGACTGATGGGCAAAAAGGACCTGTGGGTCAGCCCGAGTCTCGGCGACTGGCTTGCGCCCGGCAAAGACGTGAAATATATGGCAATGCACAACGGCCCGGTATCCAATGCGTTTATCGTCAATGATTTGCGTATTTTGTCTGAAACGGCGCATCGACTAAACCGGTCAGAGGATGAGAAACGCTACCGGGAACAGCTTGCAAAAACATCCGCCGCCTATTCGAAGGCATTCGTCAAAAAAGATGGGACGATGAAAGACAATTATCAGGGCGCCTATGTGATGGCGCTGCGGTTCGTTCTGCCAAAGGGCGCGCTTTGGGAAGCCTGTTTCGGCAAACTGGTAGAGAAAATCCGGAAAGAGGGGATGCAGACGGGTTTTTTTGCGACCGAACATCTGCTGCCTCTGCTTGCCGAGAACGGTCAGGCCGCGCTTGCCTTTGACCTTCTCCTGAATGAGAAATGTCCCGGATGGCTCTACCAGGTCAACTGCGGCGCCACCACCACATGGGAGCGGTGGGATGCCCTGCGGCCCGACGGAACCGTCAACGAAAGCAAAATGAGCGGCGACAATATGGTATCGTTCAATCACTATTCATTCGGCAGCGTGGGTGAATTTTATTATCGTTATATTCTGGGCATCCGGCCCCTTGAGCCGGGATATGAAAAAGTCGAGCTGCATCCTTTTATGGACAGTCGGCTCGGCGGCGTGGAAGGAAGCTACCTCAGCCGGGCGGGCGAAATCCGTGTGGCGTGGAAGACAAAGGGCGACCGGGCAACGGTGCGCTGTACCGTACCGGTGGCTGCGAGACTGACGCTTCCCGACGACTCGGTGCAGGAGCTGGAAGCCGGAACCTATGAATTTGAGACGGAAATCCGATAGAAGGTATTATTAACGTGCAGCCGACGGCAGGGGGAGCCGGGCTGATTATTCTTTGGAGGCACACTTTCGTTCCGTGAAGAGATGTAACGGTACTAAGCTCAAATGCAGCATAGCTGCCTTTTCACTAAGTACCGACACTCTTCAAGGGCCTCCGCCAGAATAATCAGCCCGGCTCCCCCTCCGTCGGCTGCACGTTTACGGAACAGAGAGAGGAACAATCTCAGGCGAGGGATATAGCATTGTGGTTCGGGTGGCTGTGTGGTATAATTGCGGTGTCGTGGATGGTGATAAACCGAAATCTGGAAAGGAGAAAACCGTATGAGTGAAAAGACAGTGTTTAGTCGAGGGTCTTTTTTTCATGGAACAAAAGCAGATTTGGAAATCGGAGATTTCATACTGACAGGAAAGAAGAAGAACTATAACGATGATAGAAAATCCGAATATGTTTATTTCGCGGGGACTCTGGATGCGGCAATCTGGGGAGCGGAGCAGCCTCTAAAAATTGTTGCGGAAGTGACCAGATGGGAAGGTCATTCCCCTGAAATGCGGAATGCCATGACGGAAAACCTTAAGAAACTGTCTGAAAAAGGTATCAAAGCAATTGATTGATACCTGAGAAAACATTAAGGAGAATGCCTGTGAAATTTGCGGTTATTTCGGATATTCATGGAAATCTGCCGGCATTGGATGCCGTCATTGCAGATGCGGAGAAAGAAAACGTCGATACCTATATTTTTGTGGGCGATTACTGCATCAGTCATCCGTATCCTGATGAATGTATCGCCAAAATCAGAAGTCTGGATAAGAAATATGCAGTACGCGGAAATGAAGAACAATATTTGGAAAATCTCATCGGAAAAGACCGGAGCGACTGGACGGACGGGCAAATGCAGATTTCCTACTGGTGTTACCAAAAGATAAAACCGGATAATCTGCGGTATCTGTTATCGCTGCCGGCGGAGATAGAATTAATCGATAACGGTGTTTGGCTGCACATAGCGCATTCTTCGGAAGCTTTTATCGGGAAATGCGAATATCGGGACTGGTCAACTGCGGGAGTTGCCGCAAGATACAAGGATGAATGGATAATGCAGGAGGCGCTTGAAGCTGATATTCGTGACTATTTCAATCATCATGAGCAGTTTCAGGAGGTCTTTTCGCGTCTGGAAAACGGTATTTATATTTTTGGCCATTCTCACGTCCAATGGAGCTATCAATCCGGGGATGGAAAAAAGATATTGCTGAATCCCGGCTCCTGCGGACTGCCGTTAGACTGCATCAAAGAAGGTGTGCCTTATACGATTCTCGCTGTTACGGAGGAAGGAAATGTTGTGATAGAAGAACGGCGGGCCGCGTTTGATAAAGAAAAATACATAACGCTTTTCAGGCAAAGCGAGCAGTTCCAGAAAGCGGCCGTCTGGAGTAACATAATCGTTAAAGAACTGGAAACGACAAGAGAGCATATGCGCTTTTTCCTGAACTATGTGGAAAATTACGCCGGGGAAATCGGAGACACGAAGAGGCCGTATTCCGTTTCGACCTGGGAAAAGGCATTTGAACTGTGGCAGGAATTGCCGTAATGCCGTGGCGTTTATCGCAGGCTGCCAGGCCTGCGATTTTTTGATTCCAAAATGTAACTATTAGCTTGATTCTTTTAGAAAAATAATATCTTTACATTCCAAAATGTAACTAAATTATATCCTGAATGTATTTTCAATTCAAGAGTATATATTTTTAATCCTATATTATCTTTTTAGAAGAATGTAATTAAATTATTTGACAAAAACAGACATATATGGTAAATTATTGCATAATATAACAACATATTACGACATAATCGGACAGGAGGTGGATAAAAACAGTGTACCAATACAAATTGACTTTTTCATTGGAGAAAAATCGGCTTCCGCGGGAAATGGACCGGCTGATTATCAGCTTCCTCAAGGCTTCCGCACAAGCCTGTTCTCAGGAATTTTATGAGAGACTGTACGACAAGCATAAATCCATTATCAAAAATTATACGTTCTCTTGTTATCTTCCCGGAGCAAAATTTCTGAAAGAGGAAATTGAACTCGATGGCAATGCTTTTTCTTTGTTCTTTTCTGATGCAGACCTGCAGGAACTGCTCATGTTTTTTAACGGATTTCAACTCATGAAACGTAAAAAATACCCGATGAACGAAAACTCCATGACATTAGTTTCCATCCGGATGCAGCCGCTTCCGGAAATCAGAGAAAAAGAGATTGTAATTCGAATGCAGAGTCCGTTACTTGTCAGAAGGCATAATTCGGAAAACAATACGGATATTTACTATACCTGTGAAACGGATGGTTTCGAGCAGGCGCTCAAAGAAAATATCGCCTTTTTTCTGGACAGGATGGGAATGGACGCTATGGCGGAAGATTTCTTTGTACAGATAATCAAAGGAAAAAAAGTTATCGTTCCGGTGTTTGGACGAAACACGGATGCGACGTTAGGAATCTTTAAACTGACAGGTTCCTGTCGGCTGCTGAATCTTTTATATCAGGCGGGCATGGGTGTGAGACGTTCGGAAGGCCATGGTAAGTTTGAAGTCATCGGATAGGAAGGAGGTGCGAAAATGGACGGAATCACAGGATTGCAGGAACCGGTGCAGCGGAATTTATTCGATAAGATGTGCGGGGAAACTGAAAGAATCATCATATCAACCGGTGATTTTCTGAAAAATGCAGGAATTGTCGGATTAAAGTATCTGCTGAAAACGGCAGATGCCGAAGAAAATGAGGATTACGGGATTACCGGAGACGGACAGGGACTGTGGCTGAAACGGGAGTTTGCGCAAAAAGCTGACTGGACGGCACTGTATTTTCAGGCATTTGTTAAAAAGTACGGCCCTTTTACGGTTTATCAGGCGGCGCTTGAAAAAATAGAGGTCATTCTCGAGAAAGCGGAACGGGAAGATTTTCAAAAGAAGGACTGCAAAGAGGATTTAAAATTTATCAATGACAAACTGTTGTCAAATAGCTATCGTTCGGGATTTGAGAACATCCGACAGGAGATTGAAACGCCGGAAGTATATGAAGCGCTGAAAACCAGTAAATTGAAAGAGAGCATGGAGACAGAAGAACTGTGTGCCAGACTGCGGCAGCTTAAGGAATTTCTGGAACAGCCCTTATGTGAGGAAATTTTCTCCATGAAAAGCATTATCTATAATTATATAAACCGTTTTTGGGACGGAAAAAGCTTTCTTTTGCGGGCAAATGCTGCGAAAGATATGAAAGAGGTGTTTGATGGGGACTTTTCGGAACCGATGAGGCGTTATATTTCAACCGGCCATGAAAAAGCAAAGGAGATGTGTATTGACTGCAGTGGAAAAATGGACACAAAAGAGAGAACCTCGATAGCTTTTATGAAAGACCAGGCAGATGACCTGGTGAGAAAGCGTTCTGCATTCTGGAATTGTAAAGCAGACGCATGGCTCTGTCCGGTCTGCGCTTTTGTATATTCGCTTGCGCCGCTTGGTTTTACGCTGACAGGCAGGAATTTCGTTTTTATCAATATGAATCAAAGTGTGTGGGAATTGCTGGACGCGAATCCCGTACACGGTAAGCTGGTAAAAGACGCGCAGCGAAATGAAGAGGAAAAAGAAAAGTATTCTTCCTGGATTGCCCGTACCATGAATCTGCTGTTGCGGGAAAAGACCAGGGAACTCGGAAATATACAGGTAATTGCCAGAGGAATGGGAGAAAGCGACAGGTATACGTTTGATGTGATTTCTAAAGACGTTCTTATGCTGTTGAATGATAAGAACATTCGAAATGACCTAGACAGACTGAGCAAAATTCCTTATATAAAGACTGGAAAAGAGTTTTGGAATATTCATGAGGAAGTTATATTGAATATGCTGCGATATCACAGCCAGTATATGGTTCTCAATCGATTGCTGAAAATGGCAATAGAAAATGACAGCTTTTTATCCAGAGCGGCGTTTATATATGATATTCAGCTTCGGACAAGTTTATTATCGAAAAACAACGGGGAGAAAATGGGAGGTGCGCTGATGAACCGTTACAGAGTAAGAGACGAAGGATATAAGTTAAGAAATGAGTTATTGGGGGCAAAAGGGACTAATGACGACGCCTGTATCAGGGGAACAGTCTATCAACTGCTAAATGCCCTGTCGGTAGGAAATGTGGAACATTTTATGGAGATTATTATGCGGGTCTATTGTTCAACCAGATTACAGGTTCCCAATGCTTTTATAGAATTTTTCAAAGACAAAGATACGTTTACAGAGTATGGATATGCTTTCCTGCTTGGTCTGCAGGGGAGTCATTACGAGAAAAAGGAGGAAGTGACAAATGAATAGACATGGATTAACGGCAACAATGGTTTTTCTGGCGGAAAGCGCAAATTACGGCGAAGGCGTCGGCAATATTTCCACGCTGAAGAAAATGTCAAGGGGTAATTATGAACAGTATACCTACATTTCCAGACAGGCGATACGCTATAATATCATGCAGCAGGCGGGATGGGATAACACGCCGGTGGACGGCAAAAGCGGCGTTGTGCAGTTCGCGCCGTCGGCGACGATTCGGGAGTATCCGGAAATTGACCTGTTCGGTTATATGAAAACGAGTTCCAAAGAAGAGGGAAAAAGCGATAAAGGGGGTGCTTCAACGCGAAGCGCGGTCGTAAGACTCAGCAATGCCATTGCGCTGGAACCCTATCAGAGCGACCTGGAATTTCTGACCAATATGGGACTGGCCAGGAGACAGAATCTTGAAAACGGCATTGCGCAAAGTGAAATACACCGCGCATTTTATACTTATACTATAACGGCGGACCTCGACAGAATCGGCATTGACGGAGAGATTTCCATACCGGAGGAGGAACGGGCAAAGCGGATGAAGATTTTTCTGGATACCGTTCAGTTCTTATACAGGGATATTAAAGGAAGACGTGAAAATATGACACCGGTGTTTATCATAGGCGGTCGGTATGAAAGAAAAAATCCCTTCTTTGAGAATCGAATCGTTCTGGAAAAAGGAGCGATACGCGTGAATACGCTGACAGAGATTCTGGAAAGCAGCGGCGATGTAAAAGAACATACCCATGTTGGACTGACAAGCGGCATTTTTGCCAATGATACCGAGTTGAAACAGACTTTAAAGGCCGGTTCCGTTGCGGAAACATTCGGTCAGCTAAAGAAAGAAGTGGAAAATTATTATGGAGAAAGCAATTAGAGTCGAGTGCTTCCAAAATTTGGTCAACTATCGTAAACCGAGCAGTTTTATCATCAAAGAATCGTACCCTTTACCGCCCTATTCAACGGTGCTCGGCATGATTCATACAGCATGCGGTTATAAAAAAGGCGATTTCCATCCGATGAAAATAAGCATTCAGGGGAAAAACGCCGGTTCTGTATCCGAATTGTATACGAGATATTCTTTTTCCCCGAATACAAAATACGAAAGCGGAAGACATCAGGTCTGCATCCGGGAAGAAAACATGAATTACGGAGCTTTTAAAGGCATTGCGCATGTGGAACTGATTTGTTGTAATGAAATGATACTGCATATTGTACCATCGGAAGAGGATTTTGAAACGGTATTTCGTTCTCTGCAAAATCCGCCGGTCTATCTTGCGCTTGGCCGGCATGAAGATATACTCGATATCAGAAAAGTGGAAATCGTGGAATTGAGGAAACAGAATGGAAAAACAGCCCGCAATGATATTTACATTCCGGTGGATTCCGTTGATATCGGGAACAGAAGCATGACCGCCTACACGTTGACCAAAGAATATGAAATTACGAAACAGGGACTGCGCCGCTGGAAGGCGGAAGGCGGAAAAGTGCGGGCATATTATTTTCCATATGGAGAAACGGTTGATAACGTGTTCGTGGATAACTATGATGATATCGCAGCTTTGGTATAAGATTTTTGGATATATGGAAGATACGGACAGGGGCGGTAAAAGGCATTGATAAAAGGAGCGGATATATGGAATATTATGCAAAATCTCCGATGAGGACGGAACATAAAACGCTGCGGGATCATCTCGAAGAGACTGTACGGTGCGCAGAAAAATTTTTTGAACAGTACGGCAGCTATTTCAGCGAAAAGGAAAAGAAACTGATACGATATGCCTGCCGCCTGCACGACATTGGAAAAGCCAATTATATTTTTCAGACCCGGGTAAATCCCGCGCTGGAAAAAACAAAACAGGAGCAGATTCCCCACGGCTTTCTGAGCGCGCTCCTTTTGTCGAAAGAAGATTTTTTACGAGATAATCCACAGTGTACACAGGAAGATTTCAGTGTGCTGCTTACGGCAGTTTATTACCACCATACACGTCCGGACGTTTATGACGGAGAATCGTTGGAAACATATTGCGAGAAGTTTTATGTAAACCATGTGCGCGAATATCTGCAGAATGACAAACTAAATATTTTTACAGGTAATCGAAAATTTCTGCTGTTTTCGGACCAGGAGAAAAATGCTTATGTGCGCCCGAAGGAAGATGTATGGTGCGAATACATGCTCGTTAAAGGGATGCTGAATAAGTTTGACTGGACGGTCAGCGCCGGAGATGACGAAGCGGAAACAGCTCCCGATTTTGAAGAAAAAAGGCTGTACAGGAATATAGAAGCAAAACTGGGAGCAAAGTTCCGGCCGGCACAGAAATTCATGATAGAAAACAGGGATAACAATGTAATCATGGTCGCGCCGACAGGCTCCGGCAAGACAGAGGCGGCGCTTCTGTGGCTTCATGGAGAAAAAGGCTTTTACACGCTTCCGTTAAAAGTATCTTCCAATGCGATATATAAAAGAATCCGCGACACCTATCAATATGAAGATGTGGCGCTTCTGCATTCCGACAGTTTGAACGGCTATCTGAAAGAAGCGGAAGACCTGGAAGACGGGTATCGAAATTATGAAAAGGCAAAGAGATTTTCCTGCCCGCTGACCGTCTGTACGGTAGACCAGCTGTTCCGCTTTGTCTATAAAGCATTGGGCACGGAAATTTTTGCGGCGACATTAAAGTATTCCAAAATCGTTATCGATGAAATTCAGTCATACGAGCCGAGAGTGGTTGCGGCACTGATATTCGGACTTTCGGAAATCAGACGCATGGGTGGAAAGTTTGCGATAATCACGGCGACATTTCCGCCGGTATTGCAGTATTTTATGAAAAAGTACGGACTGATGACAGACAGAGATTTCGTCTGGCATGATTTTTCAGTAGAAGAAGAAATAGTCAGACACAGACTGAAAATCATCAGAGATGATTTCCGTATCGAAGAAATAGCGGAAAAGGCAAAAGATAAAAAGATTCTTATTATCTGCAATACCGTTTCAAGGGCACAGTGTATATATGAGAAATTAAAGGAAGAAGGCGTGGAACCGGGACTTTTGCATTCACGTTTTATCAGAGAACACAGGGAGATTTTGGAAAGAAAAATCATGGCTTTTTCAGCAGATGATACAGAAACCGGAGTCTGGGTAACGACGCAGATTGTAGAAGCGAGCCTGGATATTGATTTTGATATTTTATATACGGAAATGTGTACAGCGGACAGCCTGCTCCAAAGAATGGGGAGATGCAATCGGGCAGGGAAAAAAGATATCTCCACGCCCAATATTATTATATATGATAACGCATCCGGACGGGGAACCGTCTATGACAGAGATATTTACGACCGCTCAGGAAAGCTGCTGCAGGAAAAAGACGGAGAATTGTTCTCCGAAGCCGACAAAACAGCATATATCAATGCCGTATACGATGTGGAGCGGATTAAAAGAACAAAATACTTTAAGCGGATAGAAGAGAATCTGGAACACCTTTGCGATTTAGGACCGGCCGAATATGATATGAAAGAAGCACAGAAAGATTTCCGCGGGATTCAGAGCATTACAGTCATGCCAGAGAAAGTTTATCTTGAGAATCTTGAAGAAATTGAAGAAATTCAGGCGTTATTCCGCGCACCCCATGCCGACAGAGGGATTCGGAACTTCAAGAAGGCCAGACTTGCGGATATGACACTGAGCCTAAATCCCCGATACGGAATGCCGGGAAGTATTGATAAAAATACGATTGAACTGTTCGACATTCACCGTACAAGACTGGCATATGAGTTTGACGGCGAAACGGGCCTCGGATTGTGTCTGAATAAAGTGGAGGATGAAGATATTTTCCTGTAAAAGGAGCGGCTTATCAGGGTAATTCTGATGAAAGGATTGATATGGAAGAGAGAATTACGGGAGTGATGGTTTACTACTACTTTATCTGTAAAAGGAAATTGTGGTATTTTATTCATGAAATCAATATGGAAAATGAAAATGAGAATGTAATGCTTGGCAAACTGCTGGATGAAAACAGTTATCAGAGAGATGAAAAGCATATCAATATCGATAATGTGATAAATATTGATTTTATCAAAGAGCGAAAAGAACTGCATGAAATTAAAAAAAGCCGTGCGATAGAAGAAGCGGGCGTCTGGCAGGTTAAATACTATCTGTATTATTTGAAACAACGTGGTGTGACCGGGCTAAAGGCAAAAATCGACTATCCTTTGTTAAAGAAAAATCTCGTTGTGGAGCTGATGGAAGAGGACGAAAAACGACTGGATGAAGTTATCCAGGACATCGTTACAGTCAAGAAGCAGCCATATCCGCCGCAGTTATATTCGAAAAAAATTTGCGCAAAATGTGCATATCACGACTTATGCTTTATCTGATTGAAGATATTGATATTCTTTATTACGATAATGATTCCTCAACATGAAAAGCCCTGATATGGAGGAAAATATGGGACAGAGTTTTTATGTTTATAACAATGGAAATATGAAAAGAAAAGATAATACACTTCAATTCATATCTTCGGAAGGTGAAAAGCGGGATATTCCGATAGAACGCATTGATGATATTTATGTAATGTCTGAAATGACCTTTAATACAGCGTTTATTCACTACATCTCACAGTATGGAATACCTGTTCATTTTTTTAATTATTATCATTTTTATACCGGAAGTTTTTATCCCAAAGAAAAGCTGCTTGCCGGCCAACTGCTTGTGAAACAGGCAGAGCATTATGCGGATTATGATAAAAGAATGATAATTGCCCGGAAATTTATCGAAGCGGCAGCCGATAATATTTATCGGAATCTGCGCTATTATAATGGCCGTGGCAAAGATGTTTCCACTTATATGACGGAAATAAACGACCTGAGAAAGAAAATCCCGTCTACCCAAAGGATAGAAGAATTGATGGGTATAGAAGGAAATATCAGAAAAAATTATTATGCGGCCTGGAATATCATTGTAGACCAGGAAATTCGTTTTGAAAAACGTGTGATGCATCCGCCTGACAATATGATAAATTCGCTGATATCTTTTGTAAATTCCTTAATTTATGCAAAAATACTGAGTGAGGTCTATCATACACAGCTAAATCCTACAATCAGTTACCTGCATGAGCCGGGAGTTCGAAGATATTCTCTGTGCCTTGACCTTGCTGAAGTTTTTAAGCCGCTTATTGGAGACAGGTTGATTTTTACCCTGTTGAACCGAAAACAGATTACCGAAGAAAGTTTTACGAAAAATTTAAACTTTTTACATCTTACAAAGGAATCTTCCGGCATAATTGTGCGGGAACTGGAAGAACGATTAAAGAAAACAATTAACCATAAAGAGCTTGGAAAACAGGTAAGCTATCAATATTTGATGCGGCTTGAGGTGTATAAGCTGATTAAGCACCTGATAGGCGAAAAAGAGTATGAAGGCTTTAAAATATGGTGGTAAAGAGTGAAGTTTTAAATGCCATAAACGTTTTTATATAGGTAATTGCAAAACATACGATTCCAAAATAATAGTTGTGCGAAATAGACAAATCGCAAGCAGGGTGCTTGGGAGCCGCCGGTGTTTAGACGCCGTATTTTGGCGTCTTATGCACCGTTGCGAGCGACAGTGCAGCGAAAGCGTGCCCTGCGGTGTTTGTCTGTTTTGTACAACGGGAGCCTTCGAAAACAGTGTTTCGCAATTACTTACGTTTTTATAGTTTGAAAGGAAAATAATTACATATGTATGTTGTGCTCGTGTATGATATCAGTCAAAACAATAATGGGCAGAAGCGTTGGTCACATGTTTTTAAAATCTGCAAAAAATATTTATCTCATATTCAAAATTCAGTCTTTGAAGGGGAACTTACGAAAGTCCAATTAACGAAGTTACGGCAGGAACTGAAACCATACATTGATAAACAGGAAGACTCGGTCATTATTTTTCAAAGCCGTCAGGAAAAATGGCTAAATAAAGAATTTTGGGGAAAGGAAGAGGATAAGACAAGTTTCTTCTTATAGAGAAATTAATTCCTGAAAAGAAGATTACAGAATTTGTCAACCATAGATAGTGGAAAAACTGCGGCAGGTTGACAAGAAAGTGTTTTACTTGGATTAAAGCGGGTTAAATGGTATTATTATAAAAGAAGAATGTGAAAAAGATGCTTTAAGAGGGCAGGAGGGGATAGGTCGACAATTTATGGGGTATTGCAGGTTGAGTGGAGAGTGGTGAGAAAGCACGGGTTTAAATAGATACATGGTGGAATGTAAATTTCGTTTCTGCGGTCTGCGCGGCTCGGAAGCCGGATTGTTTAAATAGATACATGGTGGAATGTAAATGATTTATATAACATTCACTTTCCCTGTCCACCCCTGTTTAAATAGATACATGGTGGAATGTAAATGGGGACGATTTAGCAATAATCATGGAGAGAGACAACGTTTAAATAGATACATGGTGGAATGTAAATTAAGAAAGGGGCGAAGAAAGTGGCAAGAAGGTATAAGTTTAAATAGATACATGGTGGAATGTAAATACAAAAATTTATATGAAAAAATCATATCGGAAGAAAGTTTAAATAGATACATGGTGGAATGTAAATTCATAAAAAGGCGGTGCAATATGACAGAGGTACAGTTTAAATAGATACATGGTGGAATGTAAATTTTCTTCCCGCAGGCGTTTGTCTGCTTCCGTGAAATAGTTTAAATAGATACATGGTGGAATGTAAATCTAAATCCTGTCTTTTTGTCAGATACCAGCCCGCCTTGTTTAAATAGATACATGGTGGAATGTAAATATATTTTGCAGTATGACGGACGCGCCGCCGGATCAAAGTTTAAATAGATACATGGTGGAATGTAAATGCTGTTGGCTCTTTCAGAAATGCCGCAGCTTCAGCAGTTTAAATAGATACATGGTGGAATGTAAATCTTCCTTTACGTCCCGCTTTCCCCCGTTCGGGATAGTTTAAATAGATACATGGTGGAATGTAAATGCGGATCATATCGGCGGTGGGGCTTGCTGCCGCGCGTTTAAATAGATACATGGTGGAATGTAAATTGCAATCAGCATTATAAAGCCTGTTCAATTCAAACGTTTAAATAGATACATGGTGGAATGTAAATATCTTTGCCTGCCCGTCCCCATGAACGGCTTCGCGGGTTTAAATAGATACATGGTGGAATGTAAATGTGAAAAGCCCCGACTTGAAAGTGGCTTCCTCGTCGTTTAAATAGATACATGGTGGAATGTAAATGCAATTTTAAGAAGCGCATACAGGGGCGCAAGCTGTTTAAATAGATACATGGTGGAATGTAAATGCTGCCAGCGTCGCTTTATAGATTGCCGCCTGCTGCGTTTAAATAGATACATGGTGGAATGTAAATTAATTAAGCCCGATCCCGTCCGCGATCCCAGCCGCCGCGTTTAAATAGATACATGGTGGAATGTAAATGAATACGGGGCATAAATTTGTAGGCTTCGAGTTGAGTTTAAATAGATACATGGTGGAATGTAAATTGCTTCTGCCACGCTGTCTTTGTCTAAATACCAGCCGTTTAAATAGATACATGGTGGAATGTAAATATATTTTGCAGTATGACGGACGCGCCGCCGGATCAAGTTTAAATAGATACATGGTGGAATGTAAATTGAAAGAAATACCGGACAAATTCTTTGAATTAGCTCGTTTAAATAGATACATGGTGGAATGTAAATAAAATAATTATACGGCTTGTACGGTAAAAAGTCAAGGTTTAAATAGATACATGGTGGAATGTAAATGCAGAACGTCTTCGGCTGTCTTTTCCTGTACCTCTGGTTTAAATAGATACATGGTGGAATGTAAATGCTTTTCTTCTCTGATCTTGGCGACCTTATCCCCGTTTAAATAGATACATGGTGGAATGTAAATGTGTATCGAGGAACTGGCAGAACTGACGCAGGTGGTTTAAATAGATACATGGTGGAATGTAAATCTCCCTGCATTTATAGAATTTGTATAGCTTGTCTTCCGTTTAAATAGATACATGGTGGAATGTAAATTAAGTATAACTTTGTTCACTGTCTGCCCCTCTTACTGTTTAAATAGATACATGGTGGAATGTAAATAAATCCCCACTTCCTCGTCGCTCATGTAGATATAATGTTTAAATAGATACATGGTGGAATGTAAATGCGCAGTCGTAAACACTTTTATGTTGTCGTAGCTTTCGTTTAAATAGATACATGGTGGAATGTAAATAATATTAAAGGCTCATGCAAGCCGCCCGCCATTTCAAGTTTAAATAGATACATGGTGGAATGTAAATTTATTTTCCCGTCTGCTTTATGTAGCTGATCTTTCAAGTTTAAATAGATACATGGTGGAATGTAAATAAAGCAGAAGAAGCTGGTAAGTATATAGGAGAAGGGTTTAAATAGATACATGGTGGAATGTAAATGCGGAGGATACATAACGCTTGGAATTTTAGAGGGTTTAAATAGATACATGGTGGAATGTAAATGATTTAGGACTGACGATACCTCATAAGCAGATTTAGTTTAAATAGATACATGGTGGAATGTAAATATGTTTATAGGCCCTACCTTTTATGTGATTTTAGGAGTTTAAATAGATACATGGTGGAATGTAAATAAGGGCGTTCGCATTAGACAGTAAAATCGCCCTGTCCGTTTAAATAGATACATGGTGGAATGTAAATCTGTAATGCAGGGATTCTCACAGGCTGAATTGTCAGTTTAAATAGATACATGGTGGAATGTAAATGTCAGTGTGCACAACATTACCATAAGCCCCTTCTCCGTTTAAATAGATACATGGTGGAATGTAAATATTCCATAATGCTGCCATGAGTGCCGGGGTACTGAAGTTTAAATAGATACATGGTGGAATGTAAATAGAAAGAGCAGAATTTCTGTTCCCTTCCTGTTCCCAGTTTAAATAGATACATGGTGGAATGTAAATCTCCCTGTATCAGATATATCGTATTTTCGTCTGGCGAGTTTAAATAGATACATGGTGGAATGTAAATGTTATTGACTTCGTTTTTTACCTGTTCTGTTACATTGTTTAAATAGATACATGGTGGAATGTAAATAAAACAGCAAAAGGAGAGTACAACGGGAAATTGTCGTTTAAATAGATACATGGTGGAATGTAAATGAAACTTTCCTTTGCGGCAAGTCAGACGGCGCAGAAGTTTAAATAGATACATGGTGGAATGTAAATTACAAATTACTTACAAAACACAGATGTTGAAACAGGTTTAAATAGATACATGGTGGAATGTAAATACGTTTACGCCGGAGGGCGGCGCATCCCCGACAGCGTTTAAATAGATACATGGTGGAATGTAAATATGGACAGATTGGCGCAGTTGCAGGCGCAGCAGTAGTTTAAATAGATACATGGTGGAATGTAAATCTTTACAGGACATTGATTGTTACTTTGTTTTGGGAGTTTAAATAGATACATGGTGGAATGTAAATCAAGCACATTGATAATTGAATAGACTTTGCATCTAGTGTACTGACATATTGATATTTATACAAATTAACATAGTAATTTCTGCCGTTTTGAGGTATAATAAAAGAAACGGCGGTGATATCTAATGGCAAGACCCAAAAAGTATATAATCAACCTCACAGAAAATGAATTTAAGGAACTTAAATCCACAATCCGAAAGAAAAAAACTTCAAAAACAATCCGATGCAGATGCCAGATCATACTTGATCTGGACGAAGCACATGGAAAGGTTTTGACACACGAACAGTGTGCAAAATCAAACGGTGTCTGTCTGGCAACGGTTGCCAACACGGTCATAAAATACATCAACGGTGGTGTCAGCGCCGTTACAGAATTTAAAAGGAATATTAATTCTGATAA
>CAJTRK010000019.1 GCA_910578475.1 uncultured Lachnospiraceae bacterium | reverse complement strand
ACAAGCATAGATGCCGAGCATGACATCTCAATGCGTGAGGTCTATGGATTAGACAAAACATTACGCGAGTAAACTCGCACAAGATGATTTCCACTTCCCGGACATCTGATTTCCAGATTTCCGGAAGTGCGATTTCATCGCACAAGAATATTCACTGAAATATGACAAAACAAAAAAATCCTATTGTATACCATCCAATGACAGACGTGGAAATGTGATAGATTGTGGTCACTATTTACTAAGAATATCCAATAGTGGCACAAACAAAAAACAGAACAAATTTGAAGGTCCCGCTCAAGGTATATTCGCTCCTGAATACGCTGATGCAAATACTAATTTCCTATGCCAGGCTGTATTGGCATGGCTCATCATAAAAACAGAGGGCTCCCCATATAACGAATCAGATTTTGAACATTTGCAAGCTATATTAAATAAACATTACTTATTAAATTCACCCCATTATGAGAACGATTATATTTTACATAACGGAAAAACCACTTGTCCTCTTTGTCAGAAAGCCATTTTACATAGTGAGCTTAATGAAATGATTTCTTTTGACGATGAGGAAGGCTTGGAAAACTCAACCGACCAGGTTGGTTCAACCCGCTCAACTAAAGTCAATCTATTTCATATGGTTCCATTGTGTTATTCATCATTAGAAAATATTCCAACACAGGTATCATGGGGGCATGCAATATGTAATACTCGTTTAGGTCAACGTCGCTGTTATTCTTTCAATGATTTACAAACTACGGAAATTGAAATAGATATAACAGAAAATCGGAATAAGCGCCTTCTTGGTTATGCAAATGCAAATCAAAATTTTATTCGTTCTCAGAACGGCGATGTCTGGATTAGAATTGCCAAAGGGAATAAATGACACAACGAGGGTGTCTCAAAATCATCAAATTAGATGATTGAGCGGCGCCTTCGCTCTATGTGCAGAAAAATGTGTTCTCTTTTACCGGAAAGAAATACCCCCCTGCCCGGTCTTTTTGTATCTTTCCATGTAGTTTTAAGTCACGAAAAGAGAGCTATTGCTCCAGTAGATTATTTATCTACTTTTGCAACAGCCTCATTCTATAAAAAAAGGAAATTCATCATTTTTTTTCTTAATTCTTCTATCAGAAAATTTTCTTGCAATATACTTATATAATAATCCCATGCAGGTTCTGCTTTTTCCATAAATTTTGCCAATACTTCCATATTAACTTCTATTTTGAGTTGTTCAATATCTTTTTTATACACTTCTTTAAAAGTGCTGCCGTTAGAAATTGACTTAACCAATGACTTATGTCTGGTTATCCAGAAAAACAGCTGTAATGAATTGACATTTTTTCTATCCGGAATCAGGGAAAGCATGCCTTGATTTGTAGTTGCCTCAGACAAGTTTATTATACATTCTCCTATTGTTGCTCTACTCGTCATTATGATTGAATTTTTTGGAATGAGCTTAGCTCCACTATTTGCCAAACCTAATACACTAATCCTTTTATTGGCTGAAAAAGATACTATATTTTCATTTGCGGCAACATCTGATGGAGTATACCAATCATACACACCGTTATTCCAGTAATTCTCATTCTTGGTAGAAGGCGTCCCTCCCGTAATAATCTCAACTACATCTGCTAATCTTTTTCTTTCATATTTGATATTACTATTCTCAAAACATTGAATATACAGCATCTCCAATAAAGACTTCATGCTATTAAGCATTCTACTGTTATGCTCATATTTTTCATCGAACTTTACCAGTTCTTCCACTCTGCTTTTCTGCTCTTCCACACTTGGTAATTCTATCTCATATTTTCCTATTGTTTTACGGGAAATTTCTTTAAAAGTACTTCCATTTCCCAGTGCCTCAAACTTCTTTTTATGAAACAGTAAATAATAATATAGATAATGATTATAAATTAATTCTTCATTACAAACAAAACTTTTAAATCCCTGATTTGTACATAATTCTGTTCCTGCAACCGCAACATATCCGATTGGCGCTCTTGAAGAAAATAAAATCGCTCCTCGTGGTATCTTACAGGCTGCACAGCTTTCATAACCTTCTTCAGTGATATTTCTTTGACCTTTGTAAATGTATTTATGATTATATCCGGATAAATCCCTCGGTGTTATCCAGGAAATCGTTCCTCCCTCATAATATTTCTTTTCTTTTGTCAATGGAGTAGCTCCACTGACAATTTCAGCCACATCTTCCAAATAATATTTTTTCATTCATATCACCATGCCCTTCTCTCAGCCTGCATACTTTGGACCGATACCGAAAGTGTTCTGACACATATACTCATAAGCCAAATAAATCCGTCTGTGAAAAATTTATTTTTTACAGTATCAGCCTTTCAAGCAATGTATTCGCCATTTGATTTGAAATCCTGATTTGCTCTGATAACCTAGCTTTTAAATTATTAATTTCAGCCTCATTTTCTTTCTGGTCAACAATAATTTCTTCAACGCCTGTAAATATACTTGGCATCAGTTTACAACCGTTTGATAATACTTCCTCCACCGCAGAAGCCCAAGAATAGCCTTTAACATTATATTTTATCTTTTTCTTTTTTTTAAAGGACTGATATAATTTCGAAATGCTTTCTATATTAGCTTTTGAAATTATTTTTTGCGTTTTACTCACACTTTCACCAAACTTACTGGCATCAATGAACAAAATCTTATCCTTTTCATTTCTATTCATATCAAGAAATATGAGCGCACTCGGTATAGCAGTTCCAATAAACATCTTATCCGGCAACTGAACCACACAATCCACAATATTTCTTTCCAGCATTTTCTTACGAGTTATAAAATCGGCCTCATTCGAGCTAGTCAGCGCCCCATTAGAAATGACGAACCCCGCTCTTCCTTGAGGTTTTAAATGATATATAAAATGTTGAATCCACATATAATTCGCATTATTTTTATTTATCATTCCAAAAACTCTGGAATCATCAACAGCCAATTGTTCAGCCCCCCACTCTTTCATATTGAAAGGTGGGTTACTGATTACATAATCTGCTCTCAAATCAGGAAAACAATCATTTAATAACGTGTCTCCTTTCTTTATCTCAATATCTAATCCATGCAGCACCCCATTCATATATGCAAGCAAAATAGTCTTACAATTCTGTTCCTGTCCTACAAATTTTAAATTCGAGCCATTGTATTTGCCTGACTGGATAAACATGCCTCCGGTTCCACAGGCGGGGTCATATATAATTCCCTGCTGCGGATTCAACATATTAACCAATAAGTTCACTACGGAAGGAGGCGTAAAAAATTCTCCACCTCTATTTCCTTCGGTTGCTGCAAAATTCCCTATGAAATACTCATAGATTTGTCCAAGATAATCTATTTTTTCACAATTGCTCTGCAAATCAATCTCATTTATTAAGTTTATTAAATCATATATTGTCCTCGCCGGGAGATTGCTATTGGCATACATATCCTCATATGGATTAGCCATATCGCTAAACGCAGGTAAAACTTTCATCAACTCTTTATCCAGTAATGATGCGATTTTCTCATCATTACTGCTATTGACAATTTTACTCCACACATTGCTATTTTTTTTAGCAGACATATATCTGATAAAAACCAATGGCAACACATAAAATTTATAATCAGATGGAGGAATTTTTCCTCTCAATTTATTCGCGGTTCGAAATAACTCATTCTCATAATTTCCCATATTGCACCTCTGCGTTTTCTTCAATACAAAATACCCTATTCCAAAGAATATGTCAATCCTTTTTTTGGAATGCCGAAATCGCACTGTTATCGATACAGAGATGTTTCCCCATGGCCCTGTCTGTCCGGAATTATTCCTCTTTATATACCCCCTTTTACCCCCTCTTACAATAACTCCGCACCGTCAGCCAGAGAAACAGCGGAATTTCCACGACCGGAACCACGAGCAGAAGCCAGGGGGTCCAGACGGAAAGGGAACCGATTTTCAGAAATTCAAAATCAGTCAGCGCATACAGAAAAGCATTGCTTCCTCCAAGACCGCCGGAAGGCAGAAGCACCCGCATCCACGACGCCAGCTTACCACCTGTCATCATATAAAAAACTGACGGCAAAATTCCCGCTGCGATGGTCAGTCCGGTTGCAATCGTCGTGTTTTTACAGGCTGCCGAAAGGAAAAGCACGAAACAGACGCTTCCCGTCATGGAAATAAATCCCGAGAGAATAAGAAAATTCTGCATTTCTCCTACGTTCAGGCTCAGAAGGCTTACCGCGGAAAACAAAATCTGCATCGAAGTTTCTCTGCATTCCCATCCGAACAGGCTGTTGGAAATCACCTGAAAAACTGTCATACATACTATAAAGGACACTGTGCTGATGCTCAGGGCAGATATTATTTTGACAAAAACAAGGCTCTTCCTTCCATGCTTCGTACTGCGCAGAATGTCGTCCGCGCCCGTCTGGTATTCGCAGCAAAAAAGCGGCGCCGTTATCATGATGCACAAAAACATCAGCAGGAACAGATACAGGCTTTCATATTCCGCCATGTTCGTTCCATATCCCGGATAAAAGTAAAAGGGCATTTCCACCTTTTCATACATTCCGGCGGCAATCCGCTGCGCATCCGGATTCTCTTTATGTTCAAGCCGCATCAGGTCCGGCAGATGGGAACGGCATTTTTCATAAAAAGCATAAGCGTCTCCTTCGGTGATTTCCAGATAGTCCGGCGCAAGGCCGCTTTCAGAATCCGCCATGACTTCATGCAGTCTCGTGACCAGTTTAGAATAGGGCAGTATCTCGCTGTTCCAGACATTCTGCGGAAAATCTCCATAGAAATCCCCGTAAAGCGACAGATTTTTCTGATAGGCCCTCAGTCCTGTCAGCATCTTTTCGGGCGTCACTTCTCCCGCCGCGGGAGCCTGCAGCTGCTTCTTTAACGCCAGCGCCTCCCGCCCCTCTATCACGATTTCCTGTCCGTTTTCTTCGTATGTGTACCGTTCAAAGGTTACGGGAACCCACGCCATAAACACTGACAGCCCAATTGCCGCCGCCAGAAACAGAAGCGTGCTCCTGCTTCTTAAAATACGTTTCATTTCTTCCTTATACAATCTTTTCATCTTACTTTCTCCCCTTTTTCATAATCTGTTCTTCGGTCGTCTTGTAATGATTACCTGACGGAAAAAGCTGAAGATATAAATCCTCCAGACGCGGTTCTTTCGGCACGGCGCCGGGCATGTCCTCCTGTTTTCCGATGTAACGCAGCGATACGCCTCCGTCCGCTTCATTGCGCAAATTAATGACCTGCACTTTCTTTTCCCATTTATTCAGCTCCTGCGATGAAATTGTCCCTTCGAATACTTTCCCCTGCATCTGCGAAACCAATTCCTGTGTGGTCCCTGTCTGCAAAATTTTTCCGTCCTTCATGATGGCGTTCTGTGTCGCAATATATTCCACATCCGATACGATATGGGTAGATATCAGCACGATTCTGTCATGGGCAAACTCCGATAAAAGATTGCGGAACCGCACCCGCTCACCGGGGTCAAGGCCGCTTGTGGGTTCATCCAGTATCAGAAATTCCGGCTCGTTCAAAAGAGCCTGCGCGATGCCCACCCGCCGTTTCATACCGCCGGACAGTTTGATGATTTTCTTTTTCCGGACATCTTCCAGAGACAGTCTGACCAGCAATTCATCGATTTTCTGTCTGGCCTGCCTGTCGCCCATTCCCTTCATGGCCGAAAGATATTCCAGATACTGCTGTACCGTAAATTCCGGATAAAATCCAAATTCCTGGGGAAGATATCCGATGATGCTCCGGTAAGCGTCCCCTAACTGACCGATTTCAACGCCATCATAGCAGATACGTCCGCCGGAAGGCTTCGTAATACCGCATATCATCCGCATCAGCGTCGTCTTTCCGGCGCCGTTTGCTCCAAGCAGCCCCCATACACCGGAAGTAAAATGCAGACTCACATCCTCTACCGCTTTTTTTATCGCATGCCTGTCCTGAAAACTTTTTGATACATGTTCTAATAAAATTTCCATAATAATTGTCTCCCTCTTTCCCGCAAAAGAATTTTATGATACAGCCGTCCTATCATGCCAATACACAATAACGCATAAAAAATACCGAACCTCATCGTATAAGCCGGAAATAAACGGCTTATCAGCATAAGCGCCTCATATGCAGACAGGACTGCTCCCACGCATATCGCTAACAGCCAGTGAACGGATATACAAGTCTTTATCCGCGTCCAAATCATCAGCCCCGTAAGCGCAGCCGTCAGAAAAGGAACAACGCCGAACAGGAATACGACTTCGCCGCCGGCGCCGCAGCGCGATGCCAGAACTGCAAGCGTTGCAAGCATTCCCACATCTCCGATGCCGATAAAAAGAAGCTGTGCGGCGAGTCCGCCTCTGACGGAAAACCGCGTAGAGCATTCCAGTTCAAACATTCCATAACGCATGGACCTCTGCAAAACAGGGATAGCACAAGCTGCGATAACACCGCCGCTTCCACACAAAAATCTGGCAATGAACCATTCCCATTGAAACGCCATCCCGCCGTACATACTGATGAATATACCGCACAAAGCCGCCAACGCCATCCCCTGCATAAGCCATATTTTCCAGGCAAGGAACTTTACCTGCTTCGCTATCAGCCCCCCGATGGTCAACGGATATCTGTTGACTGTTTTGATCAGTTCATTTTCTGCAATATTCCGCGTCTCTTTCAGATGCGCTTCATAAGAAATGCTCTCCTCCACCGCCAAGAGTCCTTTCCACCGCTCCCTTTCTTTTTTATTCATAATGTCTCCTTTCTTTTTGCCGGTTTTACTCCATCACTTCCCGCAGCCTCTTCACCGCCCTGCGCAGCCTTGTCTGCACCGTGCGCAGCGGAAGTTCTGCGATATCGGAGATTTCCCGCAATGTCAGTTCCTGTCCAAACCGCAGAAGAACCAATTCCCGCGCAGTATCGTCCAAATGCGTCAGGGCGGCCGCAAGCAGCTGCCTGTCCTCCACCGCCTGATAGCCGTTTTCCGGCGAACAGATTGTCTCAGCCATCGTTTCCGATAAAGGTTCCGTCACCGTCTGTCTTCTTTTAAAATCAATACAGGTATTTGCCGCAATGCGATACAAAAAAGAACGGAATGTCCCTCTGTTCTCATATTTGTCCAAAAACCGAACCAGTTTCAAAAAAGTTTCCTGCGTCGCATCCAACGCGCTTTCCCGGTCGGGCATATGCCACAAGCAATAGCGCAGAATGGCAGGGTAGTATAACGAAATCAGTTCATCGAGACATTCCCGTCTACCGTTTTTTATCTGTTTTATGAGTTCGTCTTCGCGCGCCACAATAACACCCTTCCATTCCCGCTTCGTCATAAAGTATGTCCTTCTATCATATAATGACGATGGCGAATCCAAAAATGATTCCGCCATCGTCAAAAAATTTTCATATCACAGTTCCGGAACCTTCCGGTCCATTTTCCCCGCATTTTCCACCGCAGGGTCTTTCATCTGATATACACGATGCCACTCCTTCGTCGCTTCGTCTTTTACCGTTTCGCTGCGATTCTTGTACAGAAACTTGGTCAGTTCATAACAGTCTATCCATATTTCGTTGTTACTTTCCTTCTGGGATTCGTCAAAAATCAGTTCCAGTCCCCAGTGAAGATGAACAATTTCTATATTATTGACATTTTCTTTCGTGCTGTAACCCGTGTGTCCCATATATCCGATAACGTCCCCGGCCGTTACGACGCTTCCCACTTCCAGTTCTTTATTATAAGGAAAATTCTGCCTCAGATGTGCGTAATAATAATAACGCTTTCCGTCAAAACTCCGGATGCCGATGCGCCAGCCGCCGTACTGGTTCCACCCGAGGGCCTCCACATAGCCGGATTCTATGGCGATAATCGGCGTACCAATCTGCCCCATCATATCATGCCCGAGATGCGGCCTTGAATAGCCATAGCTTCTGGAAGAGCCGAAGTCATCGTAATGACTGTAATCAAATCCCTTTGCAATCGGTGAAAAAGCTTTCAGCCCATAGAAATTTTTCCACTCCGTTTCCCCGCCTTCTCCTTTTGGCGTTTCCATTGAAAATTCGCCTACCATACCGCTCAGCACCGCTCCATAAGCCTCTTTATAGTAGTCGTAATATTCCATCTTTTTCGTCAGTTCCTCCATTGTCGTTTCTCCGGAGCGCAGCATATCCGCTGTCTCCTGCAATTCCGAAACGCTTTTCTTATCGAACTTTCCGCCATGCTTCGCTCCCACATAGGCCAACAGCTCTATCCAGTCCGTATGGATTTCGTCCTGATAAGACTCTACATCCAACTCATAAGCCTTGCTCATCGCTTCACAGGTGACATTAAAATCCACCCATTTAATGTAACTGCCGTCTGCAGACACTTCAACCGCCTCTCCCGCATCCGAAATTCCTTCCTGCGGCAGCACCTTATCCGTCTGTATTTTTCCATTCATCTCCCGCATCATCCAGACACATACTACCGCCACAAGCAGAACAAGTTCCGCTCTGATTCCCCATTTTATTTTTTTCATAATGACACCCGTACCCGCCTTGCAGCCTTACGATTCCGAAAATCTTATGAAAAATATATGAAAAAAACCTGCGGGTTATGTCAGCCCACAGGTTGCTCCTTTCCTGTTCCATACGCCGGACTCAGGTTTTCTTTCCGTTCCGGTATACAAATTCTCTTTGTATCACAAAGCTTAAAAAAAACAGAAACACGTCCACCGGAATCTTCACCGCCACTTCATATCCCCCTGACAGCCGGAAAAGTTCGTTGACGAGAAAAGCGCTGCAAAACATCTGGCAAACGGCCAGCGCAAAATATTTGACGGCAGTCACCGCGAGATTCGCGCTGCTCTTGAATACGACCTTATAGTTCAGCAAAAAATTATAAACTGCCGAAATCACCCGTGCCAGTATGGTCGCGCCTACAATATAAGGCAGTTCCCCCCAAAAACCCGAAGCCGCCTGCAAAATCCCGCAAAACATCGCAAACAGCACCAAATCCAATACGCTGGAAGACAAAGAAGAAAACAAAAATTTTCCGAATATCATATAAATCCGGACAGAATCTTTTATCGGGTTAAAATGGCTCGTCTTATTGGCCTCCAGATAAATCGTCTCCACCGGGACTTCCAAAATCGGAATCGACAGATTTTTCGTTTCAATCAGCATATTCGTCTCATATTCAAACCGTTCTCCTTTGACATTCATAAGCGATTTCATAAAAGAAGCCGGAATCGCCCGGAGACCTGTCTGGGTATCGGAAACTGACAGTCCTACCAGATAACGGAATACCTTTCTCGTACACTTATTGCCAAAGCTGGAACGTGTCGGAACATCCGCCGCGTCAAAATTGCGGCATCCGAGAACCAACGCTCCCGGATTCTCCCACAACGTTTTCATACATGCCAAAATATCCTGCGGCGTATGCTGTCCGTCGGAATCCGCGGTCACACAGCCGCACAGTCCGGGAAAACGCAGCAGGCAGGCATTGAACGCCGTCTTTAATGCCCTTCCTTTTCCCAGATTCACTGCATGATGCAGCACTTCACAGCCTGCAGCTTCCGCCTGAAGAAACAATTCCTGATAATCGCTTCCGCTGCCGTCATCCACTACGACAATGTGGGAGATGCCGGCCTCTTTTAACTGCCGGAGCAGTACAAGCAGCTTTTCGTCCGGTTCATAAGCCGGTATGATAACCGGGATATTGTAATAGGAATCCATGGCCTGTTCCTTTCTGTCTGTCAAACTTTGAAAAGCCGGGCAGCAACGCATAACGCTCACCCGAACCGCCGGTTACTGCACCGCCTTCAGCCGCAACCGTGTTCCGTCATCCTCAATGTGGTACAATGTTTCACTTAAAAATTCGCCCTCTTCTGTCATGTTATTAAATACATTCCCAATATCCGCCTCTGTTTTTTCCACATACAGGTATTCAGCATGGGAACTTCGGATTTCCTGTGCCATCCAGTCCGGCACGGCATCGTTCAGATTCACGGCATAATAAACGACCGATATCGGAGAGGCTGCCAGATTCGTATAGCTGTTCCTGACCCACCGCGGTTCGTCGTCCCGCTGTATATAGCAGATTCTTGTGCTCTGCTCCGTTCCGAGCGGTTTGATTTTTTCCAGAAAAAGCGCAGCATCCTCGTCCGTCATCTTCGCCCTTTCCTCGCGCTGCTCCGCCGTCTCTTCCCGATATCCGATAAGTCCATGATACCCAGTCTGCCACTCCGCTGTCAATCCCACAAAGAGAAGAAAACAAAGGCAGGTTCCATATTTTGCCGGAAACTTCCCTTTCCACCGCGCCGCAAAAAGGCTCCCGCCGCATTCCATCCAGATGTGCGCAAGGAACAGCAGCGTTCCGACAGTAAACGGCGCGCCATACCGCTCTATGGAGGAAATCATGCCGGATGCCTCCAGATATTGCGTCTCCGTCGCAAAAATCGTGATATGGGCAATAAAAATGATTCCGTAAAAAAGCGCGCCGCTTAAAATGCTGAACCAAAGCACAAGCCTTCCCTGTTTTTTCGGCATCAGATTTTTCCGATAAAAAAGGATAACAAACAGGCAGATGCACAGGTAAAAAGAAAGCGGCGTCAAATCAAAGACAAACGTCCGGCTCTTATGCAAAGGCAGACCAACGAACGCTCGCAGAAACGCCTTCGCGAAATCACCCGTGTAGCCGGAAATTCCGTACTCATCCGTTACCATATATTTTACGGCGGTCGTCGTCGTTTTGGTCACGCGCCGCATCAACAGACAAAAAAGCATCCAGCTTCCGCCCGTTACGACGGGGGCCGCACAAACCGCCAGCGTTCGAATCCATTCTTTCATGTTTCCCGCCGGTTTCTTCACGGACACCATGCCGTTCTGGCTGCTCTCTCCCGACGCCTTGCCTCTTTGCCTGCTCTCACCGGACGCCGTTTCATTCTGGCTGCTCTCTCCCGCCACCTTGCTGCTCTGGCTGCTACTGCCATATTGATGAAGCAGGAAAAAAAGAATCCCAAACAGCGCCCAGATAAATCCCACCGACTTTACCAGAACGAGCACACTCAGGTAAAGCGCCAGCCTTCCGTAATAGAAGCTGTCCATTTTTCCCTTCCTGTCGATTACCGCAAACAGGAAGCCGCCGTAAATACAGGCGAGTGTCAAATCCGCGCAAAAACCGTCGTACCCGTAAATTTCCGCAATGCTCGGTAAAAACCACAGCGATGCCGCCATCCCAAGCATGACTGCGACATTTCTGCCGCGCAGCTTTCTTAACAGAGGCAGCATAAAAATAAGATTCAGACAGTAGTATCCCGCAAAAGCGAGCCCTTCTCGAAATTCGTGCGGGTCAAAATGCAGAAACCACCACTTGACCAGCTGTCCTCCCGGCGGATAATCCCCAAACTCCGGCGCTGCATTTCCATATTTTCCCGCAAAACCGTTTAAATAATACAGGGATTTAACGTCCGTCGCCCAAAAGTTGATATCATCCCACCATGTCACCACTTTCTGCGATGTGCACAAGATTACGACAAACAGCAGACACATCGCCGTTATGAAGGAAGGCTGTTTCGCATTTTCCAGGCATATTCTGCCGAACGCTTTCCGCCGTTCCCGCTTTCCGAATACAAGCCAGACCGCAAAAAGAGCGATGGTCAAAACTCCGATTCCGTCAATCCAATCAAGATGATGCCCAAAAGCGAGCGCATACAGCATCAACGTCAGCATACAGGTGAGTACCGGGAAAACTTCTACCAGACTTTCTTTCCAAAAACAGGAAAGCATGAACAGAAAGATTAAAAAAGCGGTAATATTAACAATTGCCATATATTCCTCCATTTTAAAGCATCCGCCGAGACCGCCACATAATATCACCCTGTCATTTATGACAAAAACGTCATTTTGTGACAGGGTGATTGCTTTACCAGATTACAATTTGTTCTCCGCCGCAGGTGACAGGGAACATGTCCACCTGACGCATATCTTACAGGCCGTCAATCTACGGCCTTTGAAAATCAATATTCCGGCTCAAGCAGACCGTAAGTATTTCCTTTTCTCTTATATACGACATTGACCTGGTCTGTCTCCGCATTGCAGAATACAAAGAAATTATGTCCCAGAAGTTCCATCTGTACACAGGCATCCTCCGGATACATCGGCTTAATATCGAATTTCTTCGTCCGGATAATCTGTACTTCTTCCTCATCCATATAATCCTTTTCCAGATATTCCTGTTTGAAAAAGCCTGCCGCCTGCTGACGGTCCGTCAATTTCGTTTTATATTTTTTCAGCTGTCTCTCAATAATTTCTTCTACAAGGTCTATCGAAACATACATGTCGCTGCTGACCTGCTCGGAACGTATAATATTTCCTTTCATCGGAATGGTCACTTCTATCTTCTGCCTGTCTTTCTCGACACT
Organism: uncultured Lachnospiraceae bacterium; assembly: GCA_910578475.1. Taxonomy (GTDB): domain Bacteria; phylum Bacillota; class Clostridia; order Lachnospirales; family Lachnospiraceae; genus UBA3282. The sequence continues at coordinate 51,199 of CAJTRK010000019.1, read as the reverse complement.
CAACGTAACATGTATTTCTGTCTCCTCGGCAAAATATTTCTCGAGTTTGCCGATTTTATCTTCTACTGCCGTCTTTAATCCCTCTGTTACCTCAATGTTCTTTCCAACGATTATAAATTTCATAGCACCCATCCCTTCTATTGTGGATTTTTGTATGTCTGAAACAGCCTCCTGCAAAACTGTTTGAATTATTATACCATATTTTTACATTCCTTATCAACATAATCATGTATATTATCCTGTTTAAGGCATCATTCTGATTGTGATTTGATGATTTATAACGCTGACAGTTCACCTCGTGCAAACAGATTGTCTTTTCCCATGCCGCATACGAACGGATTAGAGTCATACACATGGCAGAAATCCAAAAAATCAGAACGCTGTTTCGAATCCTTCATAATCTTTACAAGCAGTTCATTCGGGAGCGTTCTTGCATATGCACCGGGGCCTGCGAGTTTAATATTTTTTACACCATAACGTTTCAGTATTTCTTCTAATTCATCCGGCATAAAAGTGTATGTAATGCACCACGGCACGCCTCCTTTTTCCGCTAATTCCTTTGCCTTCTCTATCATAGGCTGTGATATATCAAAATGGGTGACCTCACAACCGTGTTTTGCAAGAAGAATGGAAAATCTTCCGCATTCTGCGCCGCCATCAAACACAGTCTTTATTCCATCCAAATGAGAGAGCAGTTCCTTTTCAATATGGCTTTTTTGGATAATGTCATCGATAAAAGTTTCTTCACGGTGACTTTCCAGTTCACCTTTATCCGGCATATTCCACAAACGTTCCGATATCTTTCTGCTATAATCCATAACTTAGTCTCCTTTTCCGGCGATTATGTTGTCTCTATCAAACTGCCCTTCTCTTTGTGGTATAGCATAACATATTTCAGCTCCGCCTTCCACCTCACGCATTTTTATCCTTTAAAAATCAGGTTGTCAAGTTTTCTGCGTGCCTTCTTTTTATAAATTATAAAAACGGCACAGCCGGATTTACTCCAGCCATGCCGCTTTTTACATTTTATGTCGTTTCTCTGCGCTCCGAATCACTTCGGAAAGCATTTCTTAGAAAATTCTTCTGATAGAAAGAATCGAGCGGTATGTCGCATTGGAAACGATGATACCTGTTTTGGAGGTGGACGCATGAACAATCTGTCCGTTCCCCGCGTAAATTCCCACATGACCGGAATAGCAGATAATATCACCCGGCTGTGCATTTTCAATTCCGTTTACCGCAGCCCCCACGTTTCTGTCAGCTGCCGATGAGTGCGGCAGGCTCACGCCGAAGTTACCATATACGCTCATGACAAACCCCGAACAGTCCGCACCGTTTGTAAGGCTTGTTCCGCCATATACATAAGGATTTCCGACGAACTGCATCGCAAAATCTACAACTGCCTGACCGGAAGCGCTGCCGCTTGGCGGTGCATAAGTGGTCGTCTGGCCTGAAGAACTGCTGCCGGAAGATGCTTTATTCTCTGCAGCCTTTCTTGCCGCAGCCGCCTTTGCTTCCGCTCTGGCCGCTTCTTCTTTTGCAAGTCTCGCACGTTCTTCTTCGATGGATTCCGCTTTCACGAATTCGGTGGACATGTTCACGAAATCTGTCGATACATAGCCGTCACCTTCCTCGATATTGACCTTAACCCATCCGTCAAGTTCTTCCGTAACAATTAATTCATCTTCAATCGGAACCATGCCGAGAATGACCGCATCCGTTCCGGGTTCTTCCCGCACATATAATGTAGTGGTCGTAACGGTCGCAATTCTCGTTCCGACTTCTCTCGCATAACTTACCGCGTCATCGCCCGTTACACAAAATTCCGCTTTTACATATCCTTCTACGGAACCGGAACTGATTTTATACCATCCGTCGCTTTCCTCGATAAAAGTACCAACGGACTTATCGTAAAGTTTGCCGACGATTTCTCCGTCTTCGCTCGGAATATCGCGGACATTCACATAATTATTAACTCTTGCAATGACAAGGCTCTTGAAGCCTTCTTCTTCTGCACTGAGCTTTGCCGCATTGGAAGCTTCCCGCAAATCTCTTGTATATCCTTCACTGACTACAATTGTTCTTTCGATTTTTTTATCAGATATCGTTGTCTGCTCATTGCTCTCCAGCATACCGCCGATTGGAATCTCTCCGGAGCCCTTAATCGCGATTTCCGCTGTGGAAGCCGTCAGACCACTGCTGTTTTCTCTCTCTACCTCTTCCTTCATATCGGAAAGAGATGTCGTACTCTCGGATGATAATGAATAATCAATTCCTGCCGAAGGGAGTACGGAGTTTAAATCTCCAGCCGCATGAACGGATAATTTCATTCCGGAAAATGTGATGACTGCCGCCATTGTACAAGCTGCTATTCTCACGCTTTCTTTCTTCATAAAAACCTAGCCTTTCTTTCAGTTCGTTTTCAGTCTCAGTTTTTTATTTATTACGAAATTGTTAAAACTTATGAAATAAATATAACACTAACCGGACCTTTTGTCAACTGTCGTAACGTATAAAAAAATCGAAAAAAAAGCTGTTTTTTGTACATCATTCTTTTTTCTTTTTGATAAAGTATTTTTCCACGCTTGTCACCGCATTTGCGCCGTCGGCGACTGCCGTCACTATCTGCCGCAGCTGCTTGGTTCTGACGTCTCCCGCGGCAAAAAAACCGGGTGTCTGCGTAACGCAGTCTTCCCCTGCCAGAATATAACCGCCCTCGTCATATGTTACAATATTTTGTAACAATTCCGTATTCGGCCGGATGCCGACTGCAATAAAAACTCCGTCTACGGAAAGCTCTTCCGCACGCTCTTCTTTCAAATGCCGCAATTTCAGGGCTTCCACTTTCTCCTGTCCGCAGATTTCCTCCACCACGCTGTCCCACAGCACTTCTACATTGGCGCACTGAAATAAAGTATCCTGTAAAGATTTCGCCGCACGCAGGCTGTCCCGTCTGTGAATCAAATAGACCTTTTCACAGATTCTGGATAAAAAGATGGCGTCTTCCACCGCCACGTCTCCGCCTCCGACAACGGCCGTTACCTTATTCCTGAAAAAAGCTCCGTCACAGGTAGCGCAGTAAGACACGCCATGCCCGGTCAGCTCCTTCTCTCCCGGAACCTGTAATAAAGCATGAGAAGCGCCTGTCGCAATAATGACCGCATCCGCTTCGTAGTCTTTTTCCGAATCGCCGTCTTTTACAGTGATAACCTTCCTGTCGCCTGCATCCGCAAGCTCTGTCACTTCCGCATTTTCAAAAACAACGCCCATATCCTCCGCATGCTGTCTGAACTTCATCCCCATTTCAAACCCGTTTATGCCGGGCATGCCCAGATAATTGTCCACTTCATAAGTATTCAGGACCTGCCCCCCGCTCATTGGATTTTTTTCCAGTACCAGTACGGCAAATCCTGCCCTTTTCCCATACACCGCCGCCGACAGCCCCGCCGGCCCGGAACCAATAACCGCCAAATCATATTTTTCCGCCATAACGAACGCTCCTTTCCTTCTTTTGCTTTTTATAGTATAATTCTTGCTATAACATTTTGTCAAAAAACTGTCACGAATCTGAAAGGAGTATTCCCTTCCCATGTCAAAGTATGCTTTAATTACCGGCGCATCCCGCGGAATCGGGCGGGCTGTTGCCGAAATGCTGGCCGCGGACGGCTATCATTTATATCTTACCTGTATCCATTCCGAGGAAAAGCTCAGGGAATATGCTGCAGAGCTTTCCGGGCGTTACGGCGTTTCCTGTACGCCGTTTATCGGGGATATGGGAAATGTTGAAGATGTGGACGCGCTTTTTTCTCTTATCGAACATCTGGATGTGCTCATTAACAATGCCGGTATATCTTATGTGGGGCTTCTGAGTGAAATGTCTCCTTCGGACTGGCGAAAAATCCTTTCCACCAATTTAGACGCCGTTTTTTATACGAGCAGACTCGCAATTCCGCTGATGCTCCAAAAACACAGCGGTAAAATAATCAACATTTCTTCCGTATGGGGAAATGTGGGCGCTTCGATGGAGGTAGCCTATTCGGCTTCCAAAGGCGCGGTAAACAGCTTTACGAAAGCGCTTGCCAAAGAGCTTGCCCCCAGTCACATTCAGGTCAATGCCATCGCGTGCGGCATCATTGATACCGATATGAACCGCTGTTTTTCCCCGGAAGAAATGGAAGCGCTGCGTCAGGAAATTCCATGCGACCGCATCGGAACGCCTTTCGAAGCGGCGCAGACGGTCAGAAGCATTCTGAACGCGCCTGCCTATCTGACCGGACAAATCATTACATTAGACGGCGGCTGGACATGATTTCCAGCCCCGCCTTTCCTGAGCCTTTCCTGAAACCATATTTGCAGCAAATACTTACAAATCAAGCCCCTTTGCCTCGTCACATCCCAGAATAATGTTCATACACTGAATCGCCGCGCCGGACGCGCCTTTTCCCAGGTTATCAAACTGCGCGGAAACAACAATGCGTTCTTCGTTCCCCGTCACATAAATTTTCAGGCCATCCCACCCGGACAACCCGTTCCCCGCTATAAATCCGCTGGCCGCAATTTCGTCATCTGTGGCGCTGACCTGAATGAACCGCTGCTTTTTATAATACTGCGCATAATAATCCAATAACCGCTCAGGTGTTTCTTTAGGGGAGAGCATGTCAGCATACAGCGGCACAGAAACCACCATACCGCTGTAATAATCATCGATGATTGGCGAGAACAGCGGTGTACGGGCAAGCCCCGTAATTTTCTTCATTTCTTTTAAGTGTTTGTGCTGTTGTGTCAACGCATATTCCCGCCCCGCCGATAATTCTTTCGGCCTGTCCATTCCTTCATAAGCCGCTATCACTTTTTTACCGGCTCCGCTGTACCCGGAAATCGCAAAACTGCTTACCGGATAGTCTTTGGGGAGAATCTCTCCCGCTATCAGAGGATATACGAGAGAAATAAAACCGGTAGCATAGCATCCCGGAACGGCTATCCTTTTTCCGTTCCTGACAGCGTTCCTGTGCCCGTCGGATAATTCCGGGAACCCATATGCCCATCCCTCTTCTGTCCGATGCGCCGTAGACGCGTCAATGATGATGACATCTTCCTTTTCCGCCAGCGCCGCCGATTCCCTTGCCGCCTCATCCGGTAAACACAGAAAAGTGATATCCGACGCGCGAATCATTTTCTTTCGTTCTTCCGGGTCTTTTCTCAGTTCCGGACTGATATGCAGCAATTCTATATCATCACGCTTCTGAAACCGCTCGTTGATTCTCAGACCTGTCGTTCCTTCGCTTCCGTCAATAAAAACTTTTGTTTTCATATAAATTCCTCCATTCTCGCGCAACCCGCGATACAGTACACCCTTCCTTCTTCATATTTTTTCATTATACGCCGTAATCTTACAGAAATCAATTCACATGAGAAAAGCCCTGCTTTCGCAGAGCTTTCAGAACTTTCCCGAATTTTCTTTAACCGCCAATCTGGCAGTACAGCGACGTTTTCTTCCGGACAGCCGCCTGCAGCTGCTCCATTCTGCCCTCCGGCAGCATCGGCGCATCTCCCATCGGATAGGGGCGTCCCAAACCTTCATATTTTCCTTCTCCATACTTATGATAGGGTAAAAGGTGAATCTGCTCCACGCGTGGAAGCGATTCCGCATAAGCCGCAATTGCCGCAATCTCCTCTTCCGTATCATTGAATCCCGGAATGACCGGGACGCGGATAATCAGTTCGCACATATTGCTTTCCGCAATTTTTCTGGCATTTTCAAGCATCTTTGTGTTTTCTTTTCCGGTATATTCTTTGTGTTTTTCCGCATTCATATGCTTGATATCCATCAGATATGTGTCCAGCCAGGGCAAAAGTTTCTGAATCACGGAAAATTCGGCAAATCCCATGCTTTCGATGGCCGTATTGATGCCGATGCTCTTCGCCGCCTGTAAAAGCGCCGCCGCAAACTCCGGCTGTAACAGGCTTTCGCCGCCGGACAATGTCAGCCCGCCGCCGGACCTGCCATAATAAGGCATATCCCGCCGCACCACTTCCATGACTTCCGCTACCGAAACATCCCGGCCGATGGTTTTGGGCTTTCCGTTCACCATCATCGTCTGTATCGCGTATTCCTGAGACTCCGGATTGCAGCACCATTTGCACCGCAGTGCGCAGCCTTTCAAAAATACGATTGTACGAATACCGACGCCGTCATGAATGGAATATCTTTGTATGTCAAAAATTCTGCCCGAAACGTTCTTATAATCATTCATCATAGTCTGCTCCATTCTTACGCAGCATGCGGACCGGAAATCGTTCCGTTTTCCGGTTATGCTGCCGGAATACATTCCAGTGTGCTGACACGTTTATTTTCAGCACACTAGCGGTACGCCGCCTGTTCCGTTCTGCGGATGATATCGTCCTGCAGCGATTTGGACAGCGTCGTAAAGAGTGCGGAATAGCCCGCCACACGCACTACAAGTCCGCTGTATTTCTCCGGATGCTTCTGTGCATCGAGAAGCGTTTCCCTGTCCACCACATTAAACTGCATGTGCATGCCTTTCTGGTCAAAGTAGCCGCGCACAAGCGATACGAAATTCTCAAGTCCTTTCTGTCCCGACATCGCCGTCGGATGAATCTTCATATTAAAAAGGGTTCCGTTGCTTGCGATGCCGTGGTCGAGGCGCGCCACCGAATTGCAGGCCGCCGTCGGTCCGTTCGTATCTTTGCCGGACGATGGAGATACACCGTCCGCCACCGGCATATGAGCCAGCCTTCCGTCCGGCGTCGCTCCGGTCTGTGCGCCGAGGGGCACGTTTGCGGATACCGGATAGAGTCCCGCCTGGAAAATACCGCCCCGCGGATTTCTGTAAGTCTCAAGCGGCCTCGTGTAAGTGTAAGCCGCATCTCTTGCCAGTTCGTCTACTTCATCAATATCGTTGCCAAACTTCGGAAGTTCGTCAATCATCGCCAGAATTTCTTCATAGCGCGCCTTTTCTTCTGCGGGAAGCTGCATGGAAAGCACGCTGCGGATTGTCATCTCAATGATATCGGGCGTCACGCTCTGCCCCTGTGCCTCCAGCGACCTTGCCACCTGTAACGCAATCTCTTTTGCCGTAATCGCATCAAATCCCTGACCGAAGTTCATTTCCAGTGCCTTCTTTAATTCTCCGATGGTCACTTTTTGCTCTTCATATACGAGTTTCTTCACCGTATACAGGGAATCCGCGACATTCGCGATGCCGAATCCCTGCGGTCCCGTAAAGTTATAGACCGCGCCGCCCTCCTGAAGGCTTTTGCCCCGTTTGATGCAGTCGTCCGCCATACAGGATTCAAAAGGCAGCGGGCACAGCGTCATATGCGCCATGTCGATTGCGTTGTCGGCATTGACAAGCAGGGAAATGTTATAATTCATCTGCTTTTTATACGCGTCGTAAAATTCGTCAAAGGTCTTGAAATCTTCCACGTTGCCGGTCTGGATGCTGGCCTGTACGCCGTTATCGTAACCGTTGGAGAATACCATCTCAAGGGGTCTGCACATATTGAAGAACGCCGCGTCGTGCCAGCCTTCCGTTTTACCGGATTTCTGCGGTTCCACGCAGCCGATGATATTATAATCCCGCGCATCTTCCAACGTTAATCCTCTGTTAATCAAAGCGGGGATAATGATTTCATCGTTATAATAAGCCGGAAGCCCGATGCCGGTCCGCGTCAAATCCGCCGCATGCAGCAACAATTCCTGCGGTGAACGGTTCCACACACGGATGGACAGCGACGGCTGCGGTAAAAATACATGTTTGGATGCTGTAATGCACATAAAGGATAAATCGTTTGTGGCGTCTTTGCCGTCCGCCGTCTGGCCGCCCACAATCAGATTCTGGAACAGGGAATAGCCCGCAAAGCCTTCCGCGCTCACTTCATCCCGGCATTTATTCAAATCGTTCAGCTTCACCCAGATGCAGTCAATCAATTCCTGCGCATATTCCCGGCTCAGCTTTCCGCTGTTTAAATCTTTTTCATAATAAGGGTACATATACTGGTCGAATCTTCCCGGCGAAATAGAATGTCCGCTGGATTCCAGCTGTAAAAGCTGCTGCACGAACCAGAACGACTGGCAGGCCTCCTGAAATCCCTCCGCACCGTGTTCCGGCACTTTTTTACAGATTTCGGCTATGGTAAGCAATTCCTGCCTCCGCTTCGCATCCTGTTCTTTGTCCGCCATTTCCGCGGCAAGACGCGCATATCTCCTGGCATAACCGATTACCGCATCGCAGGATAACATAACCGCTTCCAGAAAAACGTGCTTCGTCGCATAATCTTCATCCCCGAACCGGCATCCCGCCAGTTCCTCTGCCGCCTCTTCCCGGATTCCGGCAAAACCGACCGCGAGCACTTTATCATACTGCACCGTAATATGTCCCACGCCGTTATAGAAATAGTTGCCCGGCGTGAAAAAATTATGTTCCATTGCCCGGTGGGTCTCCGGCGCCATATAACTGTATGCCAGTTCGCTCGTCGTCTTTCCTTTCCAGTAACGGTCGGCAGCTTTCAGCCGCTCTTTCGTCTCGTCGGAAATATAGAACGGGTCCGCCGCCCGATGTTCCACCGTATCAAATTCCGCTTCCATCCATTCATAGGAAAATTCCGGATAAGTCTGGCATCCCCTCGGCGCAATCGTGGAACTGCCCACGATTAATTCTCCCGGCCGGATGATAATCGGAATATGTTCCAAAATATGCGCAAACGCCTTTGCCCGGCGCATCATAATGGGCTGTCCTTCCGTTTCCCGATAGGACTCCGTAATCAGCTCCGCCCGTGCCGCTTCGATTTCCGGCATCTTCGCATACAAATCCGCTACCAGTTTCGGTATTCTCTCCGTTTTTTCAATTGGTTTCGTATAATAAGTATTCACCATACCTATCACCATACCTTTCTCATAATCTGCGATATTTTGGCCTTTCTCTCTGATTTCTCAACCTACGCTTTATACAAACACCGGATTCCTGTCTTCTGAAACGCTTCCAGCCAGGGTTCTGCCGGTTTCTGGTCGGTAACGACAACATCCACATCCGACAGACCGCATATTTTGGAAAGCGCGGTCTTCCCGAACTTGCTGGAATCCACCGCAAGGTATACTTTATCCGCGGCGGAAAGCATGTTCTGCTTTACGCCTCCGGTCTCGTCGTTTCCGTCGGTGATGCCTTTGTCCAAATCAATTCCTTTGCAGGATAAAAAGGCTTTATCCACATAATAAGAGCTGATGCTGTCCGCCGCCTTTTTCCCGAGTAAAGACATGGAACCGGCTTTCAAAAGGCCGCCCGTCGCAATAATGTCCCATCCGGAAACATCCGACAGTTCCAGCAAAATTTCAATGGAGTTCGTAACCACTGTCAGATGTCTTTTCTGTTTAATGTTTTTAGCTATGAAAACCGCCGTCGTGGAAGCGTCCAGAATAATGTGGTCGCCGTCCTCGATTTCCTGACTAATCAGTTCCGCAATTTTCTGTTTGCCCTGTGTGTTAGACTTCCACCTGACATTAAAGGGGAGGTCAATGCTGCCCTTCTCATTGATAACCGCTCCGCCATAGCTTTTGATGACATGGCCGTCTTCTTCCAGCTTATCCAAATCCCTGCGGATAGTCTCTTCCGAAACATCGAACTCTTTGCTCAGCTCGCTGACAATTACCTTTTTGTTTTCGTGAACCTTTTCCAGAATCAGATTTCTTCTTTCGGCTGCTAACATGTCTGCCTCCGCCCGTTATTTTTGCTAGAATATGTATTTCATCAACTTGTCGGAAGGTCTCGCAATAACCGCGCTGTCGAGGAACATGCCCTTATCGCCCGCCTCCGCTTTCGCTCTGTCGATTGCCGCCTGCACAGCGGAAACGCTTCCCGTAAGCGTCATATAGCTCTTGCCGCACATGCCTTTGGCGAGACGCAGCTCAATCAGCTCAACGACTGCCGTCTTGGCCGCCATATCCGCCGCCACAATCAGCGCCGCCACATCATACGTCTCCAAAATGCCGAGGGCGTCAATTTTCTCCGGCTGCGCCGTTCCGTATATCGCCGGGAAAATGGATTCGTGCGGATTTCCGAGAACAAAGGTATCAATGACTTTGTCCGCGTATCTTCCCGCCGCCCGGTCAACGGACGCCCGTACCGCACTCAGTTCTCCCGTTACAAGAATGACAAATTTTCCCGGGCAGGTAACTTCTGCCTGCAAAATTTCCACATCCGCCGCCTTCGCCATTTCATCCGCCGCCAGATATCCCGTGGACACCGTCGTCATTTCCACCATACCGATTGCTTTTGCCATTGCTTAAACCGTTCCTTTCCGAATGATAATTTCCTTCTCACTCACTTTTTCCACGATACCGTCTATGGAACAGTGAATCGCCACACCGAGGCCCTCTGCCGCCTCTCCGATTTTCTGCCCTTTTTTCACCGGACTGCCTTCCGCGACAACCGGCTTTGCCGGTGCGCCGATATGCTGGCTCATCAGAATCTTTACCCGTCCGATATCCGGCACGCCTTCGGTAAGCGGCGCCGGTACATCGTAATCCGACAGTCCCATTCTCGCTTTCAGTCTCGTCACCGGAACTTTTTTCAGCTCTCTGTCAGAGACCACTTCCGCCGGTTCCGGTTTTTCTCCCCGAATGCCGGCAGCCCGCAGTCCGTTCTTAAATTCCGCAATAACGCTTCTGGGCGAAAGCCCCTGGGGACAGGCATAATTTTCACACAGGCCGCAGCTGCTGCAATAGGCCGTGTTCGTATACACCGACAAATCACTCGTATCATGATTTGCCACCGCGCGCATAATACGGTGCGGCTCAATCGGGTGTCCGAGCGCATGGCGCGGACACATCTCCGTACATGTTCTGCACTGACAGCAGGAAGACGCGGCTCTGCGTCTCTCCAGCTCTAAATTTTTATTGATACGCATTACCACTTTATGGTCTTCCGGTAAAATGATAATGGCGTTTGTAGTCTTCGTTATAACGGTGTTTTCCGTTCCGAGTTTTCCCATCATCGGCCCGCCCATGACGTAAGCCGGAGCGTTCACCGTAATCTTCCCCGCATGGAAGACCGCTTCTTTCACAGTCGTTCCAATCGGAATGCTGATGGTCACAGGATGTTCTACTTCCCCCACAATCGACACCAGCTTATCCGTAACGGGTTCGTGCAGATGAACCGCACGATACAGATTATACATCGTTTCCGTATTATAAACGACAACATTCTCATCAATCGGGAGTCCTCCCGGTCTGATAACGCGCCCTGTCGCCTCATAAATAAGAATTACTTCGTCTCCCATCGGATAGGTAGGGCGTACCGCGCAGATTCTCACTTTCGGGTACTCTTTCAGCGTTTCCTCCAATATACGAATCGTATGCCTGTGTTCGTTTTTGATGCCGATGACCGCTTCTTTGGCGCCAAAGGTTTCCCGCACTTCATCCAGCATTTGTACGATTTCTTCCGCATGGGAAGCAAGCAGCTGCTTATGCAGCTTTAAAAGCGGCTCACACTCCACGCAGTTGAGTATGACCGTATCCGCCTGTTCCGTCATTTTGGCATAGGACGGGAAGCCGGCTCCGCCGGCCCCCACTACACCGCTTTCTTTCGCAATCTTTTTCAGTTCATCAATCAACATGATTACCTGCTCCAATCCTGTCCTTCGTCAATGATGCCTACAATTGCCGCATCGACGGGCGCACTGGTCATATCGCATCCGATTCTGGCCGCAGACCCCTGTGCCACCAGGACATATTCTCCGATTCCGGCGCCGATAATATCAATCGCCACGAGGCGCTCACCGTTTCCTCTCATCGTCTCGACAGGTTCCACTATCATAAACTTGTTGCCAACCAGCTTTTCACTTTTTCTTGTAGAAAATAAACTTCCTACTACTTTTCCTATTATCATAATGAACCTCGTTATAAAAAATCGAGCACGCTGCTGCGAATCTACACTATTGCCGCACAGTCGCCCTGTTTTACCTGACAGGCATTGGCTTCGTCCGTGTCGATGTGCATCTCAAGAGAAAAGGACTCGTCAACGCGAATCTTCACATGGTCGAGAACCGCGCCTCTTTCATTTCCCATTTTGACGGAAACATAGTCTCCGTCATGCAGCGATGCGGATGCCGCCTCCGCGGGGGTCATATGAATATGCCTTGCCGCAACGATACAGCCCTCGTTCAGATAAACGGCTCCTTTCGGACCGACGAGCGCAACTGGAGACGAACCGGCCGTATCGCCCGACTGGCGCAGCGGCGCATTAACGCCCAATGTCCGCGCGTCCGTAGCGGATATCTCGACCTGCGATTTTTTCCTGACGGGTCCTAAAATCCGTACGTTTTCAATCGCCCGCAGTTTCAGTCCTACGATAGTACACTGTTCATTCGCCGCAAACTGCCCGCCCATCAAATCTTTCTTTTTCGTCAGCTGATAACCTGCCCCAAATAATTTTTCCACATCTTCCTGTGTCAGATGGATATGCCTCGCGGAAACGCCGACGGGAATCGTCATGCGTTTCTCGTTCTCTTTGGCATTTTCAATTGTCTGGAGCACCATTCTCGTAATTCGCTCTACTTCATGATAAGTGTCCATAATTATTACCCCGCTCCTTCAAAGTCATTACCTGCAGCTTTCAGACTAAGCGAGTTTCGGTAAAATCATCTCTACGTCGTTATGCGGTCTCGGGATTACATGGGTCGCTACCAGCTCACCGAGCGCGCCTGCGCTGTTAGCGCCTGCCTCTACTGCTGATTTTACCGCGCCTACATCGCCGCGTACCATAACGGTTACGAGTCCGGAACCGATTTTCTCCGTTCCGATTAAAGTTACGTTTGCAGCCTTGCACATCGCATCCGCTGCTTCGATTGCAGCTACCAGTCCTCTTGTTTCAACCATTCCCAATGCTTCGAGTGATGCCATAATTCATTTCCTCCTGTTTTCTTAAATAAAAATTGATTATATTGTTCCAAATATCTTTCTTATATCTTCTCGTTCTGGTCTTTTGGTACGAAATCCGGCGGGTCTTCACCCAACATCTTCGAGCCGGATGAAGGCTCCGTTTTTCCTTTGAATCGGCTTGCCGATAATTCTACCATTCTGACAATTTCCGGATGCGGGTTGGGAAGCACTCCGGTTGCCGCAGGCTTCTTCAGCGCCTGCGTAGAGCCTGCCTCAACGGCCTGTCTGACCGCCGACACATCCCCTTCTATTACCAGCGTGACCAGCCTTCCTCCGAGCTTGCGCTCCCATGTTGCAAGTTCCACATTCGCCGCCTTGCACATGATATCCAGCGCGTCCATTGCCGCCACGACTCCGGTTATTTCTATGAATCCATATGCTTTACCCATGCCGTTACTCCTTTTCATGCCGCATGACTCATTTTACTGTTTTGAAAGAATGTCTTATTTGAATTTCGGAAGAATCTTCTCCACGTCGTTATGCGGTCTCGGTATTACATGGGTCGCTACCAGTTCGCCTAATTTGCTTGCCGCACTCGTGCCGGCCTCAACCGCTGCCTTTACTGCGCCTACATCACCGCGTACCATAACGGTTACGAGTCCGGAACCGATTTTTTCCGTTCCAATCAGAACTACTTCCGCCGCTTTGGTCATTGCATCAGCCGCCTCGATTGCAGCCGTAAGTCCTCTTGTTTCAACCATTCCTAAAGCTTCCTGTGACATATGAAATCCTCCTTATTATACTTTCCTGTTTCAAGTTTCTTCTCACACTAACCCGCATGATTCCGCTCTGCGGAATCTCATATCGGTACGGAGAATGCCCGTATTTTGGGCATTCTTCGGTGTGAAGAAGATTTGCAAAAGGCAAACCGTAGAAGTTCTTGGCGAAACAGCCTTTGCTGTGAGCCCTAGAACTTCTCTTCACACTAGTTTTTGTCAAGTGCGCTGATTTTCAGCATTTTCTCCGTATCTTCCGTCGGTCTTGGGATAATGTATTTACATACGACTCCCGTATTTGCAAGCGCAACCTCTTCCGCGGCTCTCATAGCTTCCTCGACATCCGCAATACTGCCTCTGAATTTAACCGTTACCAAAAGCGGTACAGGCAGCGCGTCTGCGTTGGCCGGCTTATTCTTATCGAACACTTCCAGACGGACATTTGCCGCCTTGCAGCCCGCGTCCGCGGCAAGGAAGGCGCATACGAGGCCGAATACTTCCAGCAGACCTACTGCTTCCGCTTCCTTACGAGATGTTACTTCTTCCATAACCATACCTTTATTCCTTCCTCAACGGACAAAAAGAATTTTGTTCTTTCTACCTGTTTACGATTGCGATTTTCAATCCGGTCATTGCAAGATTCGTCTTAAGCGCTTCGTTAATCTGCTCCAACGGATATTTATGCGTAATCAGGTCTGCCAGCGGCAGTCCGATTCCTTTTGCTCTCTTCAGGAAATCAAAAGTCGTCGCATAATCCCGCAGCGTATATACCCAGGAACCGACCAGCGTAATTTCTTTGGAACACAAATCGAAGTGCGGATTAATCGTCGCATCGCCGCCGTTTACGAAAAAGCCCAGTTCACAAAGTCCGCCGCCGTTACGGATGAATTTGTAGATATTGGCATGCGCAGCCGGATTTCCCGTACACTGGAATGCAAAATCCGCAAGATGTCCGCCAAAGGATTCTTTGACTGCTCCGATCAGTGCTTCAATTCCCTGATAATCCTTAAAGCTTACCGTCTGGGAAGCGCCGAGTCTCTTCGCAAAATCAAGACGCATTTCGTTGCCGTCCACCGCCGTTATGTTTTCAATGCCAAGCGTGCGGAGCACCGCGATACAAATCAGACCAATCGGTCCGCAGCCCTGTACGACAACACGGCTGTTGAATCGCAGGATTCCCGTTGTTTTCGCTCTTTCCACCGCATGTATGAGCACCGCGCAGGGCTCAATCAGGATTCTGGAATCCAGGTCCAGGTCGCTTACATTGAATACGGTTGAACCGCCGCGAATCAGAATGTAATCGGAAAACCATCCGTTCAGATGTACGTCATCATCGGGAAGCAGTCCGTATACGTCCGCCGCGCCCACGTTCTGTTTATTCAAATCATACATTGTAATTTCCGGGTCATCCTGGAAAATCATACAGGTTACGACTTTATCACCGATATGTAAGTCTTTGCCCGCGCTGTCTTTCTTTACGTTTTTACCCATCCTGACGATTTCTCCGGTTCCTTCATGTCCGAGGGCTACCGGAATCAGGCCGAAGGGGTCGCGTTTGAATTCATGCGCATCCGTTCCGCAGACGCCGCAGCCTTCTACTTTCACGAGAATATCGTCGTCGCCGACCTGAGGCATCGGAAATTCTTTTACTTCGAATTTCTCCAGTCCTGTCAGCATCGCAACATGTGCGGATGCCGGAATATCTGCTCCTGCCTGGCTTTTTCCTGTTGCGGCGGCTGTTGGAGCGCTGACGCCGTTTCCTGAAAGCTGACCCAGGATTTGTTTGACAATCTGCTCAACTTCCTTTTCATTTACTGCCATCTCTCTATCATACTCCTTTCTGTCTGTTAAGACATGTGCATTAGAACTTCCTGACGAAAATTCATGCAGAATGGCCGCACGGACATTCTGCGGTGTGAGAAAGGTTCATCCTGCGAACCGTAGAAGTTCTTAACGAAGCAGCCATTGCTGCGAGTTTTAGAACTTCTCTTCACACTTTTAACGGATGCAGAGGCTGTCCGACATCGTGCAGCGTCTTCTCTTCGTAAATGTCTGCGCGCTCGTCAGGCCCTCGCCCGTTCTTGAGGCAATCGTGAAGGTACAGTATCCTTCGCCGCCGAATCCGAGCGCTGCATAACTCGGCCCGTTCTTCACAAGAATCGCTGTATCGACTGCCTTTGCATAAGTTGTGATATTGTCTACATTTTTGGAATGAATATGTGCGGAATGGCGGTTGCCATGCTCCAGCCATACGGCCGTTTCCACACCTTCTTCAAAGCTCTTTACTCTGACCATGCCCAGAATCGGCATCATCAGTTCCGTCGCGATGAGCGGATGCTCTTTCGGGCCTTCAAACACAATACATCTGATTTCCGGTCCCACTTCTACACCAACCATAGAAAGCAGCGCTCTTGCGCTTCTGCCTACACATTTTCTGTTCAGCGCGCCCTTCGGGGTAATAACGGTCGCCGTCAGCTTATCCTGAATTTCTTTGCTCGCAAGATAACAGCCGTTCTCCTGAATCATATAGTGCATCAGCTCGTCTGCGATGCCGTCCATCGCCACAATTTCTTTTTCCGCGATACAGGGCAGATTATTGTCAAATGTACAGCCGTTCACAATGTCCTGCGCCGCTTTCCGAACATCCGCGGTGTCATCAACCAAGACCGGCGGATTCCCCGCGCCCGCACCAATCGCCCTTTTTCCGGAAGACAGAACTGCCGTCACAACGCCGGGACCGCCTGTCGCAACAAGGAGCGGTATCGCCGGATGTTTCATCATAACCGCGCTGGAATCCATCGTAGGCGCTTCCACCGTTACCGCGATGTTATCCGGGCCGCCTGCTTCCAGAGAAGCTTCATTAATCATATTAATGGTAAAAATTGTTGTTTTCTTCGCATTCGGATGGGGATTGAACACCACCGTATTGCCGCCTGCAATCATGCCGATAGAATTACAGATGACCGTTTCGGACGGATTTGTCGCCGGCGTAATCGCGCCGATAACACCGAAAGGCCCCATCTCCACTAACGTCAGTCCTCTGTCGCCGGACCATGCAATCGTGCTTAAATCCTCTGTTCCGGGCGTTTTGTCCGCTGTCAGGTGATGCTTCAAAATTTTATCTCCCACATTTCCCATACCGGTCTCATTCACGCCCATATTGGCGATGATTTCGGCATTCTCATGTGTTTTTCTTCTGATGGCAGAGATGATTTTTTCTCTCTGGTCCAGACTCAGATTGCGGACCACCTTCTGTGCTTCGATAGATGCCTTGATGGCGTCATTCATGTCCTGAAAAACACCGTGCATCCCTTCCACAGAACCGGCTATCTGCATATTCGCCATGACTTTCTGTACAATGTCATGAATCATGCTTTCATCTAAAGACACTTGATTACCTCCTTTAACATGGCTTTTCCATAGGCCGCCAGCTCAGTATCCTGAACGGCTGTGCCGCCGGACACGCCCAGGGCGCCTATCATGGTATTCCCGACCATCAGCGGTTCTCCGCCGCCAAGTATCATGACTTTCCCGTCATTCGAAAACTGCAGGCCGTACAGGTCATGGCCGGGCTGACATAATCGTGATAATTCGCTCGTTGACATCTGAAAAGCGGTCGCCGTATAAGTCTTGTTCAACGCTACATCGAAGCTGCCGTGATAGGCGTTGTCCATACAATGAACCGCAACCGGTCTTCCCGACGCATCCGATACGGCGATAACGACACGCATGCCCATTTCCAGTGCTTTCTGCTCCACCGCTTCAATCAGCTTCACGGCGAGCTGCAGGGACATGATTTCTTTTACGATTGCCTCGTCAACGAGGTTCTTTACTATTTTTTCAAGATTATATTTATCCATAGATTATTTGCCGAGCTGCTCTAAAACTTTCTTTGTAATCGCCGCTACCAGTTCCTGGCTGTCCTGAGAGCCTGCGGAAGAAGAACAGGAACCGCAGTTATGGCAGTTCGCCTTTCCTTTGTTCTGGCAAAGGTCCGCCGGATGACGCCCGGGCAGGCCCATTTTTCTTCTGATTTCATATAATTTCTGAACATTCTCAGGGCTGAACTCCTTCGGACCGCCGAGCTGTCTCGCTTTGTAAAGAAGCTCCGCATAGAACTCTACGGATTCCATCTTCATATAAGCCGCGAGAAGGTCGGTAGACCATGTCAGCGCGCCGTGGCTTTCCAGCAATACCGCGTCGAAGTGCTCCAGATAAGGCTCTACCGCATCGGGAATCTCCATTGTGGAGGGTGTTCCGTAAGGTGCAATCGGAACGCATCCGAGCGCGATAACCGCTTCCGGCATGATTGGCTGTGTCAGCGGGATGCCTGCGATTGCAAAGCTCGTTGCAAAAGTAGGATGCGCATGGACAACGGAACCGACATCGGGTCTTTTCTTATAGACACGCATGTGCATTTTGATTTCGGAAGAAGGTCTGAATCCCTTGTTTGCCTGGATTACATTACCGTCCGCATCAACCTTGCAGATAAATTCCGGGGTCATAAATCCCTTCGATACGCCGGTAGGCGTGCATAAAAATTCGTTATCGTTCAGCTTTACGGAAATATTTCCGTCATTCGCCGCAACCATGTTACGGTCATAAATTCTTTTACCGATGTCGCAAATCTGTTTCTTGATTTCATACTCGTTCAGTGCCATTTTTTTCTCCTTTTCTTTTCTTTATTTTTGGCATTCGTTCAATGCCTGAACTTTTATTATACAAATAGAAATTCCGCATTGCAGATTTTCTATTGCGGTTCCCTTCTCCTGTCCAGCCAGGCAGAATGGCCGCCAGGACATTCTGCAGTGTGAGAAAGACTTGCTCCGCAAGTCGTAGAACTTCTTGGCGAAGCACCCTCTGGTGCGAGCCTTTAGAAGTTCTTCTCACACTTCCCACGGAAGTACGTCCTCCGGCTCGCTTAAATACTCCAGAATCTCGGCCACGCCTTCACTTGCCCTGGAATTTACAAAAAAAATCTTTTTACAGCCTGTCAGCCGCAGCCATCTCGCCGCCTGCTCCGGGTCGGCGTCTTCTCTGTCAATTTTCGTCACAATACCGATAACCTCCCGGTTCACCATACAGGTGATATTCGGCGGGTAGAGGGAATAAGGCTCGTTTGCCGCGAGCAGCAGCCCCACCACATCGGCTTCGTACGAATAAAGCGCCAACGCCCTGCCGAGCTTCGCAGTCTGCGCGTATTCACCCGGCGTATCGATGATAACGTCATAATAATTGATGTACTGTGTTTTCTGATAAGTAATCGTTTCGCCTTTTAACGCCTGCGTCAGCGTCGTCTTTCCCGCTTCGCTGCGTCCTATCAAAATCAGCTTTTTCATGTTCGTGTAATCTTGCAGACGGTGTAGCCCAGTGTTTCCTCCGTATAAAGGAGAATCGCCTGTATTGCCGCCTCTACCTGTGAAACCGTGCCCGTAACAATGAGCGAACCGGAAAACCTGTCCACAAAGCCGAGGTCCACGCCGGAAGACTTCATCGCGATATCGGCAATGATAATTGCCGTTTCCGCAGGACTGACCGTCAGAACGCCGATTGCGGATTTTGCATACTCGACGGCCGGGTTCAGGCCCAGTTTTTCATAAAGAATACTGTCCGGATTAGCGATAATGTGCGCCAGCGTAATCTGCCTGCCGGGAACAAGTTCCTGTATAATTCTCTGTTTATCTTCCATAAAAGGCCCTCTCATCTAATAACCGTTCTCTTAGACTGTGATAGCTGGATGAGGACAAAATTCGCTGCCTCTGCTAACATATCATAATTATAAGGTATGTCCCTGATAAAGTCAATATAAATTCAACACAAAACAACATTTTATTCTTCCGTTTTTGCCCGATTTATCCATTCGGACCGGAAAAAAATTCTGTCTTTTTCTGTTTTTGGTTGGTTTTTATTGGTTTTTGTTGGTTTTCGTTTTATGGAGAAACGACGAAGCAGTTCACCCGCCGATTAATTTGCAGAATCTCCCGATTTGTGCCATAATAAATTTGTACCTGGCGGACACAGGTATCAATTTACGCTTCGGAAAGGAATCACCATGCAGACGTTTCCCATTTTGGCAGATATTCATACCCATTGTATTGCCAGCGGCCACGGCACACAGGATACGATAACGGATATGGCGCGCGCGGCGGCCAGGCGTTCTCTCCGGGTGCTCGGCATCTCTGACCATGCGCCGGCCACGCCGGGAGCCGCAGACAGCTCCTATTTCCGCAATCTGCTTCTGGCGGAACGGAATCGCTTCGGCATTTCGCTGTTATATGGCGCGGAACTGAATATTTTGAACGAAAAAGGCGATGTGGATATGGAAGACGCACTGATTCAGGCATTGGATTATGCGTTCATCAGCATACATCCGCCCATCTTCCGCGCTGGCTCGGTGGATGCAAACACCGACGCCTGTATTCATGCGATGAAACATCCCGGCGTACGCTTTCTGGGGCATCCCGATGACGGACGTTTTCCGGTGGATTATGAACGGCTTCTTTCCGCCGCCAGAGCAAACCGCGTCTATCCGGAAATCAACAACGCTTCCCTGATGCCGGACGCCTATCGGACGGACGGCCGCCGCAATTCCATGCAGATTCTTACGCTCTGTAAAAAAATGCGGCTTCCGGTTCTGCTTTCCAGCGACAGTCACGGAAAAGGGCATGTCGGAGATATCACCTATATCCTGCCGCTGCTTTCGGAATGTGATTTCCCGCTAGAACTGATTATCAACCATGATTTGGATATGCTGTATCGGATTCTGAAGGAGTCCTGATTTTCATATCCATTTTACGGGCCTGCCGAAATTCCTTCGGCGTGACATTCAAATATTTCTTAAATATCTTGCCAAAATAAGCGCTGCTGTGGAAGCCGGTCATGAATGCAATATTTGTGACCGGCTCGTCTGTTTCCCTCAACAAGCGTTTTGCCTGTTCGATGCGGTAGTGAATCAGATAATCCATCGGCGTCTGGTGAAAAGTATTCTTGAAGGAGCGGATAACGATGACGAACAACTTTAACTTTTATGCACCGACAGAAGTTGTCTTTGGAAAAGATACCCACAAAGAAACCGGCGCATACGTCAAGAAGTACGGTGGAACCAAAATTCTAATCGCATATGGAAGTGAGCGTGTTTTCAGAACCGGATTGATGGACGAAATTACAGACTCATTAAAAAAAGAAGCGTTGACTTATGAATTTTTAGGAGAAGTCGTTCCCAATCCACACCTGTCCAAAGTTTACGAAGGCATTGAACTTGGCCGGAAAATGCAGGCCGATTTTCTGCTGGCAGTCGGCGGCGGCTCCGTAATCGATACCGCAAAAGCTGTCGCATATGGCCTGGCTGAACCGGAAGAAGATGTCTGGACGCTTTTTGAACACACCCGCACCGCCCGAAAATGTTTCCCGGTTGCTTCCGTCCTGACAATTGCTGCCGCAGGAAGCGAAACCAGCATGGGGGCGGTCATTACGAATGAAAAGACCAAAGAAAAACGCGCCTATGACGACAATCTCTCGCGTCCCAGATTTGCAATCATGAATCCCGAACTGACTTTATCCCTTTCCGATTACCAGACGGAAAGCGGCTGTGTGGATATCATGATGCACACGATGGAACGCTATTTTACGAACGGGGGAAATATGGAAATCACGGATTCGATTGCAGAAGGACTGTTGCGGACCGTCATCACCAATGCCCAAATCCTGCACAATCATCCGCAGGACTATCATGCAAGAGCAGAAATTATGTGGGCCGGTTCACACCAACACAAAAAAGGACACGTTTTGCAAGGTGATGCAAAATGTGTCCTTTTATAACAGGCTGCTTTCTTTCTCAAAAATAATAAACCGGCATTTCATCGCCAAGACCGAATCTCTCGTTCGGCGCAGCTTCCCGTTCCAGCATGCCGCTGCTCTTCTGATAAATAATCTGCTGTAACACTTCCTCCGACGGCGCCGCAATCACTTCCGCTGCCGCAACTGCTTTCGTTTCCGCTTTTCCGGCGGTCTTCGCGGCAGAAGCTTCTTTTTTCACAGATGCTTTGCTCTCCGTTTTCTTAGGCGCCGATGCTTTTTTTGCTCCGGCCGCTTTCGCCGCCCTTTCCATACTTCCCTTACCTACTGCCATATCCGATGACCTCCTCTGTCAGTTTTTTAAATTCCGTCGCACTCCGCGTCGATTTCTTATAGACCGATACAGGCTTCGACGCATCCTGCGCCCATTCGATTGCCGAATCCACATGGATAAAAGACTCGAAGACATGAATCTCCTGATAATTTTTCAGAATTTCTCTGGCCTGCCTGTAATAGTTTTTACGTTCGTCAACTTTTGTAATCAAGACACCCATAATTTTCGCATCCGTCACATCCTGAATACGGTTCAAAAAATCAAACATGTTTGCCAGGCCGAAAAATCCCCAGGGCGATGCTTCCACAGGCACGATTACATAATCGGATGCACAGAGGATATTGATGACCCATGCGCCGAGCGTCGGCGGCGCATCGATTAAAATATAATCATAAGTCTGTTCTTCCCTGATTGTGCGCAGGCATTTTTTCAGAATAAATTCTCTCTGCATTCTGGTAAAAAGCTCATATTCTACCTGGCTCATCAACGTAGAAGACGGAATCAAATCGAGATTTTCATACCTGGTGGGAACGATATAATCCTTTAAGTCCTTCCCGTCCCGTATGGCATAATAAAGATTTTGCCCGCTCTCCGCCATATCGAGCACCCTGTCTTCATCAAAAAATGACAACGAAAGGTTCAGCTGCATATCACCGTCGATGAGCAGCGTCTTCTTCCCCGCCGCCGCAAGTTCATATCCGAGGTTGGCGCAGGACGTTGATTTTCCGCTCCCGCCTTTATTGTTGGTAAAACATATCGTCGTTGTATTCCGGTTATTGTCCATTGCCTGTTCTCCAAAGCTGCTGCTTCCATCCACATATTCCGCGGCGGCCGCTTATTCATAAACTTTGATTTCAAACGATTCCGCCACACACGCCCTCGCCTGCTTCAAATCTTCAAATTCTCCGCTCTGAATCATTTGTGTCAGGATATTACCGATTGCCGTCGCTTCTCCCGGACCCGCATAAACCGGAACGCCCGTATATTTCGCAGTAAGTTCATTCAGGTATACGGCGTTGGAGCCGCCGCCGATAATATGAATCCTGTCATATCTGACGCCGACCAGCTTCTCGATTTCCCGCAGTTTCTCCGCATAACATCTGGCAAGGCTGTTATAGACAACAGACGCCAGTTCCGGCAGCGTTTCGGGAACGGCCTGATTGGTTTCGCGACAATAATCCTGAATTTCTTTTACCATATCGTCCGGAGATAAAAACCGCTCATCCTGACAATCCACCACCGATGTAATGCTCTCTCTGGAAGCCTGTTCGCACAATTCTCCATAAGACATCTCCGGCGCCAGTTTACCGCGCACCGACTGTATCATCCAAAGTCCCATAATGTTAGCAAGATAAGTGATTTTACCCTGATAGCCGCCTTCATTCGTGAAATTGGCCTCTTTGCTCTTCATGGAACAGTCTGCGTCATCCCTTTCCACGCCCATCAAAGACCATGTGCCGGAACTGATATAGCATACGTTCTCGTCATTGGAGGGAACCGCCATAACCGCGGACGCCGTATCATGCGTCGGCGGAAGCACTACCTGACAGTCATATCCTACCATTTGTTTGACTTCTTCAGTCAATGTTCCCACAACCGCACCCGGCATGTACATCTTCTGGAAAATTTCTTTCTTAAAACCGAGCATTTCTATCAGCTCATAATCCCAGTCCTTGGTTGCCGGATTCACAAGCTGGCCTGTTGTCGCTTCCGAGTATTCCTGCACTTTATTCCCACAGAGCTTATAGTGGAAATAATCGGGAACCATCAGCATCGCTTCCGCCTGCTCCATATATTCCGGATGCTGTTTCTTCACCGCCATCAACTGATAAATGGTGTTAAAAATCGCTTTCTGGATTCCTGTTCTCGCATACAGGTCATCTTCTTTGATAATTTTATAAACCTCTTCATCCATACCGTCCGTACGATGGTCTCTGTACCCCACCGCCTGACCGATAAGGTCGTCATTTTTTCCAATCAGGACAAAATCCACACCCCATGTATCAATCCCGACACTCTCGGGAATTTTCCCGATTTCACGGCATTTTTTCATACCTTCGATAATCTCGTTAAATAATCTGTCTACATTCCAGCAAAGTGTTCCGTCTATATCATCCATGCCGTTCCAGAAGCGATGCACTTCTTCCAGCTCTATTTTTCCGTTTTGCAGGCTTCCGAGTATATGCCTTCCACTGGACGCCCCAATATCAATTGCAAGAAAATATTTACCCATATCAACAACCAATCCTTTCTCTGTTTCAACATAACCGCCTGTTTCCAAAATAACTGTCTGTCCCTAAATATCTGTCTGTTTCCCAAATATCTGTCTGTCCCTAAATATCTGTCTGTTTCCCAAATATCTGTCTGTCCCCAAATCAGAAAATACCAAATATTTTTTCACGAAAAGCGCCGTATATTTTATCATAATCGGCGTATTGAATGTTACTGTCCCTGAACTTCACGCCCCACGCATCCCGAATGCTCCCGGCAATCAAATCGCTCACTTCGCTCTCTTCCAGCAAAACAGCCGGAAAAACATAGTAAATCATGAAGAAATTCATATCTATCTGCGTGCGCGATTTGATTTTTCCCCTGACGGAAAATGTTTCTTTCACCGCATCGGTAAAGACATCCGCTACTTCCTTTGCCGCCGCTTCCTTGTCCTCCTTCTGCTCCACATATTGTATCATCTCCTGAAAAAAATGCCCGTTCCGTTCCCGGAAGCCTTTCATATGGCTCTCATAAGACGCCTTTTTCAATTTCTTCATCATATCGAGCATTCCGTCGAACATGCTTCCCACATTTTCCAACATATGTATCACCCTCCATCTGCCTGCGGCGCAAATCCTCAAACCGGCACACAATAAACCGGTGATGAAGAATGCCTGTATCAGAGGCATTCTTCACACTAATTTATTTTATCATTGATAAACATTATCGGTCAATCCGTTACAACACCTTTTTGCAGCATAACGTTTGCATAAAGCGCGGATTCTCCCGTAGCAACAATTGCATAAGCGGTTCTGGCTTCATCATAGAATTTGAATCGTTCAATTGTACCAACCGCCGCATCGCCGCGTTCGTCATATTTTCTGGCAATTTCCTTATAAGTGTCCCAGATGGGTGTCTCCACATTATCCCCCGACATAACCTCCATCAGGTTCATGGGGTGCTCTACATAAGTGTCTAACGGGAATACTTTCAGAATCGCTTCCAACAGCTCCGGAACCCCGTGTCCGTCACAGCGGATTACAATTGCATCCTTTCCCATAGACTCTGCCGGGAAATTACCGTCGGAAATAACCAGCCTGTCGCTGTGTCCCATTTCTGCCAGAACTTTTAACAGCTCCGGCGAGAGAATTTTCGGAATACCTTTTAACATGATATTATCCTCCTTTTCATGATAAAATTATAAAATTTTGAATGAAGCTTTCTTATCATCAGAGAAAAGGGAACAGGGTTTTGATATCCCTGTTCCCTTCTTAAAATACCTGTCTTTGTTATCAGAACTTTTTACTTAGTCATACAGGTTCGGAGCGATGGAAGCATCGTCCATATTGGTAGAATCATACCAGTAACCCTGTGTCGGAACGTCAGATACCGTTTCGCCATTAGCAATCTTGGTAAGAACTTCTACTGTTGTCTGGCCCATTGCCAGAGGAGACTGTGTAACCGCACCAAACATCTTGCCGCTTGTGATAGCGCCCTTGATTACGGAACCAGCGTCAAATCCTGCTGCCAGAATAGAGGTAGCCGGGTCAGTTCCCAGTACGTCAAGGTTCTCGTTTGCTGTCAGAATACCTTCTGCCGCAACCTGATTGGAACCGAACATACCAATTGTATCAGCCTTGTTCAAAATAACGGATGCTTCTGTTGCACACAATTCTACTGTCGTCTGTGCCGGTACTGCAACTTCGATGATAACATCTGCGCTTGCTTCGTCACCTTTGTCTTTGCAGTTATTTACATAGTACTCATTACCGATAACCGCTACGGTCTTGCCGTCTGCCGTTGCCAGCTCGATGAATTTGTCGATGAATCCAAGCCCGCGGCTCGTAATGGATTCGGAAGTAGCTTCCTGATTTACTTCACCGATTCTTACAGGTGCGCTTGCGTTTGCAATCTTGTCTTTCAGTGCAGGATAAAGGTTTTCTGCTGCCGTTGCGCCTGCTGCGTAGTTATCCGTTGCGATTGTCGCATATACGGAACCAGCCGGTGCGCTCGGAATACCGGAGTCAAAACATACTACCGGAATGCCCTTGTCCATTGCTGTCTGCAAAGCGTCCAGACATGCTTCCTGGTCACAAGCCGCAAGGCCGATGCCGTTCGGCGCGCTGTTGATTGCATTATTCAGCATATTTACCTGGTCAGCGATATCGCTTTCTGCGTTAGGTCCTGTACAGTTTACGGTCACGCCGAGCTCTTCTGCCTTCTGATTTACACCGGTTACGGCTGCCTGCCAGTAAGATGACTGGTAGCTCTTAACGATGATTTCAAATTTGTAATCTCCACCTGTTGTTGCTGTGTCCGTTGTTGCTGTGTCCGTTGTTGCTGTGTCAGCAGATGAAGTATCACCTGAAGTCGCCGTTGCGTTTGCGGACGAATCATTTGATGACGATGCAGGTGTTGAACCGGAATCACCACATCCGACAAGCAATGCAGCTACGAGGCTTACGCTCATCAATGTTGCCAATACTCTCTTTTTCATTTTTTGTCCTCCTTTTATTTGAGTGAAATCTATATGTAACCGCTGCGCGGCCGCATATCATATTATTTCTATTTTTATTCTATTCTTATTTCTGCTCTTTTTTCTTTTTCATGATATCAACCAGAACTGCTCCAATCAGCACAAGGCCGGTGATTATCTGCTGCCAGTTCGCCTGTAAACCGATGTAGGGCAGTCCGGTCTTCAACAGACAGATTACGAATACGCCAATCAGAGAACCTTCCACGCTGCCGACACCGCCGCTCGCAGATACACCGCCGATAATCGCGCCGCCGATTGCCTCCAGCTCGAATCCGGCTCCCGTCCCCGGCTGTACCGTCGAGAATACCGCGGAATAAGCGATTGCCGCAAGTCCCGCGAAAAATCCGGAAATCACATAAGCCATGATATGATAAAACTTTACGTTGATGCCGGAAAGAATCGTCGCTTCCTTATTGCTTCCGATAGCAATCGTATAACGCCCGATTTTCGTATGATTCAGCACAAACGCCATCAATACTACAAGAAGCACTACCCACAGAAAGCCGAGCGGAATTTTTGTTCCGTTTATCGTAATCTTGAAGATATTCCGAAACCAGCTTCCCGGCGTTCCGCTCGTCGGCCAGGAAATACCAAAGTTTTTCGAAAAAATGGAACCGAGTCCGCGGGTAATCATACAGGAACACAACGTTGCCAAAAACGGCGGCAGATTCATAATCGCTACCAATACGCCATTCAGCAGTCCGATTGCGATACTGAGCAGAAGCGCAACGGCCATGCCCGCCCCTACGGGCCATCCCTTCTGTACAATTAAATAACCGCCCGTCAGGGAATAACAAATCAGTCCCGTACCGATGGAAAGGTCAACGCCCCCCGTAATCAGCGGAAAAGTAACGCCAATCGCCATCAGCGCTATGTAATAGGAATAGTCCAGAATGCTCATGAAGGTCGTATATTTTCGAAAGTCAGGACTAACCGCGCTGAAAAAGATAATCAACCCGATAACTACCAGAAGCACAATGAATTTCTGTCCGCCAAGTCTGGAAATTACCGATTTATTCGATACATTGCTTTTACCCATGTCTTCTTCCTCCTAACTTATCTCTCGCGTCGCCATATTCATGATTGTTTCCTGAGAGGCTTCTTCAATGCCGACCTCGCCGGTCTTCCTGCCCTCGCACATGATAACAATGCGGTCGCTCATTCTTAATATTTCAGTCATTTCAGAAGAAATCATGATAATTGATTTACCTTCTTCCGCCAGCTTGTTCATCAGCTTATAAATTTCATTCTTCGCACCGACGTCGATACCTCTCGTCGGCTCGTCGAAAATCAGAATATCGCAGTCCCTGACGAGCCATTTTGCGATAACGACTTTCTGTTGATTACCACCCGACAGATTCACGACAAGCTGGTCCACGCTCGGCGTCTTTGTCGCAAGAGATTTCACATACTCTTCTGTGACTTTTTTCTCTTTCTTCTTATCAATAAACAGGCCCTTCATATATTTTTCGAGCGTAGCCATCGTGGAATTTTCGGCAACTGTTTTCTGTACGACGATGCCGTAACGCTTTCTGTCCTCCGACAAATAACCGATACCGCATTTTACCGCGTCTTCCGGCGAGTTTATCTCCACTTTCTTTCCATTGACATAAATATCGCCGCTCTCTTTTGGGTCCGCCCCGAAAATTGCTCTCGCGGTCTCGGTACGTCCCGCACCCATCAAACCTGAAAAACCAAGTATTTCTCCTTTATGAAGCTCAAAGCTGACATCCTGCACCATTTTCCCCGCATTCAGATGTTCCACTTTCAGCACGACCGGCGCATCTGGCGCCACCATGCTGTGTTCCTTCGGGTCTTCGTAAATGACACGTCCTACCATCATGTTGATGATATCGTCCTTCGTGCAGTCTTTCGTTATCAGCGTACCTACATAAGTACCGTCTCGCATAACCGTTACTCTGTCGGTAATCACTTTGATTTCATCCATACGATGGGATATGTATACGATACCAAGCTGCTGTTTCCTTAAATCCTTAATAATTTTGAACAGTTCCTCGATTTCCGCTTCCGTCAGCGCTGCGGAAGGCTCGTCGAAAATAATAACTTTCGCTTCATGGGAAATCGCTTTGGCAATTTCGCACATCTGCTGTTTGCCGACCGTCAGATTGCTCATCGTTTCCGTCGGGTCAATATCGATATGAAGCCTGTCGAAAAGCTTTTTCGCCTCTTCGTTCATCTTCTTATCGTCAATGGCTATGCCTTTCTTGAACTCTCTGCCAATAAAAATATTCTGTGCAACCGTCAGGTGGCCGAGCATGTTCAGTTCCTGATGCACGATGACAATACCCGCATCCTGTGCTTCTCTTGTATTATGAAACTCTACGTCTTTCCCCTCAAAGGTAATGGTTCCGGAATCTTTTTTGTAGATACCTGTCAGAACCTTCATCAGCGTGGATTTACCCGCACCGTTCTCCCCCATCAGGGCATGCACTTCGCCCTTTTTCACTTCAAAGCTGACATGGTCCAGCGCATGCACACCAGGGAAAGATTTATCAATTTCTTTCATCGTTAAGATTACTTCGCCCATATTCTTACCTTCACCTTTCTTGAGTGCCCGTTCTTAATTCTTTCTGCGCCGTGCAACAACGTCGGCATATACCGCTACAATAACAATAATACCTGTAATAATAAGCTGGTAGTCCTTCGTAAAATGAAGGGCCAGAATACCTTCCTGCAAAAGCGCAATGATGAATACGCCGATAACCGTACCGCCAATGGACGCCAGACCGCCCGCCATGGAAGTTCCGCCCATAACGCATCCGGCAATTGCCTCGTTATTATATTGGTCGCCATATCCGGGCTGAACGGTTGTATAAGCCGCAACATAGAAAATCGCCGCGATTCCCACAAGAATACCGCATATGATATATGCCAGCATTTCCCACTTTTTAATATTCACGCCGGAAAGCCTGACTGCTTCTTTATTGCTGCCGAGGCTCAATATGTAACGTCCCGCTTTGGTTTTATTCAGAATAATGGAACAGATAACCGCAAACACAAGAAAAACAACGAGGCCCACCGGGAAATTCCCGACTTTTACCAGATTTCGGAACCATCCCTGTTCGGATACCCCCTGCGGCCAGCTGACAGACTGCGTCTTTGTAAAAACGGAAGCGACGCCTTTGGCAATATTCATACTCGCCATAGAAACGATAAACGGCGGAACCGACCAGTATGCCACAAGATAACCGTTAAAAACACCGAACAGCATGCCGACCAGCACACTGATAAGCAGGCTTAACGCTACCGGAACGCCGTAAGATGTCAGGCAATAGCCCGAAATCAGCGCAGAACAGAACATGACCGGACCGATGGAAAAGTCAATACCGCCCGTAGCAATTACAAAAGTTACGCCAAGTGATAAAAATCCAAGAAAATACGCATAATTCAGCGCGCTCAGAATTCTCGGAAGCCCCGTGAAATTCTCACTGAGTGCGGCAAAAAGCGCATACATCAGCAACAGCACGCAGCATAAGATGACTCTGTTGAAGCCCAGTTTTTTTACAATTGGATTTTGTTTGATTTTTTCCAACTTTTCTTCCTCCCAACTACATGATAAAGTTGTCTCGCCCTACCCATTCTACGGCATTGCATTAAGCTTTATCGGCGCATCCGCATACCGCTATTTTGTCTTTGACAACTCTGGTAACATATTCCATGCCGACAACGCCGTATTTCTTCGGGTCGAACGCATCCGGATTGTCTTTCAGGAACTGTTTGACGCCGTTGCTGTAAGCGATGCGCAGCTCCGTTGCAAAATTCACTTTGCTGATGCCCCTGTGAATACAATCCCTGACCGCATCGTCCGGAACGCCCGACGCGCCGTGAAGCACGAGCGGAATGCTGACTCTTTTCCGAATCTCGGAAAGTCTCTCCACATCCAGCTTCGGCTCTCCTTTATAAATGCCGTGCGCCGTACCGATTGCGACCGCGAGGGAACTGATTCCCGTCTCTTTGACAAACCGCTCCGCATCGTCCGGGTCCGTGTAACCGGGGTCGTTACAATCCAGGTCATCCTCTTTGCCGCCCACCTTGCCGAGTTCCGCTTCCACCGGTATGCCGGAAGGAGCGCATGCCTCCGCAACGCTTCGTGTAATCAATATATTATCAGCAAACTCTTCATGAGAACCGTCAATCATAATCGATGTATAACCGACCCGCAATGCCTGCATTGCAAGGGAAAAACTGTTTCCGTGGTCTAAGTGGAGCGCAATCGGAACCTTCGCCGATTTTGCCGCGGCTTTGACATTGGCATAATATAGTGGAAGTCCCGCGTATTTTATGGTCGATGGCGTCGTCTGCAATATTGCCGGCGCTTTCATCTCTTCCGCCGCTTTGATGACTGCCATCACCATTTCCATATTCTCAACATTAAATGCCCCTACCGCATAACCGCCCCTGTCTGCCGCCTGTAACATCTGTTCCGTTGTAACGAATGACATTGGAATTCCCCCTTGCTTTTGTTATTGGTTTTTCGTAAAACAAAACGTTTCGCTCTAATCGATTTGATTTATTATATCAAAAAATAGTATCAATTACAACGAAAGCATATGCGAAATTTGAGAAAATCTATACAACAATATTCACTTTTTAACAGCAGAAAACATCTCCTGTCATATAATTCAATTTTGTCGCGTAATTGTAATCTTCTATTAAATGTACCACACAATCCTCTGCAAGTTCTCTGGCAGTTCGTGGTAAAATTCCGTCCCTGACTTTCACATACTGCACCGGCATATACTGGCGCAGCATACTGAGCGGAATCTCTGTTTCATCCAGATTCCGGAACAGCTTCCCGACGGCTTCTTTCATCTCGGGCAGCGCAAAATAGTACCGGCACCGGTCGGAAAAACTGTACTTTCTTTTATTGGCAAGCTGCTTTTCCGTTCCGTGATAATGTTTCTGCCAGTTGGAAGGATTCCGCAGCATCGTCTCTTCCATCACTTCTATAAAATTCGCCTGCTTTTCCACGGGAACAAGCTGTTTTTCCATAAGCGACAAGGCAAACAGTCCCTCCCGCAGAGAAAAGGTCAGGGCCGGTCCGACTTTCAGAATCGCTATGCCGTCCTCCACCATTTCCTTCAGCTCTTTGGGCGACTGGTAATCCGTGGAATGTCCTTCCATGACAATATTGTTATATTTTTTCATGGACGTCGTCAGCTTCACCGCGTTCACTCTGTTATAGTGAAAAATATCTTCGTCCCCAAATTCTACGCCGGGCTGTACAACAATGCCTATGATATTTTCGAACGCATCTTCCAATCCGCGCTTCGCGAACTCCTGCCGGTAAACAGCAAGCGTATTTTCCACATCCGCAGGTTCCGTCACGGATATGGAACTTTCCGCCGTCTGCGCGCCGCCGGGAATCGGCACTTCGCTGCCGATGATAAAAGCGGGCCTTATTTCTCCGGGATTTTCCCGCAACAGTTCCTGATATGCGTTCTCACATGCCTCATACAGAACCGCTCCCCTTCCGGCAATCGTTTCATCGCTCAGCGGACGGTCCGCCGGGTCATCCGCAACGCGCATGCTGGTATCCAGGTGTATTTTTTTAAATCCTGCCAGTACAAACAGCCTGACCAGTTCGACTGCTTTTTCCATCGCTTCCTTCTCCGGCTCGTTCTGCCATGTCAGCGGCCCGAGATGGTCTCCGCCCAGAATAATCTTTTCTCTCGGAAACCCGATATTATCCGCTATTTCATAAACAAAATCGCGGTAATCGGCGGGTTTCATGCCCGTATACCCGCCAAACTGGTTGACCTGATTGGCCGTCGCCTCAACCAGCACATCATCCTCGAACCGCATCGCCTGTTTTAAACAAGCCTCTATAACCAAATCATTCGCCGTACAGAAAGAAGGAATCCCTGCAAATTTCATGCCCTTTCTTCTTTTTTCCAGCATTTCTCTCATTGCGTCCATTGTTATTAACCATACTCCTTTCACAGCGTGCAAATATCCGCCAGGCAGGTTTATTCTCCTCAGTGAACAATTACCCCGTCTTCATCCCACAAATCATGCCAGTCCGTCGCGCCCGGCCACAAAAACACCTGTCCTTTGACAAGCCGGTTATTTTTCTCAAGCGTGGAAATAATCCGCATTTCCTCTTCCGTCAGCGGCTCCGTTACGGTCGCTTCCAAATTCGCCTCGAAATTATGTGTGGAAAAAGGAATCGGAATCTGCCCTCTCTGTATCGCCCATTTTAAGGCAATAATAGCCGGATGAACGCCGTGTGCCTTCGCAATCGCAGCAAATTCGGGAACCTGCATATCCGCAATATCCTCCGGCTCCATATCCCGCTCCGGTCTCTGCGGCGAACCGATTGGCATATACCCTACCGGCTGGATATCATGCGCATTTAGATAATCGAAAATCTCCTGCTGCTGGAAGCACGGATGCAGTTCCAGCTCGCATGCCGCCGGTTTGATTCTGAATTTATCAATAACAGCCTCCATCTTCGGAATTGTCATATTGGAAATGCCGATATGCCGTATCAGCCCTTTATCCACCAGCGCTTCACACTGTCTGTATGTATCCATGAATTCTTCCACCGAAAAAGGTTTGGAATCGGGATTTCTGGAATCCACGCCGCAATGCGGTGCATGATAGTTCGGGAAAGGCCAGTGAATGTAAAATAAGTCAATATAGTCACATTGCAAATCCGCGATACTCTTCAGACAGGATTTTTCTACCTCCCGGTGCATGTCGTTCCATACTTTTGTCATGATAAAAAGTTCTTTTCTTTCTACGATTCCCTCATCGAAAGCAGCCTTAAACACTTCGCCGATTTCCTTCTCATTTCCGTAACATGCCGCACAGTCAAACATCCGGTAACCTACGCGAAGTCCTCCTGCCACCGCGGCCGCCACCTGCTCCGCGCTGAAACGGTCCGAACCGAATGTGCCCATCCCGATACACGGTACTTTTTCCCCCGTATTTAACGTAATCTGTGGAACTTTTGAAGCCTCAACTCCCATATTGTTGTCCTCTCTTTCTATGTTTTCGCTGTCTTCTCTACGTTATCTTTTCCGTTATTCTTCTCCCTGTTCTCTGTCCGGCCGCGGCTCCGGAGCCTCATACCTTTTCTATCCCTCGCTGTCAATCAAAATCTTCCCCTTCACCAATCCCGGTGTCTTAAACATTTCAAACGCCTCGTCAATTTTGGAAAGCGGAATCTTCTTATATATAAATGAATCGTCAAACTTCAATTCTCCCGTTCTGAAATAATGCGCCGTCAGCTCCCATTCATCTCCGGGGAATGGCGCGGAATAGCTCATCCAGGAACCGGTCAGCATAAATTCCTTCCGGTTCATGTTCTCCCATTCTTCCACGCTGAAAGAAAGGTCTTTTGTCGGCGTTCCGATGAAGCATACCTGCGCTTTGTTGGCCGCCAGTTTAAAAGCGAGTTTCATTGTAATGGTATTGCCTGCCGTTTCATAGACATAATCGAAGCCCCGTCCGTCGGTCAGTTCTTTCACCCGTTCCATAAAATCCTCTTTGCCGGAATTGATGCCGCAATCTGCGCCAAGCCTTTTGGCGAGCTCCAGTCTTTCATCCAGGATATCGAATACTGCCACTTTTTCCGCGCCGAATATTTTTGCCCATTGCATCGTCATCAGTCCAATCGTCCCGCCGCCCAGAATCGCAACGCTTTTTCCGCCGCGATATTCTACTCTGCGGAGGCCGTGCAGCGCAACCGTCGCCGGCTCAAAAAAAGCTCCTTTTTCAAAGCTCACTTCCGCACCGAATTTCACGGCATTTTTTTCCGGCACGACCACGTATTCCGCAAAGCTCCCAAACTCTCTGGAACCGATAAAGCTGTAATGTCTGCACAGGGAATAATTTCCTTTCTGGCAGTCCGTACATTTCATACAGGGCACGAGCGGCACGCCCGCCACACGGTCGCCCGGTTTTAATGTGGTAACGCCTTCTCCCACTTCCTCTACCGTTCCCGAAAATTCATGTCCGAGCACATTCGGGAAATAGTGACAGGCGTCCCCGTTTACCCGCGGAATGTCGGAACCGCAGATTCCGGTATATTTTACCTTAATCAGCACCTTCCCCGGCGTCACTTCCGGCTTTTGAATCTCCTCATAGCGAATATCATCCTTCGCATGTACAACTCCAGCTTTCATGTCTTTTTCTTCCTCCTCTTATCGCTTTTTCTTTATCGCGCTTTATCGCTTTTTACCGCTTCTTACAGCGAAAACCCTTCCTTTAAATCCTCATATAACCGCAGATACCGTTCCATTGACCGGTCATAGACCGCTTTGTTTTCCGGATTCGGTTCCTGGACTCTCGTCATTCGTATCGTCCGGTTTACCGCTTCGCCATAACTGCCATAGACGCCGCAGCCGACGCCCGCCAGAATTGCCGCGCCAAGCGTTGTTGCGGTATCGGACGAAGGAACGCGGATTGTCTTGCCTGTAACGTCCGCTTTAATCTGTGTCCACAGGACAGAATTGGATGCCCCGCCCATCGCATTCAGCGTATCCACATGGATGCCGGTCTCCGCCGCAGTCCTCAGATTATGCTCCAGCGAAAAGGCCACGCCTTCCAGAACCGACCGAATCAGATGCCCTCTTGTCTTATCAAAAGACAATCCGTAGAAAACGCCTTTTGCATCGGGATTCCAGATAGGAGAACGCTCTCCCGCCATATAAGGAAGAAACAGGACGCCGTCCGAACCCGGAGGCGCTTCGGCTGCCTCCGCCGTCAATTCGTCAAAAGACATTCCGCCGCCAAGCTCCTGCCGGAACCATTTCAGAGCGCCGCCTCCGCCGACCGTTCCCCCCTGTAAAAGCCAGAGTCCCGGAACGACGTGGGTTCCGAGAATCAGCGCTTTATGAGAAAGGGCCTTGTCGGTGCAAATGCTCATTCCGCCCGCCTGTCCTCCCTGCTCCTGCGTTTCTCCCGGTCGGTATACCCCGGCTCCCAACGCGCCGCAGGCAGCATCCAGTCCGCCGGCCACAACAGGCGTTCCCGCCTTGAGCCCCGTCTTCTTCGCCGCTTCTTCCGTCACGCTCCCGACAATCTCATCGCATCCATACAGCTTCGGCATCATATCCGGCGACAATCCCATCTTTTCCGCCAACGCCATATCGTAAGAAAGTTTTTCCATATGAAAAAAATGGATGCCGTAGCACTGGGAATATTCCTGACTCATTTCTCCGGTCAGTTTCATAACGATATAACTGTTGCTCTGCAGAAACTTATGCGTTTTCTGAAATACTTCCGGCCTTTCTTCCTTAAACCACAGCAGTTTCGGCGTTACATAAGAAGGCAGAAAATCGTTGCCGGCCACGCGGAATATCTCATCGGCCCCGATTTCTTTCTTTACTTTTTCACAAAGATGCCTTGCCCTCGTATCCATCCAAATCGGCGTATTATGTAAGACGCTGCCGTTTTCATCGACCGGAATTGCCGACCAGCTCTGGCCGTCCACGCCGATTCCTTTTATCTGCTCTGCACTTACGCTTTCTTCGGAAAGCGCCTCGCGCACGGCATCGCAAATCGCTTCCCACCATTCTTCCGGATTCTGCTCGGCCCATCCGTTCTGCGGATAATATACCCGATAGGGCCGGTTCGCCTGTGCCAGCACCTTTCCGTCTTCGTCGAACACCGCTACTTTACAGGCGCTCGTTCCAATATCAATCCCCAATAATTGCTGTTTCATATCCCTCCATACAGAGCGAAACGTTTCGCTCTAAAATAAAAAAATAATAAATTTTTAAATTTCTTATAAATTCATTATATACGCGGTTTTTATAGATGTCAATGAAGTTTCTTATTTTAAATTTGTCCGAATTTATATGCGAAACGTTTTGCTCTTTTACTCATATGCAGTCATCACCCATCGTTCCTCGTATCCGTCCAATCCGCATAAGACACGCTTATTTCTTTTTCGGAAATCACAGACGCAAGGGCAGCGTCATGAGTTTCTTTGTTATTTTCGCCGCACGCTGTCATTACGCAAAGAGACATGACTGTAAACACAGCCAATATTTTTGAGTACCTTTTCATTTCAGACTCCTTATCATTTCCCTACGGCAGCCGCGTCACCGAATTTCCTTCCCGAATCCTCGTTCCCATAATGATTTCCACCGGAATTTCTTCTTTTTTCCCCTTCTTGCTCTTGCTTCGGATATGATGGAGCAGGATTTCCACAGCTTTCTCACTCATTTCTTTCATCGGCTGGATAACCATGTACATCTGCGGTTTTAACAGATGGGACAGAATCAAATCATCAAAGCCGAGCATGGAAATATCTTTGGGACATTGCATGCCGGATTCGTTCAGCGCCATGACCGCACCGAGCGTAATCTCATAATTGCTCATGAACACCGCGGTGGGACGGTCCTTTAACTGAAGCAGTTCCCGCATACTCTCCTGCCCGAATCCGATGGAATGCCTGCCCAGTTTCCGGTACTGCGCCGGGGCTTCAATTCCGGCCTGTTCCAAAGCATCAAGGTAACCTTTATAACGTTCATATCCGGTATATTCATTCTCATTATCCGCACCAATGACCGCAATCTTCCTGTGGTTGTTCTCCAGCAGAATATTGACCGCCCGGAAAGCAGCCATCCGGTTATCGATGCGTACGCAGTCGAACTCCGCATTCTGAAAAGAGCGGTCCATCAGAACGACCGGCACACCCGCATCCTGCGCCGGTTTCAGAAACCTGGATTTTCTGGATACGGGCACGACAATGATGCCGTCCACCTTTTTATTCAGCAGAAAACGTATGTTTTCCGCTTCGATTTTCTCATCGTTACAGGAATCACAGATTAAAATGCCGTAGTTCTCCTTACGGAGAGCATTGCCGATATGATGAAGAAGCGTGCCGTTAAAAAGACTCTCCACACTGTAAACCACGACGCCCACCGTCCGCGTCCTGTTCGTAACGAGTCCTCTTGCAATCTCATTTACCTCGTAATGAAGTTCTTTAACCGCCGCTTCAATCCGGACTCTGTTTTCCGGAAGCACATTGCCTCCGTTCAGATATTTGGAGATGGTAGCGAGTGACAATCCAGTCTTTTCTTTAATGTCTCTTATCGTTGCCGGCATAGAATTTCAACCCCTTCATTTAAAAATTAAAAATGCCTCTTATGATATACCTGGTTCCATACCATTCATTATATCACAAGAGGCAAATGTGAAGATTGAAAATTAAAATTTTCAATCTCGAGATTTATGTCTGCGCGCTGCTTGCCACAAACTCGTTTATGTGCAGAAAACAGCTCAAAATGTCCTGACGGCCATTCTGCATGGTTTTATATCCCACAATTTCTATTTGATTGTTTTATACATCGGGCCGTATGCGTCACACGCTCTGAAATCCTGGCCTTCTCTGTCGGAACCGAACGCATTCCATGCTGCCGGGCGGAAAAGCTGCTCTTCCGGAACGTTGTGCATACATACCGGAATCCGCAGAATGGAAGCAAGCGTAATGATATCCGCGCCGATATGGCCATAGCTGATTGCGCCGTGATTTGCGCCCCAGTTATTCATAACGTCATAAGCGGTCTTAAAGTATCCTTCGCCCGTACATCTCGGCGCAAACCATGTACAAGGCCATGTATAATCTGTACGTTTCCACAGGGTATCGGACACCTTCTCCGGAAGATGTACCGTCCAGCCTTCCGCAATCTGGAGAACGGGTCCAAGATTCTTTACAAGGTTCAGGCGAATCATCGTAACAGGCATCTCGGCCTTTGTTTCAAATCTGGAAGAGAAGCCGCCGCCGCGGAAATATCCGTTATCCGCCGCGCACCACTCCGTCGCATTCATGATAGCATCCTGGTCTGCTTCCGTCACTTCGTACCAGGGCTTCATCACGCCGTTGCCGTCCGCATCTTTCGCCTCGCCGCAGGCATCCAGACAAGCCGCACCGGAATTAATCAGATGAATAAATCCGTCCGCGTCTTTTGCATGTCCTTCGATATCATATCCCGTTACGCGCTTCACCGCGTCACCGCTCCAGTATGTACGAACGTCCGCGAAAATCTGAGCGCGGTTCGTGAGCAGTTTCATGAACAGCATGCCAAGCCCGTTCAAAACGTCGTTCTCGGTCGCCAGAACATAAGGTTCTCTCGCACCGTTCCAATCGAAGGAAGTATTCAACAATGCCTCCGGGAAATCGCAGTTCGGATAGAAATCCGTCCACTGACGCTGGCCCTGGAATCCGGCTGCAATCGCATTGTGGCCTACCATCTCTTCTTCACAGCCTTCCGGCAGATTCTGGTTGCCGTTCATCAGGTCTTTGATGATAACCATCATCTTAACGACAAATTCCCATGTCTTTTCTTTTTCTTCATCGGAAGCCTTCACGAAATCAGGATTTTTGTCATATCCTTCCTTACATTTTTCCTTCGTCCATTTAAGCGCCTTCTCATATTCGGCTTTGTCATAAATTTCTTCCGTCATGCGGCGGATAACTTCCACTTCATCTACGGATTCCACACGCATGCCCAGATATTCTTCTATAAACGCAGGGTCGATAATGGAACCGCCGATTCCCATTGTCACGGAACCAATCTGCAGATAGGATTTTCCTCTCATGGTTGCAGCCGCAACAGCCGCGCGGCCGAACCGCAGCAGTTTTTCTCTCACATCGTCGGGAATGGATGTATCGTCCATATCCTGAACTTCATGTCCGTAAATACCGAATGCCGGAAGTCCCTTCTGCGCATGTGTAGCCAATACGGAAGCAAGATATACCGCACCCGGACGCTCCGTTCCGTTAAAGCCCCATACAGCTTTAATCGTCATCGGGTCCATATCCATCGTCTCCGCGCCATAGCACCAGCAGGGTGTTACGGTCAATGTGATGTCAACGCCTTCTTTTCTGAATTTTGCAGCACAGGCTGCCGCTTCTCCGACACGTCCGATGGTCGTATCTGCAATTACGACTTTCACCGGTTCGCCGTTTGAATATTTTAAATTCTCCTCGAACAATTTTGCAGCCGACTTCGCCATATTCATCGTCTGGTCTTCCAAAGACTCTCTTACCTTCAATGCGCCTCTTCGACCGTCAATCGTCGGCCTGATTCCAATTACCGGATAATCTCCAACTAATCTGTTCTTTGCCATTTGATAACCAACCTCCTTAGACATATTCTTCGTAACGGCTCCGCGGATGCCCGGCCAGAGAACTATGCTCTGGCCGGGCGTCCGCAGAACCGTTACGATTCGCTACTATTTTTTATTATAAGGACTGGCGAAAAAAAATAAAAGTGATATAATATAAAAAAATACAACAATATTCACCTGTTTACAAGGAAGAGGGAAATACGGCAAAAAGATGAAGTATCTTGATTATAAAGAACAACGGCAGCAGGGGACTTTCAACTTTCCGATTGCTTTTTATCATGAAGTTCCTCACAGTCCCCGTTACTACATGCCCTACCACTGGCACAGGCACTATGAGATTATCCGAATTATCTCCGGCGCTTTTCATTTGACTTTGAACAATGATACACGCATTTATCATGAAGGAGATGTCATTTTCATCACGGACGGCACGCTTCACGGCGGCAATCCGCAGGACCACACCTGCGTCTATGACTGTATTGTTTTTGACCTGCAGATTCTGTTGCAGGATAATCACGCATGTTCCAAAAACATACATGATATCATGGACCATAAAATTACCATACACAACCTGCTTTCCGAACGCAGCCCCGCCGTTCTGCCCATTGTGGACAATCTTACGCTTGCTTTATCCGGCAAAAAGACCGGTTATGAATTTATGACCCAGGGCTATCTGTATCAGCTCATCGGCACAATTCTGGAAGAGCATCTTTACGAAGAAGATGTGAAAGACATCAAAGCCGCAAGACATCTCAATTCCATCAAAAATGTTCTTGCCTACATTGCAGAAAATTATGACAGCAGCATCAGTCTTGACAATCTGGCTAAAATTGCCGGAATGAATCCCAAATATTTCTGCCGGTATTTTCGCAGCATGACGG
Organism: uncultured Lachnospiraceae bacterium; assembly: GCA_910578475.1. Classification (GTDB taxonomy): domain Bacteria; phylum Bacillota; class Clostridia; order Lachnospirales; family Lachnospiraceae; genus UBA3282. Next base: position 10,662 of record CAJTRK010000019.1, on the reverse strand, counting down.
AACGCACGCCCATCGACTACCTGAATTACTACCGTATTGAATGCGCCTGCGAGATGTTGTCAACGAAAGATATTTCCATCAAAGAGACTGCCATCTCCTGCGGTTTTAATGACGAAAGTTACTTTATCAAAACCTTTCACAAATACAAGGGAATCACACCGAAACAATTTATGAAGGCGGAATTTTGATAATATTTTTCTCTTAATATCACAGCATCTGTTAAAAATACAGTTTGCCATATCATTCATGAAGAAAGGGTCTGTACATCACATGATTACAAAAAGAAAAACTGCCAGAAATTTTTTACCGCTTCTGACCGCGCTGCTCCTGCTCTGCGCCCTGACGGCCTGCGGACAGGATAAAAAACCTTCGTTCGACTGCCCTTTTACCGAACTGAACTGGGACAGTACGACAGAAGACATGACCGCGGCGGAAGGAGAAAACTATTCCACATACGATTCCCTCTACGGCGGACTCTGTTATACTTATCCGAAAGAGTATGAAGGCCATTCCGGAACCGTAAAATATATGTTCGATGCAGAAAACCGTCTGATGAGCGTAGCCTGGGCGTACAGCGCGGAAACCGCGGAGGAACTTGAGGCGCTTTATGAAACAATCAGCGCGGCCACCGTCGAACAATACGGGGAAAGCGGCTATGATGCCGGCGGCGTCGGCAATTACGGCGGCGTCTGGTATCGGGAAAACGGCGACATAATATTGACTACAATGGTCACCACGGAAAACAAAGCGCTGCAGTATGCTTACCTGCATCCGCTCGTCTCACATAAGGAAGAAAAATAAAATTTAACTCCAGAAAGGGCATGGTATCATTATGAAAGTACAGCATCAGGCATCCATCGGGGCCTATCGGGCCGATGGGTTTATCGGAAAGTATCAGCGGCTGGTCAAAGACGTCGTAATTCCTTATCAGTACGACGTTCTCTGTGACAAAGCGCCTGATACGGAAAAAAGTCACGTTATCCAAAACTTTATCAACGCCGGAAAAGCGCTTCGAAACACAGAAAACCAACCCGCTGCAGAGAACAATCATGCAGACGGCAACAGCAGAACCCTAAACGCAGGCAGCACGCAGGCAGACGGCGACGACGGCTTCTACGGTATGGTCTTTCAGGACAGCGACGCTGCCAAATGGATAGAAGCGGCAGCTTATTCCCTCTCCCTTTTCCCGGATGAAACGCTGGAAAAGACCGTCGATGAACTGATAACTATCATTGCCGGCGCACAGGACTCGGACGGCTATCTGAATACCTATTTTACCATCAAAGACAGGGACAAACGCCTGACAAACTTACAGGAAGGGCATGAACTTTACTGTTCCGGCCATATGATGGAGGCGGCCTGCGCCTACTACGAAGCGACAGGAAAAGATACGCTTTTAAAAGTCATGTTAAAAAACATGGAGCATTTGTATCAACACTTTATCGTCGAAAAGCATGAGGGATATCCCGGGCATCCCGAAATAGAGCTTGCGCTGTTAAAACTGTACCGTCTTTCAGGCAGTCAGCACAGCCTGGAACTTGCGGAGCACTTTATCAATACCCGCGGCGTCGATTCCCATTTTTATGAAAAGGAAAAAGAAAAACGCAGTTGGAGCGTCTGGAACAGCAATCCTTCCGAAACGGATTATTCACAGGCTTCCGCGCCTGTCCGGGAGCAGAAAGACGCAGTCGGCCATGCGGTGCGCGCCGTGTATCTTTATACCGCTATGGCGGACCTCGCCTCTTCCGCGGACGATAAGGAACTTTTTGCCGCCTGCCGCAGACTTTGGGAAAGCATTACGAAACGGCGGATGTATCTGACCGGCGGTATAGGCTCTACCGTGCACGGAGAAGCTTTTACCGTGGATTACGACCTGCCGGGCGATACCGCCTATGCGGAGACATGCGCCTCCATCGGGCTGATGTTTTTCGCCTCCAGAATGCTGGAAAACGAAGTAAACGGAGAATACGGCGATATATGCGAACGTGCTTTTTACAATACGGTGCTTGCCGGCATGCAGCTGGACGGAAAACGATTCTTCTATGTCAATCCGCTGGAAATCCTTCCGGGCATTTCAGGCATTGCACCGACCCACAAACACGACCTGCCGGTGCGTCCCAAATGGTATGCCTGCGCCTGCTGCCCGCCGAACGCGGCCCGTTTGATTTCTTCCTATGGAAAATATGCTTACGGAGAAAATGAAGATACGGCATTCTGTCACTTGTTTGCCGCAGGAGAAGTCCGCCTCGAAAACGGCATGAAATTTACCTGTGAAACGAAATATCCCTATGATTTTGAGATTCTTTATCATATTGAAAAAGGCGGAAAACTGGCCATCCGGATTCCCGGCTGGAGCAGAACATGGCAGCTTTCCGTCAATGAAAAATCATCGCCCGACGGCGACGATTCTGAGATTGCGCATCATTCTCCACAAAATGATGTATGCTATCGCGATTTCCTGCGAAATGGGTATGTTTACCTCAGCGTTTCGGATGGAGATACCGTCAGGCTGACGCTGGACGGAACCGCCCGCTTTCAGTACGCTTCTCCCAAAATTCCCGCGCTGACCGGTAAAACGGCAGTCTGCCGTGGTCCGCTCGTATACTGCTTCGAGGGCATTGACAATCAGGGCGATGTAATTTCCTTATCTTTACAGTCCGGATGCGAACTTCGTCCCTCGGCCTTCCAGGAAAATCTTCTTGGCGGTACGGTAACGATTACCGCAAAAGCGCTCCGCACGGAAGCATCCGACGAATTATCTGCGGAATTATACTCGGATAAGGCCCCTGCTGCCAGACCATGTGAAGCCGTGGCCGTTCCCTACTATACATGGGGCAACCGGGGCGAAAATCAGATGCGGGTATGGATGGATTCGGTATAAACCGAATCCAGACACCTTTTCCAAATCAAAGCATCCTTTGGTGGATTAAAGCAGCAGGTCATTGCATAACGGAACAACATTGATAAGCGGCTCTTCGTATGGATGAATCGTTCGAATAATCTGAACGGCCTGCTTCACTCTTTCGACCGGACAGCGCACTTCCATCATCATTTCGTTTCTGCCGCACATCTCTCCCTGTTTTCCCTGATACGGACTGCTGCCTTCCAGAGGCTTCCAGAATCCTTTTGTCTCCTGATAAGATACGACATGACTGTAATTGCCGACCCGGCCGATTCCCCGGTCCGCCAAAGCATCCCGAATCTTCTCGATAAATTCTCCCGGAACATATATTTCCAATTTGACCTCTTTGATATCCACTTTCATCTCTTTTGTTCTCCCTTCCAAAATATCCGGCTATCGGGAGTTCTTCCGTAAATCATCATAACAGGGCGCTTTTTTCAATGCGCCCTGCGTCGAACTACCGATATTTTACCATTACAGGAATATAATACCCTAAATTGTCATCCAATTCCAGACAAAATTTTGGTTTTCTTCCACTATCTTCATAAAAATAATAATAAAGAAGACTGCCGTGCGTAATATAACCGTTTTCATAAACAACCCGGCCGGCCTCATCATAGTAACTGTCCATCGTGCTGAAAGTCGAGCTGAATACATAGCCGTTATGCCTGTAACGTCGGCAGTACATACTGCCGTCGTCCCGGTAAACCCAGGCAATCTGTATCAGAATATCTTTCTCGCCCTCCTCTGCTCCACCATCTTTCAACCACTCGATACAGCCCTTTGAAACAAAATACGCCGGCTTTCCGTCGTCTCTGCTTTCCAGAATTTCTTCGTAACCCTCCACCGAATCCGAGCCGTCTCCCCCATCATAGGATTTCATGTGATAGGGGTCCGGTTCCTCCCAGTCAATTTCCTGTATATTATCTATCGTAAATCCATACAAATACTCTACTTTCTCCATATCGCTGCTAAAACGATATTGATGGATAAAACCGCAGGCCGTTTCTTCCCGTTCATTCACATAAAGTTCCAGGCTGAGATTGCCCCGCTCATCATAAGCCTCATAAAAAGGCTCCCGGTCCGCAAAACCGTATTCCGCAAGCAGCGTCTGCCTGTCCGGATATTCCGTCATATGACCGTCATTTCCCCAAAGGATATGCTGCATTAATTCGTAACCGCCCTCATCCCATTCTTCATCTTCCTCCCACGGTTCGGATATCCAGACGTTAATCTCCGAATTCTCTTTAAAAGGCCGGAGCCAGTACCAGACATTCCAGAAAAGATAGCCATAATATTCTTCATTTACAGGCTCGCCGTCCTCGTCAATTGCCGTCTGCCCCGCGAAAACGGTTCTCTGTTCCAGACAGTCCCAAATCTCCAACGTTCCCGTTTCTTTATCCATATGCCATCTGCGGGCCTCTACCATCTCGTTTCTGTCCATATTCACCTGGTAAATTGTTTTTTTCACATAGGCCGCGCTGTCTTCACGAACCATTATGTTTGGCCCTTCAAAATCATCATAGAGCGGAATCTCTATCGCCGTTTCTTTCAGAATCCTTCCGTCCACATGCTGCCAGTCATAAGGAAACAGCAGCCCGGTCCGGCTGTTCGCCGAGAAAATTTCCAAATCGCAATAGGAATCGTAGAACAAATCATCATACCGGAAGGTCAGCGGCTCCGCCAGCGCACCGCAGAAAAACTGCTGCACAACCGCACCGGATTCGTCGCATATCCGCAAATCGTACTGCCCCTTCTCTCCTCTTACCGGCACAAGCGACATGGTATATGCCTCCATCGTATAAGGAAACGGAAAATCCACGGGAATTGCCCTCTTCTCTAACAGAGCTTCCTCTACTTCGACCATCTGCCCGACGGCCTCCGCCGCCTGTACTTTTTCGCCGGAAGCGGCGGTTTTCCCGGCATCCTCTGATATCATCCGACCGGCCGCCGTCTGCACCTTCTCCTTCGAGCCGCAGGCGGTGAGTAACAGCATGGAAACGAAAAACAGCATCAATATCAGCGCCAAATTCTTCGTGCCGGCTTCGTTATTGGTTCCAATGATAAAAACCGGCTGAACAATCATTTCATGCTTTGGCCCGATTGACCTCCTCTTCACTGTAATTCCCCTCTTTCGTCCGTTTCAAAAAACCGCATTTAACTTTTTTAACAATTCAAAGCTTCCGCAAAAGTTCTTTCCAAAATCGTATCCGTATTCTTAGCCAGGCTGCTCATCTGGCTCCTGACATTAATGACCAGTGCATTCGTAGAATATTCATAACCGTATGGGTCTGTTTTATCCTGAAATGCCATTGGTCCCCATGTAATCTTCTCTGCCTTCTTCTTTATTCCGCTTGGCAGCACACATACATCCTGGTCCTTTTGTTTTAATAAACCGGCCATTCTGATTTCCGGTTTTGTCTTACCAAAAGGCGGTCTGATATTTTCTTTCCGCACGCTGTGCTCTATCAATTCCCATTTAACCGCATCATGTATCAGATTTATTAGGGCGGATGACCTGATGCAGGACGTTTTTCCTGCCACTCCCCCTGTAATAATCGCATCTTCTATCATATCTTTAAAACTTTTTAGCTGATTGTCTATATATGCCATTTTTTTCTCCTAAATAACCAAATCGTATTTTTCAAGCAACATTTCATCAACCTCTTGTCTGTTTCCTGTTCTCAGCAATTTTCTTTCGTCTTCATCAAACTCCGGAATCGAAAACCTTTCAATATATTTTTTCTGGTAGCAATAATACCCTCCTTCAATCGCATAACTTGTATTGGCAACATAATATTCCATGACCTTTGAATTGAGTACAGCCATTAGTTCTTCCAAATCAAGATATTCATTTTCAAAAATTCCATATCCATTGCAGAACAGGGCTTCTTCATCTTTAACAAGCATAAACTTGGGTCTGTTTGTAAATGTGGGAAACAACAGTTTTTTTCCATACCGGTTCAACCTCTGTGTTCTCCCATAGGCATACCACGCAACCGGATTCCCCTTTCCCTTATCCCTGCTGTCTAATTCCTCCTTCCTGCTCCACAAATATCGATAGGTATCAGAATATTGTTCCCGCAGAATATTTTCCGGAATAATCTTATAGCCCTGCTCGCATTCTATATAAGGGAAAATAATATATCTGCATACATCTTCCAGTCGTTCTCCCTTTTTCAATTCCGGTATTTTATAAATTGTCTTTACAAGTCCGCTCTCAATTTCATATCTGGTCTCATCCACTATTTTATAAAATCCCTGTTCCGATTTACTGACCATATAAATATTATCTCTCAACGTAGCAATTCCCGTACGAATAAAATCCTTGATTGTCTGAACCTGATTTTCAATTTTCATCAAATTTTCGTATGTTTTTTTATCAACTAAATTCCAGCCGTTTTTGTCCAGACGCATCAGCGGCATTGTATTATATTCAATCCGCTCTAACAGCCTTTCCGGATAATCGCTCTTTTTCAATACCGCGTATTGAAATGCCTGATTTTCCGCCTTATCCAATACAATAATACAATTATATGTTCTAATCGGTTTGAACACCATATTGTCTGTAAAATCAATAATTTGTTTTAGCGCTTTGTTGCTTTGAATGTAATTCCGCAAATTCAAGGCCGATTTAATCGTCATAAAATTATTTGGAACAATAAAACTCATCTTCCCGGAAGTTTTCAGGTATTGCATCCCGTGTTCAATAAAAGCGTAAAAAATATTGAAAACGCCCGTTTGTGTCGTTTTAAAATTTTCTTTCAGAAATAAAATTGTTTCATTGTTCATATCATGTGTATTTACATATGGAGGATTCCCGATAATAAAATCAAATCCTTCTGCATGAAACGTCTTATTCCAGTTTTGTTTCAGACTATTGGCATTAATAACAGATATCTCCGATTCTGAAATTTCATCGCCATCCAATGTAACCAGCATCTTCATGATTTTTTTACATCTTCTTACGTTATCGGGTTCTAAATCAATACCATATATGTTATTTAATACGATATCTTTCACCCTGACATGAAATCTGTTTTTCAAATACTCGATTGCCGTTATCAGAAAAATACCGCATCCACATCCGGGGTCAATAATACGAAGCTTTTCGCTCCACTCAGAAACGTTATCGAAAACATTTTTTACAATAAAAGAGGCAATATATTCCGGGGTAAAAACAATACCATTCTCAATAATATTTTCCTTTTCCAATAAAGCCTCAAAAATATATATTACTGCTTCCATGTCCAAATCTATGGAAAACTGCGTTACGATTTCTTTTATTTGATTGCCGCCCGGACACAACGCAGAATCGGTATACATGGCAATTATCGTATCTTCAATATCTTCTTTATTATATACCTGTAATGCCTCCATAAGTTTGGGTATGACAGATTCCCTCAGGTATTCCTTCATATCATCAGCCATGCCTTTCTCACAGTATATCTCTCAATTGATATTTTTCCGCTGCCAGCTTCCTCACCTCACGAAAAGCACTGACCGACGGGGGATTCTCTTCGTGTCCGCCAATATGCTTTTCCATCCATACCATATTGTACCAATGCCCGCTCTTATAGCCGCACTGGTAAAACTCTCCGACAAGCCGGTAACCCATATGCTCGTGAAACCGAATACTGTTATGCGTGAGAAATTCGTTTTCCGTCTCCAAATAAGCAATACACGCATTCAGATTTTGTATATTCTGCAAAGCCAGAAGCTTTTCAAGCATTTCGTACAGTTTTCTCCCGATACCTGTCCTCTGCTGTCCCTCCCGGACATACACCGTCGTTTCTACCGCCCAGTCATAGGCGGCCCGCTCCTTAAATTTGTATAAATTGCAATCAGCGCTTCCGCATCCTGCTTCCTGGCAATTCTGATTTGAATCTCTGTCATGATTCATTTTTCATCCTTTCCTGATATCGTACAGAAACCACAGCATCCGCCTACTTCTGACTGCAATTAGCCGCATCAATCGCAATAACCAGAAGCAAACCGTCCAATTCATCTTCCGGATTACAGAAATCAATCACATATGTATCTCCCCATTGAAGCAGTTTTTTGGAAATATGTACAATCGGACTGCATCCGCTGAAAACATCGTAGTCCCATCCGAGGAAATCCCCCTCTACGCGCCAGCCGTTATAGTCAATCTCATACTTTGGCGTAAACAGCGAAAACTGTTTCTGAATCGTTCCTATTGTTCTGCCGCCGACTTCTATTTCAAATGCCGGCAGAAGCGTCAGTATTTTCTGGTGGATTACGCCGATTTCATTGCGGTTCCGGTCATAAACATGCAGCTGATGTCCGAGAGATAAAAACTCTGCTTTTACGAAATATTTTACATTGCCGTTTTCATCGTAGACATCATACGAATCTGTCCACGAAAATACACGTTGTTTAATCAGAAGTTTCATAATAATAACCTTACCTTTCCCTAAGCCTGCGATATGTGAAATTCTTCTTCTGTCAACAAATCTCTGTCTGTACGCTCGCCACATTTTTTACATCGCATGAAATGAAAGACAGACGGATATCTGTTCTGCCATCCAACCGGAAAGAAAACGCCGTTATCCTCCCCCGGAATTAAAACATTTTCAGCGATTGTTTCGTAACATCGGCGGCAAAACCATTTTTCGTGATATTTTACATCAATATAGCTTTCACCAATGCGGGCACACAGAGAAAAAAAGCAGCGCCCTTTATGATGAAATATAGTTGGAAACAGATGCTTATCAAAATGATGTTCTGCTACATCAATATTATACTGAAATCCTTTTAAGCAAGAAGCAGGCAAATTTATTTTTTCCATAAGGTCGGTATCAGACAGCAGCAGTCTGGCATTTTCAGGGGCAAAAATATATGTTTTCAAACCTTCTATTTGCACTTCTTCCTTTACATATTTCATAACTCTTACCTCTATGCCGATTTGTCGTTCTGCCTGCGATGGGAAAATTATAGCATAAGGATGTGAACATTTCCACTATCTTTCCCCATAATGAGCGGAAGGGGCAGCGCTTCAGCCTGCCGCTCCCATATTGCCACAAAAGCAGCAAAAATACGACATGGAATTTTACTACCGGGCATTATATGATATTATCAACCAATATTGACAATATCATATAATTTCTATTATTTTGATGATGTATCATTTTTCGGACTGACTATTTGACGCTAAAATAATTATTGAAAGAAAGGATATGCTCTTACATGAAAAGAAAAATATTTTTTTCGGCAATTATTTTTATACTTATACTGTTCGTATTGGTTTGCTACAGAAAAGAGCCAAAAAAGTACTTGCTGTATCCATGTATAAGCTGTCCCTGTTCCAAGAGGATGGTGCGAGAGCATGTATCCCAATTGATTTACTTTCATTTGAAAGTATGCAGTCCTTTGAAAAGAAACCCTTAAGCGAAGAAGAGCTTCTTGCAATAACACAAACAACTTCAGGAAAACAGCTGGAGAATTATGTATATACCGACATGGACCACGATGGTTCCAAAGAATTAACAGGCGTTTATTCCGACAATATGGGGTTATATCAGACTTGGTATTGCAGCAGCGATGGCGCAACTTGCCTTCTGGTCCATCAAAATAATAAAGGCATGGATGCCTGTGAAATAGAATTACTTGATTTAAAGAATGAAACACATGTTGTAATAAATGCGTATTGTATGATGGGTACAGAAAAAAACTATTCCATCATATCTCTAAAAGACAAAGACATCTCTTGCCTGGCTTCTAATAAATATGGTTATGTCCGCATGACAGAAAATGGTGACATAACGCTTGATATAGAAGCATATGACGGCATATACGAACCAGATTTCGGAATGAACGTCCATACCTGGAAAGATACCTATTTGTATTTTGATGGAAAAACTTACAAGGAATATGGTGCAAAATAAATAACGGAAACTGAGTATTTAAGTTACAAAAACGCTCAAAGCATAAAAAACATGATTGCCTACGAATTAAAAGAATCTGATACAACAAAGCTTGAATACTCATACTTCGTAAGAAAAAATAATATTCTTCATATTCAGTGTAATGTATACAGCAGTTCCGGAACAATACAATATGGATATTATACAGTCCGAATATCTGATGGTATGCTTGATGAGCAATCAGGCGAATATACAATGGGGCAAATGGCGCCTGGCTTTTCAGATTGGGATGTGACATATTAATGTACTTGATAAATTCACATTTATTTGGTAGAATTAGACCCCTAATCTCCTAAAAGAAAAGTGTCAAACTCGGGCGTGTTATGATGTTTAAAAGAAAGTGTTAAACTCCTGCTTCCAAAACTTAACGGCAAAACCAGTTGATAGGGCTCGCCAAGTTCGATATAATGTTTAGTGTATTTTAAGTTACTCGTCATAATATGCAGCTCCGGTGGAATAATAAGAGGTTCAACTGAACTTTTTATTTATATTACATTCATTTTACAGGCTATTTGAGTACTACAAGTGTGTTACGAAAAAACATTTTTATCTATTTTTGAACACTTACAGACCTTTTTTAATCCCACGTTAATTTACTCAGCTGTTTTGTACTTATCCGGCAATATCCATACATACACATAAGCAACGCCCTCTCTTTCAGTTATTATCAAAATAGGATTTCAGAATAAACGAATTTATGACATGCTTTATGACATGGGAAACCAGAGAGCCAAAGGCGGCACCCCCTCTTATTCATTCGAGGCCGCTGAAAAAGTAGATATCACCGCCTATATTTGGTATAATGTAATTATT
>CAJTRK010000018.1:63511-63719 GCA_910578475.1 uncultured Lachnospiraceae bacterium | reverse complement strand
ATCCATATACAGATCGATATTAGGAATATCATTGGATCTGATATACTCGATTCGGTCGAGACTTTCCAGTATACTGTTTAACAGATCTTCGGTGTTGATCGTCATATTAATCCCCCTGTCTTGTTCAATCTGCGAATTTAGGCGTAAGCAGAGAGTGGTATCTTCCTGTCTTATTTCTCATAGTTTTCTCCATTTCTGCGCTGCTTTT
>CAJTRK010000018.1:0-63477 GCA_910578475.1 uncultured Lachnospiraceae bacterium | reverse complement strand
CAATGCGCAGACACAAATCTCGCGATTGAAAATTTTAATTTTCAATCTTTTCTCCATTTCCGCGCTGCTTTTTGCGCATATCGAGTTTGTGGCAAGCAGCGCGCAGACACAAATCTCGCGATTGAAAATTTTAATTTTCAATCTTTTACCCAAAAAAGGCGCCGCATGGCAGCACCTTCTTACAGATTCTTCACAATATGATTATATCTTATCGTAAAAAATATCTTAACAATCGTACTGAGAAACATCAGCATGATATCCCATAACAAAAAAGAATAGGCATTCCCCAAAAATGTCTGATACCATACCGCACTTCCCCAGATTTTGTTTCCAAAGAAAATAAATAATAAAAGAAATAACGCTATTGCCATAAAGAACCAGCGAAAGCCATTGGCAATCGTCATCGGCACGCTGGCCTTCGCTACAATCTCTTTCTGCTGTTCAGTCATGTAAATGCCCTCTCCGCTCCATTCCGGCTATCCGACAGGATTCTCCGATGTATCCAGCACTTTTTTCAGCTCGTCCATAAACGTATTAATATCTTTAAACTCACGGTAAACCGATGCAAATCTGACATAGGCCACCGCCTCCAGGTCTTTCAGTTTATTCATGACAAGCTCGCCGATTACCTGACTGGGGATTTCCTTTTCTTCCCGGTTAAAAATATCCGTCTCTATCTCGTCAATCAGCTGGTTAATCCGGTTAATGCTGATTGGACGCTTATGACATGCCCGCAGCACACCGGCCTCTATCTTCGTCCTGTCATAAGTCTCTCTGTTATTATCTTTCTTAATAATAATCAGCGGAATTGTCTCAACCTTCTCGTATGTTGTAAAACGCTTCTCGCATTCGTCACATACGCGCCTTCTTCTGATTGAATTATTATCTTCCGCCGGTCTGCTGTCAATCACTCTTGTATTTTCATGACCACAAAATGGACACTTCATCCCCAATCCCCCTGTATCAAACGCATAAAAACATTACGCGCCATAATTCCTGCAACGAAAGCCATCTTAGATGGCTTTCGTTTATTATCCCATAATAAAATAATTATGTCAACTCAAATCGCTTTACCCTTTTTTACAGATATCCACGATTATGATATCAGGCCCTATCTGCTTGATATCTTTATAACAGATTACATAATCCGGGTCATTACAAAATAATCCATACAATTTATTATTGCCGGGCACAATCAGCTTATAAATCTGGCCCGTACATTCGTCAAATTCAAAATCCGCCACCCTGCCCAGTTTCTGGCAGTTCTTCAAATTAATGACTTCCTTTTTCTTAAATTCCGAAAACAGCATATTTTACCGACACTCTGCTTTTTTTATTATTATTAAATGCCAAAATGCCGAAACCGTTCCTGTTTTTTGGGCCAAAATTTAATTTACTTTAATATAATCTTTATAGACATAACCAATGCTTCCGTCTTCCAGGATAATATCATACCATTCACCATCCGACTCTACGGCAGTAAATTCGTAAACCTCTCCTTCTTTCGCAACTTTAATAACATTGGTCCCCTGCGTAGAGGGCTTATCCCGCACATTCACATTGGAAACAATGGTCAGGCTGCCGGCCGGCTGAAACATATCAACGGTTACTTCTTCCAAATTTCCGTCTGTTTCCAGATTCTCATCGTTCTCCGTTCCTTCCGTGCCCTCCGTATCCGAATTGCCGTCATCTCCTTCGTCTCCGCCTTCTTCGTCGCCTTCACCGTCCTGTTCTTCCTGCGTCGTCTGCTGTTCGTCGTCCCCGCCTTCCTTTTTCTTCACCATTGTGAAAATCAGAACAGCCGCAATCGCGAGAATCAGGAAAATCATTACGACCGAAACGATTGTCATGATGCTGCTGTCATCATCGTCATCGTCATCATCGTCGTCATCATCTTCCCATTCTTCATAGTACCGCTCTCTGACAGGCTCCGGCCTTCTCCTTCTCGCAGGTTCGGGAGCCGGAACGGATTTTCTCCGTCTTTCCTCTTCATACTCCTGTGCCTGCGGAGATTTTCTTCTTCTTTCTTCTTCATATTCCCGCGCCTGCGGGGATTTTCTTCTTCTCTCTTCTTCATATTCCTGTGCCTGCGGCGATTTTCTTCTTCTCTCTTCTTCATATTCCCGCGCCTGCGAAGATTTTCTTCTTCTTTCTTCTTCATATTCCAATGCCTGCGGCGATTTCCTGCTTTTGGGCATTTCGTTTTCCGGCGCAGAAGCCGTTTTTTTCCGATGCTGCTCCGCAGAACCGGAACGTGCGGAATCCTGTTTCGAAGCCCTGTATTCGTCTTCTTCGGAAGCCTTTCTTCCACCCCGCATTTCCCGTTCCGTCTCGGACAGAATATTCTTTTCGAAATCGGCTATCGGAATTTCCGCCAGTTCTTCCTTCGTAAAAATCTTTGTATCTCCATCCGACGATTCTTTGCCAATTGTTTTACCGCATTCCGGACAAAATTTCGCGCCTTCCCGTAAAGCCGCGCCGCATTCCGGGCATTTCTTTTTCCTGACTACTTTCGAACCGCACTGATTACAGAATTTATCCGTATCCAGCAATTCCGCTCCACACTTTTTACACTTCATGGTATGCCACCTCTTTTGTTGCTGATTAAAATAAAATATATGAATAATGTACCAGAAATAGCGCCCTTTGTAAAACATTTTTTGGTTTCGTCAACAATTCATGAATAAATCCCCTGCTTTCGCACATCCTTTTTAGAAAGGATGATGAAAGGGGAAAGCGATATTATGGTTCAGGGAAAAGTTGAAATCTGCGGCGTCAATACCGCCAAACTTCCATTGTTAAAAAATGCCGAAAAGGAGGAGCTTTTCCGAAAAATCGGAGACGGAGACGACAACGCGAGAAAAGAATATATCAAAGGCAATCTGCGCCTTGTTTTAAGCGTCATCAAACGATTTCATTCCAGCAATGAAAATGTGGACGACCTTTTTCAAATCGGCTGTATCGGCCTGATTAAAGCAATTGATAACTTTGACAGCAGCCTGAACGTAAAATTTTCGACTTATGCCGTTCCGATGATAATCGGAGAAATCAGACGCTATCTGCGGGATTCCAACAGCATCCGTGTTTCCCGTTCTTTAAAAGATACCGCCTATAAAGCCATTTATGCAAAGGAAAATCTGACAAGAAAAAATGCACAGGAACCGACCATCAATGAAATTGCCGCGGAAATCGGTATTTCCCAGGAAGATATCGTCTATGCGTTAGATGCGATTCAAAGCCCCATGAGCCTGTATGAGCCGATTTATACGGACGGCGGCGATACACTTTATGTCATGGACCAGATAAGCGATAAGAAAAACAAGGAAGAAGTCTGGGTCGAGCATATCTCTTTGAGTGAAGCCATGAAAAAGCTGTCCGAACGAGAACACGAAATCATTACGCTGCGCTTCTTTGAAGGAAAGACCCAAATGGAAGTCGCGGAAAAAATCGGCATTTCCCAGGCACAGGTCTCCCGGCTGGAAAAAAACGCGCTGAAAACAATGCGGAATTACCTGACCGCCTAGTATGTCATTTACTGTAATTACAGTATTTTTCCGTTTCTAAAAATGCGCAGACATGACAGCCTGCGCATTTCATGCTTTCTGTTATTTTTTTTCTTCTCCGTCATTATGAAGATTGGCGATATCGTATGATAACGTGATATCCCTGTCGCCATATAATTTAAAATAGTTCTGTACGATACGCTCCGTCACAACGCGGATATCTCCCCGCTCTGCGTCGAGCAGTATCACAAGAAACTGGGAACTGCTGTATCTTGTTCCCACATCCACACCACGCAGGGACTTGATAATCGCCTGTTCCATGCACTGCATGGCCCGCTCCATCTGCTCGATTCGGATATCGCTGCCGTCCGAAGAATATAAAGTAAAGAGAATCAGCTGCATCTCCTGTCTGTTCCGCTGTGAAAAGTGCATAACGAAATCATAGACCCGGCCAAACTCTTCATAAGCAATCTGGAAAGCGCCATGATAGGTCTGCCTGTTCTCCACCATACTCACCAGTCTGTTCAGGTCTGCCTTTGATTGTTCCAGCGTCTTGGCCATACTGGTTCCCTGATAGAACAGATAACGCTGCTCCGTATCGTTGTTCTGTTTGACATGGTACAGCGCTTTGTCCGCTTTTCTGACGAGTTCCGCAAAGCTTCCGCCGTCCACACCGAAAAGGCTGATGCCGATGGAAAGAGAAATATTTTCCAGCATGGCAATTTCACGTTTTCTCTTATCGAACGTATCCAAAATCAGTCTGACTTTTTCCTCCGCCTCTTCCTGTCTCGTAATGCCGTCCACATAATACAGAAATTCATCGCCGCCCATTCTGCATACGATATTCTTTCTGGATACATCTTTTAACAGGTCCGCTACTTCTTTCAAAACATAATCGCCCGCGAGGTGTCCGAATTTATCGTTCATTTCCCGGAAATTATCCAGGTCAATCATCATAATGCAGCCGTTTCCGTTCCGCAGGCTCTCGGTTATCTCCTTTTCGCCCTGTTCTCTTCCCAGAAGGCCCGTCAGATAATCCAGCTTGGTATTTAAGCCGGTTTCTTCTCTCGTCACGCCGCCGTAAATTTTATCGCTGTTGAAAATCGGCATGACCATATCTTCTTCCGGAATATTCTGCTGTAAGTTGCCCTCTTCCAACAGTTCCATAAACTGGTCCACCAGATAGGGGTCGAACTGAGAACCTTTTCCCCGTACCAGCTCCTGCCGCACCATTTCGTCCTGCAGCCGTTTCCGGTATACGCGGTTGCTCGTCATGGCGTCGTAAGAATCCACAATGCCGATGATTCTCGCGACAATGGGAATTTCATCGCCTTTCAGACCGCTCGGATATCCCCGGCCGTCAAACCGTTCATGATGATACTTTGCTCCGACGCTGACATTGGGAAACATCTTGATGTCTTTTAAAATCTCCGCGCCCATGACCGTGTGGTTCTTAATTAACTCGAACTCAACATTGGTCAGTTTAAAGGGCTTGTTCAATACGGAATCCGGCACGCCGATTTTACCAATATCATGCAAAAGGGCAATATAATGAATGTTCTGTACTTCCTCTTCCGACCAGCCGATTTTTCGTGCAAGTGCCTCCGAATAATAGGCGACCCGAATCGAGTGTCCCTTCGTATAATCATCTTTGGCATCTATCGTATTGGCCACCGTCGTAATGGCCTCTATCGTTACAAGCTCTACTTCTCTTGTTTTTTCTTCCAGCCTGCGCTGCAAATCCTTCCGATATCCGTCAAGCTCAATCGCGCGGCGGATACGGTTTAACATAATGCCCGGTTCAAAAGGCTTTGTAATAAAATCATGCGCTCCCATCTGAAAGCACTTGGACTCCGTTTCCGTCTTTCTGTCAGCCGTCAGAAAGATAACCGGAATCTTACACCAGTCCTTATTTTCCTGTAACAGTTTCATTACTTCAAAACCGCCGATTTCCGGCATAAAAATATCCAGAAGAATCAGGTCTGGCCTGTATTTCATCAGATATTTAAAAGCCTGTTTGCCGGAATTGACGCCGACCACCTTATATTCTTCCACAAGGAACTTCTGCGCCGTCACCAGATTCATTCTGTCATCATCAACAATCAGAATCGTCTTTTTCATTCCCATATATGTACCCCCGTATATTACCCCAAAAAACATCTGAAGAATGTCTTTTTAAAACTTCTTCTTATTTCATTATACTTTTATTTAACATAAAAAGCAATCGGATATCTGATAATATCCGACTGCCCTTTTCCTCTCCTGTTTTTCTTTCCTACGGTTATATGATACGAATTTTACAAATGTCCATGCTTATGTTTCCCGCAGAATTTCCTTTTTCAGCCTGCGCATGATTTTTTTCTCCAACCTCGAAATATACGACTGCGAGATGCCGAGAAGTTCCGCAACCTCCTTCTGTGTCAGCTCTTTGCCTTCCGCGTTTCCGAGTCCGAAACGCAGCCGGATGATGGTCTGTTCCCGTTCGGAAAGTTTGGAAATGGCCTTGATAAGAAGTTTCCGCTCCACTTCGTTTTCAATATCCTGATAAATCACATCTTCATCCGTCCCAAGAATATCGGAAAGCAAAAGCTCGTTCCCGTCCCAGTCTACATTGAGCGGTTCGTCGATGGACACCTCCATTTTATGCTTGCTGTTCCGTCTTAAATACATCAGAATTTCGTTCTCGATGCAGCGGGAAGCATAAGTTGCAAGTTTAATATTTTTTTCCGGATTAAAGGTGTTGATAGACTTAATCAATCCAATTGTTCCGATAGAAATCAAATCTTCCACACCGACACCCGTATTATCGAACTTTTTGGCTATGTATACGACCAGACGCAGATTATGCTCGATTAAAAGGGCTTTTGCCTCACTCTCATACTCTGTGCCGAGGTCGCCGATAATTTCATTCTCCTTTTCTACCTCAAGCGGAGGAGGTAACACCTCCGCGCCTCCTATATAATGTATGTCTCCCTGCCTGTTCATAAGGAATCTGGTATCCTTACGCACCATTTTAAACTGCACTTTGCCGGGAATTGCCACCTTAAAAACCATTTCTTTTCCTCCTAGTTTTCCATTAGTTGAGGATGCAATATCATTTGATAAAGACTATCTTGTGATATTCCCGTATTACAAATTGCGACAATGACCCGTTTACAACATATTTCCCGATATGTATCCTCAATAATAAGCTCCGGCAGCTCATAAGCATCCAGTATTCCACTTTTCTTTCCGATGCTGCGATAGGGAATGGCGTGATATTTTTCCGGCAGAAAAAATTCCTGAAAATCTCCGGCCGCCCGCTCGCTTACCAGGCATACCGGCGCGCCGTTCACGGGTTCGCACAGATGGTTCCCCGTATCAACAAACGCGTTCAAACGAATATTTTTCTCTCCGACGGGAATCCTGACCGGTCTTAAATCATCTGTCTTTTCCTGGTGCAGTTTCCGAACCAGGAACCGGAAAAAACGGTAACCGATATATCCCGAAAAAGCAACCGTCCAGATATCATATTGCCGCTCCCCGAACCATGCAAATCGACCGGAAAGCCATAATACGACACCTCCCATCAGAAAGCCGCATGCACCCATTACCATGCTGCCCTTAAAAAGAAGTCTCGGCTGCCGAATTACAAACGCAGCGCGAATCATGCACATACTGACAGGTATTACGCCAATCGCGAGCCTTATCCTCAGATTACAGACCGGAAATAAAATGACCAGACATATCATACCGGCCCCGAGCAAGGCTCCGGATAGTATTCTTCCGTGCGTGGCAGTACACTTCAGAATTTTACCCGTTATGGACAACAGATACAGATTCATGACGAACTGAACAAAAAATACGCTGTCAATATATAATTTGTAATACACTAATCACCATGCCTTTCTCTCAGTATGCGATACATCCTGTTTCTGCTTCATTATATGAAAAAAGGAACGATAATTTTGTCAAATCCAGGGAGCATTTCCAAAATATTTTCTGACTATTTTCGCACACAAAAAAAGAACCTCTCAGACGGCGTCCTCCGCTGTCTCAGAAGCTCTTTCTGCTCTGTTTTCCGCTCTACTTTCTCTGTAAAAAATCCGGAATCTTCAAAGATTTTTCTTCTACGGAACTCTTAATATCGGTCGCACGGTTGATGCCCGCAATCGGTCTGACACCTTCCTGCTGCGATTCTCCAGCCGTTCCCGCGCCCTGTCCTGCCAGTATGGAGGAAGGACGGATGCCCAGATTGGCCGTGCCAAAACCGACATGTCCCGTGCCCATGCCTGTCCCGGCCGTCTTACTCTGCAGGGATGTAGGCGTTATGTATGCCGACTTGAATCCAAGTCCCTTTAACTGATTTGCTTTCTCTTCGATGCCCGTTGCGATAATCGTTACCTTACAGGTGTCCGACATATTGGCATCATACATCGCACCGAATATGATATTGACATCGTCGCCCGTCAGCTCTCTTACATAATCTGCCGCATCGGATGCGTCAGCAAGCGAAATGTCGCCGGATACGTTAATAATAACATGCGTTGCTCCCGAAATCGTTGTTTCAAGCAGCGGACTCTCTACCGCCATCTTAACCGCTTCGTTCGCCTTATCCTCACCTTTTCCCGCTCCGATACCGATATGCGCGATGCCCTTATCTTTCATAACGGTCTGCACATCCGCAAAGTCAAGATTGATAACAGCCGGAACGTTAATCAAATCGGTAATACCCTGTACGGCCTGCTGCAATACTTCATCCGCTTTCTTTAAAGCGTCCGGCATGGTTGTCCTTCTGTCAACGATTTCCAGCAGTTTATCATTCGGAATGACAATCAGTGTATCTACATTGTCCTTAATTTTGTCAATACCGCTCAGCGCATTGACCATACGCGCCTTCGCTTCAAAACGGAAAGGCTTTGTAACAACGCCTACCGTCAGGATTCCCATATCCTTCGCCAGCTTGGCAACGACGGGCGCAGCGCCGGTTCCGGTTCCGCCTCCCATACCGCAGGTAACAAATACCATATCCGCGCCTTTTAACGCAAGCGCAATCTCTTCTTCGCTCTCCTCGGCCGCTTTTTCACCGATTTCAGGCTTTGCGCCCGCTCCCAATCCCTTCGTAAGCTTCTCTCCAATCTGCAAAAGCCTGGGAGCCTTACAAAGCTGCAGCGCCTGCTTGTCCGTATTGATTCCGATGAAATCAACTCCGTCAATGCTTTCATCAATCATTCTATTAACAGCATTATTACCCGCTCCACCAACGCCTATAACGATTATCTTTGCAGCGGATTCAGCATCGTTTGTCTTAATCTCAAGCAAGGTAGTACCTCCTTTTAGTACAAAATAAACTCATATAGATTATCATATAATTATTTCTTCAAATTAGCAACCTATTTTTTTGATTTTCGTTCCCTTTTCGTTCCAATCTGCCCGTTTCTCTGTTCATCTGACAGAAATTTCCAGCTAATCCGGTTCAAAACTTATCATCTTCGTATCTTCCGTATATTCTCTCATATCGAGCGTTCCCTTTTTGCCTTCCAGACTCGGAAGCATATACTGAAGCCCCATAATCTTCTCGTCGATATCGTCGCTCGGCCCCATCGCCACGCGGGCCTCTCCGAAAATGAGCGTCACCTGATAATCGGGTGAAAAATATATCTTGTCCACCGGAAGGGAATGCTTTTCAAGCAGCTGTGTAATGTTCAGAATATCCTCGAAAACCGCCTGATTTTCCACCGGAAGCGGTTCATGCAGTATCACATGGGAAAAAGAAAGGCCCGTCACCTGGGGAATGCCCGGCGTGCCCTCTTCGGAAGTCTCCACGACGATGCCGTCTTTGTCAAAATACATATATCTTCCAAGATACGCCACATAGCCTGCTACGGCCTTTTCATATACTTTAATGCGAATGGTGTCTTTCGCTTCTACGGAAATATCCATCGTCTGTACAAAAGGAATGTCGTCGATTCCCTTTTTCCGGTACTTCCAGGACAGAAAAAGAGAGTTATTGGCATATCTTCCGTCCATGACCATCTCTATAATCTCTTCATTCGTGTAGTGGATGTTCCCCTCTACATATATGGTAGTTATCGTATAATTATCTACGATATAGATATACCCTGAAGCGAGCGCAACGACCAGCAGAACAAGGATAGCAGAAAGAATCAGAATCCGTTTTACTCTGCCGAAACGGATTTTCTGTTCTATCTGCTCCTTTTTCTCCTTCTGCTTTTCCTGTTTCACGAGCCGCAAATGAGTGTTCTTTTTATGAAATTTTTTTACGACCTTTTTGCTGCCCATACCTTATTCCTTACATTCGAAACTGCGCTGCGATACAGTCCTGCCGTTACATCATTGCTACATCGGCGCCGAGCAAGCGCATATCCTGACAGATATCTTCATAGCCTCTTTCGATAAAATGCCTGTTTTTGATAATGCTTCTGCCCTCCGCCGCGCAGCCCGCAAGCACCAACGCCGCGCCGCCGCGCAGTTCTTCCGCTTTCAGGCTTGCACCGTGAAGCGTTTTGACGCCGCTCACACAGACTTTGTTTTTCTGACAGCAGATTTTGGCGCCCATTTGCTGTAACTGCGACACGATGCGAAACCGGTTCTCAAAAATAGTCTCTTCCAGAACGCCCTCTCCATCCGCCAGAGACATCGCTGCCAGAAACGCCGACTGCAAATCCGTGGGAAACCCCGGATAGCATTCCGTTACGAGTCCTGGAGGCATGACTCTTCTTTCCCTGCAGACGACGGACAATCCCGCTTCGCTTTCTTCAATTTCGGCGCCCATAGATGCAGCCGCAGCGCTGACCGCTTTCATCTGCGCACAGGGCGCGTCTTTCAAAAATACTTCTCCGCCGCAGCATAAGCAGGCTGCCAGGTAAGTGCCTGCCACGATTCTGTCGGCCGGAACCTGATAGGAAATTTCATGCAGCTTTTCCACGCCCCGGATGCACAGTCTTTTCGTGCCGACGCCTTCTATGTCCGCGCCCGCTTTTTGCAGAAAATCGCATAAAGCATATATTTCCGGCTCCTGCGCCGCATTTTCGATAACGGATTCTCCTTTGGCAAGAACTGCCGCAAGCACGAGATTTTCCGTCGCGCCCACACTGATAAACGGCAGCCTGTGCACCGCTCCTGTCAGTCCTTTCGTCTCCGCGTCAAAACCATCTTCCCGTTCTCTGATAACAACACCCATTTTCCTAAGCCCGTCAAGATGCAGGTCAATGGGCCTTTTTCCGATAACACATCCTCCCGGATACTGCATACTGACGCTTCCCGTCCGGGCAAGCAGAGAGCCAAGCAGCATAATGGAAGAACGCATGACGCGGACGGAATCCGAAGGCATATCACATCTGGATACCCCGGAAGCATCCACTCTGACCGTATGTCCATTCCTGTCGATGACACAGCACAGGCTTTCCATCAGACGCAGCATATGATATACATCGCTGATAACGGGACAGTTTTGAATTTCACAAACGCCGTCTATCAAAAGAGCCGCGGAAAGAATCGGCAGCACGGCGTTTTTGGAACCCTGTATCCCAACCTGACCATGAAGACAGTTTCCACCATATATCTGAATCGCATTCATAGCAAAACCCCAAAGCAGATAATATATGACCTACTTTATCTATATGGTAAAAACCGTAAAAATTATCTTGTACTTATAAATCTTTTAACCGAATCCCCCTCGCCACACTCAAAACGAGGCCGATTTCAATCAGCAAAAACAATACGGAAGTGCCCCCGTAGCTGATAAACGGCAGGGAAATTCCGGTATTTGGAATGGTATTCGTTACAACGGCTATGTTCAAAATGACCTGAATCGCTATATGTCCGAGCACACCGACCACCAGAAGCGCGCCAAACAGGTCGGGTGCATTATTTGCAATAATCATAAAACGCCAAATCAGCATGATAAACATCAAAATAATGGCAATCGCGCCGAACAGTCCGAGTTCCTCGCAGATAATGGAAAAAATCATATCGTTCTGCGCCTCCGGAATAAATCCGAGCTTCTGCTTACTGTTGCCAAGCCCTTTGCCGAGTATGCCGCCGGAGCCGATGGCGTATAACCCCTGCAAGGTCTGAAATCCCTTTCCGATTGCGTATGCCTCCGGGTCAAGCCATGCCAGAATACGCGCTCCCCGGAACCCGCCGACGCTTCCCCCGTCTTCTCCTACACCCGCTTCCGCCATTTTCACAATAACCAATACAATGAGCGCCGCGGCCACGATTGTGACAATTCCGAGAATCACGAACCGCTTATAATCCGGACAGGACACAAATAACATCAACACCGCGATTCCCATAACGATAATCGCGGAACTCAGGTTGGAAGTAATCCGCCACAGCATAATCGCAATCGGAACCGGAACTATCAATACGGTAAAAAACCCTTTCTTCTGCCGGATGCTCTTTCCCATCGTACAAATCATACTCGCCAGGAACAAAATCATGCCAAGTTTTGCAATTTCTGCCGGCTGCACGGAAATGCCGGCGATGTTAAGCCATCTTTTGGCGCCGTGGGATTCCGTTCCGAAAGGAATAATCAACAAAATCAAAATAACGGAAACAATATAGCCAAGCATCGCGAACTGCTCCCAAAAATGATATGGAATATTGGCCACCACCATCATTGCTACAATTCCGACCGCCGTTGCCCAAAGCTGCTTCCGGAAATACCATGCGGCATCTCCGTCAAACTGCAGATTTGCGGAATAGGAACTGGTGGAATACACCATGACAAGGCCGAAGCCAAGCAGGAAAATAACAATAAACAGCAGCGTATAGTCCATATAATTCGCTATATTCGGTTTCCTACGAGATAAACCTCTCTCTGCCACACTTATAACTCCTTCAACTGATTTACATACTCTTTGAACTCTTTGCCTCTTACCTCATAGTTCGGGAACATCCCCCAACTAGCACAGGCAGGGGAAAGCAGAACCGCGTCGCCGGAAACCGCTTTTTCCACACAGATATCGAGCGCTTCCCGGAAACTGTCTGCCAGTACGATATTTTCGACGCCGTGCGCTTTTGCGCAGGCTGCGATTTTCTCCCGCGTCTCTCCAATCAAAACAAGACATTTTACCTTCCCGTCAAACGCTTTTATCCAGTCGTCGTACTCACTTTCTTTGTTATACCCGCCGCCAAGCAGGAGGGTCGGTTTTGACATCGCCTTAATGCCCTGAATTGCGGCGTCAGGATTTGTTGCTTTGGAATCGTTATAAAAATCAACGCCCCGTTTCGTCGCTACAAATTCGATGCGATGTTCCACCGCTTTAAAATGCCGGACCGTCTCCAGAATTTCTTCCATCGGCACGCCAACTGCCTGCGATATGGCAATGGCTGCCATAACATTTTCCACATTGCAGATGCCGACCAGATTCATTTCACGGATATTCATCAGCCGTTCCGCCTGCCCCGCATGCGCCTGATAAATTTCCTCTCCGTCCAGATACAGCCCATCTTCCAGTTTTCTTGCCGAAGAAAAGTAAATAACGCCGGCAGGACAGCGTTCTCCGAACGCTTTCGTATAAACGTCTTCATAATTTAATACGCAGATATCCTGCTTCGTCTGATTTTCCGCAATCCGTTCTTTGACCGCAACATAATTCTCCATCGTATGGTGTCGGTTCAAATGGTCGGGCGTGATATTCAAAACAGCCGATACGACAGGGTGAAAAGCATGAATCGTTTCCAACTGAAAACTGCTGATTTCCGCTACCGTTACCGTTTCATCCACCGACTCCAACGCAGTCTGTGTGTACGGATTTCCGATATTTCCTACCACATAAACGCTTGCAAAATGCCGTTTCATGATTTCGCCTGCCAGAGAAGTTGTCGTTGTCTTACCGTTCGTTCCGGTAATCGCAATAACCCTTCCTTTTCCGAGAACATAGGCGAGTTCAATTTCGCCCCAGATAACAATCCCTCTTTCCCGCAGACTGTCCGCAAACGGAGTGTCCACCGGGACGCCCGGACTGAAAACGGCAAGCTCCGTCTCCGCCTTTATCTCTTCCGGAAGACTGCCGGTCACAATTTTACACACACAGGAAACGGGCAGTTTCTTTTTTATCTCTTCTTCGGCCGCTTTTTCATCATACAGAACCGGTTCGGCTCCTACCCTGCACAAAACTTCCGCCGCTCCAATGCCGCTGATGCCGGCGCCGACAATCAATACCTTTTTCCCTTTCAAATCCATCTCGATACCAAACCTTTCAACATATGCCGACCTCATCGACACAGACTCATCCTGATTTTGCAGCTTAATCATCCATTTCTTTCTCAGCCTGCGATATTTGAAGCCAGGACGCTATCAGCGTCGGCTCAATATTCGCAAGACGAATAAATTCGTCTATGAAAAATCTCCGATTTTTCAACCTATCCCCATCAAAGCCACCAGACAAAGCAGCGCCGTTATGATGGAAAAGACTGCCACCACTCTTGTCTCGGACCAGCCGCACAGCTCAAAATGGTGATGTATGGGCGCCATCTTAAAAATACGCTTCCCGCCGGACATCTTAAAATACGATACCTGTATAACGACGGATAACACCTCTATTACATAAACAAACGCCACAAGCGCCAGAAAAACAGGCATTTGCAGCATATATGCCGTCGCCGCCACAAACCCGCCCAGTGCGAGAGAACCCGTATCCCCCATAAAAACGCTTGCCGGATAGACATTAAAAAGCAAAAATCCTAATAACGCGCCAACCACCGCACAGGTAATCGGCTCGATTCCGCTTTGCAGACCGATTGCGACTACCGTGAAGAAAGTCGCTATCAGAACCGTAACGGAACTCGCAAGACCGTCCAGACCATCCGTAAAGTTTGCTCCGTTCACCGTTCCAATCACGATAAAAAACAGAAACGGAATGTTGAATATGCCGAGGTCTAACGTCACACCCCGCAGAAACGGAATTTTCATCGCCAGAGAAACATCCGTATAATGGGTAATATAATAGGCAAACACACCTGTTACAAGAATCTGAAGCGCCATTTTCTGCCAGGCCCGCAGTCCCATAGAACGCTTCAGCACTACTTTAATATAGTCATCCAGAAAGCCGATAAGGCCAAAGCCCATCGTGACGAAAAGAATCGGGATGATTTTGGGATATTCTCTTACATAAAGAATCGAAGTCACTACAATACTGATGAGTATCAAAATACCGCCCATTGTAGGCGTTCCGTTTTTTTTCAGATGCTCTTTCGGCCCTTCATCCCGAACGGTCTGACCGACTTTCAGCCTTTTCAAAAAAGGAATCACCACCGGCCCCAGAACAACACTGACCGCAAATGAAATAATCACCGACATCAAAATTGTAGCGTCCATTCACTATCTCCTTTCAGGTATATGGAATGCCTCCGGCAGGGGCATTTCCGCTCAGACGCGACTCTCACCACAAGCCATCGCTGATATCGTTACGCCTTGCAGATATGCTTCCTCCAGGAAGCATATCTGCTCAGAAGCGACTCACATTTGAGTCACTTCTGTTATTATAATCCATCTTCTCCAAATAAGGAAGGATATTTTCAAAAAGCTGTCTCACCACCGGCGCCGCAATCTGGCCGCCGTAATAAGTCCCCTGCGGACGATTGATAATACAAAGCGCAAGTATTTCGGGGTCGTCGGCCGGTGAAAACCCGATGAAAGAGGCAATATATTCGCCGCTCCCTCTCGGAAGGGTCTGACTCGTTGCTGTTTTGCCGCCGATGCGGTATCCCTCTATATAAGCATTCTTCCCGCCGCCGTTCTCCACAACCTGTTCCAACAGATATTTCATCGTTTCCGATGTCTCGGCGGATACGACATTTTTCCGCACCGGATAATTGAATGACTGGCTGCCGCTTCCGTCCGAATTGGCTACCCGCACGCCAAAATGCGGGGTTACGCGTTTTCCTCCGTTGATAAAAGAAGATACCGTGACCGCCAGCTGAATCGGCGTAATCTGGAAAGACTGTCCGAAAGAAATCGTCGCGAGCTCCACGAGACCGATATTTTCTTTCTTGTGCATAATCGTTCCCGCTTCTCCCGGCAGGTCGATGCCGGTTCTGTCAAGCAGGCCGAACTGTTGAAAATATTTATAATAATTGTCCACGCCGAGACGCAGCCCCACCGTTACAAAAACCGGATTACAGGAGTTCATCGTTGCCTGTACGAAATTTTCCGCTCCGTGCCCGGCAATTTTATGACACCGGATACGCCGGTCTTCCACCATAACATATCCCGGACAGCTGAAGTTATCGTTTACCGTCACGACGCCCTCTTCCAGCGCGGCCGCGGCCGTCACTGTCTTAAACGTGGAGCCGGGTTCATAAGTATCGTTAATGCAGCCGTTACGCCACATGGCATTCAGCAGTTCCTGCCGCTTCTCTGCGTCTAAATCCGCCTCTTCCAAATCTTCCGGCAGCGTATAGGGATGATTCAAATCAAATTCCGGCACATTGACCATCGCCATAATCTCCCCGTTCTGCGGGTTCATTACGATAATCGAAACGCTCTGCGCCTGCTTTGTTTCGAGGGTCTGCATGGCGAGCTGTGTCGCATAGCTTTGGATATTCACATCCAGACTGATATATAAATCCTTTCCGTTCACGGGCTCAATACGTTCTTCTCCCGCCTCCGGCACTTCTACGCCTTTGGCGTCTGTCACTGTCAAAATCATTCCCGCTTCTCCCTGAAGATATTCTTCATAAATTACTTCGAGACCGATAATTCCCTGATTATCTCCGCCCGTAAAACCAAGCACTTTGGACGCAAGGGAATCGTACGGATAGTATCTCTTATAGTCTTCGTCCACCTTGACGCCTGCAAGCTCATAGGCACGAATCGTATCGCCCACGGATTTATCTACATTACTCTTGATTTTTTCGATGGCGGAATATTTCTCTACGCGCTTTCTGACATAGTCTTCCGACAGACCCAGTTCTTTTGACAGTACCGCAATGACCTGTTCCGCATCCTCTATCTGATTATGGATAACCGATATGGTGCACACCGTTCTGTTATCGGCAAGAATCTCACCGTTAGCATCCAGAATCCTGCCCCGCGCAGCTTTGATGCTGCGCTCCCGTTCATGCAGCTCTTTGGCTTTTTCCATATAATATGCCGACTGAAATACCATCAGATAAACCAGCCGTCCAATCAGCACCGTAAAAAGGAACAGACAGATAAAAAGAACCGTGACTGTTTTTTTTCGATGAAAAGTCTTATGGGAATGCTCCGTTTCTCTCATCATTCAGAAAAACCTCATAAAAAGGTATTAATATAATTTATTACCGTTTTTATGAGGTTATTCGTATGAACTGTCACATTTGTACGTTATATGCCAAAATCATCATCTTCCTGTTCTTCGCTGACTTTGGGCGGTTCTCCCACACCGCTTACGGGCGTATCGTTTTCGCCGCTTGTAATCAACGCGTCTCCGTTAACCGATGCTCCCGTCTCCGGGTCGAACAGGGCTCCCGTTCCGGGTTCTTTCAGATAACCTGTTTCCGGGTCGAGCGGGAAAGACTTCCAGCTCTCCGTGTCCGCAGCCGATTCCGGCTCCGGTTCTTCCTCCTCGCCCGTTTCTCCTTCCTCGCCTTCTTCCTCTTCTCCGGGCTGCTGCATCGTAATCTGCATATGCAGTTCTTCCAGCTCTTCCATCTCTTTTTCCGTCAGTTCCTCGGTCATGAAAATATTCAGGTAAGGCAGAACTTCTGTCAGTATCTTCCGCACGATTCTAGTGGCGAATTTCGCATCATCCTGCTGCTCCGTATTCGGCCTGTCCACAACAACATAAATCGCGATTTCCGGGTCGTCAATCGGCGCATAGCCGAGGAAAGATACGACATATTCATGATTGCCCCGGGGCAGCGTCTCCGCGGTTCCCGTCTTTCCGCCTATCATATACCCCGCCGGTCTGGCTGTTTTACCGGTTCCTTTCTCGCCGCTCACTACCATATTACAGTATTCCCGTATGGTATCGCTGGTAGACTGGGATACCGTCTGCTTTAACACACGCGGCGTAATATTTTCTACCGTCGCGCCGTCCGCGGTCATAATTCTGCTCACCACATGCGGTTCATAATAATAACCGCCGTTAATCAGGGAACAGAAGCCCGTAATCATCTGAATCATCGAAGCATTGAATCCCTGCCCGAAAGAACAGGTCGCAAGCTCCGTCTGGCGAATATTGTCTTTGTTATACACAAGAGACGCCGTTCTCGATTCGCCTGCAAGGTCAATATTGGTTTTGAGACCGAATCCAAATAAATGTTGAAAATCAATGTAGCGGTCTTTTCCAAGCTTAAAAGCCACATTCATCAAAACCACGTTGCAGGAACGCTCGATTCCTTCCGCTATGGTAAGATAACCGTCTCCAAACGTCTGATGGCATTTGATTTTATAATCTCCTACCTCCAGATATCCTTCACAGTTATATTTTTCTTCTCCCGTAATCGCGCCGGACTCAAGCGCCGCCGCTACCGTAAAAGGCTTGGAAACGGAACCGGGCTCATAAGTGTCCACGATGCAGAAATTTTTCCATAAAGCATCCAGATGCCGGTACATCGTCTCATCATCCATCGTGCGGATTCTTTCCGCCGTCAGGTACTCCCCTGTCCGCTTATTCTTCTCGTCCAGCTCCGGCATTCCAATCAGATTGTCCGTATTTCTCGTATCGTTCAGGTCATAGTTCGGATAACTGGCCATTGCCAGAATGTTGCCGGTATTCACTTCCATAATGATACAGCCGACATTATGAGCCCCGTTACCCTCTCTGACATTATTTTTATATTCTTCGTTAAATTCCAGCAGATATTTTTCCACAATGCTCTGGATATTACCGTCTATTGTCGTCTGGATATTATATCCGTCAATGGCGGGAATCGTCGTCCGTTCCAAATTGGAATCATCGTTCAGGTATCCGTACTGGCGTCCGTTCGTTCCGCACAGAATATCGTTATAATACTCTTCCAGACCATACTGTCCCGCATTGTCGCTTCTTGTAAAACCGATGACGTCACAGGCCAGAGAGCCGTTCGGATATTCTCTTTTGTATTCGTCCTCGAACCAGATGCCTTTGATATGGGAACCGTTTTCTTCATCCTTCTGCAGTTCTTTGAACTGCTCCACCAGCTCATAGTCAAGCCGCCTTGCCAGAACATAATAAGAAGAATTGGGATGGGTTACGATGTAATCCCTTACCTCTCCCGTATCAATGTTGAAAACCGTGCGCAGCGCATTCAGCGTAGGTTCCAGATTTTCCTCGTCATCCATCAATACCTTCGTATCCAGAATAACATTGTATACTTTGTTGCTGATTGCCAGAACCGTACCGTTGGCATCCAGTATTTCTCCACGTTTAAAAGGTATTGTCACAGAATCATACTCAAGCTGTGACAATACCTGCTTTTTATAATCGTTTCCTTTATCCCTGTTAATCAGAATAAGCCGGACGCTCAGACCGATAAAAGCCACAAGCACACATAAAAAAAGTACCATAAGCTTCCTTTGCATCCAGAATTTAAATTTACTTGCATGTCCTTGTTTCATACCTGTTTCTCCAGCCGGTATCCACTCAGTCCGGAATTGCCGCTATCTGCTTCACATAATCATTATTTTCGCTCTGGAAAACGACAATCTGTCCTTCTTCCGCATACTGCATACCAAGCTCCTGAATCGCAATCCTTCTGACTTCCTCCAAATCGACATTACTCGTGATTCGATTATACTCTTCATCATTGGCAAGCTTTAAATCATTCAATTCTCTTTCCAGTGATGCGATACGTTTGATGCTGTTCGTAATATCCGACTGTAAACCGATATAGCCTACCAAAATACAGCCTGTTGCAAACAATGCAATGCTTAAGAACAGCACATAGCCCAGGCTCATGTGCTCCGCCTTTTCTCTGTTCTTTCTTGCCGTGTTGCTTAATTTTTTCTTCGGACTCTGCTCTATTTCTCTTGTAACATCCAGTTTTCTGACCGCGCTGCCCTGTATATATCTGCTGCTTTGCGCACGGCCGTTCTGCGGGCTTCTTCTGCCCCGCGCGCCGCCGCTTTGCATTCTTCCGCCCTGACCTCTGCCGGCCTGAGCGCTTCTTCCTCTCTGCACACGCGCACCGGATGTTCTCTCCCGAACTGCTGCCATAAACTATTCCTCTCTCATTTCTGATTTCGCATTTTCCCTTTACGGGCTATGCGCCGCTATGCCGCTCAAAAACCCTCAGTTTCGCGCTTTTGGCTCTTCTGTTCTCATTGATTTCTTCTTCTGACGGCAGAATCGGCTTTCTTGTTACAACTTTGCCTTTCGATACCCTGCCGCAGGTACAGACCGGAAATTCCGGCGGACAGATACAGGGGTTTTCGTTTTCCCGAAAAGCCGACTTCACGATTCTGTCCTCTAGCGAATGAAACGTTATAATACAGAGCCTTCCTCCCGGATTTAACATTTCGATAAACTCGTCCAACGAGTTCTTCAGGACTTCCAGTTCCCTGTTGCACTCGATGCGAAGCGCCTGAAAAGTCCTTTTGGAAGGATGCCCTCCCTCTTTACGCATTTTCGCCGGTATCGCCGCTTTGATAATGTCATTCAGCTCTCCCGTCGTTTCCAGAGGCCTGTCCTTCCTTGCGAGCACAATGTGCTTCGCAATATTTTTGGCAAATTTTTCTTCTCCGTAATCCCGGATAACCCGATAAAGCTCCGTTTCCGAATAGGTATTGACAATTTCCCGTGCACTCATCGACTGTCTTGTATCCATGCGCATATCCAACGCCGCATCATGCTGATAGGAAAAGCCTCTTTCCGCACGGTCCAGCTGATAAGAGGAAACCCCCAAATCCAGCACGATACCGTCCGCCCTTTCAATGCCGATGCGCCGCAGCGCACTTGCTGCATTACAGTAATTATCCCTGATAATCGTAACTCTCTCCCGAAAGGGCTCCAGCCGCTTTTCGGCCGCCAAAATAGCTTCTCCATCCTGGTCGATGCCGAACAGCCTGCCCGTCCCCGTCAGTCCGGAGGCGATGCGGTAAGAATGTCCTCCGCCTCCAAGCGTTCCGTCTATGTAGATTCCGTCGGGTTTTACCCGCAGATTCCTGATTGTCTCTTCTAAAAGAACCGATGTATGTTCAAATTCCATTCTGTTTCCTATGTCCCTCTAAATACCGAGCCCAAGCTCAGCCATATGCTCCGCTATTTCGTCCATATCATCATAAGCCGCCATTCCCTCAAAGCGTTCTTTGCTCCAGATTTCTATTCTGCTTCCAACGCCGATTAAAACGACATCCTTATTCAATTCCGCAAATTCTCTCAGTACATTAGGCACCAGAATTCTTCCCTGTTTATCTACCTCTGCTTCGGTTGCTCCTGCCAGAAAGAAACGTACAAACTTTCTGGCGTCTTTATTTGTAAGGGGCAGCGATTTCAGCTTTTCTTCGAATACATTCCACTCCGCATTGTCATACACGAACAGACAGCCATCCAATCCTTTCGTTACCACGAAAACATCTCCAAGCGTTTCGCGGAATTTGGATGGAATAATCAGCCTGCCCTTTGCGTCAATTGTGTGATTGTATTCTCCCATAAACATCATCAATCACCTGCCATAAAGTGTCTGCCACGGTCTGTTTCCAAAGGGTCGATGTGAATCGCTTAAATTCACCACTTTGAACCACTTCGCTCCACTTTCCACCACTTTGATTCCTATTTTATCTTAAAATAGACCATTATGCAAGTAAAAACAAGAGGTTTTTCAAAAAAATACCCGCAAAAAAAGAGGCCGCCTTCTCAGACGACCTCTGTCATTATGCTTTTCATTATCATTTATTTAATTGAGTTCTGCCTCTTTTTCTGTCTTTTCAGCGTTCTTTTTCATCCGCAGCCGAATGATGATATCCGCCGTCAGCGAAACGACAACAAAAATCAGCGCCAGCAGTTGGGAAACAGGAATCGTCGTTCCTGCGAAATAAAGCTGGTCCGTGCGGATGCCTTCTATCCAGAATCTGCCGAGTCCGTAACCGCCGAGATAAAGAAGGCAGATTTCGCCGTCAAATTTCCTGTGTTTCCGGTACAGAAGCATGAGCGCCATCAACAACAGATTCCACATCCCTTCATATAAAAAAGTAGGATGCACCTGAATATAGTTCGCGCCCTCCGGAATATGCGCCGCTACATTGGCCGAAATGTCTCTGCTTCTGACCGCTTCGATTGGAAGCCGCATGGCAAACAGGCTGTCCGTATATTCCCCGAAAACTTCCCGGTTCAGAAAGTTCCCCCACCTGCCAATCACCTGTCCGAGCACCAGTCCCGGCATACAGATATCGCCAAGCTGCAGAAAGTGCACCTTCTTTATCCTGCAGTATACATACAGTGTGATAAACGCCGCAATGACGGCTCCGTAAATCGCCAGACCGCCGTGCCGCAGGTTCAGGATTTCCAACAGATTATCCTTATACATATCCCACTCGAAAATGACATAGTATATCCTCGCGCCGATAATCGAAAAAATCAGGGCATACAGGATGAAGTCCCATACAATGTCCGAATCTTTCTTTTCCAGTTTGGCCACATGGGCCGCCATAAGCACGCCGCTCAGCACGCCAAGTCCAATCATTACGCCATACAGCGCAATCTGGAATCCGAAAACACTGAATGATTTCGGCACATTTTCCAGATACAGCCCGATATTCGGGAACGCGATATCCGCGCTGTTCATAATATCTTTCATGCTAACCTCCATGATTCCGCCCCGCGGAATCTCAAATCGATATGAAGAATGCCCGTTTTCTGGGCATTCTTCAGTGTGAAGAAGATTTGTCAAAGGCAAATCGTAGAAGTTCTTGGCGAAACAGCCTTTGCTGTGAGCCTTAGAACTTCTCTTCACACTACTCCCGCTTTCTTCTCACCTTAGACGTTAAACCGGAACAAAATTACATCTCCGTCTTTCACAACATATTCTTTGCCTTCCATACCGACAAGCCCTTTTTCTCTGGCCGCCGCAAGTGAACCCTGCTCTAAAAGGTCTTTATAATTTACGACTTCCGCCTTAATAAAACCTCTCTCAAAATCGGTATGTATTTTCCCGGCCGCCTGCGGCGCCTTCGTACCGATTTTAATCGTCCATGCCCTTGTCTCGTCTTCTCCGGCTGTGAGGAAACTCATCAGACCCAGAATATGATAGCTCGCTTTAATCAATTTTTGCAGGCCGGATTCGTTCAACCCCAAATCTTCCAGAAACATGGCCGTCTCTTCTTCGTCAAGTTCCGCAATCTCCTGTTCTATCTGCGCACAGATGACAAAAACCTCACTGTCGTTTTCCGCCGCAAAAGCTCTTACTTCGGCAACCTTTTCATTGCCGGAGCCATCGTCCGCCAAATCCTCTTCCGCAACATTCGCCGCGAAAATAACCGGCTTACCGGTCAGCAGATTATAGGAAGCAAGCAGCGTCTGTTCGTCTTCGTCTTCCGTTTCAAAGCTTCTTGCCAGTTTTCCTTCTTCCAGATGAGCCTTTATCTTTTCCAAAAGCGCAAACTCTTTTCCGAGCGACTTGTCCATTCTCGCGCCTTTTCCGACTTTGGCGATTCTTCTGTCCAGTATTTCCATATCGGAAAAAATCAATTCCAGATTTATCGTCTCGATATCGCGCATCGGGTCAATGGAGCCGTCCACATGCACAATATTGGAGTCCTCAAAACACCGTACCACATGAACGACCGCATCCACTTCGCGGATATTACTCAGGAACTGGTTGCCAAGACCTTCTCCTTTCGACGCGCCTTTTACAAGACCCGCAATATCTACAAATTCAATTGTTGCCGGCGTAACCTTTTTGGACTGATACATGTCTCCAAGCAGTTTCAGCCGTTCATCGGGAACCGCCACGATACCAACATTCGGGTCAATGGTACAAAACGGATAATTGGCCGATTCCGCCCCCGCCTTTGTCAACGAATTAAATAACGTACTTTTTCCTACGTTTGGCAGACCTACGATTCCTAGTTTCATGATATCTTATTCCTCCGTTTTTACTCAAAATAAAAAGCCTTAACAGCTATGATAGTATAGCATAGTAAGGAGCAAAAGTAAATCGCGAGATTACCATGCGATTTTGCCGACCTCAGCAAAATCGTTTGTTCTTTTTGCCAATGGTGTCAAATTTCCATTACGCTTCTGATGATTGTAAACTATCTCCGCATTTTTCTGATTCGACATTTTTGCTTATTGATTTCCCGACTTTCAGCCTGTAAAAGAAACTTAGCGGATTTTTTTCCGCATTGAGCATTGTCCAGTTGAACCGGCTGTAATCAGAAACCTGCCGAATAGTTTAAACGGCAGGCTTCTGATTTCATTATTTCAAGTAATTCACTGTCAGGATGACCGCTCCCAGAACAGCCAGCACAACGCCAGTTGCACGGTTTAATGTCGCTGCGCTGGCTTTATTTGCGAATTTGGCGGCAATCCTCGCCCAGAGCAGTGTGGATGCCACACAGAACAGCAGGCACCATACATCCGGCATACCGCCTATGGCAAAATGACTGACAGCGCCTGTAAAGGCCGTAAAAGCCATGATAAACACACTTGTCCCAACAGCGGTCTTCAATTCATACCCTAACAGACTGGTCAAGAGCAGAAGCATCATCATTCCGCCGCCCGCACCTACAAAACCGCAGATAAACCCGACAACTATTCCGCTGGCAACTGACTGTATGATACGCTTTTTTCCGCTGACCGCCTGCATGGATTCTTTTGTCGTCATAACAGGCTTTACGATGAATTTGATTCCGAGGATCAGCGTCATGAATACGGAGAAACTGCCCATAGTGGCATTCGGAACGCGGCTTGCGGCAAAGCTCCCCACCAATGTGAAAATCAGAACGGTCACCATCATTACAAGACCATTGCGAATATCAAGATTTTTATTTTTCCCATAAGTGTATGCGCTTATGGCACTTGCAAGAACATCACTCGCCAGTGCAATGCCGACTGCCTCATATGCCGGAAGCCCCAGAAAAGTAATCAGCATAGGACTGATTACAGCGGCGGCGCTCATCCCCGCAAACCCCGTTCCAAGCCCGGCTCCAATTCCTGCAATAAAACAAATGAAAAATTTTAACATTATTCTGCCTCCTTCCCTTTCAGATAAGTATTGATATTGCGCAGGATACGGTCATTTTGTTTTTTCATGCTGTCAATTTCCTCCCGTGAAAAACTATCCAGCATAATAGAAATGAATTCCTCCTGCGCGGCCTGCCCATCGTGGATGATGTCCATAGCCCCTTTGCATATCCTCAAATGTGCTGTCTTACGGTTGCATTTCAAATGCTCTTTTCTTATATAACCGCACTGTTCCAGAAGTTTTATGGAAGACGATACCTGAGATTTTGACAGATATCTGACCTCAATAATATCTGCTGCCGTATCAAAACATGGATTATTGGCTAAAAAGAGAAGGATGTCCAATTCCATTCGGGTAATGTTATGTTTTACACAGACCCCTTCCACACATTTTGAATAAAGTGTCTTGATTGCATTTTGATGTTCCCATGGATTTAGTGGAATCATTGCATTCTCCTTTTTGTTCTTTTTAGAACTATTTTATAACAAAAAGAGATTTTGTCAATCGTAAATCTTCTGAAAACAATGTGAAATCCCGTTGATTCTCAAATGTTCAGAACCAACGGGATTTCTTTTGTAAAATTCCTATCGTTAAAATTTGTACCCAAAGTCATGCTTGGGTGCATTGTATCAAATTGTGGTACGCAAGCCATATCACTTAAATAAACCGGTTTTGAAACTCTGTCTTCTAATATCTTCGGATATCCTTTAATTCCTGATAAAGCGCCTTATAGTTTTCATAGCGCACCTGGCTGATTTGCCCTTGTTCCACAGCGGCCTTCACGCCGCAGCCGGGTTCGTTGATATGAGCACATCCGCCAAATCTGCAATAAGGCTCATGCCGTTCAAATTCCGGGTAATAGCCGCTCAGTTCTTCCTTTTCAATTTCCGAGATACGCAGGGATGTGAATCCGGGTGTATCCATCAGATAGGTATTTTCTCCCAATGCGATAATTTCGGAATGTCTGGTCGTATGCCGTCCTCTTTCTATTTTCCGGCTGATGCTTCCGGTTTCCATACCGGCTTCCGGCGCCAACGCGTTAATCATCGTCGATTTACCCACGCCGCTCGGCCCTGCAAGCGCCGTCGTTCGGCCAGTCAGCAGACGCCTCAGTTCCTCCAGGCCTTCTTTCCTCTGCGCGCTGACAAACACTACCTGGTATCCGCATGTTTCGTATGCTTTACAAAGGGCTTCCTTGTCTTCTTTTGACGCAATATCCTGTTTGTTGAAGCAGATAATACTCGTCAGTTTCTGTTGTTCCATCCGTATCAGAAACCGGTCCAACAGCCTGAAATCCGGTTCCGGCTTAACAATGGCAAAGAACACAAGCGCCTGGTCGATATTCGCTACCGCGGGGCGGAGCAATTCATTCCGCCGGGGCAGGATTTCCGTGATATTTCCTTCTTTTTCCTGCTCATCCAGTATGGTGATAAGAACATTATCGCCAACGAGCGGCTTTATCTGCTGATTGCGGAAAATGCCCCTTGCCTTGCACTCATAGATGCCCTTTTCTTCTGTATGCACATAGTAAAATCCTGCAATTCCCTTAATAATCTTCCCTGTCATTCATCCTCACTCTGCGACAAAGGTCACATTCCTTGTAACCGTTTTTTCCGTTGAAGTTCCGTCCACAATTACCGTGTCTCCCGTATTGGGGTCCGTCGTTGTCATCGGATTCGTGGTGACCGTAAAGATGAACTGGATGGTTCCAGTCTCCGACTGGATGCCCGTATAATTGGCCGCTAACGGGAATGAAGTCGTCTGCGTGTTTAGCAGCTGCGTGCCGTCCGCCGTCGTAACGATTACCGTGACAGGCAGTCCGTCATGATATTCGCCGTCTTCCGTAGGCGCAGTAATATTATCGACAAATTTATAAGTTTTTATCGTCGGCCCGATGCTGACTTTTAAGTCAATGGTCGTTCCGCTGTCCACCCAGGAACCTTCGGAATAACTCTGATAGCATATTTTATCTGTCAGGGCCGCGTCTTCATTATTGACCTGTGTTATCGTGCCGACGGAAAGTCCGCTTTCCGTCAGTATCGCCATGCCGTCCATTTCCGTCATGCCTACTGCGTTCGGCACTCTGACTTTCGTGCTTTCTGCCCCCTGGCTTACCCAAATCGTAATGGATGAACCTGCCGGGGCCTCTTTGCCGGCTTCCGGCGACTGGGAAATGACATTGCCGCTTCTCACATTGGCATCATAGCTCTCCGTCACATTTACGACAAACCCCTGCTTTTCCAGAATGGAAGTTGCCTCCGCCTGTGACTTGCTGTGCACATCGGCTACTTTGATGAGCTCGTTCGCCTCTGCTACCGTCAGAATCACATTGGTATTCTTATCCGTCATCGTTCCCGCCTTCACACTGGACCTGATAACGGTTCCTTCCTCATGGGCGTCCGTTATTTCATATTCGATTTCAGGCGTCAGACCGATTTCAATCAGGGCACGCTTCGCTTCATCCAGCGTCTTTCCCTCCACTTCTATCATCTCCACCTGCTCCGTCTGCTCTTCCTGTCCGGCTTCGACTTCCTCCTCAGGGCTTTCAAACGGAAAAACACCCAATGTCCGCCCTATGATAAAAATCACGATACCGCCGACCAAAAGAGCCGCGACAACGGCAAGAATAGTCGTAATACGCTCCATTTTGGGGTCGTAATCATCGTCATCGTCGTCATCATACTCGTCGTCTTCGTAGTATTCGTCGTCGATGTCCTCATCGTCCTCTTCTTCGCCTTCGTAATCTTCTTCGTCGTCCTCTTCTTCATCTTCATACCGTTCGTAACGGTATTCCTCATTCTTTCTCAGACGCATTGCCTCATCCATGGAATCTCTTCGGTCAGACTGTCTTTTAATCTGTACCATATCCCTGTCCGTAATCATTCTGGTAGAAGCTTCTTCGTCCGGGTCCACTACTTTGACAAAATCTTCGTCCGGATTCATTAACGACTGTTTCAAATCAACCACCAGTTCGCCCATGGACTGATATCTTCTGTCAGGACTCTTCTGACAGCATTTACACACAATCTGCTCTATGCTGATTGGAATCTCCGATACGAACTCTCTCGGAGAAGGCATCTCTTCCTGTATATGTTTGATTGCGATTGCAACCGTTGTTTCCCCGTTAAAAGGCACGCGCCCCGTCAGCATCTCAAACATGGTAACGCCGAGCGAGTAAATATCGCTTTTTTCATCGCTGTATCCGCCTCTGGCCTGTTCCGGAGACGTATAATGCACCGAACCCATAACGTTTGATGTAATGGTATTGCTGGTCGCCGCCTTTGCAATGCCAAAATCTGTCACTTTTACTTTGCCTTCTTTGGAAATAATAATATTCTGAGGCTTAATGTCACGATGAATAATATGGTTATTGTGTGCCGATTCAATTCCCATGGAAACCTGAATCGCGATGCTGATGGCTTCTTTCGCGGAAAGTCTCGCTTTTTTTTCGATATATTTTTTCAGCGTAATTCCTTCCACAAGTTCCATTACAATATAGTAAATGCCGCCTTCTTCCCCAACGTCATAGACATTGACGATATTCGGGTGCATCAACCCGGCCGCCGCCTGTGCCTCGATGCGGAATTTGGAAACAAAATTCTCGTTTTCGCTGAATTCCTGCTTCAACACTTTGACCGCTACAAAACGATTCAGTTTATGGTCTTTGGCTTTATATACATCCGACATTCCACCGGTACCGATTTTTTCCAGAATCTCATACCGCTCGCCGATTATCATTCCGATTTTAATCATGCTTATAACCATGCTCCTTTCACAACGTGCGAATCTGTATGTGCGGACACTGTAAGCGCCTGCGCATACCTGCGGTTAAAAATGATACTTTTCAACCTTACCGCCCGTCCGCTGACGGTTCAATGATAATCACTGAAATATTATCCTTGCCGCCGTTATCATTGGCCATCTGAACCAATGTTTCCGCTCTTTCCTTCAAATCTCTTCCACTCTTTAAAACCCTTCGTATATCTTCATCCTCTACCATATTGGTCAGACCGTCAGAACAGAGCAGCACAATATCGCCGGCTTCCAGTTCCAGATTAAAAAAGTCCGCTTCAATCGTATTTCTCGCTCCAAGCGCTCTCGTAATAATGTTTTTATCCGGATGGTTTCTCGCCGACCTTCTGTCTATGCCGCCTCTCTGAATCATTTCTTCCACCAGAGAATGGTCTATCGTAACCTGCTCTATCCTGTCATTGACAAGATAAAGTCTGCTGTCTCCTACATTTGCCACTTCCAGATATTTCCCGATGCACGTCGCAATGACGATGGTCGTTCCCATACCCATCAGTGTCTTATCCCCGCCTGCCTTCTGCCGGATACAGGCGTTGGCCTTGTCGATTGCCTTGCCGAGTATGATGGTGGGATTCTTCTCAAAAGAAGCCTTTACTTCTCCTACAATCGTTTCCACCGCGTATCTGGAGGCAAAATCCCCCGCATTATGACCGCCCATACCGTCTGCAACAATAAAAATGTTCGGCAGATTACCGACAGGTGTCTCCGAAAGATAAACAAAATCCTGATTTATTTGTCTTCTACGTCCGATATCTGTAACTGCATAGGACCTTAGCACTTTATTTTCCTCCCATGGTCATGCTTTTCTTTCGCCACGCTTCGCAATATGACTTCTCCGAAGCTGTCCGCAGGCGCCGTCTATATCTCTGCCCATTTCCCTTCTAATAGTAACATTTATTCCATTTTTTTCAAGTTTATTTTTAAATCCTTCCACAGCCCGTCTCTCAGACTGCCTGAAATCCCGCTCTTTTACCGGGTTAATCGGAATCAGATTGACATGACAGTTCAGCGGCTTAATCAGGGATGTCAGTTCTTCAACATCTTCTTTCGTATCGTTCACCCCGTCCGCCAGGCTGTATTCAAATGTAATCCGCCGCCCGGTCTTTTCAAAATAGTATGTACAGGCCCGCATCAATTCATCCAATGAATACCGTTCGGCAATCGGCATCAGCCTGCGCCTTTTTTCATCCGTCGCCGCATGCAGCGACAACGCAAGCGTAATCTGAAGACGCTCTTTTGCAAGCCGCAGAATACCGGGCACGATACCACAGGTAGAAACGGTGACATTGCGCTGGCTGATATGCAGTCCGTTCTCATCCGTAAGCAGCAAAAGAAACCGAAGCAGATTTTCATAATTATCGAGCGGTTCTCCGGTTCCCATCACGACCACATTGGAAACCCGTTCTCCGGTCAGTCTTGTAATGGCATAAATCTGGTCCAGCATTTCGGAAGGCAGCAGATTCCTCTCCCACCCGTCGATTGTGGAAGCACAGAACCGGCATCCCATCCGGCATCCTATCTGTGAAGAAATACAGACAGAATTTCCGTGCTTATACCGCATCCATACGCTTTCTACCAGATTACCGTCGGAAAGCGCAAACAGGAACTTCTTCGTTCCGTCCACTTTCGATTCCTGTATCTTTACGGCTGTGAGGGCCGTATAAACAAAGGCTTCCCTGCATTTCTCCCGGAATGCTTTGGGAAGATTCGTCATTTCCTCATAATCCGCCGCCAGCTTACCGTGCATCCACTCATAGAGCTGTTTTGCCCGGTAGGCCGGCTCGGAAAACTGTTTCAACGCTTCCTGTAACTCAGCCAGGGTGAGCGATTTGATATCTTTTTTTTCCTGCATATTCGTCATCGAAATTTCTCCGTTTCTGAAGCAGTTCTCAGCCGTTGCTCTGAGCAGACCCGGAACTGCTCCTTTCCTTGCGCAGCCTGGCAAAGAAAAAGCCGTCCGCTTCATGTATTCCGGGAAGCAGCTGTACCATGCCCGTCTCTGCCGCTTCCTTTACTTCCTCCGGCAGTCCCTCAGGCAGATACGCGCGCATATTCTCCGGTGCGAACGCATACGTTTTGCAGAGCCACTCCGCCATGGCTTCATTCTCCTGCGGATTTACCGTGCAGGTGCTGTATAAAAGAATGCCGCCGGGCTTCACATAGGCCGCCGCATTCCGTAAAATTTCCTTCTGTAATGTCGTAATCTCTTTCAAAGACGTCTCTGTCACATGATATTTGATATCCGGCTTTCTTCCAATCACACCGAGCCCGGAACAGGGCACATCCGCCAGTACCACATCCGCGCTTTGATACAGTTCTTCTCTGTAAATACGCGCATCGCTGATGGCCGTCTCCATATTGTCCCGGCCCATTCTCCGCCGGTTCTCCTCCATACGGTTCAGCTTTGTTTCCGTCAGGTCAAAAGAAAGCACTTTTCCCGTTCCCGCCAGTTTGGAAGCCGCATGCAGGGATTTGCCTCCGGGAGCCGCACAGAGGTCCAGAACGGTCTGCCCTTTCTCAATTCCCGCCGCCTCGACAGCCAGCATGGAACTGACGTCCTGTACCGCAAAAAGTCCCGCTTCATATCCGGGAAGACGTCTGATGCCGTCCGTTTTCTCAAGTTTCACCGCATAGGACAAATACGGGTGTCTCGATACCGCAACGCCCTGTTTCTCCCAGGAAGAAAGCATTTCCTCCCGCTGCTGCTCCGAAAGCGTCTCTTCCAGACGCACCGTTACCGGTTTTCGTTCCAGAAAAGCCCGCAGCATTTTTTCCGCCGTGTCTTTGCCGTAACAATTCAGAAAGTATTCCGTCAGCCAGGCAGGCATGGAATACCGGACGGATAAAGCCTCCACCGGTCCTTTTTCCATCGAAGGATAAACGAAGCTTTCCTTCTGCCGCGAAAGATTCCGGAGAACACCGTTGACATACCCCTGTAAAGAGCCGAACTTCCGTTTCTTTGCAAGCTTCACCGCCTCATTGCAGACCGCCGCGTCCGGAACCGCTTCCATCAAAAGAATCTGATAAGCGCTCATCCGCAGCAGCGCCCGAATAAACGGTTTCATCTTTTCCGCCGGAACTTTGGAGATTCCATTTAACACATAATCGAGCTGAATGCGCCGCTCCACCGTTCCTTCCGTAACCCGTTTGATAAAAGCCTTTTCCTTCGGCTCCAGATAATCATACTTATCCAACACGTCCGAAAGCAGCAGATTGACATACCCGTCCGTCCGCTCCAGTTCCAGCAGTATTTCTATTATAATTTCTCTTAAATTCACGCTAACCTCCATGTCGCTGCTTTGCAGCGGCACAAACCATCAACGGGAAGAACGCCGCATTTTAGGCGTTCTTCGGTGTGGAAAAGATTTGCCAAAGGCAAATCTTTTCCACACTAGTCCCGTCTTCTGCTGTTATTTCCGAATAACAAAATGAGACGCAGAAGCTGCAATACGGAAGATGCCGCTGCCGCAACATAAGTGAGCGCCGCGGCGCTGAGCACCTTGCGGCATCCTCTGGTCTCATCATTGCTCATGATGCCATAGTCTCCGAGCATCCGAAGCGCTCTTCCGGACGCGTTAAACTCCACCGGAAGCGTAACAATCTGAAACAGCACCGCCAGCGCAAATACCCAGATGCCAATCTGAATAAAAAGCTGGTTCATGCCAAACAAAACACCCAACAGAATAATCGGAAGACCCAGTTTGGAACCGATATTTGCCGCCGGTACAAGCGCCGTCCGAATCTGTAACGGCGCATATCCTTTGTTGTGCTGCAAAGCGTGTCCGCACTCGTGCGCCGCAACGCCGATTGCCGCAATCGAAGTTGACGCATAGGTGGAGTCCGAAAGACGAAGCACTTTCGAAGACGGGTCATAATGGTCCGTCAGTTTTCCGCCGATGCGCTCCACGCGCACATCGTTAATACCGGAAAGCGCCAGAATCCGCTGCGCCGCCTGAGCCCCTGTCATGCCGCTTCCGCTTCTTATTTTTTGATACCTGGCAAAAGTCGCGCTGACACGAAACTGTGCCACGATACAGAGCACCGCGCCGATGATGACCAGCCAGTAGGTCGGGTCAAAGTACATTCCGTAATATCCGCCATAATATCCCATATTGATACCAATCCTTTCTCTCAGTCTGTGGTTTTTCCGCCATCCGGGCGGCCGCCTTCGTTCGGAAACCGAAACTATGCCAGCCGTTCCCCCGGCTTTATCTGATAACCAGGCAAAAATGCTTTGACTTCCATTCTCTTTTTACCTTCTAACTGTACCTGCGTAACTTTTAAAATACCGTCCCCCGTCCATACATAAAAAGCATCCTTTTCCACTGACGCGATAGTTCCCGGCAACGACGACCCATACGCTTTTGAACTGCTTCCGCTCTCATCCGCGCCTTCGGTTTTGGCCTGCGTTTCAACAAACCGCTCCGGACTGTCCGCCACTTCGCTTTCCCAGATTTTCAGCGTTTTGCCGTGAAAAGAAGTATAGGTTCCCGGCCAGGAATTTAAGCCCCGCACCTGTCGTTCTATCTGCGCCGCGCTCCGCGTCCAGTCGATTCTGCCCATGGATTTATCTAACATTTTCACATAACAGGATTCCTCTTCATTCTGCTTTCTGGGAGTCAATACTCCTGCTTCCAGCATCCGCAGTGCCTCCACTATCAGCTTTGCGCCCGTATCGGCAAGTTTGTCATGCAGACTGTCGCCCGTTTCTTTTGCCGCAATCGGCACAGCGCTCTGCAGCAGAATGTCACCCGTGTCAATGCCCTTATCCATCTGCATAATCGTGATGCCGGTCTCTTTTTCCCCGTCCAGAATTACCTGCTGAATCGGCGCGGAACCACGGTATTTCGGCAAAAGCGACGCATGGATATTGATACAGCCATAACGCGGCATCGAAAGAATTTCCCCGGAAAGAATCTGTCCGAACGCCGCCACCACAAACACATCCGCGCCAAATCCACGCAGCGTTTCCACCGCTTCCGGCATCCGGACTTTTACAGGCTGAAAAACCGGAATGTCATATTGCAGCGCACACGCCTTGACCGGCGTCATCTGCATTTCTTTCCCACGTCCTTTCGGCTTATCCGGCTGCGTTACGACCGCCGCTATCTGATGTCCCGCTTCGACCAGTGCGCGCAGCGCTCCCACCGCAAAATCCGGCGTTCCCATATATACAATTTTCATGAAATCACCTTTGCCTTTCTTCTATTCGTCTTCGTCGTCTTCTTCCTCTACGTCTTCCACG
The DNA here is from genome assembly GCA_910578475.1 of uncultured Lachnospiraceae bacterium. Taxonomy (GTDB): domain Bacteria; phylum Bacillota; class Clostridia; order Lachnospirales; family Lachnospiraceae; genus UBA3282. The sequence goes on along the minus strand of CAJTRK010000018.1, from coordinate 29,820 downwards.
TTCTGCAGGGGACCTTCTACTTTTTCCACATAGAGATGTCCCTCCAGATGGTCCATCTCATGCAGCATGGCCCGCGCAAGCAGTTCCGTTCCTTCGAGTTCAAAAGGCTCCAGATTTTCATCATAGGCAAGCATCTTCACATAATTGGGCCTCGTCACACGCCCTGTCTTGCCCGGCACGCTTAAACATCCCTCGTACCCGGTCTGCTCGCCGCTCGTTTCCAGAATTTTGGGATTAATCAGCAAAATCGGGTCTTCTCCCGTTACATCGATTACCACGATTCGTTTCAGAATGCCGACCTGCGGCGCTGCAAGCCCGACGCCGTTTGCATCGTATAACGTATCGAACATATCGTCAATCAAATCCTGCACGCGCGGCGTAATCTCCTTCACGTCTTTACACGGTTTCTTCAGTACGGAATCCCCGAACTCCCCTAATTCTCTGATTTTTCTAATCGCCATTTTCTTTTTCCTTTCTGTCTTTTCTTCTCGTTTAACAAGTATATAAACAGTATATAAACAGGTCTTTATCTTTTGAAGCCCGAACCTTAATAAGTATTCATCGGATTGAAATCGAACTGAATGTTCAGATTTCTGAAATCCTGTTCTTTTCCGTATGCTTCCAACATATCCTTAATCTGAACAAGCCGTTCATAGTCGGGATGTTTCAGATACAGGGTATGTCTGTATAAATCATTGATTCTGGCAACCGCAGCCTGCGCGGGACCGATGATATACAACGATTTGTCATTTCCGTACCGCTCCCTGACCATCCCTGCAAAGGTTCCAAGCACACCGCTTCCCTGCGCTTCTTCACCGGAAACGGCAAGTATCGCAAGCATATGCGCCGCCGGCGGATATTGCAGCAATTCCCTGTATACGATTTCTTCCTGATAAAATCCTTCATAATCCTGATTGGCCGCATGAACAATGCTGTAATGCTCCGGCTGATAAGTCTGGATAACCACTTCTCCCGGCCGTGTTCCCCGGCCCGCCCGGCCCGCCGCCTGTGTCAGCAGCTGAAAAGTCCGCTCTCCCGCACGGTAATCATTCTGGTTCAGCGACATATCCGCCGCCAGGATTCCGACGAGCGTTACATTCGGAAAATCATGTCCTTTCACTATCATCTGCGTTCCCACAAGAATATCCGCCTTCCCGTCCGCAAAGGCCGACAAAATTTTCTCATAGCTTTCTTTGCTTCTTGTGGAATCCGCGTCCATCCGCAATACCCGTGCGCCCGGAAATTCTCTGTAAACGGCTTCCTCTATCTGCTCCGTTCCGGCACGGAATCCAAGCAGATACCTGGAACCGCAGGAAGGGCAGAGCGGCGGTCTTTTTTCCTCATGACCGCAGTAATGGCAAATGAGCATTCCGTTCCGATGTTCCGAAAGAGAAACGTCACAGTGCGGACATTTCATGACATGCCCGCAGGCCCGGCAGGAAATAAAACCGGCATATCCCCTTCTGTTCAGAAAAAGAATGCTCTGCTCGCCCGCCGCAAGCCGCTGCTCCATCAGCGTTTTTAACTTCCGGCTGAAAATAGAACGGTTTCCTTCTTTCAATTCTTCCCGTAAATCAACGGTATATACCTGCGGCAGCGTACCGCCCGTCAGGCGTTTTTTCAGCAGATACCGTTTATATTCTCCCCTTTCCGCCCGGTAGCTGGCTTCCAGAGAAGGCGTTGCGGAGCCGAGCACTACACTGGCTCCCTTCAGCGACGCAATCTGCATTGCAGTCTCTCTCGCATGATATTTGGGCATGGACTCGCTCTTATAGCTGTTTTCATGCTCTTCATCGATAATGATGACGCCCAGATTCGGAAAAGGCGTAAAAAGAGCGGAACGGGGCCCTATCATGACGTCCAGCTCTCCCCGCTTCGCGCGTTCCGTCTGGTCGTATTTTTCCCCCATGGACAGGGTGGAATTGATAACGGAGACCCGGTCCCCGAATCTTTTATAGAAACGAAGCAACGTCTGATACGTCAGTGCAATTTCCGGAATCAGCATAATAGCCTGCTTTCCCATCGCAATCATTTGTTCAATAATTCCCAAATAGACTTCCGTTTTACCGCTTCCGGTTATCCCGTGAATCAAACAGGTTCCCGGTCTGCCCGCCCGGTAATCCTTTATAATATCTTCAATAATGAAACGCTGCTCCTCGCTCAGCTTTTTGGCCTCTTCACGCCTCTCCGTCCTTTTGACCGGATTCCGATAGTAATGCTCCTTTTCTATCGCGATAATACCCTGTTTTTCCAGACTGTTCAGGGTAGGGGCCGCCACATTTAATTTTTCCCGCAGCAGCGAATAAGGCAGTATTTCTTCTTCCAGAAGAGCATGCAGCACCCGGACTTTCGCGGTCTGATGCTTTCTTTCGCATTCCTCCAGCGCTTTTTCGATTTCCTCCCGGCCGCAGCGCCTGATAATCTTCTTTCTTTCCGGCTGTTTTAATTTCTGTTTGACCGGAAGCACCGTCTTTAATGCCGTAATCATCGTGGAACCGTAATGGCTCTTCATCCAATACGCCGTCTGAATCAGGTCGCTTTCCAGCGTCGTTCCCTTCTCGTCAATGCTGCGTATTTCCTTCATTTTCTCTACCGGATAATCCGCTTTCTCAGACAACTCGACCACATAGCCCGTCATATCTTTATTTCCCTGTCCGAAAGGCACATGCACCCGGATGCCGGGCACGATACGCCCAAGCAGCGCTTCCGGAATCAGATACTGGAATGCCCGGTCTACTTTCTCGTGAGAGATTTCAACGATGACATCCGCGTACCGTCTGTTTTTTAATTTACTTTCATCCATTCAAAAATGTCCTCATTCCGGATTACGACATATCCGCCAAAATATCCCGAATCATCTCCCGTTCATCCATCGGATATTTGACCCCTTTGATTTCCTGATAATCCTCATGTCCCTTCCCGGCCAGCACGATAATATCCCCCGGTTCCCCATGCGCGATGGCATAGGCGACTGCCTCTTTCCGGTCACAGATTTCCATATACTTTCCTTCCGTCCTGCCGATTCCGGTCTTAATATCCTCTATAATATCCTGAGGTTCCTCAAACCGCGGATTATCGGACGTAATAATCGTTAAGTCCGCCAGTTTCCCGCTGACTTCTCCCATCTCATACCGCCGCAGTTTCGAACGGTTGCCGCCGCAGCCAAACACACTGACAAGCCGATGCGGATGATATTCCTTTAATGTGGACAGCAGACTTTGCAGCGCCATGGCATTATGGGCATAATCAATCATCAGTGTAAAATCGTCCGATACTTTGACAAGTTCGATACGCCCTTTTACCTTCGCCTGTAAAAGCGCTTTCTGAACCGCCTCTTCCGATACGTCAAAATGCCGGCAGACAGCGATTGCCGTCAGGGCGTTATAGACGCTGAATCTGCCCGGCATGGAAAGCTCCCCGTGAAAATCCATCAGACCTTTCACATCAAAAGAGACGCCCAATTTTCCATTGCCGGAAAGAAGCTGTAAGTTCTCGGCTTTTAAATCCGCATCCTTTTCAATTCCATATGTCTCAAGCCGGCATGTGTGGCCCGCCGTCACTTTTTCCCAATGTTCGTCGTCCCGATTGACGATTCCCACCCTGCACTGTCGGAACAGCATTCCCTTACAGGTCAGATAATCCTCAAAATCCTTGTGCTCGTTTGGCCCGATATGGTCCGGCTCAATATTGGTAAAAATACCCAAATCAAAAACGAATCCCTGCGTTCTGTGAAGCATCAATCCCTGAGACGATACCTCCATCACGACCGTATCGCATCCCGCATCCACCATCTGTCTGAAATACTGCTGCACCAGATAGGATTCTGGCGTCGTGTTTCCGGCGTGGATATGCGTTTTTCCGATGATAACCTCAATCGTGCCAATCAGACCGACTCTGCGTCCCGCCTCTTCCAATATATTCTTTATAAGATAAGTCGTCGTCGTCTTTCCCTTCGTTCCGGTAATCCCGATTACTTTAAGGCTCTTTGCCGGATGACCGAACCAGGCCGCCGAAATAAAGGCCATCGCGTACCGCGTATCCGCCACCCGGATGACCGTCACCTGGGCTGTTTCCGGAAGCTGCACTTCCTTTTGCACAACGAGAACGCGTGCTCCGGCCTCCGCCACCTGTGCGGCAAAATCATGTCCGTCCGCGTTTGCGCCCGGAATGCAGATAAAAAGACTCCCCTGCGTCACCTTTCTGGAATCATAAACGACTTCCGTCACCTCGATATCGTCCGTACCTCTGATACACTCATATGTCAACTCCGCCAGCAATTCCTTTAATCCACTCATGATGAACCTCCGCTAATGACCTCTTATCATTCTTATTCATATAATAAAATAGCACGAAATACACTCTTTTTCAACTTTTCACATTTTCTTTATGGAAGTTTATAGTTTTATTAAGGTAAGTTTATAGTTTTATTAGAAAGAAAACACAGTTTAGACACATTTGCAAATTAAGATAATATCAAGATAGTTGATTAACTCACTATCTCCCCCCTCATAAGAAAATACGAAAAAGCCTGAGAATCTCTCAGGCTTTTTCGGTGTGTTCTTATCTTAATTTCTCTACCGTAATGCGCTCATACAATTCTTCCGCCGTACCAAAAGGAACATCCGCGCTTTTCAATGTTGTGGCATTGGCCGCGGAAATCGCCGCCGCCCGCCGCAGCGCTTCTTCTCTTCTGTCTTTTTTCATAAAGGACATTGCATAGGAAGCCACCACACAATCCCCGCATCCTACCGTGTTCACCGCCTGTATATTTTCCGCTTTGGCATAGAGTGCAACACCGCCGCTGCATACATACAATAAACCATTCTTTCCCATAGATACAACGACATGCGCAATACCTCCCGCATGCACTTTCAATGCCGCCTCGATAACATCTTCCCTGTTAACCAGTTTATGCCCGACGATATATTCTAATTCCTTCTGATTTGGTTTGACAAAATACGGTTTGGCTTCCATTCCCGCGCGCAAGCTTTCCCCGCTCGCATCGAGCATCGTCCGAAGCCCCTTAAAACGAGCCTTTCCAATCAGCGTCTTATAAATATCTTCCGGTATGCCTCTTCCGATGCTTCCCGATATAACAACAATCTCGCATTCCTCAATCAGCGTTTCGTAAAGCGCGAGAAACTGTTCCAGCTGTTCTTCTTCGACGAGCGGTCCCGGCTCCAGGATTTCCGTCACATAACCGTTATCCGCCAGGATATTCATGTTGCTCCTCGTCTCACCCTCTACCCGGATGAACTGGCATTCCACCTGCTTATCCAACAGAGAATCCTCAATAAAATCGCCCGCATAGCCGCCAAGAAAGCCTGTCGCGCATACGCGCTGCCCGTACTGTCGCAGCACACGCGCCACATTAATGCCTTTTCCCCCCGGAAAAGACATCGCTGTGCGCATTCTGTTCACGTTTCCCGTAATTAGTTCTCCCGCCGTATAGGTTTTGTCCACCGCCGGATTTAATGTTACTGTAAGTATCATATTCCCTCTCATTCTGCCGCCTGGGCGCTTTTATTTTGAATAGTCCTGCATGACAATCTGCAGGCTTTCCTTTCCCTGATATACATTGATATCCGGATAATATACCATCTGAATGACGATTTTCGAACTGCCCTCATGATACAGCTTTGCCCGTTCTTCCTTCCCAAATTCCGTTTCCAGGAAATCGTGCCATCCATACAGGTCTCCAAAGTAAATCATGTCATAATAATTTCCCTCTTCGTCCTGAATCCGATATTTTCCCACATTCTCATTTTTTCCGAGAATCCTTCCATGCAGAACATGCACATTTTTCCTGGCAAAAACAGGCTTTGCGTTGCCGTTTCCAAACGGCTCAAGCACTTGCAGCTGCTTCACAAAATCCATATGAATATAGGACAGCGGCATCGGTACATCAATCAACAGTTTCTCCGTGAAATCATCCTCGGTCAGATGACAGTTCCGGTTCAGAGCCTCCCGAAACGCTTCTACATTTTCCTCCGGCATGGAAAGGCCGGCCGCCATCCTGTGCCCTCCATACCGTGTAAAAAGATGTTTGCAAAGGCTCATCTCTTCGTACATATGATACGTCTCAATGGAGCGTCCGGAACCTTTAACCCCTTCTTCTCCTCTTGTCAGCACGAACACCGGCCTGTGATATTTTTCTTTCAGCCGGCCTGCGATGATTCCCGCCAGGCTTTCGTGACAATCCGGTAAATATACGACCAGAACTTTGTCCTCCCGGAGAGCCCCCCGCTCTATCAGCTCAGCCGCCTGCTCCGTTCCCTGACGCGTCATTTCTTTCCTGCTGTCATTCAGCTCTTTCAGTTCCCCCGCAATCGTAACCGCCTGCGCAAAGCTGCCGCATTCAAACATCTGTAACGCTTTAAGCGCCGTATCCAGTCTCCCCGTAGCGTTCAGACAGGGGCCGAGCACAAAACCGATATGATAGGCCGACAAAGGCTTATTCTGAAGCCCGTTCACCTCAAGAAGCGCCTTCATCCCCGGATTTTTCGTGCCGGCAATCTGCTGCAGTCCATACTTCACCAGAATACGGTTCTCGTCCCGCAGCTCCATTACATCCCCTACCGTCGCAAATGCGGCAAACTCCAAAAGTTCCGACAACAGTTCCCGGCGCGCCGCTTCCGATGCCTCCGCTTCCCCGCTTCCGGTCGTGCCGTCTGCCTGTGCCTCTTTGCTCTCTTTCGCTCCGGCATGGCGTTTCAGGTATTCCTCCGTCAGCACCTGCACAAACTTATAGGCCACGACCGCACCGCAGATACCGTCGAACGGATAACCGCACCGTTCCTGTTTCGGGTCGATAACCGCAGCAGCCGGCGGGAGCAGCTCTTTCCTCGTTCCGTCTTCCGCCTCTTCGTAAGGCACTTCATGGTGGTCCGTCACGATAACATTCATGCCAAGTTCTTTGGCGTAAGCAATCTGCTCCGCCGCCGCAATGCCGTTATCGCAGGTAATAATCGTGCGAATGCCGTCCCGGTGCGCTTCTTCAATCAGGTGATTGTTCAGCCCATAGCCGTCTTTCATCCGATGCGGTATGACCGTATCCGCTTTCGCGCCGCAAAAACGCAGCCCCCTCAGCAGAATATAAGACGCACAGACACCGTCGATATCATAATCGCCGATAATGCGCAGCGACGCCTCCTGTTCTATTTCGTACAGCATAAAAACGACTGCTTTTTCCATGTCGTAAAGCAGCCGCGGTTCATGCAGGTCTTTCAGTGTCCCATGTAGAAATAAATCGATTTCTTTCTCCCCAACGATATCCCTGTTTCGTATAATGCGGGCAATCACGGGGTCAATTCCAAAAGTCTCTGCAATCTTTGCAAAATCGGCTTTCTTTGCCGACACCATCCATTTTGCCATCGTAATTTCCTATGTCGCTTTTCGTTCCGGTTCTTCCATCCGTTTTCCAACCGGTCAGTTTTCTCAAATCGTTCGTTTATTCGTTCTTCCGGATACTCCATGCTTCCTGTTTTAATCCGTCCTGTGTTCATTTTTCACAGGAGGATATTTAAGCACTTATCCAAGTGGACCAGACGGGAGTCGAACCCGTGTCCAAAAGCCCATTCCCTGTCCTTCTACTATCATAGTCCGCCGTTTCGGATTGCTCCTCATTCCCTCCCGTACCAGGAGGCGGACGCCCCGGTACGTTTGGTAGCTTCATCATACGCCCACAGGCTCAAAGCTTTGCCCATGTCGTTTCCTGCATAGTCGATGCCCGGTTCTTAATGTGCAGGTGCACTAAGGCGGACAGCTGCCATTAGGCAGCGTATGCTAAATTATCTTCAGCGTTTATATTTATTTTTGCGATTTAACGATTCGCTATCGGATAGCTTCTCCAGCTGCAAGACCCCTGTCGAAACCTTGACTGGCCCTTATTTTTCTTTTATATAATCATAGTATATCATAGTTCAGACGATTTTAATATCATTTTATAAATTTCTAATCTTAAAATCCCTTTCATGCTCCCTGCGCTGGTCCTTCTTTGCAATATCCTGCCGCTTGTCATAGAGTTTTTTCCCCCGGGCAAGGCCGATTTCCAGCTTGGCTCTTCCGTCTTTAAAGTAAACTTGCAGCGGAACGATAGTGTAACCCTGTTCGGAAATTTTTCCGTTCAGCTTGCGGATTTCCACTTTGTGCAGCAATAGTTTTTTCGGCCGCAGGGGGTCTTTATTGAAAATGTTCCCCTTTTCATACGGACTGATATTCATGCCGTAGACAAAAGCTTCCCCGTTCTCAATCCGCACAAATCCTTCCTTAATACTGCATTTGCCGAGCCGCAGCGACTTTACTTCCGTCCCATGCAGCGCGAGACCTGTTTCGTATTTTTCTTCTATGAAAAAATCGTGGTATGCCTTTTTGTTATTGGCAACCAGTTTCATCGCTTCCTTTGCCATTTTTCCCTCCTTTTCCGGAAAACGCTTACAATGCTTCCTCTTCTTCCACAATGGAAAAATCCACACTCCGCGTCATCCGTTCCACACCGTCCACACAAACCCGGACAGACTCTCCGAGCCGGTACGTTTTTCCGGTATCCTGGCCTGTCATCTCGTAAGTGTTTTCATCATAGACAAAATAATCGCCGGGCAGTTTCGACACATGAATCATGCCTTCCACCGTATTCGGCAGTTCCACATAGACGCCCCAACTGGTAATGCCGGAAATAACCCCTTCGAAAATTTCTCCGATATGGCCTTCCATATATTCGGCTTTTTTCAGCTTTTCCGTCTCCCGCTCCGCCTCTTCGGCCCGGCGTTCCATTTTGGAAGAACGCTCCGCAATCCCGGGAAGCCGTTCCTGATAATGCTCCAGTCTCTTTTCCGACAGCCGGCCCCGCAGCTGCTCCTTGATGATGCGGTGAATCTGCAAGTCCGGATATCGCCTGATGGGAGATGTGAAGTGGCAGTAATACTGACAGGCGAGTCCAAAATGCCCGCTGCATTCCACCGTGTATTTCGCCTGTTTCATGCTCCGCAGCGTCAGCCGGCTTATCAGCATTTCTTCCGGCGTTCCTTCCATCTTATCCAAAAGCTTCTGTATCTCCTTCGGGTGTATCTCTTCCCGCGAAGTCTTGATATAATAGCCGAAATTATGCAGAAACGTGGATAACTTCATGATTTTTTCCGGGTCCGGATTGTCGTGGGTACGGTATACGAACGGAATCTCCAGCCAGAAGAAATGCTGCGCCACAGTCTCGTTGGCAATCAGCATAAAATCCTCGATGAGTTTTGTCGCTGTATTCCGCTCATATGGCCGGATATCCGCCGGATGTCCCGCCTCGTCCAGGAGAATTTTTGTTTCCGGGAAATCAAAATCGATGGAGCCGCGTTTGTGCCTTTTCTGCCGCAAAATTGACGCTAGTTCCGCCATCTGCTCAAACATGGGAACAAGGCTTTCATATTCCCTGCATTCCTGCTCATCCCGGTCTTCCAGAATCTTCTTCACACTCGTATAGGACATTCTCCTGTCCACCCGAATAACACTTTCCGCTATCTGATAATCCGTTACGTTCCCTTTTTCATCTATTGTCATCAGGCAGCTTAACGCCAGCCTGTCCACACCCTGATTCAACGAGCAGATACCGTTCGACAGCTTATGCGGCAGCATGGGAATCACCCGGTCCACGAGATAAACGCTCGTTCCCCGCTCCACCGCTTCCCAGTCCAGTGCGGAATTTTCCTGTACATAATTGGACACATCCGCAATATGAACGCCGAGATGATATAACGCCCCTTCTTTGGAAAGGCTGACCGCATCGTCCAAATCCTTTGCGTCTTCGCCGTCTATCGTCACCATCTGCACGTCCCGCAAATCCATGCGTCCCGCCATATCCGCCTCCGAAACCCCGTCCGGAATCCGTTCCGTCTGATTCATGACCTTTTCGCCAAATTCCATCGGCAGGTCAAATCCCCGGATAATGGACATGATATCGACGCCGGGGTCATTGATATGGCCGAGAATTTCCACAACTTTTCCTTCCGGCTTATGTCGTTCGTCACCATAGCTTATCAGCTCCACTACTACTTTATGACCGTCTGCCGCTCCTTTAGAACGTTCCTTCGCCACAAAAATATCCGTGCCGATTTTCCCGTTGTCCGGAATCACAAATCCAAAAGAGGAAGACTGCTCATAGGTTCCGACAATCTGACGGGAACCCCGTTCCAATATTTTACGAACGGCCGCTTCCTGTCTTTTTCCTCTTTTTCCGGGCAGCAGCTCGACCTGCACGCGGTCCATATGAAAGGCATTGTTTACCATCCCTTCCGGAACATATAAATCCTCTGCCCGTCCTTCTATTTCCACGAAACCAAATCCTCTGGCATTTCCGATAAATGTGCCTGTCAGAAACCGTTCGTCTGGTTTGATATACTTTCCTTTCGCGGTAACCTGCACTTTTCCTTCGCGCAAAAGCGCATCCAGCACCTTTCGGAACGCTTCCCTGTCCTCTCTGGCCACCTGCATAAACGCCGCAAGTTCTTTTTCTTTTAACGGCACATACATTTCATCTTCCAAAAGTTCACAGATTAATTTCTTTCTTTTCTCAAATAATTCCTGATTCAATAGCAGCCCCCTTGTTCGTTTCTTCGTTCATCCGCAAGCTCACAACATAAAAAGCACCCTTTTGCAAGAGTGCTTTCCCATCGTCTAAAAGACATTCAGGTTCAGAATAATCGCTATCAGCATGAAGCCTACGGCCAGACCTGTCGTAATCTTTACGAGCTTTCCTTCCATTGAACGGCCTTTATTCTTTCCCCAATATGATTCCGCTGCACCGCTGACGGCTCCGAGCCCTGCGGTTTTTCCCTCCTGCATCAGCACAAGTATCACGAGTGCTATACAAATGATAATATATATAACTGTCAATACAATCCTTAACGCTCCCATTTGAAATCCGCTCCTTTCCCTATATCAAGCAGAATCTAGTGTATCACAGAAACGGACAGGATGCAAGGGGGAAATTTCCAATACATGCGAAAAGAAGGAAAATCCCGCCCTGCGGATGCGGTCGTACAGGGTATCATTGCTGGCGGAGGTCCTTGAAAGGCGCCGGTACTTAGTGAAAACGCGGCTTTGCCGCTTTTGAGCTTAGTACCGCTGCTGCCTTTCACGGAGCGAGAGCGTGCCTCCAAAGCAATGATACCCTGTACGACCGCATCCGCAGGGCGGGATTTTCCTTCCTTCTCCTCTTTCTCACCTGTCAGATTTCATAGTCGATACATGCTCTGTCTACTCTGACTGTGTATACAAATTCCCCAAACGCTACATGCTCTGGTGATTTCTGATACGCATCCAGCGTTTCTGTCGAATCAAAATCGAAAATCAATGCGACGTCATAATTGGAAGCCGGCGTCTTTTCCACATTTCTGACTACCTGAAATGTCTTTATCATTTCCAGCGTTCTTAAATCCTCGGCCCTTTCCAGAAACGCCTCGATATTCTTTTCTTTATTTTCCTCTTTCAAGGTGAACATACAAACATGTCTTATCATTTTTTCCTCTCATTCCGCCGCATGCGCGGCATTTTCATCAGTGAGAACATTGTTTCTCCATCTTTCTTTCGTTGTGCGAACAGAAAACCGCATAATAGAATGCAATGCCAAGCGCCAGTTTGGAGAAGGTTTCTCCGGCCTGCCAGGTAAATAATTCGCACAGCGCCATCTGTACCGCGATAGTCCCAACTAAAATCCCTGCCGATATAGCCAATGCCTTAATAATTTTCTTCATATCCGATATCCCCTTTTCTTTTAGATTGTTTTGCTTTGTTGATATCAGGATATCAGATAAGGCCTGCCTGCTCCATCGATTTTCCTTACAATTTGGCGTCCTGCCTTACATTTGTGTAAGTTTGCAATAAAACCGGAAATAATCATCTTAAAGCTCAAATGCCAGCGCCGCAAAAGCGTCTTCCATCTTTGGCTGTGCACCGCGGACATTCATCAGAAATGCTTTCATCTCCGTATGGCGCTCTCCCATGTCTTCCAGTACCGCGCCGAAATTCCCGTCGTTGATACAGCCGCAGTCCAGTAAAAACTGATAATATTCCCGCTCGTCTCCGTGTTCTTCCAACACCACCTTCCATGTTTCTTCGGATGCTTCTCCTTTCGTATGGGCGCGCAGATATGCGAGCAGTTCTTCTTTTACGTCCGGAGCAAGGCCGATATCGTTCATCAGCCGCAGCATCGCAAGCCGGACTTTGAAACGCCGCCGTTGCTCGATATAGTAATCCAGATTGTTCTCCCTGCTCCCGTAATCCTCTTCCCCGCACAAAAGCATTTTGGAAAAGCCTTCCGCATCTTCCTGCGCCAGCAGGGAAAGCATCCGCGCATCCCATCGCTCCAGCCAGCCCGGGCTGCCCGCTTCCAACGGCTCAAACAGATAAAAGGCGTCCAGACTGCCCATAACTGCCGCCAACAGACGGGAACTCTGCGCTTCCGGGCCGGAAAGCGCCTCTATCGAAGCAATCCCATCTCCTTCCCCGCTTACCGCCGCTATCTGCTGTAACCGGAAACAGTCTTTCAGGATTCCCTGTCCCGTATCGAGCTTTTTTTGCGGCAGCACGAGCGCCCTGAGCGCGCTGCAGCAGGCGAAAGCCCAGTCTTGTATTGCGGTAACGCTTTCGGGAAGAACAAGCTGCTGCAAGTCTTTTGCTCCCAGAAATGCTTTTTTCCCGATAACCGTTACCGGTATTCCTTCCAGACGCTCCGGCAGGACAAGCGTAATGTCTTTTCCCCTGTAACCGGTCAGAACAACGCCGTCTTCCCGCAGTTCATACTGCAAAATGCCATGCTGTGTTTCTGTTTCCCTCATTTTCATAAGACCAAATCAATCTGCTGCATCAGCAAATCGCTCCTTTCGGACACCATCATTTCTTCATGATGCTTCCTGTAATCTTCACAGCCGTACATGCTGATAAATTTCGCGCTGTCCTGATTCACGGTGCACTCCGTCAACAGAATCAGCATTTCATTTCCCGCGCCGAAGGAGTCTTCCACGAAGGCAAACAGATAATGCAGTTCCTTCCCGACCTCTTCCGTTTCCTTTCTGTAAGAAGTGACTTCTTCGTCATACCGCGTTTTCAAAAGCCCAACCGCCGCATGGGCATCGGGAACATCCTGCAGGCGGAGTTCCCGCTCGCAGTCCTGCAGAAAACGGATAACCTTCCGCTGCTTTCTTTTTTCTCTTTCGGACAGAGAGCCTGCCTTCTGTAAAGCTTCCATGCCCTTCTGTCTGCCCGCGAGCTGTTTTTCCAACAGCGCGCGCACCGTCCCGCCCGGCCGGCTCTGCACGCCTTCTTCCGTTCCAGACTGTCCGTCGGCCGTCCCGCCGGTCTCCTGTTCCGCCGCGTTCCGCAGCGCCTTCATATGCACGAGAAGCCCGCTTAAATAATCGAGTTTTTCCATGTTCTCCCGGATGTCGCGCTGTACATGGTCAATGAGCATTCCCATCAGGGAAAGCCGCTCGTCGAAATCCGCTTTTCTCGCTTTTTCTCCCGCGCCCGCAGGACTTTTTCCCGCCAAAATATCTTCTATCCGATAATCCTTTTTATATTTCTGATACAGGTCATAATAAGCGGTAAACTCTTTGACCACCCGCGGATTGCGCAAATACTGTTCTACCAGCGTTTCTTCCACTTTCATGCCTTCCTCTTCGTAGAGCAGTATCATCTCCGACAAATCTTCCCATCCTCTTGCCGTAATATAATTTTTGCCCCGCACGGTCGTTCCGACCTGATAAAAATCTTCTTTTTTCAAATCCAGATAATTCAGAATAGCCGTATGGAGATTTCTGTTTCTTGCATATTCCTTCCAGACGCCATAATCCGCTTCCACTTCCAGAATCTTCATCCGGTCTAACGTAACCACGTCAAATTCACGCACCGATTTATTGTATTCCGGCGGATTGCCCGCCGTAACGATGACCCATCCTTCCGGCACTTTATGACGGCCGAATACCTTATACTGGAGAAACTGCAGCATGGAAGGCGCGAGCGTCTCCGATACGCAGTTAATCTCATCCAGAAACAAGATTCCTTCTTTGATGCCGCTGTTCTGCATCACATCATAGACCGACGCGATGATTTCGCTCATGGTGTATTCCGAGACATCATAGGTAAGTCCGTCATATTCCTTATGGGCGATAAACGGAAGCCCCAGGGCCGACTGTCTCGTATGGTGCGTCATGGAATAAGAGACAAGCGCGATGCCGAGTTCCTGCGCAATCTGTTCCATAACCGCGGTTTTACCGATGCCCGGCGCACCCAACAGAAAAATCGGCCGCTGCCTGACGACCGGAATCCGGTATTCCCCGTCTTCATCTTTTTTCAAATACAGTTTCACGGAATCCTTGATATATTCTTTGGCTTGTTTAATATTTAACATTCTGCTTCTCCATTCTCATCCATATCCGTTTCGTCAGCGCTCAATCCCTGCCCGACCTGTTCTTCATTTAACACGATTTTTATCGCCCAGGGCGGCACTTCCGGCGCTTCTCCATCTTCCCGCAGAAAAACAAACGCCGTATCGTATTCCGGCATCCGTTCCGGATAGATACCGTATCCGTCCGTAAAATACAACAGTCCTTTCAGCTCTTCAAACTCCCCGGCCTCCTGTAATGCTTCCACATATTGAAATACCGGCCTGAAATCCGTAGACCCGAACCCCCGCAGTCTGCCGTCCTTCATGAACTCTTCGAACTCTTCCGGACAGGTTATTTTCGTATCGCTCTGCACTTCATTGTCACACTGAATGATATGCACATTGATTTTTCGGAAAAAATTTTCTTTCTGCTGCATTATCCGGTAAGTTTTACTGAGAAAAGCCTGTACCAGTTCTCCGCGGCAGGACGCCGACGTATCGACCGCAATCACGAAATCTTTGATTTTATTGGCATCCTTATATTCCAACGGCTCTACGAGCGGCATATTGCCATAATGCGAAAGACCATAAGTGTAATAAATATAATCGAATTCGTCGTCGTTGACCTGTATCGTTTCCCCCATCGTCATAAAACGCCGCAGGAAATCGCTGTAATCATATTTTTCCCGCGTGGCCTCTTTCAGATTTTCTTCCATGCTCTGCGCGTTGTTTTTATCTTTGGAAAAAGATTTCAAATCGGCCTTTACTCGCTCGCTGACCTTGCGCCACTCCTCTCCGGAGAGCGTCAGTTCTTCTTTCCTGTCCCAGTACAGATGCTCGTCATAATGGCACAGTTCACGCCACTCTTTCAACGCCTTGCCGGAAGGCTGTTCTATCCGGAAATGTCTGTAAAGCTTCTCCGCCGTAAGCCCGCCGGCCTGTTTTTTCAGAATATCCATCCTGCCCTGCAAAACCGCGTCCGAAGGCAGCGCGGCAAGATGCAGATTCATCTCCAGAATGGTGTTTTCCACCGCGATATCGGTCGATAAATCCCACAGTTCCCGCTCCAGCTTATCGGTCTGATAACTATGGTAAAAAATACAATGCAAAAGCACATGCAGATAAAGCCGTACCGCAAAATGAGGCTCTTTCCGATACCGGGTCAGCAAAAGCGCCGGGTCATAATAGAGCATACTTCCGTCAAAGACAAACGCGCCCATCCCTTCCCGCTCTTCCAGCTTTAATTTATCGAGCGCCACATCCAGAAAACGCATATTGATGAGAATACCATCATGTGCCAGCCGGATGACCTCACGGGCAAGCGACGATATCTGTTCCGCCATGTTTACGTCCATTCTCCCTTCCAAAACTGCGGCCTGACAAACCGGCGCATTTTATTTCTTTCACAAATTTGCGGCTGAAAGACTCATTTCTTCCAACCGCATATCTCCTTAAAACTTCGCTTCACTCTGCTTTTTCAACCTATAAGAACGGATTGTACTTTTTTTCATGGCCGATATCCGTCGTCTCGCCATGTCCCGGATATACTTTGACATCGTCCGGCAGAACAAACAGTTTTTCTTTCACGGAACGAACGAGCGTGCTCATGCTTCCCGTCGCCAGGTCCGTTCTTCCCACCGATTCCTGGAACAGCGTATCTCCGCTGATTAAAATTCCGTCTTCTTCAAAATAATAACAGCAGCTTCCCACCGTATGGCCGGGCGTCGCCAACAGTCTGCATGTCATTCCCGCAATCGTGATTTCTTCGTTGTCTTTTAAATACCTGTCCGGTATGACCGTATAAGGCCTGCCGACCTGCTCCGACACATTTACAGAGGCATCCTCGCATAATACTTTTTCTTCTTCATAAGCATAAATCGGCGCTCCGGACAGCTCCCGCAGTTTATTCGTTCCCCAGATATGGTCAAAATGTCCGTGCGTCAGCAAAATGCCCGCCACCTGAAACCCTTTTTCTTTCAGCGCTTCATAAATATAATCGCCTTTATCCGCCGGGTCAAAAAAGATTACGTCTTTTTCCCCTTCCTGATAAACAAAATAGCAGTTGGTCTGACAGATACCAAGCATCAGTCTGCCCACTTTTAAATTTCCCATCCGGTATACGCTCCTTTCATTGCATGTCCTGCCGCTTACAGCGCCGCAAATCGTAGAACTTCTTGACGAATCGCCCATTGGCGCAAGTCTTTAGAAGTTCTTCTCACACTCTTATCCCGTCGTTCTTTCGATATCAATAACGCTGTCTATCGTTCTTATTTTATCGATTATCCGGTTCAGTTCTTCCCTGCTTCGAATTTCAAAGCTGACCGTAATCGTAGCGGTTCCCTGCTTATTAATCCGCGTATTCAATGCAATAATATCAATATCTTTCTCCGTCAGCGCTCTGGAAACATCCGCCAGAAGGCCGTTCCTGTTATTGGCATAAATGCTGATTTCCGCCAGATATTTCTCGTCCCCGTTATCCGCCGCCTCCTGCTGCCACTCCGCATCAATCAGCCTGACGCATTCGATTTCCGGCAGATTCAGAATGTTAATACAATCCGTCCGGTGAATGGAAACGCCGCGTCCCCTCGTGACAAAACCGACGATTTCATCTCCCGGCACGGGACTGCAGCATTTGGAAAACCGCACCGCAACATCATGAATTCCTTTCACGACAATACTGCTCGTGCCTTTTCTCGGCTGCATCCGGCTATGCTGCGCATTTTCCTTTACCTCTGCCAGCACTTCCTCATCGGAAATCTCTTTTTTATGGTCGATATCATACTGTTCCTGCATCCGGTTGATAATCTGGCCTTCCTTCAGGCCGCCATGTCCCACCGCCGCAAGAACGGAGTCCCAGTCCCGGAAACCATATTTTTTCATAATGGCTTCTTCATATCGGGGAATCAGGATATCCTGTGTATTAACAGACTTGGCTTTACAGTAATTTAAAAGAAGTTCTCTTCCCTTAACAATATTATCCTCTTTTAATTCCTGTTTAAACCACTGATTAATCTTATTTTTTGCCTGCGTGCTCTTTACCAGATTCAGCCAGTCCCGGCTCGGTCCTTTGGAATTTTGGGATGTCAGGATTTCAATCCTGTCACCGTTTTTAATTTCATAATCAATGGTCACAAGCTTGCCGTTCACTCTTGCGCCAATCATTTTATTGCCGACCGCGCTGTGAATGCTGTACGCGAAATCAATCGGCGTCGAACCCGCCGGAAGATTTTTGACGTCTCCGGTCGGCGTAAAGCAGTATACATGGTCGGAAAAAAGATTCAAATCGCTCTTTAAGAGCTTCATAAATTCTTTGTTGTCTTCCGCCGTCTGCTGCCATTCCAATATCTGCCGCAGCCAGACAAGCTTTTCCTCCTCCTGTGCTTCCACCTTCTTGCCGTCGGATGCTTCCTTATATTTCCAATGCGCGGCAATACCGTACTCAGCCGCCTTGTGCATCTCATAAGTACGAATCTGTATTTCAAAAGGCTGTCCGGAAGAACCAATCAGCGTCGTATGAAGAGACTGATACATATTGGCCTTCGGAACGGCAATATAATCTTTAAACCTTCCCGGAATCGGTTTGTACATCTCATGAATCACGCCGAGCGCCGCATAGCAGTCCATGACTGTGTCCACGATGATACGCACCGCGAATAAATCATAAATCTGGTCTATGGTCTTATTCTGATTTTTCATTTTTTTGTAAATGCTGAAAAAATGCTTGATGCGGCCGTCTATCTGAGCCTTGATGCCGGCGCGCGCAATATGCTCGCCCACTTCGTCTACGATTGTCTGAATATATTTTTCCCGCACACTCTTGCGGACCGCAATCGTATCCACCAGCTCATAATAGGCTTCCGGTTCCAGATATTTCAAAGAAAGGTCATCCAATTCCACTTTAATCTTGGAAATACCAAGCCGCTGTGCAATCGGTGAATAAATATCCAGTGTTTCTCTTGCGACCTCCTGCTGCTTCTCCACCTTACGATACTGTAAAGTCCTCATGTTATGCAGCCTGTCGGCCAGTTTGATTAAAATGACGCGGATATCCTTCGCCATCGCCAGAAACATTTTCCGCAGATTTTCGGCCTGTCTTTCCAGTTTCTCCGCATCTTTATCGCTGCCCGGTTCCCCGTGAAAACTCAGTTTATCCAGCTTCGTAACGCCGTCAACAATCAGCGCCACATCCACGCCGAATTTCGCCGCGATTTCCTCGTCCGTTATCGGCGTATCCTCCACTACATCATGCAGAAGACCCGCAACAATCGTCTCCTTGTCAAGCTCTAAATCCGCCAGTACAATCGCCACACACAGCGGATGAATAATATAAGGCTCTCCGGATTTGCGAACCTGGTCTTTATGCGCTTCATATGCTACCGCGTACGCTTTTTCAATCAAAGAAATATCATCCGAAGGGTGATATTTCCGCACGCGGGCAATCAGTTCCTGATACAGCGCTTCAGGACTCTGAAATTCCTCTATTGATTCAATTCTTCCGTCATCAAAGACAACTTCTTTCTTTTCTTCTGTCGCCATAATCTCACCAGCCGCTTTGTTCTGTTTTCTGCTGTTCATTTTTGAGTGATATTTAAAGAATACATGAACCGCCCTGCTTAGTCAATATAAATAGTGTCAAAAATTTGACACACCCGTACCCTCTGACACGTCAATTTTCTTGACGGTATCGGGCATCAATGATAACATTTTAAGAAAAAGCGCACTCTTTTTATCCTTCATTACTATATATTATATGCAAAACTCACGAAAGGCTTATATCCTATGAATCAAAATGAAATAGACCTTTTAAATTTCGAAAACGAATTACTGCGTACGCGCAAAAAACTGAACGACCTTATCTATCAGTGTTCCCACAGCGAACAGTCGCCGGAAAGCAAATCGCTCTGCCAGGAAAAAATCTTTTATCTGGAAACCGAGCTGAAATACATGAATCAACAATTCCGGATGCTGAAAGACCGGCAGACACAGCGTACGGCTGTACCGGCGGCATATGCCGAAGCCGGAAGGCCGCAGGCAGAAACAATGCCCGGAGCCTATCCGCCACCCGGAACCTATCCGCAGCATGCCGCGTTCCAGACTCAGGCTGTCGGGCATTATCCGACACCTGGCCCCGTTTCCCGGGATATCCCCCGCCAAGACTACGAAAAGCTTTTCGGCAAAAGTTTTATGGGCATATTTGCCTCTGTGCTGATATTTATCAGCCTGATTATCTTTGCCACACTCATGCTTCCCTATCTGACCGACGCGATGAAACTGGCCGGGCTGTATATCCTCAGTTTCGGACTCCTGTCCGCAGGATTTATTCTGTCCGGCAAAAATCCGGCAAATAAGTTCTATATTGCAGTCATCGGCTGCGGTGTCGGCTCCCTGTACATATCCCTGTTGTTGAGCGACCTGTACTTCAAAGTATTCGGCGATATGATTTTGTATGCGCTGATTCTGGTATGGGCTGTTTTTGTCAGATATCTTTCCAGATTAAAAAGCCTTATTTTTCATATCATCGGACAACTTGGCATTCTGATTGCCACGATTCTCGGGACTTCTCTCTGCGTTTACGACGCCGATGCGGTCAAATTTCTTGTACTGACAGTCTTCTATTTTATTTCCGCTTTCGTTTTTTCAAATGCGGCCCGGTTCCCTCTCCCGCGCCGGAATGCCGAGTCAGATTCCCCGTCCCCTGCTGCCCAAAAAAGAGTTTTCCAAAGCAATCTGCACAACCATATTTTCAGGCTTCTGAATGTATTCGTGCTGACATCCGGCATTCTCTTTCTGGAATCGTTTTCCCATCCGGTATCAACGACGCCTCAGACCATATCCGTGATTTTGCTCCTGTTATTTCTTTTGCTGGAATACGTCCTCTTCTATCGGGAAAACAATGGAAACGGCATCACTTTCCAGCTTCTGACGATTGCCGCGTCCTGCCTTTTCATCGGTCTGCTCAATCATTTGACGGACTGGCCGGAGGATGTTTTCCTCGCTCTCATTTATAGTTTATCCATTCTTTTATTATTCTATATCACCAAAAAGAACGCGGCGTACGGAATCGTTTCAAAGCTCTTTGCCTTTTTTCTTATCTGGACCGCCTGCTATCACAGTATTTTCATCAGCCGCCATCTCTATGCGTACCTTACGGTCCTTCCGTTCCTGTTCTACGGCGGATTGAAAAAGGAAAAGACTTATCTTTATGCGGGCATCGCTTTCCTGTTCGCCTTTCTGCCGCTGGCAGACAGCCCGGAACATCTCATCATGATTCTTCTGTCCTATGCCGTATTCTGGTATTTTGGCTCCAGAACGGATGGCCTGCCCTTCAGACTCGCCGGCTATCTCACGGTGACGCTTGCTGCCATGTTTATCGTATATGACTGCAGCTATACTTTCTTTCAGTTAAACGATTTCAGCCGCATCTCGACAAGAGCGGAACTGGTTACATTTTTTGTCATCTCCGCGCTGCATCTTGCACTGTCAAAATTTCAATATCTTGGCAGCGAAAAGCCCATCGAAATCATGACATATATCATCAACGGGCTGTTGATGCTTATGGGCTGTCTGTTTTTATTCTACACATTCTGGCAGATTCCGGTCATTCTGATAACCGTACTGCTGTTCACCGTTCATTCTGCCAATATTCTGCAAAAGAACGCCCGCGCAGGATATTATATCGCCCTGAAATACACGCTGCTGATGCTCTGCATTCTCCATTCCTACGAAGTCGCCAGCTATCTTATCAGCATCAGCCTTCTGCTGTTCGCTATCCTGAGCATCGTTATCGGTTTTTATAAAAATACCGTCACGTTTCGGTTGTACGGCCTGATTCTTTCCATGGTCAGTGTCGTGAAATTAATCATGTTAGATATCCGGTACGACAGCACCCTTGAAAATGCAGTCAGCTTCTTCGTCTGCGGTCTCCTGTGCTTCGTCATCAGCTTCCTTTACAATCGTATTGACCATCATCTGAAAAAGAAATAAATGATGTTTTCATAACAAAAAGGGGGACACAGAAAATATCTGTGTCCCTTTTATATATCATAAACCACATTTTTAATTTGCGAAGCAAATTTAAATTTTTACATCATTCCGCCCATTCCGGCGCCGCCTGCAGGCATTGCAGGCTCTGCTTCTTTGATATTCGCAACGACCGACTCCGTTGTAAGAAGTGTGGATGCAACGCTTGTCGCGTTCTGCAATGCGCTTCTGGAAACCTTTGCCGGGTCCAGGATGCCTGCTTCTACCATATCAACATATTCCTCTTTCAACGCATCGAATCCGATTCCGACATTGGACTCTCTTACCTTGCTGATGATAACGGAGCCTTCCAGTCCCGCATTGGCTACGATATGATACAAAGGAGATTCCAGCGCCTTCAATACAATCTGCGCACCTGTCTTTTCGTCGCCTTCCAGTGTGTCCGCCAGCTTGGAAACTTCTTTGGATGCGTGGATATATGCGGAACCGCCGCCTGCGATAATGCCTTCTTCCGCAGCCGCTCTCGTCGCCGCAAGGGCATCTTCCAGACGAAGCTTCGCTTCCTTCATTTCCGTTTCCGTCGCAGCGCCGACACGGATTACGGCAACGCCGCCCGCCAGTTTCGCAAGACGCTCCTGCAGTTTCTCTTTATCAAAATCGGATGTTGTTTCTTCAATCTGTTTTCTAATCTGTCCGATTCTTGCTTCGATTGCCGCTTTATCGCCTTCGCCGTCAACGATAACGGTGTTTTCTTTCTGAATCTTAACGGATTTCGCACGTCCAAGCTGCTCCATCGTCGCATCTTTCAGTTCCAGACCGAGTTCAGAACTGATAACCTGACCGCCTGTCAGAATCGCAATATCCTCTAACATCGCTTTTCTTCTGTCACCATAACCGGGCGCTTTTACGGCTACAACATTGAATGTGCCGCGCAGTTTGTTGACAATCAGTGTTGTCAGCGCTTCACCTTCCACGTCTTCCGCAATAATCAGCAGTTTTGCGCCGGACTGTACAATCTGCTCCAGAATCGGAAGAATCTCCTGAATATTGGAAATCTTCTTATCCGTAATCAGAATATACGGATTTTCCAGTGTCGCTTCCATCTTATCCATATCGGTTGCCATGTAAGCGGAGATATATCCTCTGTCGAACTGCATACCTTCTACCAGGTCCAATTCGGTCAGCATGGTCTTGCTCTCTTCGATTGTAATAACGCCGTCACCGGATACTTTTTCCATTGCGTCCGCCACAAGCTGTCCTACTTCTTCGTCGCCTGCGGAAATCGCCGCTACTCTTGCGATGTGCTCTTTGCCGTTTACTTTGGAGCTCATTTTGGCAATCGCATCTACCGCAACGTCCGTTGCCTTCTTCATTCCTTTTCTTAAAATAATCGGATTCGCACCTGCTGCCAGATTCTTCATTCCCGCATTGACCATCGCCTGTGCCAGAACGGTTGCCGTCGTCGTACCGTCGCCCGCTACATCGTTTGTCTTGGTCGCTACTTCTTTAACGAGCTGTGCGCCCATGTTTTCGAAAGCATCTTCCAGTTCGATTTCTTTTGCAATGGTAACACCGTCATTTGTAATAAGCGGCGCGCCATAAGACTTATCCAGAACGACGTTCCGTCCTTTCGGTCCGAGTGTTACTCTTACCGTATCGGTCAGTTTATTAACGCCGGCTTCCAAAGCTGCTCTTGCTTCTGCTCCATATTTGATTTCCTTTGCCATGATAAATCTTCCTCCTGAATTTATTGTTTGTGCCTAATTTCATGCTGTTTTCATGTCATATCTTTTTCACGTTCTGCAATACCGCAGGACTTCCCGGCGAAACGCCGCCGGCGCAAGCCTTAGAAGTTCTTCCTGCTATTCACATACTGCCAGAATATCATTCTGTCTTACAATGATATATTCTTCCTCTTCAATTTTAACTTCCGTTCCGGAATATTTGGAATAGATAACCTGGTCGCCGACCTTTACTTCCATCTTCACTTCCTTACCGTCCACTACGCCGCCGGGGCCTACTGCAATAACCTCTGCCTGCTGCGGTTTCTCCTTGCTCTGGCCGGGAAGAACGATGCCGGATTTGGTCGTCTCCTCAGCTACTAACTGTTTCAATACAACTCTGTCACCAAGTGGTACTAATTTCATATTTTCTGCCTCCTTAATATAATGTTCCTTTTCCTCTTGCAACAAACGCCCTTCTATATTTTTATGCGCCTGCCGTCCATTTGTTATTCTGTTAGCACTCATTTGTGTCGAGTGCTAATCGCTAAGCATATATTAGTTTTATCACTATTACTTTGCAAACTTAAACAAAGTGATATTTCTATTATTTTCATATAATTATCTCTTATTTTCTAATATTTCCTCTTATTTTCTTATCATCTCCCAAAAAATAGAATTTAATACTTTTTTTAGAATTGCCATTTCACCGCATAATAATACCGGGCGCTGTGGCCCGGCATTCCTTTATTTCCCTTTTTCCAGCCGCTCCCGGTAACCGGGCGCGTTCTTTATCTCAAACTTATTGTCGAACATTTCATATTCCGCATCCGGCAGCTTATCCGCTATTTTTTCTTCCACATTCGTTTTATAAACAATGCCGCAGGCTACGGAAGGCGCCAGTTTGTCGTCTTCAAACGCGAGGCAGTCCGCCTGCACTCTGCGGCAGTAATCCTCCGCCTCTCCGTCATCCGCCATCGGTATTAAAACAATGAACACGTCACCGTCTACGCGGCCGACCTCATAATCCGCCTTTGCCTCCTTTTGCAGAAATCCTGCAATCGTTTTAATCAGGCGGTCACTCTCTTCGTCCCCGAAATGGTCATTGACGTATTTCCAGTCATTGATGTTGGCATTGATAACAGCTACCGGAACGACTTCCGAAGCATCCATCGCCCGCATACGCTCCTCAAAATAGAATTTATGATATACGCCGGTCAGCGCGTCTTTCATCTCCCCGTTCACTGTCTGAACATGCTTTTCACCCAGTCTCTCTTCCAGTTCATCCATATAAATTGCATATTCTCTGTGTCTGTACGCCTCTTCGCCGAGACAGGAGAACATCTTTACTTCCGCATCCAGCATCTCTTCCACAAGCTGCTCTTTGCCTGCTTCCACGCCTTCCATCTTCACATAAAGATGCGCAATCGTCCTGTTGCAGACCCGCACCTTCTTTCCGGGATTTCCGACTACATCCGGCAAAAATCCGGCAAAGTTTCCGACGGAAACAACCTTTTCCCCATGCCGGTCCGTCAACAGAAGCTCCGCCCCCGTCATTGCCGAAAGCGATTTCAAATGTTCCCTCAGCGAGTCCACCGGATACAGATTATCCATCGCATAGTTTTTAATATTTTCCCTGATTCTCTTTTCAAAAGGAACCGATCCGTACTCCATACCGCTTATCTCTCCTATCCCCATTTGATGCTATTGCAAACCTGTGTTAAGTATACCTTTTTTATTGTAATTTGTCTACCCTCTGTACACGGTGTAACCCCTGCCGCAAAACCACCCGGCCGCGGTATGGGAAAATCCGGACCGGGTACAGCAGACGCCTACTACCAAAATACTACCGAAAGAAGTATGGTGTTTTTCAGGCCTTTCATTTATGATGATACTATGGTTATACTATAAACAAAAAACCGGTCACCGTGGAGCGGGAGCCGGGCGGGATATCGTTCTCTTTGGCGGCACGCTCCCGCTCCGCGAAAACCAGTAGCGGTACTAAGCTCAAAAGCAGCATTACGCCGCTTTTTCGCTAAGTGCCGACGGTTTTCCAGGGCCGCCGCCAGAGAAACGATATCCCGCCCGGCTCCCGCTCCACGGTGACCATGAATAACGAGTCCACACGGATTAGAAGGAGGCATTCTATGTATTTTATTTCCATTCTTGCAGTCATTCTCGTAACGGTCATCCTGACTTATTCGGTATCTCTCCAAAATTTCATGAGCTGGCCGAGCTTGCTTCTGATTTTGCTCCTCAGCATCCCGATTCTGATTTCATCCGGTCTGTTCAGGGATTTCAACAATGCTTTCCATATTGCGCTCGGCAAAAAAAAGACAGCAGCCTAATCGAACTCAAACGGGCTTCGGAAGCGGTCGATATGATGGTACGGACATTCCTGTGCAGCGGCCTCTTCCTGTTTCTGACCTCCTCGCTTATGGTGCTCCATGCGCTGGATACGCCGTGGTCTCTTGGCCCTGCCTTATCCGTTACCCTGCTGTGCTTTATTTACGGAGCCGCACTGGCGCTTCTGCTGCTCCCCATCAAATCCATCTTACAGGTGCGTATCATCGAATTTATGCCGGAATCGGAAGATGAAATTTTACAGGAAAAAAATGAAATCCGCTAAGCCGGACTATCGCGGGCTGAGCAGGAATGGATGGTTAGTATATCATGAAAAATATCACAAAAGCAGCTTCTGTTTTCGTATATCTTGTCATTTTATCAATTTTATTACACTTTGACCTGAAAGAATTGTTTGATTTGAAACAGTTCTGGCAAGCTATATCCAGACATTTATCCTTCTTTTCCTTCTCCTGTCAACAGAGCTGAAACAGGAACATTTATTAAGAGAAATCTCCTTAAGCTGCCGCCCTTCTGTACGGCATCTGTCTGTGGGTTATTTTTTCCATCGAACCCGGCAAAACACCGGAACAGGAGGCTGTCTCCGGCACAAAAGCCGGAAGCGTCCCTCCCTGCAGTTCCTCCCGCAGAACGGAACTATACAACGGCATCGGAAGCTTACGAAGCCTACCGCAGACTGGGTCTCACCAACAGGGAGGCGGAGCTGGCGCTTCTCATTGAACAGGGCAAAAGCAACGGCGAAATTGCCGCGGAACTGAATATTTCCGAAACGACAGTCAAAAAACATATCTCCAATATTTTTGATAAACTGGAAGTCTGCCGCCGGGAACAAATCCGCGAAAAACTCCGCTAGAACCATCGTTTGGGCGGCATCGCTCCGACGGCTTCCACTTCCCATTCCCGCCTTTGTGTGCTAGAATATCAATACACCTTATTTTTAACGGAGGAATATCATGACACATAAAGGAAAAGCCGTACAGCTCCTGAATCAGCAATATCATTGTTCTCAGGCTCTGTTCGGCTCCTTCGCGGAAGACTTTGGACTGGATTTAAAAACCGCATTCAAAATAAGCTCCTGTTTCGGCGGCGGAATGCGCCAGGGCGGAACATGCGGATGTATTACCGCATCGCTGCTGATACTGGGCATGGCGCTCGGTTTCTACGATTCGCAGGACCGGGAACTGGAGGTATACGGTAATCAGAAAACCGATGAATTCATCCGACGCTTTACGGAAAAAATGGGAGGCGCCGTCAACTGCCGGGATATTCTCGGCAAAGATATTTCCAAGCCGGAAGAATTGGCCGTTATCCGCAAAGAAGGCCTGATTCTTCAAAAATGTCCCAATGCGCTGGACGCCAGCATCGATATTCTGGAAGAAATGCTTGCGGATATTCTCAAAGATAAGACGGAAAGTACGATTTCTCCGGAAGACCTTCCGAAAACGGACGAAATGCAAAGCATTCTAAAGGGGCTTGCCCGTTTGAAATGTTTTCGCAGAAATGTCAATAATCTTCTGCTTTCTTCTACAAAAGAAATCGGTTTTATTCAATTTGATATTTCCAAATTTAAAATTATCAACGACCTGTACGGAGAAAAATTCGGCGATGAAATTCTGGATTTCATCAACAGGCAGCTCAAAGAACTATGCCATCCCGAACAATATTTTATTAATCTGCGCAGCGATGTATTTATGGTCGTTACAGAATATGAAAACGACGGGGAACTTTTAGAGTTCATCCGGCAAATCGACCAAAATATCAACTGTTTTAAAGATGTAAAGCTGCACATTACGTTCGGCGTCTACTCGGTTGAAGAGGGAGCAACGGAAATGCGGCAGATGGAGGACCGCGCCGCTATGGCAAGAAGAGCGGCCAAAAATAATATCCTTACAAATATTCTTTTCTATAAAGAGCAATTTAAGGAAACGCTGTATAACAGAAAATTTATTGAAGAAAACATGGAAACAGCCATCGCCGAAAACCAGTTCCAGATGTATCTCCAGCCCAAATACAGCATTTCCCAAAATAAAATTATCGGCGCGGAAGCGCTCGTCCGGTGGTATCATCCCAGACGCGGCATGATTTATCCGGACCAGTTCATTCCCGTTATCGAGGAAAACGGTTTTATTAAAAAAGTTGATTATTATATCTGGGAAAGGGCGTGTCATTTTATTAAAAAATGTCAAGACGCCGGTATAAACGCCTGCCCGGTCTCCGTCAACGTATCCCGCGTTCATCTGCGCGATAACGAGTGTATTCATGTGCTTTCCGGCCTGATTGCCCAAAGCGGAATCGCAAGAAATCTTCTCGAACTGGAAATCACCGAAACCGCCGACAGCCAGCAGGTAAGCAAAAAAGCTTTCCAACTCAAGGAAGAAGGTTTTACGCTGTTAATGGATGATTTCGGAAGCGGCTACTCTTCCCTGAACATTCTTCTGGAAACGCCTTTTGACGTCATTAAGCTGGACCGGAAATTTATGGAAAATATGATGGTCTCCGATAAGGGAAAGCTGATTCTGGAACAGGTCGTTTCCATGTCGGATAAATTAGAACTCGGTCTTCTGGCCGAAGGCGTTGAGTCAAAGGCGCAAATCGATTTACTGCAAAGCATCGGCTGTGACCAGGTACAGGGATATTACTATGCACAACCGATGCCGGAAGATGAATTTTTCGCATTGTTAAAAGAGAATGCTCTATGAAAACAGCCGCATCCCATTTCGGGAATGCGGCTGTTTCAATATGATATACTTTTGGAAGACCGACGGTAACCTTAACCGAGCAGCGACAACGCCAGCTGATTGCCCTGATTTGCCTGGGAAAGCATGGACGTACCGGCCTGCTGCAAAATACCGTTATTCGAGTATTTCACCATCTCGGTAGCGATATCCGTATCACGAATCGCAGATTCCGCAGACGTGGTGTTCTCGACAATGTTATCCAGGTTATTAATCGTATGCTCCAGTCTGTTCTGAATTGCACCGAGGTCGGAACGCTGCTGAGACACTAAGGATAATGCGCCCTTGATAAACGCGTTCAGGGAGTTGAAATCTTTTGCCGAAGCAACGGTCGTTGCATCGCCCGGAACGAGCTTCATAAAGGTATTCATAACCGCAATCGCCATATCCTTATCGAGCGTCACGCTGTTGTATTTTCCATCCCTGAGGTTTGTGAATGTATTTACAGTGTCCTCCGTCATCGTACCAATCATTGCATTTACGCCCTTGCTTGCTAATGCCGTATCCATCTTGTATGTTGACAGTGTGCCTGTAATCTGGCCTGCCGTTAAACCTCTGAAAGTAACCGCCGTATACAGCTTACTGTCAATGTTGGTCGCAAGACCAACCATACTCATGTTAGCGATGCTGACAACGATATGCTGGCCCGCTTCCGCACCAACCTGAAGGCCTTTGATGAAAGAACCGTCCAACAGATTCATTTCATTGAAAGTCGTCGTGCTCTGAACACGGTCAATTTCACTCATTAACTGACTTATCTCAGCCTGAATGGATGCCCGGTCTGTTGTTGTCAATGTGCCGTTCTCACCCTTGACAGCCAGCTCGTTCATTCTCTGTAACATATCCTGCACTTCCGCCAGCGCGCCTTCTGCCGTCTGCACGGTAGAGATACCATCCTGTGCATTTGCGGAAGCCTGTGTAAGACCTCTTATCTGACGTCTCATTTTCTCGGAAATCGCGAGTCCGGCCGCATCGTCCGCCGCACGGTT
The DNA here is from genome assembly GCA_910578475.1 of uncultured Lachnospiraceae bacterium. GTDB lineage: Bacteria > Bacillota > Clostridia > Lachnospirales > Lachnospiraceae > UBA3282. The sequence goes on along the minus strand of CAJTRK010000018.1, from coordinate 665 downwards.
AATCTTATAACCGGATGATAATCTCTCCGTCGATTTTGCCTGTGCGCTTGTTGTAAGGCCGAGCATTCTGTTAGAGTTCATCGCTGTAATGTTGTGTTGTACTACCATAAAATTACCTCCTTGTTTTTGCTGCCGCAAATCCTTTTGCGGCGTTTTTGAAATAAGTTTTTATAATGAACCCAAAGCCCCCAGGATAGCTTCGGGTTATTATCAAAGCAGACAACTCCAATCTTTTATTGATACTGTAAATATCTTGTATCAGTTATCTTATATCAGTTGTCATTTTTTAATTTTCTTCCAGTCTTATCATTTACGGCCGCCCTCTTTCTCCGATATTTCTCCGGCAAATCCGGAACCGCATGATAATGAGGCAGCTCCGCTTTTTTTTCCGGATTTTCCGCATGTTTTTCCACCGCCTTGCTCCGGACAACATTTAACTCCTTCGGTATATCCAACATGATTCGCGTGTGATTCTTGCTGCCGCCAAGAAAAACAATCTTAATATCGTCGCCAATCATCAGATAATCTTCCGGCCCTACTGTCAGTCTTAACATACTAAAACCTCCCTGCTTCCCCCGACTGCCCAGGGTGCTTCCATGCGATGCAACTCTTTGTATAAAAATGTTGCATGGCTCGATGGGCCAAAAATTTATTCGTAGATTTTT
>CAJTRK010000017.1 GCA_910578475.1 uncultured Lachnospiraceae bacterium | reverse complement strand
CATTACTGTTCATTTGTCAAGGTGCTCCGCTCCGGCTTCTGCCGGTCGGTTCTGTTACTGTGTGTCTGTTTCCCTCAGCAACGAATTAGAGTATATCATCATAAAACTACATTGTCAACAGAATTTTTAATAAATTTTCCAAATTTTTTATTTTTTTTTGAAATATGTCGGAAACGCCCGTTTTTACTGCAAAACCAGAGTTGCTTTATCGGTGTCATTTCTTAAAATGATGGATAAACTTTCTACATTTGTTCCGTCCGGAACTTCGACAACGGCTGCCAGTTCCACCGGACCTGCCGGTCCAATGATTCCCTTATAGGTCTGCAAATCATTCAACAGCATCGTAGAAAGCGCGCTCTTAGGCGACTCTCCATTTACAGAAACCCTGACTTTTGTTCCATAGTTCATCATATTAAGCTCCGTATCGACGCCGTTCAGGCTCACAACCTGAAATTTCAATACAAGCAGTTTCATACCGCTTGTCGCTTCCATTGCGAATGCAAGTTCTGTGCTGTCTTCCGTCACTTGCGGGTATTCATTCTGCAGTTCATATCCGGAATACTGAAAACCAATTCCTTCTATTCCATAGAATTCTTCAATCGAAGAAGCCTGCGGCTCTTCTTCCGCAACGTCAACTACCGGTGTATCCGCAACTTCAGTCTCTTCTGTATCATTGTTTTCCTCCGGAAGCGGCTCTTCTTCCTCCGGCTGCGTTTCCGCAGTATCCGTCTCTTCCGTCAGCTCTACCAGGTGATTATTATAATATTTATCATACTTTAACAACAGACCGACCGCATATTCGGTAATAATTTCATTTTCCTCTTCCGTCAGCTCTACCGTTCTTCCACATCCTGTTACAATACAGGCAATCCCTAACCCACATAATAAAAATTTAATCTTTTTCACCGGAACACATTCTCCTATATCTATATTTTCCTGTACATTATACTCTAAAATCTGCCTTATGACAAATTATTTATTTCAGAATTTCCAGACAGGTGAGAGACACCATCAAGGGGCGATGCAAGTTCAAGCTCATACCAGAATTCCACGCCATTATCATAATTACGGATGCCATATTCCTGATTCATGGATTCCATAATTGCCTTGACGATGGATAAGCCGATTCCGCTTCCGCCATATTCCCGCGTTCTGGCTTTATCCACTTTATAGAATTTCTCCCACAAATGCGGCAGGCTTTCTTCCGGTATCGGATTTCCGGTATTGAAAACAGATACCCTGACTTTATTTTCTTCTGTCCGTATTCTCACATCAATAATTTTGGCATACAGTGCATAATGAATCGCATTGGTGAAGTAATTCATAAACACTTCTTCCGTTTTAAATTCATCGGCCCATACATAAATCGGCGGATAATCTTCCATACGGACAGAAATTTCCTTCTGCTTTGTCAGAATTTCCGACGACTGGATATAATTGCGTATCAACGCTACGATATCAAAACGCTCCATCGCAATCGTTTCATTGCCGAACTCAATCTGATTGAGCGTCAGTAGTTTTTTCACCATCGTATTCATTTTGGCCGCTTCATCCATAATAACGTCACAGTAAAATTCCCTGCTTTCAACGTCGTCGTTCACGCCTTCCTTCAGCCCTTCCGCATATCCCTGAATCAATGCAATCGGCGTTTTCAGCTCATGAGACACATTGGATAGAAATTCTTTCCGCATCTCGTCCACTTTATTTTTTCTTTCAATATCTCTTTGCAGTTCATTATTCGCGCTTTTCAGTTCGGATATTGTTTTCTCCAGAATGCAGGACAATTCATTGATATTATGCCCGAGCAGCGCAATTTCGGTTCTGCTCCTTCCGCTGTATTTTGCATCAAAATCAAGATGCAGCATGCGCTCGGAAATCTGTGTCAGTTCCATTATCGGTCTGGCAATTTTTCCGGATACCCAAAGTGCGACCAATGCGCCTAACACAGCCGCAAAAATACCGACATACGCCAGAAAGCGGTTGGCAAGTTTTACACTTTCCTTAATACTCTCTAACGGGTTTCGGAATAAAAAGAGGTTCCCGTTATCCAGTACCCCCCACATTTCGACAAATTCTGTTTTCGTCCAGTCGTCGAGCATAATGCTGATTTCGTAACTGTCTCCTTTTTCCAACAGCCGGGCCTTTGGATTGCTCCCGGAACCAAATATATTTTTCAGCAGTTCTTTGCTTAATATTTCATAATCATTTGCAGACGCTTTCAATGTCTGCGTTTCCGCATCCAGAACGATAAAACTGATATTATATTTTCCGATAATCTTCTGAAATTCAATGTCAAATTCTTCCGTATTGAATTTTCCTTCATTCGTGGCCGCATTGATATAATGGTAGGCGTACATCAGCACATTCTGTTTGTTGTTCAGATAATAATTTTCCAGAAGTGTATTGTTGATGAACCAGCAGAGTAATATCGTCCCCGCAATCAGAAGACAGATAACGCCCGCAAATTGTTTTTTTATCGAATATTTCATGTTTGTACCCATCAACCCGCTTTCGCAGACATTCTAATGCAAAAGTTGAAAACTTCTAATTTTCAGCCTTATCCTCCAGCACATCAAAAGCACAGCCTCTTGCCCAGGGACTGTTAATATCGCAGCGGCCATGATGATACTGCCGTCTGCTTTCTCCTTCCACCATTTCTTCGGATGTTTCAATTTTCAATCTGCTTTCGCCGGACGCTGCAAAACCGTCCAGCATTTCGATAATCTTTTTTAATTCTTCACTGTCATTCTGCTTCAAATTTGTACCCCATTCCCCAAATTGTTTTAATTAACTCGCCCTTTTCGCCCATTTTACTACGGAGCTTCTTTACATGTGTATCAATCGTTCTCGCGTCACCGAAATAATCATAATTCCAGACGCTGTTCAGAATTTTTTCTCTGGAAAGCGCGATTCCTTTATTTTCCATAAAATAAGATAACAGCTCAAACTCTTTATAACTCAGCTCTATTGCCTTACCATCCACCGTCACAATATGCGCCGTTTTATCCACCACAATTCCTGCGGATTGTAAAGTTCCTTCCGCATTGAACTGACTGGTACGGCGTAATATTGCTTCCACCCGCGCAACCAGAATTTTGGGGCTGAAAGGTTTGGAAATATATTCGTCCACACCGAGTTCGAATCCCTGTAACTCATCCCGTTCGTCCGCTCTGGCCGTCAGCATGATAATCGGCACTTTGGAGTAAGAACGGATTTCCCTGCATACCTGCCATCCATCCATTTTCGGCATCATAACATCCAGGATAATCAACGCAATATCATTCTGTTCAAAAAAAAGGTCTAATGCCTGACTGCCGTCCTCCGCTTCCAGAACATCGTAATTACTTTTGATGAGAAAGTCTTTCACCAGCTTTCGCATACGGCTCTCATCGTCCACTACAAGTATTTTCAATTTATCCATGATAATCATCCCGCCTTTTTCCAATCATATGAATGAGACTGTCCGGCATCACTCTTCCCTGTTTGAAACTCAGTATACCCCATAAATATGTTAAAATTGTGACGAAAACATAATTTTATGCTGTCTTTTTATCTTTTATGGCGTGATTCCAGCCTTTTGTTCCGCCTCGCGCACTGCCTGTTCTCTCCGTGTCAGCTCCTGTTCCCATTCCGAATATTCGTTGACAACAGTCCTTCTGTAATTGATGATATTCGGTGAATCGCTTCTCAGGGATATAACGAACATGGAAGCAATGACAAGTATCATCAGCACATTCAGACAGACCGATGTGATAAACCTGCCCTTGTACTCCGGCTGTCTGGCCGCAATGCTCCTCCTGATAGAACGGTTCGCCTCCGTTTTATTGGTAAAAGTCATATTGAGCGGAATCGGTTTTATTTTTTCTTCCGGCACACCGCAGCGCTTCAAATGCTCCTGTACCGTCAGCAGATAAGCAAAGCCTATGGGCGTCTGCAGCACTCTCGTTTCCAATGCCCGATGATAAAGCAAGAGTGCATTCTGCGATTTTCGATAATCCATATTGTTCTCCAGATTTTTGATTCTTTTCAAATCCATCCTTGCCGTTTCCGCATCCGCCAACGTTGCAAAACGATATCCGTCTACAACCAAATCGTCCTTCGTTTCCATCAGATTCCCACCTGTCCCTTATTTGACTTCCTTCCAATTTTAGCAAGATTCACATTGTAATGCAATATAAAAAGCACAGGATGCCGAACCTGTGCTGCTGAGCCTGCATTCCAGGAATTTGCTGTGTAAATTCTTGCCTGATTCTTAACTACAATTACAGCATTTTCCTATTAAGTAAAATAAAAAGGCATAGTCAGATTGAACTATGCCCCCGTATTCAGTCCAGGTCCTCAATTTCCAGTTCCCGTTTCTTTCGAGTCTCAAAGTTTCGTTTTTTCCGACTGTTCCTGTCCTTCTTCCCGTCTTCCGTCAGTCTCCTTCCCGGGTTATTTTCGTCGTTTCCTCCTTCAGCGTCAGTTTTATTTGACCTGACCGCTGAAACAATACCGGTCGCAAAAATTCCGGCAACCAGAACGACGATAACGGTTCCCCACACTTTGGAACGTCTGGCATCTTCTCTATATTTTTCTACCACTTCCACAACCATTTTGGTTTCGGCTTCGTTGGCTGCCATTTCGGCATCCAATCCCTCTACGTCCATCTCCTGCACGCTCACGCCCTCTTTTTCCACATATCCTTCCATACTCTGATATCGCACATGATACCATCCTTCCGCCGTCTCTCCCAATACAAATATCAGACTGCCTTTTTCGAAAATCATTAATGTTTCTGCAGACGTTTCGGGTTCCGCTTTCATGGCAGTCTCTTTTTCCGCTTCCATGACCATACCGCTTCCATAGGATGCCGAATCATCTGCATTTTCGGCCTCCTGTGCCGTTTGAGCATCCTGCGCCGCATCCACCGGCAAGACAGTTCGTCCGCTTCCCGCCAAAACGCCAAAGGCGATTAACGCCGCCAGCAATTTCCCAATCCGTTTATTTCTTTTATCCATGTCAAAAACCCTGCCTTTCTTTCCATCTATAATGTAATGCTTTTTCTTCAATCCCGTCTCTCTGCTTTCGCAATGTTTCCCCGCGGATTCTGACGCTGACCATTCTGTTTTTTTCTTCTTTATAAAATGCGGCGAACAGCAGCAGCACATAATAAATCGTCAGTGTATTAGCCGCCGGTTTGCAGAAAAACATCTGTATCATGAAAACAGCCGCTATTAACGTCAGACTTCCGGTCAACGGCTTGTCCATTCCATAGTTCTTCCGCAGCCTGTTCAAAAGCAGCGTAAGAAAGATGATAACAAAAATTCCCGGAATTACACCTGCCTCCCGAAAACAGACATAAAATCCGCTCTCCGTTTGTTTTACCGCTTCCACAAGCGGCATCGCAAAACTTTTCCATGCCGTTTCCGGTACTTTTTCTCCCAGTGCCGTCCAACGGTCCCCTCCGAAAACAATACCGGCAAAAAGAATCACGACTATCGTCAGCGCCGTTTTATAGACCCGTCTCATTTTACGCAGAACAAGCCGTTCCATATCGATTCCTTCCGGCACTTTTTCCCAATAGTAAAAGAAAAGAATCCCGCCGACAGCCAGCAGTAAATCCAAATAAATGCTGTGTTCCAGCGAAAAAGGAAGTTCTGTTGCAAATATCTGTGTATACGCCGTGAGCAGGCTCATATTGCTCAGCATCAGGCCAAATAAAAAGAACATCTGCATGCTCTTTCTGACCAGCTGTGCCGTCGGTCTGAGCAGAACCGGTATTGCCATAAAATAGGCTGTCATCAGCCAGAAGCTTACAATATTGCAGTTCAGGAACAATGCCAGAAAACCGATTGCGGATATCGCAAAGTAAAACCCGGAACGCAGTCTGTCCTTACAGGTGCAGTACTGATAAACGCCAACCATACAGATAAGCAGAAAACAGGATGCTGCCGCTCCCTTATCCTTCCAGACAAGGCTGCCGTATTCCGGAAACGGCATTCCCGTCACATGGGAATATAAAAACACCGTCGTAAACAAAAGACCGCCGTACAAAATCAGGTCATAATATCGTTGTGAAAACGCTGCGCCGGAAGATATCAGCAAATAAAGCGCCGCAAAAGCGAGAACTTCCGCGTTCCCTGCAAAATCAATCCCCCCTTCATCCGGGTTCCGGAATAACTTACAAATTATGACTGCCAGTTCATAAAATATAACCAAAAAAACCGGCAAGTCCGTCCGATACCGGATTGGCAGGAAGACTCCTGTTATGCCATGACGCAGTAAGATTTCCGCCGCCGCCCATCCGAACGCCGTCAGCAGAAGCAACAGGCTGTAAATTGGAAAATCGGCCGCTTTTATATCTTTGGTCAGGAGCATGGACATCACGAACAGAAAAATAAGAAATTTTTCCGAAATTCCCGTATACAGAGCTTTAGTCAGCATGACATCCTCCCTTTTTGTTTATTTGTAATAGCTTTTTTCTTAAATTATCTTTGCGCAATATATTTTTTAAGCAATAAGTATATCTATAATAGCATATCACAAACAAAAAAAGAATGCACGCATTATTTTCGGGAAAAAATGAGAGTGGAAAAACGAAAGAGAAAAAGAAAAGTGAAAAAGAAAAACATTCTCCGATAGTTTCAAACTTCTCGAAGAATGTTTTTTATGTCCTGTATATGATGCGGTTAAAATGATATGATACCCCGTTCTAGCGATATCTGCGCAGTTTAAATTTATGAACGGAATTTTTCAGTTCTTCTGCCTGGCCATACAGTTCGTTAGCCGATGAAGCTGATTTTTCGGCCGTTGAAGCGTTCATCTGTACGACTTCGGATATCTGATTCATGCCAAGCGTCACCTGTTGCAAAGACTGGGACTGCTGCGTCGCGGACTCCGCAATCCGGTCTACCATTTCCGTTACTTTCTTCGCGCCGGAAACGACACCTTCAAGGGCTCTCGTCGTATCTTCCGATAAGGAAGTTCCATGTTTGACGAGCCGCAGCGAATTTTCTATCAGTTCTGTAATGCTCTTCGCCGATACGGAACTCTTGGTTGCAAGGTTCTGCACTTCATCCGCAACAACCGCAAAGCCTTTTCCGGCTTCCCCCGCGCGCGCCGCCTCTACCGCCGCATTGAGCGCCAGAATATTTGTCTGGGAAGCAATGTCTTCTATTGTCTTGATAATACCGCCAATCTGGTTCGACGCTTTGGAAATATCTTCTATTGCAACGGTCAGTTCTTCCATCTTCTGGTTACTAATCTGCAGCTGCTTCATGGCATCCAGAGAGAACGACTGCGCATTATCCGCATCCTTTGACGTATGCTCTACTTCTTCGGCAATTTCTTTGATACTCGACGAGAGTTCCTCTACCGCCGAAGCCTGTTTCACGGCGCCGCTCGACAAAATCTGCGCATCCCCCGCCATTCTCTTCGCCTCAGAAGATACCTGTTCCGCCGTCAGATTTATCTGATAAAGCGCATTGTTAAGCGCATCCAGTATCTGTATCATCGCATCCCGAATCGGTATAAATTCACCTTTATACTCATTGTTTACTGACAAATCCATATTGCCCTGCGCCATCTGCGCAAGAATGTCATTGATATCCTTTATGTAGTTCTTGAGTTCACGCTTTGTTGAGTAAATCGATTCCACCAGCATTCCGATTTCAGACGTATTCGGCTGTAAGCGAAATTCCGCGGAAAGATTTCCTTCGGCAATTTCTCCCATCTGGTCGCGGACGGCAATGACCGGACTCAATATGCGCAGTCTGACAAAAATCAGATTAATCAGCTGAAGAACGACAACGATAACAAGCGCCGCAACCATCATGGATTTTAAACGCGACACTTCTTCACTGAGCGCCGTCACCTCACCGAGCGTTCTCGCGTTCAGCGTTTCCAGAAAGTTTTCCTTAATCGTGTTGATTTCCTCTATGGACAAACTGTACTCCTGCCCGTAAACATAGTCAATCGCCGCCTGCATATCTCCTGCCTGCACATTTTCCATTGATTGCTCTTCCAGAGGAACGAGCGAATTGGAAAGCGCCGCCATCTCATCTATCATTTTCTGCTCTTCCGCAGTAATACCGATTTCCTGCATTGCCGCAACGCCCTGCTCACGATTTTTCAGGTTATTGATTTCATTCCAGTAATTGTCATAATGTTCCTGAATGCCCGTGGCTGCAAAAGCCCTTACTTCATTTGTCAGATATGCCGAGCCATTCATAAAACGGTTTGCGTTGTAAGTCAGTTCGTAACGCGCCTCGTTCGCAGCGTCAAGCTGACGATTCATTTTACTGTACATTGAGAGGGAAAGCATCAGAAAGACCACCGAGAGAATAGCGCCGCCATTCAGAATAAGAATGAGCATGGACTGGTTCATGGCTTTTTTCATTGTTATTACTCCTTCCAGTGAAGCACTTTTGTAATGATATAATTACAGTTTACAGGAAATTGTAGAAAAATTCAACTGTATGTAAGGAAATATTCGTACAAAAGTAATTCTTAAATTTTCGCATATTTTCCGGCAATCTTCACGAGCAGCTCCACGATTGTTACCATCTCGTCCGCGCAGGCGTATTCATACCGTCCATGAAAGTTCTGACCTCCCGTACACAGATTCGGACAGGGAAGCCCCATAAAGGAAAGCCTCGCGCCATCCGTGCCGCCGCGGACAGGTATGACCACGGGGTCGATGCCGAGTTCCTTCATCGCCTCTTTGGCATTTTCAATCAGGTGCATATGCTGTTCGATGACTTCTTTCATGTTGTAATAAGAATCCTTCAAGTCGATTTCAAAGGTTCCGGCCCCGTATTTTTCATTCAAAAACTGGCCGACGCGCAGAAATGTTTCTTTTTTCCGTTCAAATTTTTCCTTATCGTGGTCACGGATAATATATTCCGCCTCCGCTTCCTCCACCGTTCCGCAAAGGGCGTCCAAATGATAAAACCCTTCGTAGCCGCAGGTATACATCGGATTTTCCGAAACGGGAAGCATGGACTGAAATTCCTGCGCCATCAAAAGCGCGTTGCGCATCTTATCTTTGGCATCGCCCGGATGCACGCTTCTTCCGTGTATCGTTACCTTCGCTCCCGCCGCGTTGAAGTTTTCATATTCCAGTTCCCCGAGCCGGCCGCCGTCCACCGTATACGCGTAATCCGCGCCAAACAGCTTTACATTAAAATAATCCGCGCCCGCGCCGACCTCTTCGTCCGGCGTAAACCCAATCCGAATCCGGCCATGTGGAATTTCTTTATTGTTCAGCAAATATTCCGCCATTGCCATAATTTCCGCGACTCCCGCTTTATCGTCCGCGCCGAGCAGCGTCGTTCCGTCGGTCACAATAAGCCTTTTCCCCGCATAAGAAGGCAGTTCCGGAAAATCGGCAGTACGCATCACGACATTGTTCTCCCGGTTCAGCACGATATCCTGTCCGTCGTAATTCTCTATGATGCGCGGCCTTACGCCCGCCCCCGTAACTGCGGGAGAAGTATCCATATGGGCGATAAATCCGATGACCGGCGCGTTTTCACAGCCCGCCGAAGCCGGCACGGAAGCGTATACATAACAGCGTTCTTCATCATATACAATCTCTTCCGCTCCCATTTTCTGTAACTGTCCGACTAACACTCTGGCGAGGTCATGCTGTTTCATTGTTGAGGGCGTCGAGGCGCTCTCTTCCGAAGATTCTGTATCGATTGCAACATATTCCAGAAAATTCTCGATTACTTTTTCCATTTGCTGTCTTACCCCTTTCTTTCTGTGCTTTTCCCTTGACCCGCTTTTCTCTGCGCAGCGGGCGGCGCACGGCTTTATATCAGGATTTCCATCCCACAGTGAATCGGTATCAATCTGTCCCCAAGAATCGGCTTCATGATATCGACTGCCGCCTGCCCGGTACAGTGGCCGGTATAAAACAACAGATTGGATGCCGCAAGCTCTTCTGCCGTCTGCCGGATGGCTTCCCGCTCCTGTTCCGTATAGTCCGTTTTTTTCATCATATGAAAGCCGCTTAGCACGATATCCGGTAATCCGTCATATAATTCCTGATATTTATCAAGAATATTCAGGATGCCGTTATGGGCGCAGCCGGAAAGCAGCAGCGTCTTTTCTCCCCGTATGACAAGGCATTGTTCATGGTGAAACGCATCCTGCCGCAGCTTTCCTTCCGCCATCTCCGACAGCAAAAGATTGCTCTGCGGCCAGTGTCTTCTTCCCGTAATCCCCGTAAAAAGCGACAATTCCCCGTCAATCTCCCGATTGCTTTCAACGATTTCGATTCCGGGAAACTGCGCGATTTTTTTATCAATTCCGATATAACGCTCCCCGTGAAAATAATCCCCGAAAGCGCTTTTTAGCACATACACGGGCGCTGTTTTGTTCAACTGCCGGAACGCTGCCAGACCGCCGGAATGGTCATAATGTCCATGACTTAAAACGGCCGTATCCACCCCTTCCAATTCCACCCCCAGTTTCTCCGCATTGGAAAGCGTTTTGCCGCTGGCTCCGGCGTCCATCAGAATTTTATGTTTCCCGGTCTCAACATAGATGCTCAGCCCGTGCTCATATTCGCACAGAGGATTCCCACAGGTATCTTCCATCAGGATAATGATTTTCATGCGTTTCCCTTTCCGCCTTTTCCGGTCCGTTTCTCCTGTCTGTTTTCATTGTAAGCCCAAACGGAAACAAATACAAGCACGACCCTGCTTTTCGTACAAACTGCTTTTCATCCGGTCCGGTTTTCCTGCAAATCCGTTTTCAGAAGGAGATACTTGCCGATACATGATTAAAAACACGTTTCTATCAGCAAATATGCCCTTCTTGGTTTATGCATCCTATAAATTTATAATAAATCTTTACTTCCTGTATGCGCTCCCCGTCCACGTCCTGCGGTTCGCCTATGGTAATCTTTTCGATAAGGGTATTTTACAGTACCGCCGAAAGTTCCTCAATTCCTGCATACCCTTTTATCAGCTTTGAAAACTGCTCGGCATTTCCCCTGTCCTTATCGCTTTCCGCCCTCTGTGCGGTCAGCTCTTTAATTGCCTGCTCCATCCATTTGCCCTTGCTATATTGGAATCCCTGGCTTAAACAGAACACACTGATTCTTTGTTTTGTCTTTTTTTAATCCTGTTTATGATTATCCCTCATGCGAAGATAGATTTTCACATCCTCATCTTTATCCGTCGGGATATGCACAGCATGGTATCCGCCGTAAGACAGATACTGAGCAATCATAAGCGCATCCTTTTTATCTGTTTTAATTCTTTTTCCCTGCGGCGTCAGTATTGTGGTCGGTGCAAGGATGACACACCGGATTCCCCTTTTCACTCATTCATGGTACAAAGAATATCCCAGGCATCCAGCTTCATAGCCGCAGAGAATGTCGCAGTCCTCTTTCCTTCTGCTATGGCTGTCAAAATCGTCTGCGTTTTCCTAGCTTACCAATTAACATCTATAATTCGTGCTTGACAACAATCGCCACCTACTCTATACTATTGAAAAAGAGATGGGTTTTTTGCCAAGTAAAATCTTATGATTCGAAAGGGTTGCTCGTTTCTTTTTTTATATCCATAATGTCATAAAGATACATCTTTCCGTCTGCATCATGCCGTATCAGCATAGAGGCATGAAACACATTATATCGTTCCACTTCCCCTCTTTCATCATAAACAGGCAGTGCAAAACGTGAATTATACCGATACCAGCCATTCGCAGCATTTCTGTTATGTTTTTCGCCGTAATTTTCCCTGAAATGCTTTCCGGTCGCTATCTCAAGCATCTCCGGTATCCCCTGTGATGCATTTGCCTTTGCCTTCGCTTTTGTATCAGCAATTTCATAAAATTCACCGACATAAGTTTCAAGATAATTCTTTACATCATCCCAATTTACAGACCTTTTTCCCTTGAATACAATATCATTTATTAGCACAATTTTATTCCCTTTTAAGTCTGTTATTATATTCACATTCCTATCCAAAACCATTTCCTCCGGCAAATGTCCATTTTTTGCATATTTTGTCAGTTTTTACCGATTATAGCAAAAAAGAACTAACCTATCAATAAAAAGACACTCGTTTACTACTTGTAGAGATTTGCTATTCAAAGATACTTTTATTGAATTGCGGAATGCCCTGTTTTACTTGATATTTTAATATATCGCTGAGTATGGTCTTCTTCATTCGACTGGTACGACGGGAAGTCTTGCCCCCATCCTGCAGAGCAATTCATTCGCGATGCGCCCGGAAGCCGCGGCTACGGCCGGCGCCGTCTGCGAAGAAACTCCTGCTCCGCCGATTAAAAGCGCCGTATCTCCCATCCGGATTTCTTCCGCTTCCGTAATATCGACGGCAAGCTGGTCCATGCAGATGCGGCCGATAACGGGTGCGGAATAGCCGCCTATCAGCACGCAGCCCCGGCCGCAGGATAAATCGCCGGGATAACCGTCGCCATAGCCTACCGGGAGAATTGCAATCCGGCTGTCCCGCTCTGCAAGAAATTGTCTTCCATATCCGAAAGTTTCCCCTTTTTTAACGGGACGAATCAGCACAACCCTGCTTTTCAGGGACAAAACGGGCCGCAGTTCCAGGTTCAGCACGGTATCGTTTTCCGGTTTGCTGCGCACACCGTACAGCGCAATGCCCGCCCTGACATAATCGCAGCGCAGTTCCGGATAATTGAGCAGGCCGTAGCTGCTCTGAATATGCAGTTTGGGCAGACGGATTCCTTCTTTTTCCAGCGCACCGGTCAGCCGGTAAAAAGAGGCAATCTGTCCTCTGGTGCAGGCAATGTCTTCCGGCCGCATGCTGTCCGCGCAGCACAAATGCGTGTAGATGCCGCACACTTCCAGATTTTGCATGGCAAATACCATGCCGGCTTCGGAAGTTTTCCCGGCGGATATTCCAAGTCTGTGCATACCCGTATCGATTTTAATATGGACTTGAACCGATACCCCGGCGCAAGCCGCCGCTTCGTCAAGCAACCTGGCATATTCATATCCAATTACGCTTTGCATCAAATTATAACCGCATAAGTCCCGGGCGCGCCCTGCATCCGTGTAACCGAGAATCAGGATTTCGCCGGTAATGCCGTTTTCCCGCAGACGAACCGCTTCTTCCATCGTTGCCGTGGCAAAAGACCTGACGCCTGTCCGTTCCAGTTCTTTTGCCGCCAGGACGCCTCCGTGTCCGTAAGCATCGCATTTCACGACCGCCATCAACGCACATCCTTCGGGCATTGCCTTTTGCAGCGCCTTCGCATTGTGCCGGAGATTTGACAGATTGATTTCCAGCCATGCGCGTTCCGTGAAATGTGTCCGTTTGTCCGCCTGCTCTGTTTTTCCTATCATTCTCGTTCCCCCATCTTTATTTCACAGCCATTGATGATACGCGGTTCCTGAGAAACGACCGTACAGCCGTCCGGCACGTCTTTGCAGACAACCGCGCCCGCGCCGATTTTTACATGATTGCCGATTTGAATACCGCCCAATATGACCGCTCCCGCTCCAATCAGGCAGTCGTCTCCGATGACCGGGGCTTTTCTGTCCACTTCCCCAATCGTCACGTTTTGGTATATCCGACAGTTCACTCCGACCTGCGCATAACGGGAAATGAAAACCCCGTGCAGTCCGTGAGGCAGAGACGGCTTTCCTCTGATAACCGCATCCGGGCCGATATAACCGCCGTGCCGGTGTGCGCTCCGGCTCATGAAAAAGGTCAGGATATCGCGTACCATTCCGCGGGATTTCTGCTGCTTTCGATACAGGCAAAAGAAAAACGTAAGGTCGTTCCCTCTTGAATAATCAATTATGCCGCTTCGGATTCCCATCAGCCTTCCTCCTTTTCTTTCGCTTCCCGATATCCGGTTCCAGAGGATTCCGGGGCATTATCATACAACGCAAACAACTTCTCCAGCATCCGGGAAAAAGACAGACCTGCGCCTTTCATCATGTCAGGAAAACGGCTGTGGCCGGTAAATCCCGGAATGGTATTGACTTCATTAAAAACAATATCTCCCTGCGGCGTATAGAACATATCCACTCTTGCAAAGCCGGAACAGCCAAGCGTCCGGTAAATAACACATGCCGTTTCCTGTATCCGCTTTTCCGTTTCGGCGTCAATTCTAGCGGGCATATGAATCCGGGAAGCCTCCGGCGTATACTTTTCCCGATAATCGAAAAAGCCGCCGGGCAGTTCGATTTCATCCACCCTTCCCACAAACAGCTCTTCCATACCGAGTATGGCGCATCCCACTTCAAACCCCTGTACTTCTTCTTCGACGATAATTTCCGTATCGAAGGCAAACGCATTTTTAAGCGCATCCGGAAGTTCTTTTTCGTTTTCCACACGGGTGATGCCAATCGAAGAACCCGCGCGGACCGGTTTAACAAAAAGCGGGCAGCGCAGCTTTCCTGTAATTTTACCGATGATTTCTTCCTGTTCGGCCAGCCGGAATGTAACCGACCGGGGAACCGCAACGCCGCTTTGCGCCACAAGCCTGTGCGCCCTGCCTTTGTCCATGCAGAGCGCGGAAGCCAGCGTATTGCAGCCAACGACCGGTATGCCCGCCAGCTCGAACAGTCCCTGTACCGTGCCATCCTCTCCGTTCTTTCCATGCAGAACCGGGAAAACAAGGTCCACGCCGATTCTGACGCCGTCCCTTTGGCCCGGTTCCTCCGATAATTCCAGAAATCCGGCTGCCGAACGATTCTGCGCTACAACAACCGACCGAAGTTTCGCACGCTCTCCGTGCCAGGTATCGTTTACAATTTCTTCCGGCCGGCCTGTGTAATGATACCAGTCCCCTTCCCGCGTAATGCCGACCGGATAAAGTTCGAAACGCTCCGTGTCGATATGCTCCAGGACTGCTGCCGCCGACTGTAAAGAAACGCTGTATTCCGAAGAATTTCCGCCAAACAGGACAGCAATCCGTTTCTTTGGCAATTGCAAAACACGTTCCTGTGTGTCCGCTATTTCATAAGTGATTTCGCACCGGCTGTCATACAGTTTCCGCTCCTTCGTTTTTCCGCCTGCCAAATCTTTTTCCATCCGGCTGACCGCCGCAAGCCGGAAAAGTTTTCCGTTTTTTCTCTCATAAGTTACGGAAGGATTGAAAACGTTATATTCCGTCATGACCGGATTCTTTGCCAGAATGCTTCCCCGCATGAACTGTCCGTCAAAATGAATGACAATCTGAAAAATATTCTCCGTCCCGTTTTTGGCCTTTAAGTCCAGCCATCCTTCACTGACCGCCGCATCCGTTCCGCAGGGCAGCTCTTTTTCAGTTCCCGGAAAAGCTTCCGCCGCATGTCCATGCCGCTCCGTGACCGTCATCGGTGTATGAAGAAACATCCAGAAGAGCATATCGCTCAAAAGACACAGGCCGCCTCCGTAAGTTCCCCTGATTTTTCCGTCCACAAGCGTCAGTCCGTCTTTATAAGGAACCTGCCGGTCCGCATACCGGACAAGCTGCCAGAATGAAAACGTCTCTCCCGGCATCACCACGAGCCCGTTTATTGTTTCTGCCGCCAGTTTCAGATTGTGTATTTTATTGAGCTGAAACTGCCTGTCAAAGCCGCTTTCTTCGTTCATCATCCGGAAAGAAGTCTCAAAAACCCGATGCGTGAACAGGATTTCCTTCTTTTTGTCCGCATACCTGTCCGCATCATACTTCATTTTCAGATAAAAAAACTTTTTCCGCTGCCACCTGCGAAGCGGAAGCAGAAAGGGAAATATCTGTGTCACTCTTTTTCTTGTCATTGCTGCACCTCTCTTATCATGCTTCTCATTTCCACCGGAAACAACCGCACAAAAAAACGCCTGTCCCGGTATGATTATTGTACCGGAAGCAAACGTTTTATTTCTTCGTTCCTTCTAAGGATATTCTTCTTTTTTTTCGTGAAAATTCTTATGATTTTCTTAAGAGATGACGGGCAGGGTCACGGTAAATTCGATGACTTCCGCTTCGCTCTTTGCCGTGATGGTTCCATTATGAAGCTCCACTATCTGTTTTGCAATGGCAAGGCCCAGGCCCGCACAGCCGCCGCTTTCCGTACTCCGCGCCGTATCGAGCCGGTAGAACTGTTCAAATAGCCGTTCCAGTTTTTCTTTGGAAATGGGATTTCCGTGGTTGGAGAACCTGACGATGAGAGCATATTTCTGCTGCTCCGCCGTAATACGGATTTCCGTATCCCGAAAGCTGTAAAGCACCGCGTTCCGAAGCAAATTATCGAAGACGCGCTGCATTTTATCCGCGTCGCAGGAAAACAAAATGTCCTCTTCCATCTGCAGGCTGACCGTCAGATTCTTTTCGGCAAGCATCGGCCCGAACTCATAGACGAGCTGCTCTAACAGGCGCGAAAAATTAATCCGGCTGTATTGCAGCGTGATATCGGACAGATTATATCTCGCGATTTCGAAAAATTCGTTAATCAGTTCTTCCAGACGCTCCGCCTTGCCGAGCGAAATGTCCAGATATTTTTCCCGCAGTTCTCCGGAAATCTCCCCCTCGTCCCGCAAAAGGTTCAAATAGCCGATAACGGAAGCTAACGGCGTTTTCAAATCGTGGGCAAGGTACATAATCAAATCATTCTTCCGCTTTTCAGACAGGAGCATATCGCTTTTCTGTTTTTCCATCCTGTATTTTAGCTGGTTCATCTTCCGTTCGATTGCAATCAGTTCCGGCGACAGCGATATTTCTCCGGCTTTTTCTTCCGTATCTTCTCCGAGCAGTCTCCCCATCTGCCTGTCAATCTCCGCAAAATATCTGCTGAACCAGCCAAGATAAATGCGTAACAGGAAAAGAAAAACCATCGCTATGAAGATAAAATAGAATAGTTTTTCAAAATTACGAAAAATCTGCTGATAAAAATTAAGCGCCGCATCATAATCCATCCGAAGACTGCTTTGAAAAAAAGAGACCATAAAGTCGGCAAATTTTCCCCGCACAAAAAAACGGTAAACAAGGAAAAATATCAGAACTGCCGTCAGGCACAGTCCGGCCGTCCGGATAAAAATTTGGGTCCGAATCTGACCGAACTCCTGATAGATTCCTTTCTCATGAAAAATGGTTTTCTTATTTTTCAATGGTATATCCGACCCCCCACACCGTTTTGATAAATTTCGGATGCCTTGCATTTTCCTTCATCTTTTCCCGGAGCCTCCCGATATGCGCCATGACCGTATTGTTATTCTGTAAAAATTTCTCGCCCCATACGGCTTCAAACAGCTCTTCGGAAGGAACGACGACACCCTGACGCTCGCACAGATACCAGAGAATCGAAAATTCAATCGGCGTCAGCGGCAGTTCTTTTCCGTAAAGAAAACATTTGTGATACTCTCTGTTGATGAGCAGCCCCCGGATATCGTATTCCCGCACTTCGTTTTCCTGTTTCGGCGCCAGCTGGTTATAGCGCGTATAACGTCTCAGCTGCGTTTTGATTCTGGCCACCACTTCCAGCGGATTAAAGGGTTTTGTAATATAATCGTCCGCGCCGATAGTCAGACCGTTTATCTTGTCCCGGTCTTCTATTTTCGCGGTCAGCATAATCACCGGATAGTAAAAATTTTCCCTGATTTTACGGCAAAGTTTCAAACCGTCGATATCGGGCAGCATAATGTCTAACACGGCCAGGTCCAGCGCCGTCTCTTCAATACATTTCAAAGCGTCCGTACCGTTGTAACACTTATACACAATATAGCCGTCATTTTGCAGATACAGTTCCAGCAAATCGGCAATTTCCTTTTCATCATCCACTACCAGAATTTTTTCATTCATTTTACAAACCGACTCCGTTTTCAGCATATGCAATTATTATATCACAAGATAAGAAATCTTACCTCAAAAGATTTTCGAACACACTTCTCTCCACCGTAAATTCCTGTGCCCCCATATAGCCGGGCGCAATCTCGTATTCGTCAAATACAACGACAAGATTTCCGTTCCCGTCCTGATAAAAGTTCTGGTCTTCTTTGATTCCCTCCCAGTTCCAATAAGGTGTTTCCGTACTGTCAACCCAGTATACTTTCGTCTCATCTTCCGCCATCGCCGCCCGCATCTGTTCCTTGATATTCTCACTGATGACTTCCGCGTAGCCGCTGTTCTCCCGGAACAAATCTCCGATTTGTATCTGCCGGCCGCTCTGCTTGTCGATGGTATAAAATTTATAAGACTCTGAACCGCTGCCGGCCGACTGGAAAATGGATAACTTCAGGGTAAAATATTTCTCGTTATTCATGACTGTCTCGTGATGAATTTCCAGTCCCCCATAGCTTTCTCCCGCCTCCGCGGATTTCTTAAATTCTTCTATCAGCTGGTTCGTTACCGCATCGATATCGAAATTAACCTGTTCGAGCGTTTCCTGCAGTTGTTCATCCGCCGGTTTTTCTCCTTCCGGCCTGTTTGTTTCTTCCGTTGGCTCTTCCGCCGTCTCTCCCATATCTTCCACAACAATCTGCGGCACTTCCACGTTCGCGCTGAACCGTTCGCTTTCGTACTGGTAATCCCGGAATGTGACCGCCTGGAACAGATTGCCGATTACAGGGATATTCCCCATCGCATAAGCCATTTCCGCTCCTGTATTCGGCAAAAGAACGAGCAGCGCGATTGCGGCGGCCGCCGCTGCCGGTATGCGGAATCTGTGTACTTTTCCGGCGCGTCCCATCGTTTTTTCCAGTCGTTCTTTCAATTCCCGGGGAACCGGAATCTGCTGATAATTATCTTTCTCTTTCCTGAGTCTGCTTTCCAGCTCCTGTAAATCCATCTTTTCTTTCTTTATCATGCCATGCTCTGTCTGTTTCTTCATACGCTGATACACCTTTCCCTTTCTGCTTTTTGCTCCGGTTAATCGAGTTCCCTGCGCAGCTTTTCCAGTGTTCTGTAAAGCCTGCTCTTGATTGTGCTTAAATTTTCCTGCATGATTTCCGCAATATCGGACAAAGGCTTATCTTCATAATAGCGCAGGATAATCAATGTCTTCTCCTGTACCGGCAGTTTATCCACCGCTGCTTTTAAGTCCATATCCGCGCCGTTTTCCTGATTATCCGCGACGATATCTTCCGATAATTCACATTCTCTCTCATATTTTTTCATATAATCCTTTGCCGTATTAATCATAATCCGGTATATCCATGTACCGGCATAGCGTTCCTCCCGCAGACTGCCCGCTTTTGACATCGCCTTATATGCTCCTTCCTGCACAATATCCATCGCATCCGCTTCCTGATGAACATAGCTGAATGCCAGTCTGTAATAACTCTGATAATTTTCCAGCAATATGCTTCGGATAAGCGCTTCCTTCCTGTTGTGCATACATGCCTTCCTCCTTTTCTCCTTTTGTGCCCATTAGACCGCTCATCTATCCGAAAAGTTTCAACCGTTGCCTGTATTTTTCATCTTTTAGTATATTTTCATAAAAAAAACGCGGCAGTCCTTGTTGAACTGCCGCGTCCGTATTCATTTTTCTACGCTTTTTTTCTGGCAAAATAATCGTCAATTCCTTTTTTAATCTCCGAAAGATTCTGCGTTTTTACCAGATATCCAGTCGGTTTTAAGGCAATCACCTTCTGAACGGTTCCCTTATCCACCCGGCCTGTCAGGAAAAATACCGGAATATCCGCAAAATCCTCTTCCGCACGAATCATCTCAAGCACCTGACTCCCGTCGCAGACAGGCATTTCATAATCCAGAAGAATCAAATCCGGCCGGTTTAAAGTGATACATCTGATTGCCGCCAGACCGGATGCTGCCGGCGTCACTTCATATTCCAGACCAAACAGCCTTTTCATCGCCTCCCGCACCAGCTCTGAATCATCCACAACGAGTATCTTCTTTTTCTTGCTTTTACTCATTTTTTTCTGTTCAACGAATTTTTTAACTTCCTCCATTGCGTTCTCCGCAACAATGGCAGTCTCGTCCTCATCCTGAACCAGATGCGGCGCGGTAACGCAATATGCAAAGTATCCTTTTCCCGTGTCAAACAACAGACTGAACTGCGGCTGCTGCCTTTCAAACGCTCTCTGGAACTGGTCATATGTAAGAAGATTTTCCTCTTTCATCTCGAACAGTTCTGCAGACGGAAACTGTTTGCTGACACGGTTCACGAATTGCTGCGCCGTAAAACGGGTCGCATTCATCATCATGGCATCAATCGTATTCGCTTCAGTATCTATCATGTTTCCGATTGTATTGATAATCAGCTTTTCTTCAAAAACAAGCACAGTCTCCCATCGCTTGCCTTCCTTATTCTCATAATTCAGCCGGTAATAGATTCCCTTTCCGAACCGTTCCCCGCCATAGCATTCGCTGACCAGCCGCGCTTCCAGCTGGAACAAATCGCTCAGAAGCTGAAGAATTGTATGCTCCATGACGGCCTGCTCGTTTTGCGGCAGAAGCGCTTCCCATTTGCTTGCTTTCTTTTCAACAATTGCTCGGTCTTCCGTTAAAGTATGCCCAATCAGCCATCCCGAACAGACTCCCAGAAAATGACTGACCGCATCTTCTGAATAACCGGTCTGTTTCAATTCTTTTTCCAGCGCCGGAAGCATTTTTTTTCGAAAATTATCGTGAAGACGTCTGTGTGTATCAAATCCGATATAATGAATGGAGGCCATATAGGCTTCTTCTTCCGCAAAATGTTTCATTGCATGGTCTTTAAAAAATTTGATTCCTTCCTGACACGCCCAACGGCTTTTATCGCTTTCTTTCCCGGCCACCAACAATTTATTCAGAATGGTAAAAAGTTTCTTATGTTCTCTGTCAATAAAGTCTACCCCTATATTATAACGTTCCCTCCATACTAACTGACTGCTCATGACATTTCCTCCTGGTTAAATATAATACGTTTTCTAATGGCTCACAGCCAATCATGATACCCCTGTGATGCCGGGCATCAGACTTATGCTTATTATATCATACGCCGCAAAAAAAAGCATTGTTCTTTTTTCAACATTTTTTTACAAATTTTTCACAATTCCATGTCTGCCTGTCCATTTCCGTTCTGCATTCGACGGGAGCATCCGGCGGCTTATCCCTCTGAATACCGCTTATACAATCCTGCATGGTCCGTGATACAGTACCATTTATTTCTGGCATTGGCAATCACACAGATATATTCCTTTCCGTCCCGGCCGATTCCCGCACTGACCGCACAGCTCCCGGACTCGTCCACATATCCGGTTTTCCCATACATCGTCATGCCGCCGGTATCCTTATCTTCGATGCGGCGCAAAAACCAGTTGGAAAGCTCAAGCCCCTCCGGATGCTCTTCCGTTTTGGATGTCACATAAGTGCGGGAAGACAATACTTCACGGCAGATTTCGTTCTGCATTGCGGCTTCCATGATGACCGCCAGGTCATAGGCCGTACAGTAATGATTATCGTCATAGATTCCCACACAGTTCGTAAAGTGCGCGCTTTCGGACAGACCAAGCTGTGCAAGCTTCTCGTTCATCAGTTCCACAAACGCTTCCTGGGAGCCCGCCGTATAAATCGCAAGCCCCAACGCGCCATCGCCGCCGGAAGGCAGAATCGCGCCATACAGCAAATCCCGGATTGTCACTTTTTCCCCCACCGCAAAACCGGCCACGCTGCAGTCATTCTCGAAACAATAATCCGTTATATCCCTGGTAATCTCAAATTCATCGTCCAAATCGGTAATATGTTCCACCGCCACGAGCAGCGTCAACACCTTCGTCATGGAAGCCGGAACGAGCCGGCTCGTCTCAGCCTTACATGCCAGAATTTTCTCTTCCTTCGTATCCACGAATATCGCATAGCTGCCGGTAACTTCCTCGCCAAGCCGCAGCGTGTCTTCCGTCACGGCATATTGGAAGACCTGTTTGCCGGTATTCCGGTTCTCTTCCGCTATCTCCTCATATCGTTCCTGTAAAGCGACGACCGTCAGTCCCGTCTTCGCGCTGACAAGCGATTCGGCTCCTTTGGAACCGCTCTTTTTCGATTTTGTTTTATCTTCTTTCTCCTCTTCCGGCTTCTTCTCTTCTTTGTTCTCTTCTTCCGACGCTGCTTCGTCCTCCGCCGGCTTCTTATCGTTTTCTTCCTGTTCCTGTCCGGCTTCTTCCCGTTTCTGCCCGGCTTCTTCCGTCTTTGCCTGCCCGTCCGGCTTTTCGGCCCTCCTGCCCCTTCCGGTAAAAACCACGGCAATGACAATCACAAGAACAGCAACAATGCCTATCGGAAAAAGTTTCCGGAACAATGCCTGTCTTCTCTTTCTCCTTCGCATTTCCTCCCTGCGTTTTGCCCAACGCCGGCGGCGCCTTTCTTCTTCATCATAATACCCGGTCATTTTTGCAACCATGCCTTTCTCTCAGCTTGCGGATAAATTCTTGTATGTAAATTATATTTGAAAAATATTTTCTGACATATCCTCCGTTTATTACTATATTGCGAATAACGCCCTCGTGTCAACCCAAAATGCCCTTGCCAATTCCATCGTTCCGGCATATAATTATACCATTCACAATCGGGAGGGATCACTATGTTTCGGGAAATGCGCAGAATCAAACAGGCTTTATCGAAAGAAGAATCCATTCAAATTTTAGAGAAGGGAACCTCCGGCGTTCTGGCGCTGTCCGGAGATGACGGTTATCCATACGCCGTACCGATAAGTTATGTTTATGCCGACTCCAGACTTTATTTCCACAGCGCAAAATGCGGTCACAAAATCGACGCCATTCTAAAATGTCCAAAAGCTTCTTTCTGTGTCATCGAACAGGATGTCGTCGTACCGGAAAAATACACGACCTTTTTCAGAAGCGTCATTGCATTCGGCCAGATACGCATTCTGGAAGAGTCGTCGGAAATTCGCAGCGCCGTGGAAATGCTGGCCGTCAAATATCATCCGAACGATACCGAAGAAGGACGGCAGAAAGTCATACAACAGGAGCTGAACCGTCTTTGCATGATAGAACTTTCGATTGAACAACTGTCCGGCAAAGAAGCGATAGAACTCGTCAACGCGCTGCCTCAGACCCGTTCCTGAGCGCATTTTGCTGTTTTATCCTTCTCTTATCCATATACATCATGCGGTCTGCGGCATTTACAAAATCATCATCGTCAAGCGCGCAATACCCAATCGCATAGCTGACGGATATGTTACTGGACTGATTATACACGTTACAGCGTTCCGCCAGTTCCTCTATAAATTTCTGAGCATTTCCGCGATAAAGAACCGCAAATTCGTCGCCGCCCTGGCGATATGCTCTTCCCTCTTCACCGGCAGCGCTATCCAGCAGACCGGCAAATCCCTGTAACAGGGTATCTCCTGCAGAATGCCCGATCGTATCGTTCACAAGTTTCAAATCGTTTAAATCCGCGATAAAATAATAACCGCCGCACATCTCGCCGCCGCGCGCTTCCTCATACCTGGCCAAATCCCGCTCCAGCGCATTCCGGTTATAAATATGCGTCAGATAGTCTATATAGGCAAAATGTCTTCCCGTTTCCGCACAAAAAGCTATCATATTCTGCATACAATTATACTTTCCTGCCGTTTCTTCTTTGGAGAGGACTTTTGTTTCAATATTCATATTTTCTTTTCCATATACAGCTTCAACGGCATTTCTTATTTCCGTCACAACAGTCTGCAACCGCTCCGCGGAACTGCCTGTAAAAGCAACGCCATTTTCCGATACGCGATATCCTTTCAGGTGATATCCCCTGAGCAGCTTATGGATATCCTGCAAAATCATTCCGTCCTGTTTCCAATCATAATTATTTTCCGTCTTACAGAAACAGATAACCGCTATCAAAATGCTCTGTCTGTCGAAATCAAACTCTTCCAGCACTTTTTCAAAGGCATACTGATTGAAAAGCGCCGTCTTTTCATCCACATATTTTTCCGTATTTTCATTGCTGAGTATCAGTCCGAGCAGAATCAGCGTTGACCCGACGACTACCAGCAACGTTTCCGGTATGAACATCTGAATCAGAGAAATGATTACAAAAATGGGAACTGCCAGCAGAATGGCGAGTCTCTTCTCTTTGTCCATAATCTCCCAGTATCGGAGACAATAATATAAAATCAGAATCAGATAAATGACAATGCTTCCATACAACGCATACGCTTTGGGGCCGAGAGAATAATCCGTCGTTTCTCCGTGAACATAAGTTATCGGCAATACCATAATCCCAAGAGACGAAAGCGCAAACGGCAGCGTCTGCAGCGCCCTGACCGCTTTGGGAAATTCCAGTCTGCCTTCCAGATAGCTTCTCATGTATAAAAAAAGAATATAGATAAAACCGAGTATGGACATCAGATAAATAATGTGCACCGCAAGATTTACACTTCCGGGGACGATATCTCTGTGATTCACCGTATAAATCGTAATCAAATCAAATACGACATTGATGACCGCCACCCCGGTAAGAAACTGAAAAATTCTGGTAGACCTAATCGGAATATGCGGTTTCCTGTAATAGAACCCAATCATATAGAGAACCAGTAAAAGGCAGGCCGCCGGTGTTTTTATTACCATAAAAAAGAATCCTTTCCACAGACAGTCCGAAAACAGTACAGACTGTCACCTTACAAACGATTTCGTATAAATTGTAGCCTATCCGGCGTGAAAATGCAAATTGATATTCATCCCTTTTCTGTATATGATATGGGCTGCAGCCGCAGATACAAATTCCGAAAAAACAAACGCATACCAGACGCCGTCGGGGCCTGCAAACCGGCTGAACAAAAATGCCGCGGGTATGATTACGACAACATACCTTGCCAGCGAAATATACAAAGACTGTTTTCCTTTCCCAAGTCCTTCCAACGCTCCGCAGCAGGAAACGGACACCGCCGATACGATGAAGCCGAGACTGATAATGTGCAGTGCGGACACGCCGATTTGGACGGTCTCCGTATTGGATGTAAACAATCCGATTAAATGTTCCGGTATCAGCCACGATAAAACGCTTCCGACCAGCATGACTCCCATTGTCAGCCGAAGCGTCGTCCGGCGTATCTCTTCCACACGTCCATATTCTTTTGCTCCGTAATTATACCCAATCAGCGGTCTGATTCCCTGAATAATGCCGTTTGCCGTCAGATAAATAAACGTCTGCAGTTTATAATAAACACCTAACACGAGCACATATTTTTCCGAAAAGGCAGCCAGAATTCCATTCAGTACGGAAATCAGCAAAGATGCCAGCGCCATGTTCAAAGCTGCCGGGATTCCTATGGAATACAGTCTGAACAGCATTTTTTTGTCCGTGCGCAGATATTTCCGCTCTATTTTGACAGGAATCGGACGAACGGCATAACAAACAATATAAATCAACAGAGAAGCACACTGGCCGATTCCCGTTGCCCAGGCTGCTCCCGCAATGCCCAGTTCCGGGAAAAAGCCGATGCCGAAAATCATCAGCGGGTCTAAAATGATATTCACGATGAATCCGCACATCATGCTTATCATCGTTATCTTCATGTTTCCGACGGCCTGGTAAATTTTCTCAAAAGCCATTCCGAGCGCAATGACCGCAGAAAACAAAAACGCACGGTTCGAATAGACGAGCGCCATCCGCAGCACTTCCTTTTCCGGCGAAAAAGATTCCAGAAAAAAGGGCATGACGGCAATGGACAAAACCATCATTGCCGCTCCGTGCAGGAAATTGAGGAATGTTCCAATCGAAGCCGCCCGGTTTGCCATCTCCCGTTCGTCCGCGCCCAGATAAAATGCCACGCACGCATTGATTCCGATTCCGAAACCGATGGTAATCGCATTAATCAGATTCTGTACCGGATAGACAAGCGCCAGCGCCGTCATGGCATTTTCGCTTAATTTTGCCACAAAATAGCTGTCTACAATATTATATAATGAATTGACCGCCATCGATATGACCATCGGCAGCGACATGGACAGCACCAACGGCAGTACTTTTCTCTCTTTCATAAAAGTTTGTTCCATATTTCCTCTCATTCCGCCGCGCAAACGGCTTCTTATTCGTTCTCCCCGTTTTCAAAAAACCGCGCAAAAAACCACACAGCCGTCAAATACGACTGTGTGGCGAAAAAAGATTTCTCTTAAAAAATCCACACCCCTGAGGGTTTTGTAACTTAATTATGCCCCGTTTCTTCCGGATTGTCAACCTTTTGCTGCAGATATGCCACATAGTCGCCGCATAAAATGACGTTTCCAAGAAGTTCCCTGTTCCGGGGATTGCGCATGTTATAAAAGTATACGGGCAGACGGTCTATGACATTACCGTCAGAATCATAAATTTCACTGACGGTCTTATCATATTCGTTTTCGATATTTCCTTCTCCGAAAAAGCCTTCCATCAAATCGACCGCATCCTGGACTTCATCCGGCACTTCATGGATTTCGCCCAAAATCATGTGTTCCCCTTCCGTCAGCGCCGGATAGTCTTTTCCTTTTATGGTATAAAGCAGTCCTTTCACATACGCATTGCGGCGGAAAGAACAGTGCTCTCCATAGTATTTCTCATAATTATACATGCCGACGCGCAGAGTTCCGTAAACGAACATCTTTTTCATCAGTGTGTCGCACCACCCGTTACTTTAATGTCTTCTTTCGTTTCCACGATTGCTTCGATTGCCGCCGTAATTGCCTCCACCATCATATCCTGTGACATGGACGGCATATTTTTCTTGTCAAGCGCCTGCTGCGGCAGATACGGAATATGAATGAATCCGCTCCGCTTGCCCGGATATTTGGTCGCAAGCAGATGGCAGACGCCATAGGTTACATGATTGCATACGAAAGTTCCCGCCGTATTGGATACGGAAGCCGGAATATTTCTGCTCTGCATGTTCTGCACCATTGCCTTAATCGGCAGCGTGACAAAGTACGCCGCCGGTCCCTCCGGGTAAATCGGTTCATCGATAATCTGATTTCCTTCATTGTCCGGAATCCGGCAGTCGTCCACATTGATTCCAACCCGTTCAACGGTAATGTCGGGCCTTCCGCCGGCCTGTCCGACCGAAAGAACCACATCCGGGTCATACCGGGAAACGGCCTCGTCAATTACCCGCAGGGATTTATGGCAGACCGTCGGAATTTCCAGCTTGACAATTTCCGCACCGGCAATGACATCCGGCAGCCTTTTCACCGTTTCAATCGCCGGGTTAACAGGTTCCCCTCCAAAAGGGTCGAATCCGGTAACTAATATTTTCATCTCATAATCAGTCCTTTCTTTCATTCTGCGGCATCACCCGCCAAGATATCGTTTCTGTCTTTTTCCTAAAAGCCGAGCAGCAGCATCAGAACAATATGCACCGCAATCATCATGAGCGCCATCGGCAGCTGCGCTTTGATGACCGCCCATTTCGGGTCCTTTGTCTCAAGCACCGCACAGGGAACGATATTGAAATTCGCAGCCATCGGCGTCATCAATGTTCCGCAGTACCCGGCAGTCATACCGAGCACACCGATAACCGCCGGATTTCCGCCCTGTGAAATGACAAATGGCACACCGATTCCGGCCGTAATGACCGTAAAGGCCGCAAACGCGTTTCCCATAATCATCGTAAAAATGACCATGCCGAATACATATATGATAACGCCGACCACAATGTTTCCCTGCGGCACAACAGAAGAAATCATGCCGGAAATTACCTCTCCGACGCCAGCCTCGGCAAATACGCTTCCGAGCGCTCCCAGAAGCTGCGGCAAAAGACAGGCCGCACCGACCTGCATCAGAAGCCGGGAAGTGTCTTCCTTCGTCTCGGAAATCTTCGGTTTACAAATCGCAAATGCCAGAATTAGCGCAATGATACAGGCAACGCCCGTCATAATCGCGCCGTTTAATGCCGT
This sequence comes from uncultured Lachnospiraceae bacterium, assembly GCA_910578475.1. Lineage (GTDB taxonomy): Bacteria > Bacillota > Clostridia > Lachnospirales > Lachnospiraceae > UBA3282. The sequence goes on along the minus strand of CAJTRK010000017.1, from coordinate 39,602 downwards.
CGGCGTCGCCACGCCGTCTTTTATCACATCATATTTGACAAAAGAGAGTATCAACGCAATCAGACCTACCGTGACCGCCGGCAGAAAAATTTTGGTTCCTATCCTCTCGCTTGCCGCCTGCCGAAACTGCGGCGTCGATTCTTCGAACTTCCCCATCTTCACCTGTCCGGTAACGGTCAGACATCCCATAATGATTAACATGCCGCCTACCGCAGCCGAAGGCAGCGCCCTGCCAAACATGAAAATGATGCCGGTCAGCGTCCAGAAAAGAATCGTTCCGACCCTTGCGGATTCATTCTTTCCGGCACGGTACGCGGTCACGAAGCAGACAAGTCCGCAAAGAACATAAAAGAACTCCGGAAAATAGATACCGAGAAAATCTGTCATGATTTTTTTCCTCCTTTCAGCTTTTTGTCAAACAGAAATACCTGAACAATCGTGAGGACAACGGATATAACCATTACGAAAATCGCAGACGACGCGATATCCGAAAGCGTAACATCATACCCCGCCACCGCAAGTCCCGACTGTATCAGCACAACGCTGGCGGACGCCGGAAAACAGTTCTGTGCAAAGAAATTACCGAAATTCTCCGTCGCCGCCGAGAGTCCTCTGACCTTTTCTTCCTCGCTCTCCGACAGTCTGCTTCCTTTGGAAGCCTCCGCCGCCGCCCACGTCATGGGAAGAATCAACGGACGGATAAACTGTACATGGCCTCCGACACGAATATTCAGCGCGGATGCAATCGTCCGGATTACCATCCATATCGACAGAACTTTCCCTGCCGACGCATTTTTAATCTTTCCAATCAGATAAGCCGCCCTTTCTTTCATGCCGTACCGTTCGATAATCGCAATGACCGGAAACATAATCAGAAAAATAGACATCAGTCTGTTATTCACAAAAGACTCCCCGATAATCTCCAGAATATGCACGAAATCCAACCCCGCAACCAATCCCGTGACGATACCGGCAACCAACACTACCGCAAGAACATCCAGCTTCAACGCAAAGCCGAGAACAATAATTAAAATACCGATTAGTTTAATATATTCCATTTGTTGTTTTCCTCCGTTCCTTCCCTGTTTTATTTGGTTTTATATGGGAATAATTATACATGATTTGGCGATTTAACACAATCAAAAAAAAGCGCAGGCTGTTGCGCCTGCGCTTCTGAAATTACTCCCTTATTCTTTCTGACCTTCTTATTATCTTCTCCATTTCGCGATGATAATACCCGCTATACTTATCACACCGATGCCGCCAATCACAGCCAATATGATTCCGAATGTCTTATCCTCGGTAATCTGCGGCGTCTCAAACGCCTCTTCCTCTGAATCGGTATCTTCTTCCGGTTCTGCGGATTCGGCAGGCGGTTCTTCATCGGTCGTCTCTTCTGCGGACGCCACCAGCCTGTCCTCTTCCGCTTCCTCTTTCAATCCGATATCCTCTATTTGCCCAGTGTCCGAAACGGGCTGTTTTTCTCCCCCGCCAGCCGGCTGCTGCGCCGAGGGGGCCGATGTGGCTGCCGGAGCAGTCTGTGCTGCGGAATTATTGACAGGCAAAGAAGCAGGCTGCGTCTTTGGCTTCTCCGAAGATTGCGCCGGCGTCTGGCCGCTTTCCTGTCCGCCTTCCTCTTCTTTGGAAGATGAACTTTCCTGCCTGCTGTTTTTTCCGGAATCCGAAGGTTTCTTTTCGTTCGCGCTCTGTACCGGCTGTTTCGACTGTTCCGGCTGTTTCGACTGTTCTGTCTGCTTCGGCTGCTCCGCAACGAAATTTACATCCACAATATTTTCATCGTAAGCGAGTGAGTTATACGAAAGAGAAATGCTCATCGATTTGTTATTCGTAATCGGCACTTCTTCCCCTGACACATTGATACTGCTCAGCTGATAGCCTTCTTTCGCTCTGACCGTCACGGTCTGCGCCGGCTGTGACTTCTCCAGAACGCGTATTGCATCGCCTTCCACTTCTCCGCCCGCTGAATTCAGGAAGAGCACTTTTTTAACAGGCGGCTCCGTATTGTCTTCTTTTACCGCACAAACCGCAAACGGGCTGAAGGATTTTGTCGCGATGACGAGCCCGTACTCTGTCACGACGCAGTCGATAGGCTCCACGCCGACAATCTTTCCGTCTTTTTTGATAAAATGATAAGCTTTATATACCACGCCTTCCGAACTCGGCCCGTAACCTTCCGGAAAACCGACGGACATCCGGACGCTGTTTCCCGTCTTTACGATGTCAGTGTTGCACATCTTCAAATCAATATTATAGGTAGCGCTTTTTATCACTTCATCGCCCAGTTCATTCTCTATTTTATCAAGCATGATGTCATTCTGCTCCGCATTCGGCGTCGTTATGACAAGTTCCGGCTTCGATGCGACAAGCACGATATTTGTGACCACGTCTTCAAGCTTTTCTCCGCTGGCAAGTTCCCATCCTTTGCAGGAAAGGTCTGTCGGTTCCAGCAGCGCCGGCTTTCCGAACACATTCCACTGATATCCCTGCGGCCTGTATGCGCAGATACATATTTTTCTCTTGACATCGTATTGAAAGCCGCCCGGTACTTTCAGACTTTCCTTTCCCCGGAGCCCCGTAATCTCAAAGTTATATGTGGAAGAACTGTCCGCCAGCATCTGGCTTGGCGTGAACCGAAAGGTAATGGTGCGGTCGCCGTCCCATTTGAAATCTTCAATTTTACTGTTTTCCACCGCACTCCAGCCATCCTTTACCGTCAGATTGTACCCGGCTTTCTGGCCGTCATATTCTTCTAGCGGTTCATCGTATTCAGCCGTTATCGTGTAGGTAACACCGCTTTTCAGGAAACCGGTGTTTCCGGGCGTAAGCCGTCTGACATATGGCGCCGGCACATAAGTTCCTTTCGGATTTTCCAGTTGGCCGGTAGCGATAAAAAAGTCACTCTCCGTTCCCTGGAAAGTCCAGTTCTGCCGTATTTCTTCCGCCGACAGCCCTTCTCCGTACAAAGGCCCCTTTGGCGGTATTCTGGTAACTGCAAATTCAAGAATCCTGCTGTTTCCATTCGAAATAATCAACGCATCTTCCAGCTGAGGCATTGTAAACGGCGTCGGGTCCGAATATCCCCAATTATCCGGTCTGTTTTCACCGGTGGCAGGTATATACTGATAAAAACGGGAAAGAATATATACGCCCTCTTTGGCCGCCTCCAGATATCCCATGCCCTTATAACTTACTTTAAAGATGCCGACATCACCTTCAGCTTCCGTCCCGTCACGGTATCCAACCACCAGTCCGTCTTCACTGAAAACAATTTTATAACCCTGACTGTCTATGGTTCCTACTGCCGGATTATTTTCCTCTTCCTGCTCATTTCCGTCTCCGGGCTGAGGATTTTCCGGCTGCGACGTTCCGGGATTATCCGGCGGCGTTGTCCCGGGATTATCTGGCTGCGTTGTCCCGGAATCCGGGTTCTCCGGCTGCTTCCCTTCCAGCTGCGGATAGGTGAACCGGATTCCTGCCGGCGACATCACACCGTCGGGAATATGATGTTTTCCCATCACTTCACCGTCAACCAACAGATAAGCATCTTTTTCGGCAGCGCCTTTCATGCCGTCATCAGCGGTTGCATCTACGGCATACCATTTTCCGTCAAGCTGTACATAATTCCACATATGCAGATTTCTGCTGCCGTCCGTATCCTGATAATATCCCTGTACGAGCACGCTCGGGATTCCAAGAGAATCCAGAACCGTTTTTACCGCTCTCGCATAGCCTTCGCAGAGGCTTTCCCCTTTGACAAGCGCGCCATAAGATGTCCGCACATGTCCCTCGTTTCCCGGACTGCAGTCAGTCTCGAGATGATAGGAGGTGTTTTCTATGATTGCATGATGTATATAAATAACCTGTTCTCTTGGTGACTGAGCATTGCTTTTGGCCCCCTGAACGATTTCGTTTACTTTTGCTTCATGTGCATTGATTGCACTTTCCACCTGCTGGCTGTCCGTAAAACCTTTTACAAAATAAGGCGTGTCTTCCGCTTTCATGCCAAGATAAGCCTTATAGCCGTCCGCGCCGCTTTCCACACTGATGGCAAGACTCGAAAAATCTACATAAAAAATATCCGGATAATCCGCATAAAAAGCATCCCTTGCAGCGCCGAAAGACTTTAAAAGTCCGTCAAAATTTCCGTCGTAGGCCGCCATCTGCTCTTTTGACATATGGCCGTTTCCCACAAGGTCATAACTCTGTGTTCCCGTCTGAAAAATATCCTGTTCGTACATCTGATACATTGCATCATAAATCTGTTTTGCTTCTGCGGAAAGCTGATGATAATAATACCGATAATTATTCTTATTTGCTGCCCGCACGCTGCTGCTGATTCCAGTCAGACAAAATGACAGTGCCAAAAACACTGACAGAAAGATAGCTGTCTTTTTCTTTCGTTTCATACCTTTTCCCTCACTGTAATTGTAATATTTTATTATGTCAACTATATAAAATGTACATGATAAATGCCCCTGACGTGATATTTTCTGGCAGTACAAATACATAGTGTTGACATAATACTTTATTATGTTGATTTAAATGTTAACATAACATTTCATCCTGCGTCAAGTACCATTCTTCCTGATTTTGGAACACGTCATGAAGCACAAATATGAGGCATAAAGATTGTGCTGAAAGGCAGTTGACAGGCAGGAAGAACAACTCCTATAATGAAAATATTGACAATAAATGGCTAAAACGATTTAACAGAATGCAAAGCCAAAATAAACAGGGGGAACGATAAAATGAAAAGCATTCGAACCAAAATCAACTTATGTCTCATTCTAACCGTTCTGATAGGGCAGTTAGCATCCGGCATTGCCAGCATCATACCCAATTACAACAGCACCATGACAACCGTAGAACATATGATGAGCGAAACCGCTGTTCTGGCTGCCGGACGGGTCGAACAGGAACTGGCTTCCTATAAAAACGTTGCCATGGATGCCGGCTGTATTCCACAGTTATCCAACCCGGATGTCTCTCTCGACGAGAAACAGGCCATTATCAATGAACGGGCTGCCATGCACAATTTCCAACGGGGAAATATTATCGGTGCAGACGGGCTCAGCATTTTCGACGGCAAGGATTATTCCGACCGCGAATATGTAAAACAGGCAATGCAGGGCAATGTCTATGTATCGGAACCACTCATCAGCAAAATTACCGGAGAACTCTCCATTATGGTAGCAGCGCCTCTTTATGCCGACGGAATCCAGGGTTCTTCCATTGTCGGAGTCGTATATTTTGTTCCGCACGAGACCTTTTTGAATGATATTGTTTCTTCCATTCAAGTCGGAGAAAACAGCAGGGCCTATATGATTAATAAATCCGGCGACACCATCGCCGATATTACACTGGATACCATTACAGTACAGAATATCGAAAACGAGGCTCAAAGCGATACATCCCTGACAGATTTGGCCAAAATCCATGAATCCATGCGCCAGGGCAAAAATGGCTTCGGAGAGTATACAAGCGGCGAAGATAAAATGTTTGCTGCCTATGCGCCTGTGGCAGATACGGATGGCTGGAGCATCGCCGTTACCGCGCCGCAGCTTAACTATCTCGCTTCTACCCGGGATGCCATGGTCATCAACATTGCCGCCATCGTGATTTCCATTTTGCTTTCCGCCGTAGTTGCTCTCGCTTTATCCATCAACATCGGAAAGCCGATGAAAGCCTGCGCGAAAAGAATGGAACTGCTCGTACAGGGCGATTTGGATACGCCAATGCCTAAAATCACCAGCAAAGATGAAACGGGTATGCTCGCCAAATCCACCGCTTCTCTTGTTGAAGGATTAAGCACCGTTATCAACGATATCGGTTATCTGTTAAATGAAATGGCAAATCAAAACCTGAATGTCCGAACACAGCACGAAGATGTTTACGTCGGCAGTTTCCGGAACATCCTGCTTTCCATGCGGAATATGAAAGCTGAATTGAGTGACGCCATAAAACAGGTCAATCATTCCGCAGAACAGGTTTCTGCTGCCAGCAGCCAATTATCCGCAAGCGCTCAGACACTGAGTCAGGGAACCGCGGAACAGGCCAGCTCCGTGGAAGAGCTTGCGTCACGCATTAACGAAATTTCCGAGCAGGCCAAACATACCGCAAGCGGTGCGCTGGATGTCCGCGGGCAGACGCATCAGACCGGAGAAGAGGTGTCTTTGTGTAACCAAAAGATGCAGAATCTGATGGAAGCTATGGATAAGATTCAGACCAGCTCCAATGAAATCGAAAAGATTCTGAAAACGATAGACGATATCGCATTCCAGACCAACATCCTTGCCCTGAACGCTGCAGTAGAGGCAGCCAGAGCCGGAAGCGCAGGAAAAGGATTTGCAGTCGTCGCAGAAGAAGTCCGTAATCTGGCCGGCAAATCCGCAGAAGCGGCGCAGAATACTTCATCGCTCATTGAGCACTCTACGGACGCGGTACATACGGGTTCTGAAATTGCAAGAAATACGGCGGAAATCCTGTCCGAGGTCGTAAACAGCATTCAGTCCGTCGTCGATTCCATCGACAATATCGCTGCCGTATCCAATGAACAGTCGGACGCGGTATGGCAGGTATCGGAAGGAATCAATCAGATTTCCATCGTTGTTCAAAGCAACAGCGCGACAGCCGAAGAAGGCGCCTCCGCAAGCGAACAGCTTTCCGCAGAAGCAGCCGGCTTAAAACATCTCGTCAACCAGTTCACGCTTTCTTCATAATAAAAACAAAAGACCACTCCCGGGAAAACGGGCGTGGTCTTTTTTACTTTATAGGAAACCGCCATGCAAAAATCAATTACTGGTTATAATACTTCCAAATTTCCGTTCCGATAAAATATTCCTTGTCGATGATATAGTCATACTCCTGCCAGCCGTCCGTTTTTTCCCGGATGCTTACCCGGACTCCTTCCTCAGCGATTTGCAGAGACAGCGTACAGCCCTCTTTTTTAAAATAAGTCTCTGTGAGCGCCTCCTTTTCCCAGTTCTCTTCAACCGCTTTTATGCAGCGCATTTTATCTTCCGGCGTAATGATATTTTCAGAAAGTGCGTCTTCCGTCCATTCCTCCAAAATACGAAGAAACGTCTCCTGTTCTGCCAGCTTCGTTACCATGACATATGAGCCGCTTTGCTTATCCACCATAACCGGAATCTGTATTCTGATAAATTCATCTTCCTCATCGTAAAAGTATATCTCAATCCTGCCGCTGACAAGTACCGCATTATAAAAAACAGGCGATGCCAGCATACTGACGTCCAGTCCTCCGGAAGGATAAGCCTCCACGAGGGTCCTTAAAATTTCATATTCTTTTTCCTGAATCAGGCTGTTGATATTGCTTTCCTCGGTCGGATTCATACACCGATACTGAAAACTGTCGCTGAAATAGCCGAGCACATTTTCCCCCGGCAGCGGAATGTTCTCTCTGCTGTCCCACACCCCCTCGCAATAGCGCTGCTGCCCCGTAAAATATGTACGCAGCGTCGTCTGCCCGTAATTATCCACGTCCCCTGTCAGAAGGGAATCATCAAAACCATCCCGATAGTCGGAACGGATAATATAAAAATCTTCTGTCTCCTCATCGTACGCAAAGCGGAGTACGGCATTATCGAAGGGGGAACGTCCGACAAAATATTCGAGCTCCAGAATGCCCGCTTCCACAAAGGCCACTTTCGTCAGGCTGAGTTCGGTTTCCCAGTATTCAATGCTGTCCGAAAGCTGTATCTGTTGATAACTGTCGTCTTCTCCGGATAAAAGAAGCCAGAATCCGGCCGCATAATACTGCGGCAGCTTTTCATAGAGAGAACCATCCGCATACCGGCTCACCTCTTCATAATCCTCCGGGTACAGCGCGGCGACATAGTCCATCCTTCCGTCGTGATTCAGGTCGCAGACCGCAATATCGTTCCAACCGTTTTTTTCCCACAATAAACTGTAACCTTCCGGTTTATACTTTTCTATTTCCGCAAAGGAACCTTCGCTTACCAATATTCCGCAGTCGATGCGCGCAAGCTGTCCGGCCAGAAAATCCGCGATACAGCCCTCCTTTTCATCCGTCATATCAAGAAACCGCTCCGTTTCGCGGTCAACCAGGCAGAGCCGTCCTTCCCGACACCAGAATTCCTGTATTGCCCCGCCCGTTTCCGCTTCCATATACCGTTCCAGTTCTCCTTCGCGTTTTTGCCGTTCTTCTTCCAGATTCCGTTCCCCGTCGTCGTACACATAATCCGCTCTGCCATAACGCAGCACTTCATTGACCGTATAATCGGGCAAATCCGTTTTGCTCCCGCTTTCCGTCCGGCAGACAAACCAGAAACTGCCGTCCTGAAGCCGGCGGCATTCATATTCCTGTCTTTGTTCCGTATCATCCTCCGTCATGACCATCCGGAAGGAGGTCGTTTCATCGTTCTCATAGCAGGCCGCAAGAGCGCCGGAATAAGTTTTCGGAAAAAGATAGATGGAACCGACCGATTCCATGTACCGGCCGCCTTCCTGTTCCCGCCTGCAGTTATCCGAAAGCATCCGTTCCAGTTCCTCTATGGAAAAAGCATAAAGCGCCTTCTGTTTCGTCTGCTCCTGTTCTTCCCACAGCTTCCCGAAAAATTCTGTTTTTAATGTCCCTTCCGTTTCGCTTATGAACAGCTGTCCGCTCTTCATGCTGTTTTCGGACATGCCAAATGTTTTGATACCGACAAACGTCCATACCGAACAGAACAGGATTACCGCCAGAAAACTTTTTACTTTTTCCATTCGTGTCCGCTCCTTACTTCATTCTTTTCAGTGGAATCCGTGGAACCCGTTTCCGATAATTTCACTGCTGTTTGTCACCATAATAAACGCTCCGGCCTCCTGCTGCCTGATAAAACGTTCGAGCCGGATGGCCTGTTTCCGCTTCATCACGGTAAGCACAATGGTCTTGTCATGGTGGCTGTAAGAGCCTTCCGCCTTGAAAATCGTAGAGCTCCTGTGCAGTTGTTCATGGATAAACCGGCAGATTGGCTGCGGCTCGGAACAAATAATCGTCAGATATTTGCACAGGTTCATATTCTCTATGACTCTGTCTATCACCAGCGATTTGGCCATCAGGCCACAAAAAGAAAAAAGTCCCGTCTGCGCATCAAATACGAACCATGCGGAAACGGAAATCAGCAAATCGACCAGAAACAGCGCCATCGCTATATTCATATCGGAATATTTTTTCACAATCATTGCCACAATATCCGTTCCGCCGCCGGAAGCGTCGTAGTAAAAGAAAACTGCCGCGCTGACCGCCGGTAAAACGATTGCAAAAACAAGTTCCAAAACCGGCTGGTCCGTCAGCGGGCCACGCAGCGGCACATATCTGTCCAGAAGTTCCAGCAGAACGGAACTCAGCACACTGACATATACGGTCTTTATGCCGAACTCTTTTCCCAAAAACAAAAAGCCGACGATAAGCAGCAGCATATTCATAACGAGCGTCAGGGTACTCGCGCTGAACGGGAGAAATTCTTCCAGTAATACCGCAATGCCGGTTACTCCTCCAAAAGAAAAATGGTTTGGAAATTTAAAAACATAGATACCGATAACCAAAACAATTACAGCCAGTGTCAGCGCAAAATATTCTTCCGCCCATTCTCCGGCTTTCTTTTTCTGTTTCATGATTCCATTCGGGTCTGCTTTACAGACTTGTCTCTCCTTTCGCTTCGGGATTCTCGTTCGCCAGCGCATGTTCCTTCACTTTCTGCAAATGATAGTGCATAAGCTGTCTGGCTTTCTCGGAATCCCGTTTCTGAATTGCCTCAAGGATTCTTTTATGCTCTTCGTTTATCTGCGCAATACGATTCTTCTGTTTGCTTGACCTGGTCTTTAATTCGTCAATAATATCATAATAGGTATCGATAAAATTGACGAATACGATATTGCCGGAAAGTTCCGCAAGCCGATAGTGGAAATAGTAATCAAGCGAATGGTCCGCGTTTTTAACCGTTCCGTTTTCCACCAAATCCGCCAGTTCTTCGATTTCATCGTCGCTGGCAAGCTCAATTACTTTTTCTACCACACGGGGTTCAAAGCATTCCCGCACTTCTATCAGGTTCAGATAGGTTGCTTCTCTGACAGACACTTCCCGGCTTCCGCTAATCACTTCCAGTACGTCCGGAGCAATAAAAGTCCCCTCTTTGGGCTTACGATAAATAATCCCTCTCGCCTGAAGGATGGTAAGCGCTTCCCGTAAAATTCCCCGGCTTACGCCAAAGCTCGTCGCCAGTTCCGGTTCGTTGGGCAGCCGGGCCCCCGGCAGTAATTTCCCGCTCTTGATATTGCTCATAATCTGGCTGATAACTTTGTCCGATAATTTTTCATTTGTCACCGATGAGAATTTCATTCCGCGCGTTCTCCTTATCTGGCATATTTTTTTATAAAATCCTCCACTTCTTCCGCATCCGGAATAGACGGTACCGCGCCTTTTCTTGTCACGGCAATGCCGGAAGCCGCAGAAGCGGTCTTTAAACTTTCTTCTATGGATTTTCCACGCAGAACGGATGCAATATAATATCCGGTAAAAGTATCTCCCGCCGCCGTCGTGTCAACCGCCTCAACGGCAAAACTGTCACAGGCGCAGTTCATCCCGGGCCCGGCATAAATACTGCCTTCCTTTCCAAGCGTAAGCACCACTTCCGCATTCGGGTAAAGTTCCCTCATCCGCTCTAAAATGCGCTCCGCTTCGGTTTCCTTCGTCAACTGCTCCCCCTCCACTTCGTTCAGCAAAAACAGCGATATCTTATTCAAATCACAGTTTAAAAGCTTTTCGTTCATCGGAGAAGGATTTAAAACGATTTTCATTTTCCGGTCATATGCTTTTTCTACGAGTAAGTCCAACAGATTAATCTCATTTTGCAACAACAACAGGTCGCCTTCTTCAAAACCGGCCAGCACTTCGTTGATTTTTTCTTCCGTGTTCTTCCCGTTGGAGCCGCTGTACAAAATAATACAGTTTTCTCCTTCGGGCGTTATCTGTATGATGGCGTGGCCGCTCCTGCCCGTCTGTTTCGTAATATAATCGGTATGTACGCCGTACTTTTTGCATACGGCAATCAGGTCGTCCCCGTCTTCTCCTACCATGCCCGCATGGTAAACGTCCGCGCCCGCTTTGGCAAGCGCTATTGACTGATTCAGTCCTTTTCCGCCGAAATGCGTTTCCATACCGGAAGAAGAGATTGTCTCTCCTAATTGTACCATATGTTTTACCAAATATACATAATCATAATTCAAAGAGCCGTAATTTAATACTTTCATGGTTTCTGACCCTCCGCTTTCGTTTTGACCGTAAAATCTCCAAAAAACGTTCTTCCCATAGAAAGCGAGCCGCATCCATACATACCGTACGCATACTGCCTGTCTTCCACACACAATATCTGTCTGTCATCGATGGAGAGAGAAATTTCCGCGCCTTCCGCCGCGGCAGAAAATCTGTATTTCTGTCCCGCCTCCCACGGATAATCCGTTTCCGCCAATTTGACAAAACCGAAGTCATTTTTATAAATGGCCGCTTTTCCCTTCCCCGAAAATCCAAGCGCATATCCTCTCATCGCGCCCTGGGCACGAATCAGCAATAAATGATTCTCTCCGCTTACCGGTTCTACTTCCGTCGATATCCGATAATCTCCGGCATAATAATTTCCCGCATAAGCGAATGCCTCGCCGCAGCGCAGGAGCGAAAGTCTGTCCTCTTCAACTTCCCATGCCCCGTGGTCTGCCGCAAAGGGCGTAATTGTGCCAAACTCCTTCCGCTGTTTCTGAAAGGAAATCGTATAGGCGCTGTCTCCGGTAATCGAAAATTCATCCAGATAAACTGCCCCGAGCGTCTTTGCTTTGGAGATGGAATATCCTTCCAGCACGATGCCTGCCTCGTCAATCAAATCGCCTTCCGTATCCGGAATGATAAAAGAAATTTCCGTCCACGCATCCGTTTGCAGTTTCTTAAATCCCTGGATATGCAGTTCTTTATCGCTCATCGTTCGGATATAGGGCGCCACGCCCGGCGTTTCCCATCCGTTCCACAATTCCAGATACAGCTGCATGCTCACCCGCTGCCCGGAATAGACCGTTGGCGTAAATACCGGGCTGTAACGCTCATCGGAAAAAGAATCTCTTCTGTAAAAAGGCTTATAATAAATCCTGCACCGGTCTCCTCTTGTCATGCGGTCGATAAGAATTTTCAGTGACCCCGTTCCACGATAAGCATGTTCCGTCGAATGTTCCGCCATGCAGAAGAACGAATCGGAAAGACGCAGGTTATGAGTCGAACCGGGAAGCTCAAAATCAAAATGAATCTCCCCGTCACGAATACTTTCCTGAATCTCTTCCGGCGCCTTTTCCCCGGATAAACGATATCCAAGCAACGCGACTTCCTTCGCATAGGTCGGAATGTCAAGAATGTTCAGATAACCGGAAATACCGGATAAAACGATACCGTCATTGACTGGCTTCCTGTATCGCCCGGGAAGTCCCTCAGGACCGCACAGAACGCCGAGCACCGTGCCTACATTTCCCGCGTTGCAGTCCGTATCCCATCCGCACATCGTCGCAATTTCCACGGTTCTTGCGAAGTCGCCTTTTCCATACAGCATCGACAGCACACAGACGCCCGCGTTTGGTATAATATGGCATACGCCCCTGTATTTATCATATCCCCATTCCCGGACAAGCAGCTCGTGGCAGGCGCGCCAGTCATCCGGATTTTCCCGGTAAAAAGCGATGACTGCACGGGAAACTTTCGCATAAACGCTCTCTTTGGGAATCATTTGCAGGCCGGTCTCAATAATATGTTCCACATCATCGGAAACAAAGGCCTCCGCAATGCAGGCGCAGAAAAACGCCGCCCCGTAAACGCCTTCTCCGTCATGGGACACGCTGGCCGCTGTTTTCCCGTATTCCGCTGCTTTCTTCGGATTGCCCGGAAAACACAGCCCCCATGTATCAATAAAAATCTGGCCGCCAATCTGCTCCGCCAGAATCTTTCCGTTCTGCCCGATGGAACCGGACCGGGGGGCCGGAATCCCGTTTTTCAGATTCAGATATGCCGTATGCTCCGTGCTGATTCCATATCCGCCCCACCAGAACATGCCCACACCTTCTCTTGTATAATTCAGCCAGGCATTGGCCACATCCTGCGGCACAAGCTCCCTGTCTATGGCATCGTCGCGCAATGCCCGCAGAAAGTAAACCGGGCCGTTGGCATCGTCGTCCGCCGCAAAATTCTTATATTCTTTCACATAATCCGTAATTTCACCATAGGTATCACGGATTCTCTCATAAGTCCAGATGGTGGGCTCCACAGGAGCCCCAAGCCGGATTCCAATATTCATTCCCAGAATACCAGAATACACTTTTTCCAGATAATTTTCAACTTTCATCGGCATACCTCTTCTTCACAATTTTTCTCTTACCGCGCCTATTTCATCAGCTCCGTAATCCGCTCCGCATATTGGACAATATCAATTCCTTTGGTAAATTTCAGGCAGGTTCCCGAAGGATATCTGGTCTTTAAAAGCCAATGCTCCGGAATATTCTTTGCGCCGTATTTCGCTCCGAGCACCGCGCCCGCAACCGCGCCAATCGTATCCGCATCCCTCCCGAAATTTGCCGCAAGAAGCAGACCGGATTTAAAAGAACCGCTTTCCATCCGAAGGCATCCGAACACTTCCGGCAGAGCCTCTGCAACGGTCGAACGATGCGTGGAAAACAACTCATTATGGAGCGGCATCCATGCGTCCGCAATCCTTCCGTCATGCTCCGTGACAATCCTGTCCGCGCGAAGCAGGGCTTCCCGGAACCAGGAGCCTTCCGGCGCCGTCTTTAATACGCCTTCCCATATTTCCTCCATAGAAGCGTCCACCATGCCAAGCGACACCGCAACAGCCACCGCCTGCGCGCCCCAGATGCCGTCCGCATAATGACTTACGGAAGCATCTACCTCCGCCAGATAAGCCGCTTTTTCCGGGTCACCCGCGCAATAAATTCCAATCGGGCCGCTTCTCATCGCCGCGCCGTCACTCTGATGATAGGGATTAAATTTTCCGGACTCCGGCGGGCGTATTCCACGTCTTAAATTATTGCACGCTTCCACTTCGCTGACGCCGCCGCGTTTCAATTCGTCCTCGGTCGCCACATGCGTAAGCCACATCTCCACCACATCATCCGCGGAAAAATCGCCTCCCTTTGCGAGGATTGTTTCCGCAACGAGAAGCGCAAATTCCGTATCGTCGGTACTCCAGGATGCGCCTTTGTTAAAATCTGTCGTAAATCCGTAATCTCTCTGATTTTCCGGCATTCTCGCCGCATCACCCAAAGAATCTCCGATTGCCAGGCCGCACAACGCCCCGACCGCTTTATCCCTCAATAATTCTCTGTTCTCCAATAACTGTTGTCTTGTCAGCATCTCGATAACCCTGCTCCTTTCCTTTCGCACAAATCCGGCAACTGTAACTTCTTCATTGCAGAATGGCCGCATGGACATTCTGCCGTATGAAGAAGGTTCGCTCTGCGAACCTTCTTCATATTTTCATTGCAACACCGTGTTCGCGTATTCGGTAACCGCCGCACCGCCTACACTGTTCCATTCTTCCACAAAAGCATCCCAGTCCGCTTCCGTCTTATTTCCAATCACGAAATCCGCTGTAAATTCCGCGAGTTTGGTCTCTGCCGCATCCCAGTTGACAATATGTTCCTCCGGAATCACGAACGCGTTATCCATCGTTGCATAAGTTGACATCATTTCAGCCGAAGAAATCGCCGCATCGGACCAGTAAGGCGTTTCCGGATTCATAGCGTCCAAATCAAAATTCTCAAAAGTCTCAAAGAAATTCGCATACCATGTGTCGTGGTCCGGAAGCAGCGTATACACGCCGTTCTCTACCGTGTAATCCTTTCCTTCCGTTCCCATCAGGTCAAGCATACGGCCCGGACCGGATACCGCGAAATCAAGTACCTCAAACGCCAAATCTTTGTGTTCGGACAGTGCGCTGATTGCGAATCCTCTGGACTCCTTGCTGACATCTAACGGCAGGTAGCCCTGTGCTTCTCCTTTTGCCGGAGGCAGTACCGTAAGGGCTGCTCCTTCTCCGTTCGCAGCGACCTGATTGCTGTTGTAAAGGTCGATAACCGCGCCCTGATTACCGCTGATAATCGCCGTATTATTGCTGTAAAAATCATTTTCTTTTACTTCCCAGTTCGCGCTTAAGTAATCTTTGTCGATGATTCCTTTCTGATACAGCGCCGCATAGAATTTTAATTCTTCCAGAGACTGTCTGCTGACTCTTCCGAATACATAGTTTCCGGACTCATCCTTAATCCAGGTGTTCGTCAGACCGAAGGATTGGTCGAACATAGCGTTAATTCCTTTCAGATTTCCATCCAGTCCGAAAACCGCCTTGCGTCCTTCTTTTAATTCCTCAAACAATTTCAGGTAATTTTCAATGGTCGGCTCCGCAAGAACTTCCTCTGCGGATGCACATCCTTCCAGCACGTCTGTACGAATAACCGGTGTCGGCGTAAGCGCTGGCGTTACAAAAAGCAGATAAGGATAATTGGCAAGACGCTCTTTCTGGAAATCTTCCAACGCGTCTTTCACATATTTGGAATTTTCAATATAGGGTGTCAAATCTTCCAGGATTCCCTGTGTTGCAAATACCTGGTCGCCGCCCTGGAAATAAATGATATCCGGAATATCACCGCTGTTCAGCATCAGTGACAGGTTGTCCTGGTAACTGCCGCTCTGCATCTCGACCACTTCCAGTTTCGCCGGAATACCTGCTTCTGCCAGCGCTTTGTTATACTCGTCAAACCATACGCGCTGTCTCTCATCCTCCATGGAAATTCCTTTCAGCGTCACGCGCAGCGTTACAACTTCCCCGGTCGTTTCGCTTTTGTCCGCTTCCGGCTCCTGCGTCTCCTCCGCATTGGACACATCCGTTGTTTCTGCGACCGTCTGTCCTCCGTCCGTTCCTTCATTTCCCGTGTTTCCCGGCTCATTTCCCGAGCCGCAACCTGCAAGCAGGCCTGTTACCAATGTCAATGATAACAGTGACGCAATCAGTTTCTTTTTCATACTTTTTTCCTCCTTGTTATCTTTAAAATATATATCCTTTCCGGTTCGATTGTTCCGGAAATGATTTTCTTTTGTTGTATCGAAAAACCGCTCTCGCCCGTCCATAATTCTTCTATCTGTAAGTCTTCCTCCGAATCCTTCTGCGGATAAAGCCGGAACAACGCGCCTTCCACAACGTGGTCGGATGCGTTACAGACGGAATAAATTTCTTCTTCCCCGCCGTCATGATAAAAAGCATTTATATACAGCTCATCCTGCAAAACCGGATATAAGGGCATGGATTCTTTTCCGAAATAAGTATCGAAGTGGGAAAGCAGAATCCCTTTCCATTTCTTTAAAGCCGCTTTCTGCTCCCTGTCAAAGGGAAGCCACGCGCCGAAAACATCCTGCCAGACCGCAAATCCTGTGCCGTTAAAAATGGCACGCCTTATCAGCATATCTTTCTTTTCCGCCACCCGCCAGCGGGACGTCATCGGCGCGGCATGTTCCGGAAACAGATAGCGAAGCACATGTCCCTCCGGCATACGGAACCGCTGATTCCAGGACCCGGTAATTTCTTCTACCGTTTCCCGCACCTTCGGCGTCACCTCCAGACAACAGATTACGCCGGGCCGTATCCTTTCTATCCGCTCTCTAAATCCTTTCGGAATGCTGTCCATCGTATCGAACCATACACCGTCAATCCGCGTCTTTTCCACCAGTTCCGCAATATGCTCGAGCGTATCCGTCAGGGCTTCATCGTCTTCCGCATCCCATGGATTATAAGGAAGCATCACGCGCACACCGCGCGCATGCGCCTTGTCGCATATTTCATTGATTCCCTCCATTCCGCCCGGAATGTCATCGCAGAAATCCCATTGTTTTCTGGCGTCCACCCCAAGTCTCGGATAAACGAACCAGAGTACCAGAATGTCATATCCGCCAAACGCTCCTCCGTCGTCAAGCAGACGCTCCACTTCGAATTTCTGAGTCTCATAATTAAAAATTTCTCTGGAATATGCAAAAGCAAGATGGTGATACAACGCTTTCCTGTACCACATGTAATCTTCTTTTTCATACATGGAAAAATCCATGTTCCTCCGAATATGCGCCTTATACCGGAAAAATGCTTCTTTATAGCCTTCGGTAAGCGAAGAAAAATGTATTTCCGCCACATCGGCCAGCTCTTTGTTCTGCAAGCGCAGCAACAGATTATGATTTAAAAACGCTTCCCTGTCCGTCATCTGCAAAAGCTGTCTGTTCCTGTTCTGGTTCCAGGTTCCAGTAAATTCCGGATAATCCGGAAATTCCATCATCACGCCATGCGACGTCTCTGCATCAATGCAGCAGATTGGAAGCGGAAATTCTTCATGAAGCTCAAGCGCCGGGCTTCCGTCCGGTTTCGGTCTCGGGTTGGCCGAAAGATGCCATTTCCCGTTCTCCGGAAAATATCGGAACAGGGGAATTTGCAAGAAAACTTCTCTTGGGCATTCCTGCCAGTCCGCACCGGCCTGCAGCAGAAACACCAGACATTCTTCCTTTACGGAAACACTGAGTCTTGCCCGTAGTTTCCATTCCGCCAGAAACAGTTCAAAAATAAGCGCTCTGTCTTTCTCATCCTGCAAAAATTCCGCTTTCCGTATTTCGAAAACATCCGCCGGATACACTTTCCCGCATACTTCCAATGTAAAAGGAACACAGGGTTTTATAAGCCATTCCTCTTCCGTCTCCTTCTGATAAATTCCGGTACAGAAAAGTCCTGAGGCCGTATCGAACCGAAAACGAAGCTGCGTATTCTCTATTTCGAAATGGGTCATTTTGTCGCCTCCTTTGCACAGCGGAAGGTAATGGTGGCGCATCGGTTCATTCCTTCATTCAAGAGCTGAATTTTCAAGTGCCAGTTATTTGGTTTTGCTCCGCCTTCCGCATGCCAGAAATGCGCGCCCCGATAGCTTGCGCCGCCTCTTAACAATACGAACCTGTGCATCCCGTCGTCCAGAACTTCTTCCGTCCATTCATGAGCATTCCCGCACATATCATAAAGGCCAAAAGGAGAAACACCCTCCGGATAAGCATCCACCGGCGTCAATGTTTCTTCTCCGGTATCGTTGCATTTCGTCCTGTCATACTTATCGCCCCACGGGTATCTGTACTTTTCTTTCCCGCCTGCCGCATACTGCCACTCGCAATCCGTCAGAAGCCTTGCGCCATACCATCCGGCAAAAGCCTCCGCGTCTTTATGACTGACCCAGACCACCGGTTTTTTCCGGTCTTCTTCCCGGAACCGGCCATATTCCCAGTGCCGCAGAAAATTCTTCGAATCCTCGGGCCAGTAACCGGATTCCTGTAAAAATCGGTAAAACCGTTCATTCGTCACCGGATATCTGTCCACGAAAAGTGCCGGAACCCGAACCATTCTCGGCCCGTGGTCATATTCGCAGTCCCCTTCCATAATCCGATGTTCCGCCCGGTATATATAATGTCCTTCCGGTATATAAACCTGTCCGTCCATTTTTCTTCCCTTTCTGTTTTCTCAACATTATAACTCCAGAAGAACCCTGAAAAACCGCATCCCCACTGCCGCCTTCCACCGTATTAGCATAGAAGTTCTTAGCGAAACGCCCTCTGGCGTGAGCTTTAGAACTTCTTTCCACACTATTCTTTAACCCCTCCTGCCATAACGCCGCCCGTATAATATTTCAAAATCAACGGATACATCGCCAGAATCGGTACCATGACAATGACAATGGTCGCGGCCTTTAAAGAGCCGATATTCAGGGATGTCAGGTCTACATTGGCGTATGAAGCAATCGCCGTCGAATCTCCGTTTACAACGAACTGCTTTAGAAATACCTGTAACACGGTCGTATCTCTCGTCTGTAAAAACACGCTGCTCTTAAAATATTCGTTCCATCTTACGACCGCATAGAACATGCCGACCGTCATAAAGGCAATTTTATTCAGCGGCAGAAAAATTTTGAAAAAGACCGACAGTTCTCCCGCTCCGTCTATTTTGGCCGCCTCTATCAAAGCAATCGGCGTTTCCTCGAAAAAGCGCATCATCAGAATCAGATAATAGACATTGACGGAATTATAAATCACCATAACCCATATATTGTTCAGCAGATTCAGGTCTTTTATGACAAAATATTCCTGAATGATACTCGGCTCAAAAATCATCATAATGATGAAAAACACCATAAGCGGTTTTTTGAACGGGAGTCCGGGTCTTGTCAAGGCATACGCCGCACATCCCGTCACCAGAAGGCTCAGCGCCGTTCCGACTGTCGTAATAAATAAACTGTTCAGGAAAGAACGGGTCACAAGCGAATTGGAAAAAATCAGCTTATAGTTTATCAGGTCAAATCCGCTCGGCCAGAACTGCCATCCGGACATATACGGCACAAGCTTTGGCTCGGAAACGGATTTGGCAAGAATATTCAATATTGGAATTAAAATCAGCAATGCTGCTGTTAAAAGGCAGACGCGAATCAAAAGCTGCCCGATTGTTATTTTCTTTTTCATCTTTCCTCTCCATCCGCCGCCCCTGGCGGCACAACTATCCATGAATCTCTTTGGAAAATCTTTTTGCCTTTCTTACCACGCTCCGGTTCCGGTAAGTTTTTTCGATATAAAGTGTGTAATCAAAACCAGCGTCGTTCCGATTACTCCTTTGAACAGACTCGCCGCCGTCGCAAACGAATATTGCGTATTCACAAGTCCTATCCGGTATACATAAGTATCGATGATGTCAATCCGGCTCAGCACCGCGTCGTTCGAAAAGTTCAGAATCTGGTCCAGTCCCGCGCTCATAATGAAACCAACATTCAGAATCAGTACCGTAACCATCGGAATTGCCAGGGCCGGCAGAATAATATGCTTTACCGTCTTCCATCTTCCCGCGCCGTCAATTGCCGCCGCATCATACAGTTCCTTGCTGATTCCCAGAATCGCGGACAGGTAGATAATTGAGTCCCAACCGATGCTCCTCCACATTTCAGACCCTGTCAGAATCGGAATGATTGCGGATTTGCTCACCATCAGATTCTTATATTCCAGACCGAACGCCTTCATGATTCCGGTCACGATACCGCCCTGAGAAAATGCGTCTATCCAGATACCTGCAATGATAACCCAGGAAAGAAAATGGGGCATATAAGAAACAACCTGCACGAATTTTCCGAACTTCGTTCTGCCCACTTCGTTCAAAAGCAATGCAAACATGACCGGGAACGGGAACAGCAGAAAAATCTTGATGCTGCTGATTAACAAAGTGTTTTTCATAATATTCCAGAAAGCCGGCGTATCGAAGAGCATTTTAAAATATTTCATGCCTACGAAGGTATTGTCTCCTACAATCTTATAATCATAAAATGCAAGCTTCATGCCGATAATCGCACTTACCCGGAAAATCACAAAATATAAAAGCGCCGGCATCAGCATCAGATAAATCCATTTATATCTTTTTATTTTCTGCCAGGTCGAAGCCTGACATTTCTTTTTTACCGCTGTTTTACCCACTTCTGTTTTCCGTCCTTTCTATATTCTGATGTTCATTTCAGCCAACGGCGCATGCTGCTGCGCGCCGTATACGTCCCGTTCTCCGCATGTCCCGGAAGAGATGCTCCGGTCATAAGTAATCTTGAATCCGAGCGCCGTATCGAAGAACACTATCTGTTGGATTCTGGCTTCTTCCATTTTATACATAGCCGCAATCCGCTCTTCGGTAATCGCTCCGCTTTCTTTTATTTTCCGATAGATTTCCGCATCATCGAATAATACATCCAGTGTGATTTGGAACGGACCGCTGTTCTTGGAACGGATTACCGTTGCCAAATCATATAATTTATACTCTTTCATGTTTCCTCTCATTCCGCCGCGTCAGCGGCATTTTAATCAGTGGGGGCTTTGAGACGCGCACCGCCACAAAGTTGTTCCCCGCTCCAGTCTATCCACTCCATCGGAAACAGCTCGTCCATTTCCGTTTCCGCAATCTCCATCAGATGATAAACGGAGAACTCATATACCGGCCCGAACGGAATATCGCTCGGCGCAAACGGAAACGCAAGATTGCCCGCCGTAGATTTTCTTCCCGGATACCCGTAATGAAGAAAAGTAGAACGTAATGTGCTGCAGATAACATTGGCAAGTTCCTGGGTATCCGCAATCACTTCGAACAGGACTCCCACTTCATGGCCTTTCTCATCCGCAAGCGGCTCCGCCTCTCCCATCACCGCATCGATGCCATAATTCATAAAATGTATCTGATAACGGCTGCGGTCAATGTCTCCGTAATATTCCTTTGTTTGTTCTTCCACCAGTTTTTCCACTTCTTTCAGCATGGAAATCATTATCGGGTCGCGTACTCCCGCGATTACGAACGTTCTGTATGCCACACGGATAGCTCCCTCCAGCTTCACCTGATAGCGGGGGGCTTTCTCGATACGGCTGCCCTTTACCATAACGCTGCTTTCATCGTATTGTTCAAAACTGCATGCTTCCAGATTCATGACCACCCCCGGCCCATGCAGTATATAGGGATGTTCTTTTTCATAAAAAGTATGGGCGGCAACGGATAACGTCGTACATTTCCTCGTACCGGACAACGGCTTAATGACAAATCCGTCTTCTCTAATCGTCCCGAGCATACAATCCTTCGTCGTTCCGGGAACCGCACAAAGCGCCGCGCATTCCAAAATTTTTCCCGCATGATAACCATATTCCAGCGGAAATCCGTAATATGCCGTCACCGCGGCAAAAGGGCTCGGGTCGTAAGCACGGCCGCAGATAATCAGCCTGGCGCCTTCCTGCAATGCTTTTACAATCGGCTCATGTCCCATCTGCGCTACGATACCGCTCGATTTATCGAGCCGTTCTTCCGTCAGCTCTTTTACAAGGTTTCCCAGTTTTTCGGTTTTTCCTTCTTTCATTTTTTC
Source organism: uncultured Lachnospiraceae bacterium (assembly GCA_910578475.1). Lineage (GTDB taxonomy): Bacteria > Bacillota > Clostridia > Lachnospirales > Lachnospiraceae > UBA3282. Next base: position 17,582 of record CAJTRK010000017.1, on the reverse strand, counting down.
TTTGATAACGGTTTTGGGAATATCTGCCCATATCACTACGGTCTTCAACGCCTGCAGATGATGTTCCTCTATAATGGAAGCGACAATGCGCAGCGTGCGTTCCACATGAACGCTTCCTCCGGCGCCTCCCGCCGAACCGATAATGGCCGGAATTTCCGCCCGGGCAGCCGCCGTTATAATCAGTTCCAAATCTCTTCTGCTGGCTTCGTCGCTGACGATTGCAACACCCTCTCCGAGCTTATGCGGCCCTGCGTCCGTACTCCCGGCATCTACTACGATTGCATCCGGTTTTTCTTTCATACCATTCATGAAAGACTCTTTGGGAAATCCGTACCCCAGAATTCCGCATGGCGCCAAAATTTTCATTTCTTTCATATTCATGACCGTGCCTTTCCCTATAACTTCCTTCTTTTTTGTCTATTTGTTAAACAATTATATTATATGGTTATTTGTTGATTTTTGTCAACTCCTCTTGTGTTTTTTTCTCATAATTAGCAGTTTTCACATATTTCTTTCTCTTTCTGACTGTTTCCCAATTGAATTTTATGAACTTTGTATAAGAAAACGAGTTTCGGAAAAATGCTCATGCATTTATATTTGACGAAAGATTCCTCGGATGTTAGACTAATGGATGTCAGACCAATAGAAATGACAGAATGAGAGGAAAAGATTGAAAATTAAAATTTTCAAAGATTGAAAATAAAGATTTTCAAAGATTGAAAATAAAGATTTTCAAAGATTGAAAATAAAGATTTTCAATCGCGAGATTTGTGTCTGCGCGCTGCTTGCCACAAACTCGTTTATGCGCAAAAAGCAGCGCAGAAATGGAGTTAAACATGGAACGAGAACGTCTTGGAAGCCGTCTTGGCTTTATTCTGCTCAGCGCCGGCTGTGCCATCGGCATTGGAAATGTCTGGAAGTTTCCGTATATGGCCGGTCAATACGGGGGCGGCGCTTTTGTGCTGTGCTACCTGTTTTTCCTGATTATCCTGGGAATCCCTGTGATGACCATTGAATTTTCACTGGGGCGCGCCTCCCGGAAAAGTCCGGTGAAGCTGTACCACGCATTGGAAAAGCCGGGGCAGAAATGGCATCTGCACGGATATGCCGCGATGGCGGGCAACTATCTTCTGATGATGTTTTACACGACGGTAGCGGGCTGGATGCTCCACTACTTCTTTTATATGGCCGAGGGAACTTTTGTCGGAACGGACGCTGAGGCTATCGGAACGATATTCGGAAATATGCTGGCCGACCCTTACGGAATGGTTGGGTTCATGGCCGTTGTCGTACTGCTCGGATTTGGAATCTGTTCCATAGGGCTGCAGAACGGTCTGGAAAAAGTCAGTAAAATCATGATGCTTGCCTTACTGGCAATTATGGTAGTGCTTGCTTTCAACAGCCTGTTGTTAAAAGGAGGCGGCGAGGGCTTACGCTTTTATCTTCTTCCGGACTTCGAACGGATGACAAGTCTCGGCATCGGCAATGTGCTGCTCGGCGCAATGACGCAGGCGTTTTTTACACTCAGCCTCGGAATCGGTTCGATGGCTATCTTCGGGAGCTATATCGGGAAAGAGCGAACGCTTCTTGGGGAAGCCGTGAACGTTGCCGTACTGGATACCTTCGTCGCATTCGTATCCGGCCTTATCATTTTCCCTGCCTGCTTTGCTTACGGCGTCAGCCCCGACAGCGGTCCGAGCCTTATTTTCGTGACACTGCCGAATATTTTCAATCATATGCCGGCGGGACGTCTGTGGGGAAGCCTGTTCTTCGTATTCATGTTTTTTGCCTCATTTTCAACCGTTCTCGCTGTTTTTGAAAACATTATTTCCTGCTGTATGGATTTATTCGGATGGGCCAGAAAAAAAGCCTGTTATATCAACATGTTTGCGGTCATCGTTTTATCCCTTCCCTGTGCGGTCGGTTATAACCTATTATCCGGGTTCCAGCCAAGAGGCGCCGGCTCAACCGTACTGGATTTGGAAGATTTTATCGTGAGCAATCTGTTGCTGCCGCTCGGAAGCCTGACCTATGTCCTGTTCGCGACAAGCCGTTACGGTTGGGGATGGAACAGGCTTGTTGCCGAAGCCAATCAGGGAAAAGGAATGAAGGTTGCCGGATGGATGCGGCTGTACATGACTTATGTACTGCCTGTTATCGTATTGATAGTCTTTTTGATGGGTTTATCGTAACAGAGCCTCATACGCTTTATGGAAGCCGCTCCTTTGTTTCTTCCTTTCATATGCCGTTCATCTCCCCATCTTCCATCGCCGCAAAAAAACCGCCACAACTGCGGGGGCAAATCATCAGTCAGTCTATAACCAAAAAAATAAAGGAACAACTCCTGTTCCATCTTTAAAAGCCGTTCCAGATGATAAATAAAAGCCTCCGTCTTTTTCTGTCTGACTTCCGGGCCGTATTCCGTCAGTTCATCAAAAGCCGTGTTCGCATAGAGAAATGTCATTTCCGTCATCATTCTTTCCTGTATTTTCTGGTGCATGAGCGCATTTTGCGGCTTATGTATCTGCTCCATGAGTTCACCGCTCCAGTCCGCACGCAGATGCGGCGCTTTTATCATCATGGGCAGACGCTGTAAAACGGGAATGTCTTTCCTTCCCTCAATCTCTCCCGCTCTGGCCAAAAGCTGCAGCGTCATACGGTCTATCATGGCATCCATCCGGCAACAATATCCTTTACAGACAGCCACCCACCCGGCATTGTTCTTTTGTTAAAATCCCTCTTCTTTTCGCTGCCTACGCATTTCCCTTCTTTTTATCCCCGCTTCCCATTCCGCTTTTTCCGCTTCCGTCTCAATTATCAGCTTCGGCACTTCCACGGGATTTCCGTCTTTGTCCACCGCAACCAGCGTCAAATAGGCTCTGTTTATAGGTTTTCGGATTCCGTCAAGGCTCTCTATATAAGTATCTACCCGCACTTCCAGCGAAGTTTTTCCTACATAGGTTACTCTTCCAATCAGTACGAGCAAATCCTTCAAATAAGCTCCTCTGATAAATTTCAGATTATCGACGGATGCGGTTATCACATCCTGCTGTGTATGTCTGATTCCCACAAGTCCCGCCAGCTCATCAATCCATTCCATCAGCTTTCCGCCGAATAACCGGCCCGCCCCGTTCAAATGCTCCGGCCGGACCTGATATACCTGCTCTATTCTGGATTCCGATACTCTTTTTTCCATCGTGACCTTTCCTTCTCCTTTAAGGGCATAAGATTGTTTCTTACAGCAAATAGTTATTCTCATTATCCGCTACCTGTAAAGACGCCAGCGTATACTTCGCATACCCTTCCGCTACAAGCGGCTCCTGCCTGCACAACGCCTCTGCTTCTTCATAGCTTTCGGTCTTAAAAATAACCATACCGGCGACGCCCGGATAACCTTTGAACGGACCGCAGAGCTCTATTTTTCCGTCCGCATCCAATTTTCTCAGATTTTCCACATGCCTCGTAATTACGGCTTTTGTGACTTTGTTAAAAGATTTTCCCTTTTGAATCATCATGACGTATAACCATTTTTCCATATATTTACCTCCTGATTCTCTGATTTATCATGAATGATACCATATCGAATATGACAGATAGCTGTCCTATTTAAAATTATTTTTTTTCGAATCAGAATGGAACGGATTCCAAATCCCCCGCATATAGCAGACTAAAAACAGCGCAAACAACAGCAGATTATGGATAATCATGCAGGCCCATGCGGATACCAGCCCGCGCCCAAGAAACTGCGTACAGACAAAAGTTCCTGCAATACGGACTAACCACATCCCAATCATATTATATACAAAAGGCGCTTTGGTCTTTCCAACCCCCATCATAAATCCTTCAATGATGATGGAAAATCCGTAAAAAGGTTCCGAAACCGCCACCATGCGCAGAACCGTCGTCCCCAGTGAAATGACCGCCTCATGTACGGAAAAGAGCCTCATCAAAGCCGGCGCCGCCAAAAAAAGACATGCACCGGACCCCGTCATCAATATCATTTCCAACGGGATAAAAATGGATGCAAGTTTCTTCATGCGCTTTCCGTCATTCGCACCGTATGCATTGCCCGCCAGCGTTGCCGCCGCCGTCTGCATTCCATACCCCGGGATGTAAAAAGCGGATTCCACCGTATTAGCAATGGTATGCGCCGCCGTTGACACTTCCCCGAGAGAATTAATCATCGCCGCGAACGCCACATATCCGAGCGAAGTGCCAAAACGCTGCAGCATGTTCGGAAACGCCACGCGCAAACATGGTCTCAGTATCTGCATATCGGGAGAAAATCTCTGCCCTCTTGGAGAAATCTCTTTGTGCCTGAAGAGCTCCCGTGTAATACAGATACCTCCTGTCGTAAACGCGGCCGCACTGGCAATTGCTGCGCCGATTACGCCAAGTCCCGCTCCCCACACGGTAAAATGTATCGAAAATACTTCGACCTGTCTTGCAGGATATATCATGAGAAAATTCAACACTACATTAATGAAATTTACCAGCAGTCCGATTTTCATCGGTGATTTCGTATCTCCCGCCGAACGAAGCACCGTACCGAAAATAATGCTCGCCGTCCGCGGCAGCATGGGCAGATATAATATCATGAAATACAGGGAAGCCATTTCCTGTATTCCTGCTTCCACCTGCATCCAGACGGGTATCATGCCGCTTAAAGATAACGTCAGCGCCGTAAAGATAACGCCCAGGACGCATGTACACAAGACCGCCTGCGCAGCGGCACGTTTTGCGGCAGTCTGGTCGTCTGCCCCGTATGACTTTGCGATATAAGAAAGAAATCCAACGCCAACGGCAGAAATCGTACTGCCGATGAGCCAGTTGACGGTTCCCGTTGAACCTACCGCCGCTGTCGCCCGGGTTCCCAAAGAACCAACCATCGCCGTATCGATATACTGAACGGCCGTCTGCATAAGCTGCTCCAGCATCGTCGGCCACGCAAGGGTTAGAATGGTAAAAAGCATACCGCGGTCGGTCATCTGATTTGTCTTGTTCTTCATCCCCGCTATCCTTTTGACAAACTCCTTTACATACACTAAATTTCTATGAGGCGGTTTCTCTTTTCCCGGTCCAGCCTGTATTCCTTTTCAAAAAATTCGGCATAATCGACATATTTTCTCCGGACAGCGCCGATGGTCAGCCGAATAAACTCTTCCTGAACCCCTGACAGGGGCCCACAGCCTGCTCCCGCATGATACGGTTTAACGCGCCTCCGCGAAAAATCATATTCTTTTTCAGGACTTTCCCGTCTCGATTTTAATAACCGCCGATATCTCTGAAATTATGTATATCCATAACGCTTACTCCCTCTTATCTTCAGGCATCTTCTGATAGATTGCAGACAATTTTTCAATAAATTCTTCCGATTCCTCTCCGAATCCCAAATGGTTATCCTCAAAATACTCTATCCATTTACAGAAGGGATACTCTGTCACCAGCTTTGCATAACACAAATAAAACAGTCCTATCGTACTGTACAGAATTTCGACGTTCTCACTGTTCAGAATTCCCTTCGCAAGACCGACAGCCAAATCTTTTTTTTGCGCCAACAATGATTTTGCTTCTCTTACAGTCGTAATTCCAAGCCATTGACAACAGTTCAGAATGCCAGGACTGCCTCCTCTTTCATAATCCATTTCAATTCCTGTAACATCCGCGATTTCCTGATTTAAGGAAAAAAAGTCCTTATCCTTATCGAGCAGAATCTGCAGAGATACCGCATCCAGCTTAATGTCTTCATCCCGTATATCGTTTTGCATTTTGGCGGAAACCTCTGATTTATATTTCGAAATCTTCTGCCGAATCTCCTGAAACTCTTTGTCGGCAATTTCCAGCAATCCGGCCAGCCGGGAAAAATCACGGACAATTTCCGACGGCACTTCGACATTGCTTTTATATCCCATATCATGCTCCATCTCCGCCCAGGCATGCTGCAGAATGGAACGAATCTGTATTTCTACTTTCAGTTCTCCCAGGTTTTCATATTCCGGCAGCGCCGCTCTCCTGTCATCGAGGCAAATGACATAGTGTAAGGAAAGATAGCCAAATACCTTCGGGCCAAGCGTCTTTCTCTTATCGATGCTGTTTTCTTTGTCCACCTTAAATTCCCGCTCTATAAGTTCCGCAACCCGGTCTACATCATTTGCATAATAGGTAATAATACGGATGCCTCCAATGTCGGTAATATCGGACAACGCTTTATATTTGTCTCCCTTTTTGCGGATTTTCTCGGAAAGACTGTTCTCTTCTTTGATTCGATATTCCGCGGTTGCGTATTTGATGCCATGCTTTCTCATTAAACCTTCGGTAATCTGAAGCACAGAGACGCTCAGATGTTCATACAATCCCTTTTTCTGCATATATTCGTTCATGATGTTATCTTTGGTGGAAAATGTACTCATAATGTCCTCCATTCTTACAGGTTTTATGATTTTTACCCGTCTGCCGACCTGTGATTTCCGTATTCCGCACTGATATGCCTATGGATTATTCTATCATATTCTTTTGGAAAATGCCAATCACAACACAAAACGTCCCCGGTTCCTTCTGAACCAGAGACGCCTTCTTTTTTTCTTATCTTATTGCAGCAGACTCAATATCCCATCTCTGTTCTGATTGCTCTGCACTATCATTGCCTGCCCTGTCTGCGCCAAAACCTGACCGATTACATGTTCTACCATCAGCTTCGCTATATCCGCATCCCGGGTTCTGGATTCGGCCGCCTGTGTATTCTCGACTACATTATCCAAATTGTTAATGGTATGTTCCAGACGATTCTGATATGCACCCATTCGGCTTCTTTCCTCGCTTACATATTCTAACGCCTTTTTAAAAGCAGAGATTCCCGCGCTGGCGCCATCCTGTGTCCTCGCATCGACCTGGCTGATTCCCATCACGAGCGTGGATATAAAAGGAAGCGCTATACTGATATGCGTTCCCGGCTCACATCCTGCCTGTATATGAACACCCTGCTTTCTGGCAAATTTCTGTATATCATCTATCGAGTAAGCGACTCCCGGTCCAAATCTGCCGTAGGCATCATGCGCCTGAATCCAGAATTGATGATTCCGCCATCCATCCCAACTTCCGGGTGTCCCGTTGCCAACCGGCAGCGGCGGCCGCGGCGAATTACAGCGGTCATCATAAACAATCAATTTACCGTTGTCCTCTACCATTTTCGTGAAATGACCGCGGGGATTTCCGTTATCCGTTCCCTGTATAATACGCTGAATCAGTTCAGAGGCGTCCTTCGCGCCTTCAATACCAATATTGTATATGAAATGACTGCCGCTGACTTCTAAGCTGCTGGAAGTTCCTCCCGTAAATTTAATGCTGTAATGATTGGTACAAGTACAGCATGTGCTGTAAAACCCATTGCCAATCAGTTCTCTAATCTGGCTGTCCGAACCATGAAACTGCCTGAAATTTATCGTCGCCGCCTCATGTGTAATATCAAATACCTGTGTCGCCGGATTTCCATTCGTGTCCGTATATTGATAGGTTTCCTGCGTCGTATACGTTTCATTCAGATTGTTTTTTGAACCTACCGGAACCCAGTCGGGCAGCCCGCCGACAGCAATAATGGATGGGTCATCCTCTACAAACTGGAAGCCGGTTCCCTGCAATACATGAATCTCATTATAGGTAGTCCGGTCCGCGATATTGTTAATCTCCTGCAGCAACTGCCTGATTTCCATATGAATATAATTTCTGTCTTCAACCGTTAATGTTCCATTCGCGGCTTTAATACATAATTCATTCCCCCGGTGAAGCATATCCTGAACTTCTTCCATCGCTCCATCCGCAATCTGCACCAGAGAAATGCCTTCCTGACAATTGGAAGACGCCTGCGACAGACCTCTAATCTGTCGTCTCATTTTTTCGGATATATACAATCCCGCCGCATCATCCGCAGCACGATTGATTCTATAACCTGACGCAAGTTTTTCCATGTTTTTAGCCTGTGCCTTCGAAGTCTGAACAAACATTCTATTAGCATTTTGCGCCGACAAATTATGTTTTATGACCATAAATTTCCTCCCTGGATGAAATATAATGCCCCTGCATTCTTGCCGGTTTAAATTGTATATGTATTTTATTTTATCACAGACAGGGTAAAAAGTGATAGGACTTTTATACACATTTTACCAAACGCAAAAGCGCATGACAGGAGCCATATTCCAAATTTTCGGACAGCCCCTGCTAATTAACCTTTTATTCAGTTCAACATAATGCAGGCATAAACTTGGCAAACAGATATATCGCATCACATATTTTCTACTCCATTATCGCTGCCTATAAAACTTTTTTAAACCGGTATCTGTACATATCGGAATACATATTGTCGGAAGACTGCGGTGTCAGCCGGCTGTCCAGCGCAGCCATATCCGCGGCAAAACCGCTGTCCTCTACTGCAAATTCCCCATTGCCAAACCGGAACTGCGAAGTGAAATCAGGAATCCCCAAATCGCCGCTTATCCTGATATTCCCTATAATATCTGAAAGCGCATCCTTCATCCGCTCTATCTTTGCATTGTCCTTTGTCCTGTTAATCAGATTAGCAGCCTTCTCCGGCAATCCTCCAATTTTCCCGTCAGGCGTCAGATAAAGATTCTCCAAAGATATATCCTCCCCCGTAACTCCTTTCAGATAACGCCGGACTTCCTGCACATCCGCAGCATACTGGTATACATTCGCGGGCAGATTACCCACACTGTCCGCAATCCCTATGTAATACCGGTACATCCGGTCACTGTACTTTTCCTCTGTCAGTTTCCGCACCTGTTCCCGGACAGCTCTATCCTCTATCCCATCCACGGTAACATCTCCATTGCTCCCAATCTTTACGCACATCCCCTCGATGTCATTACGGGAAATTCCCATGCTTTCCAGTTCCTTTGCAAAATCATCCGAAAAGCCGTTTTTCAGCTCCGCTTTCTGCCGTACCTTTTCCATATCTTTCAGATTGGCAAAAATCTTCACATATTCCCTCTCCGCATCACTTAAATCCTTTCCTTCCGCCATGTCCTGCAACAGTTCGTCCACTGTGCGTTCACCTTTATATTTCTTTTCTTCCGGCAGACTCTCAAACTGCTTCCGGTGGAGCTGTTCCATCTCTTTTCTGTAATTCTGCTCTGTCTCCCGCAAAACTGCATTATATTTATCAAGATACTCCCGCCAGTTCTCGTCCTTCCGGCTGTATGCGCTGTGAAGTTCCCCAAATGCTTCCCGAATAATATCTGTTTTTTCATGTTCCTTATTTTCGGTAACATGAAAACTGATTTTATAATAATCGTCCGGAGAAACTTCCTCCCCATTTCCGTTTTCTACCTTGATGCAGTATTGGCTGGTCTTTGTGTCCCAATCAGGAACTGCCAGTGTTTTCCGTCCCGTACCGTCCCACTCTGCTTTCCCCACCTGGTTGCCGTATTCGTCATACAGGGTAAGATTATAATCGCAGCCTTCCGGCATATCTATATAGACTTCGACACCAAAGTAATTCTGGACGGTGCGGTTAAAGGGTATGGAAAAATGATAAAAATCCACGTCCTTTTCATCACTGAGACTTCCTTTCAGACTGCTGGTCTCATCCTTAATCAGAAATCCCATATCCAGAAACGCGCTGCCTCTGTCCTTATCATAAACCTCATAAGTGGTATGCTGTCTGCGGTAAGTGTCATTGCTGCCGAGTGTGCAGGTATCCTCTCTCAGCTCCATGTTCATGCGCAGCTTCCCATCAAAAAATGCTTCTGTCTCCTTTACGGACATGAAGTATACCGGCTTTTTCCTGAATGCCGCTCCCCACTCCGAACTCTGTTCATTTATGTGATTGATTCCCATTCCCGAAGTCCTCCCTTATTACAACTTTCTTCAAATGGCAGCCTCTCTGTGCTTTCTTGATAATGGATATCTGAACGGTTCTCTCATGCCATACTTCCTAAGCTGTCCAGCGCCTCATATATCCGACTGTTTCCAAAAACAAAATTCTGTAATACAAGCTGTCCTCCCACCTGCCCGCTTTCCCGGTACATCTTCCTATAAGCATCTTTCGCCTGATAAAAAATGTTTTCCAATTCTTCGATTTCTTTTGTGGGGATTTCAGAAATATTCCCTTGAAACGCCTGCCCTTGTGCCGCTATTCTGGCGCAGGATTTCTGCCATGCCACTTCCTGGTCATATTGCATATCCAGCCATTCGATTTCATCTTCTTTTGTCAGCAAAGTCCCATCCGCATGATAGTATCGTTCATTTTCATGTCGCTCTTCGATTTCAGAATACAGCTTCGCATAACTCAGTCCACAGGCATTCACAACATCGGAATACCCATACTGTCCCCTTTTTTCCCTGACTTCCTTTAAGATTCCGGCCCTCATATCGCTAAAAGATGTCGCCGACTGCATAGCAGTATGTTTTATCTTTTCCATTATCTTTTCTCTGTTATTTGCCAAATGGGAAATTTCCAAAGTATCTCTGTTTAACACTTTCTGATTTGTATTTTGGCATCGTTGAGATTCCAGATACACGCTGTCCGCTTTCATGCCATTCCGCAAGTGCATGGCATACTCTGAAGCACCAATTTCCATATACGCTTTCTCCTTCTTATCTATTGCCGTTTTCAGAGCACAAAGCCCTCTCGTTTATTTATTCGGCAATGCGGATACGCAATATTAGATTCATGCTTTAAACAGCCGTTTTCCTGTCATATACGGCATCCGGAAACGGCATTAAAACGGATATTACGAAAATACCGTTTTCGGCTTCTGTATTCACTCCTCCGTTATACTTATTCACCACATCGAATACATTCAGCAGGCCGATTCCATGTTCCTGCGAATTCCTTTTATTCGTAAATCCATCTATATACTTTTCCGTCCTGTCCATACTGTTTTTTACTTCGAGCAAAAAACATTTCTTTACCGTTTTTGCCTGAATATTGATAAAACGGCGTTCATCTTTCTGCATCCTTCCACACGCTTCCAATGCATTGTCCAGGATGTTTCCAAACAGTACGCACAGGTCAAACTCATTGATACATCTCTCTTTTGGCATCTGCACGTCACATTCCCATATGATGTTTTCCGCTTCCGCCTGTTTCCGCTTCTGATAAAGGAGCGCATCCACCGCCTTATTCCCTGTTATATCCCCGGCCGCATCCAGGGCAATGCCCTCCATATTTTTCAGGTAGTCATCCAGCTTTTCCCATTCTTTATTCTTTGACAGGGCCGACAGGGCAACAATGTGGTTTTTCATGTCATGCCGCAGCCGCTCCGACTGCCTGTGCTGCTCTGCCAGCATTTTGTAAACCGCAATCTGCGAATGATACCGGCCGCTCTTTTCCTGCTCCAGATAAATGCGGTTCATCCCAAACACATAAAACCCTGCCGCAGACATGGACAGAAGCGCCAGAACCATAAATTCCGCATGACTGAAAATCTGGTCATAATACAGGCTCATATTGCCCCCGCTCCTGACCATAATGCCATTACTCGCACCCAGGCTCGCCACATCATACACAGTAATAATCACAAGTAAAGGAACTGCCAGTATAACATACCATTTTTTCGGCTTGTCACAAAAAACAGACTCCAGATGCTTCGACATCCAGTATACGGACAATATGGCAAAACAGCAGCTGACACCACTAATCAATCCGCCTGTCCATTCGTTGCCAAATGGTTCCGGAATCTTTTTTACCATGTGCAGGAAAAACAGTTCCAGACATGATAAAAAAGAAGCGCAGAAATTTGTTACCAGCCTTACAGCCACCATCAGCACGGATGCAGCCAGAATCCTTTTTTCCCTGTCTGACCGGAATAGCAGCATCACCAATCCCATAAAGAATACAGGACGTGTCAGCACAAAAAAAGTATACAGAGCGAAAGACATCTGACCCAAAATAATACAAAGCAGCCAGCCACAAAAAGCAAAAATCAAAAACAGCCCTTCCCTTCTTTTTGAAGCCCCCAGAAATTTTTTACAAAATTTATCTGCTGCCCACAGATACCCCAGGAAGAATGGCGCAATGATGAAAATATCCACAAAGTCTAAGAGTTGTTTCACAGTATCCCTCCATTTTCCCGCATAACTTTAAGCGCCTCCTGCACAAACTTATCGTACCTTCTTTTCGCAATCACGATTTTCTTCCCGTTTTCCAGAATCACTTCCTGCCTGTTATACCTCTCAACGTATTTCAGATTTATCAGATAGCTTTTATGACACCTGAAAAACCCTTTCTCCCGTAATCTGTTCTCCAATGTCCCTATCTGCTCATAATATGTAAAAATGCCTTCCGGCCCATGAACATCAACCATTCTTCCTTTTATCTCGAAATAGTATATATCATCAAGAAATAATTTCTTTTTCTGCCTGTCTCTGCTTAAAATGATAAACTCCTGCGAACGGCTTTCTGTTTTCAAAACGGCTTTTTGCAGTACACGCTTCAGTTTCCCCTCATCCACAGGCTTCAGCAGGTATTGAAAAGCCTCCACGTCATATGCCTCAAACACATACTCCCTGCTGGAAGACACAAAAATCAGTATCTTATCAAATGCCTTCTTTCGGAAAATCTGTGCCGTTTTCATCCCATCCAAATCCCGCATAATAATATCAAGGAAAACAATGTCAAAACCCTCCAGCGCCTGCAGCAGTTTTTCACCGCTCCAGAACTGGCGGACAATACATGGTATTTTCATCTCTTCCAGAATATCTTTAATTTTTCTTGCCATGTTGCAGCATTCTACGACTTCATCATCACATACTGCTATTGACAGCATCTTTATCACCTCTTTTTTGGGTATATTATATATATCGACATAAATCCGGACAAAGTTTCGTTCATGACATGAACGGGTATTGGGGTGTAATGACTGTTTTGAAAATATTGTTTTGAGAATATTGTTTTGAAATAACATGGAGTTTCCAGGATATGAATTGTATGATTTCAAGATATAAAAAAGGACTGCCACTGGCAGGACGAGATTTCTGAGACCTGTTCCTTTCCAAAGTCATATGTCTGTTACAGAAAGCAGGAACAAACAGCGGCAAACCGCGAAAAGCAGAGAAAAAGCGCAGGACAAATGCTGATTGCGCAGAACACAGAAAAAAGTATATATGTAATTTTATTTCATTGACTTAAATTTTTTATTTTGTTAACATTTTATCAGAGCGGGCGCCTACTCAAAAAAATAGCAGGAGGAACAGAAATGTATCATGGAAGATTTAACAAAAGTCATTATGAAACAGGCTATAATTGGGGAAAACTGTTGTATAAAAATGGGAAAAAAATAGACCAGACTCCCACTTTCAGGATAACAGAGGAACGGAAAACATTTGCAAGAGATTGTCTGCCTGTTTACGAAAGATACTATCCAGAAGTTTTAGAGGAAATCAAAGGATTGGCAGACGGGCAAAAAAGCAGATATGAAAATTTTTATACGTTCCTGTTGAGTATGTATTGCTTTGAGTTTTGTAATCATTGTACTTGTTTTGCATTTAAAGATAAGGATAATCTTATTTTTGGCAGAAACAGTGATTTTCTCGTTGCACTGGAAAAATTATATATGAATTGCTTGTATCAATTAAATGGGGTATATGGCTTTAATGGAAATACTACCGCATTTATAGAAATGGAGGACGGAATAAATGAATATGGTTTAGCGGTTGGCCTTACATTTATCTATCCTGAGATTATAAAAGCAGGGCTTAATTCAGGTATGCTGGTACGCTATTTATTAGAAAAGTGTAAAACTACTGATGAAGTGATTGAAAGCCTGAATAAGATACCCATTGCTTCACAGCAAACGCTGACGGTTATGGATAATTGGGGGAATTATGCTGTTATAGAATGTAATTGCAGCCATGTTGAAGTAATAAAGCCAACAGAACAGGACTGTTTTGTTGCAGCTGCAAACAGCTTTGTTTCTCCAAAAATGACAGGCTACAACAACCATGCCATAGATGATTGGCGTTCAGATGAAAGATATTCGGTTGCCTGCCATGCGCTAAGGGAAAATAAAAATCATTTTTCGTTAGAATTAGCAAGGGATATTTTATCGGGTAAATACGGCTTTATGTGTCAATATGAAAGAAATAAAGGCGCAGATACGGTGTGGTCAGTCATTTACGATGTGAAAAACAAAAAGATTTTCAGAGTTGAGGGAAACCCATCACGCAAAAAGTTTATTGAAGATACAAGAATGAAATTCATTTCATGATTACCACAGTTCTGATACAAAAAGGGCAATAAAAAATCGTCGCTCGGCAGCGAACATTAAGAGTATGCCTGCGGCAAACTCTGAGAATGCTTCGCATTCTCCTTGAATGGTTTACACTGTCGCAATTTCCTATAGATTAAAAAAAGACGCATGGAACAGCAGATTGTGAACCATGCGTCTTTTGCACCCAAAAGGCGGAACATTTGCTTACCGGCGCAAATATCTTTCAATAACTGCCGCATACTCTTCTTTCCAGTCCTCAATTTCAAGCCGTAACGGTTTTGACAGCTCCAAACTGAAAATTCCCATGATTGATTTGGCATCAATCACATACTTTCCCACACAAAGGAGTACATCTCCTTCTATGTTGCTCATATCATTGACAAACGCTTTCACCTTATCTACGGAGCCAAGCAGGATATCAAAGGATTTTGCAGTTTTTTGTACCACCTGTTCCTGCCCATAATTTACAAGCAGGGCATCTACCTCTTTCCTGTCCGGCATGGAGAGGATTGCTCCTTTTCTGGTTGTCACAATGGATGCCGCCGCATTTGCAAAAGAAAGCATATTTTCCAAATCCGCCTCCTTCAGACCATCCAATCCATGCTCCAACAAAAAGCCGATTACACAGGCACAAAAGGTATCCCCTGCTCCTGTGGTGTCAATCGTCCTGTCACTTAGAAACGGTCTGCCATAATATTTCTGATTCATATAATATGCAAGGCTTCCTTCTTTCCCCAAAGTTACATTGACCAGCTTAACGTTTGACCGCTCTTGAATCCTATGCACGCCTTCATCATAATCTTCTTTTCCGGTCAGCCACTTTATCTCATTGTCCGCAATCTTTAAAACATCACATTCCCCGATTCCATACCAGATTGCCGCTTTTGCCTGTTCTTCATTCTCCCATAAGGGCTCCCGTAAATTGGGGTCAAAGGAAATCAGTTTTCCTGCGTTTCTTGCATACGCAACAGCCGCTTTGGTTGCTGCTGCCACCGGTTCATTTGTAAGGGAAAGGGAACCAAAATGGAATACCCTGCATTTATCTATCAGTTTCCGGTTCACTTCCTCATCCGTCAGCATGATATCCGCTCCCGGTTTTCTGTAAAAGGAAAAAACCCGGTCTCCACCCGGCAGCGTATGAACCAGAGCAAGCGTAGTGTTTACATGACGGTCATACAGCAGCCCTTCATCTGAAATCCCCGTTTCCCGGATTGTTTTCCCAAGCATCCGCCCGAAATAATCATCCCCCACTTTTCCAATAAACGCAGTCGAATACCCCAGACGCGAAAGCATTGCCAGCACATTACACGGCGCACCGCCCGGATTTGCCTCAAATATCGGGGTCCCTTTGTCGCCGGTGTCATTTTGGATAAAATCAATTAACAGCTCTCCCATTGCAACTACATCATTCATTTTTTTCATTCTCCTTTCTTTCCTGAATCTCCCGCACAATCTTGTTGTACGCTTTCTTATTCAGGCGGTAGAAAAATAAAACTGCCGCTGTTATAATCCAAAGCACACCGGGAACCGTGGTAAAAGAATGCTTGATTACAGCCAGTACTGCCGGATTCTGCTGCTGATTCGCTACATATCCGAAGCTGCCTAAAACACCTGCCAGCACAGAAGTCCCGATTGCCATTCCTATCTTATTTCCCAAAGAAATAAACGCATATTGGAAACCGTCGTTACGGAGCCCTGTTTTCCATTCCCCATACTCCACACAGTCCGGTACGATGGCGTAGATTGCTGTGTTAAACCCGGAAAAGAAAAACTGTGCCAGACACGAAAACAGGTAAAACGGAACAGGTGATTTCCCAACTGTAAAAAAGTACATACAAAACATGCTAATTCCCGTAAGCAGCGCAAACAAGGAGGCAGAACGCCCTTTATTGTTTGTCAGCCGGAACACCATCGGGAAGCAGGCTGCGCCGATAATGGACGGGATGATGATGAAAAGAGAGTAGGTACTGAATAATGCCTGATTTCCCTCCACATATGTAAAATAATAAAGCGCATCCGCATTTCTTCCATAAAGCAAAGCGCCACCCCGAACAGAAACTGCCCTGCCACCGCAATCAGATACGGCCTGTTTTTCGAAACAGCAGATAACTGTAATTTCAGAGACATTTTTTCTTTTTCCGGCACTTCCACGACCTCTTTTGTCTTTGCAAAACAGAAGATGTGGCATGCGGCAAAAATACACCCGTATATCACCGCGATTAAAAGATATCCCCCTTGTCATTCCCCTTCCCAAGCGCTGTGATTAGGGGAACCGTTATGATATTGATAATGCCGATGGCGACCATCGCACTGACGGAACGGAACGTATTAATCTTTGCCCGTTCTTCTATATTCTGCGTCATTGCACCGCACAAAGTTCCGTAAGGGATATTGACGCAGGTATAACCCAATACCAGAATGCAGTAAGTAACTGCCATATATATGATTTTGGCGGTAGATGACCAGTTCGGATGCGCCCAGAAGGTCAGCATCAATACCAAAGCGGTCAGCGGTGCGGCAATCAAAAGCCATGGGCGGTATCTCCCCCACCTCGTATGCGTCTTATCGCTCAATCCGCCAATCACAGGGTCATTGACTGCATCCCAGAATCTTGAAAACAGCATCAGTCCTGCCACCGCGCTCATCCCTATCCCGAAAACGTCCGTATAGAATATCATCAGGAAATTCCCTACAAACATCCAGCTGAAATTACATCCTACATCCCCCATGCCATAGGCAATCTTACTAATCAATGGCACTTTTACATCCGTGTTCTTCTGCTCCATTACCATCCTCCTCTCCTTCTATAAATACTGGCTGCATTCGATTTTCTCTTTATTCGGACCCGTAAGCATAAAAACTTTACCCCGTTTTCCCAAATATGTCTCAACCGTAACATCCCCCAACCGCAAGAATGCCAGACTTTCACCTGCCGCTTCATTCACTGTCTACTCAGCAATGCGTATTACGGCTTTCACAATATCAGCTTTATTGTTCACGCTGTAATCCATTTACGCCTTTTTCTGAATGATTTTTCTGTTTATTGCTTTCCTCACAGACTGCCTTTATAATAGACTTATCACACAGAAGGAGGAAAAGTATGTTCACTTTTGAAGATTTCAAATCATTAGCCGGGATAACGGACCGTGACGAACTCATGTCCGCCGTTGCACAGGTTCCCGAAGAGGATTTACGGACAGCCCTCTTTTTTACGCTCCTTGCATGCGGCAAAAACATAGAAATAAATAATGAATTATGGAGACGGGAACATGAGCGCGCAAATAGGGCGGAAGCAATGCTCAAATCTAAATTCCCTGACGACTGACAGGAACATGGCAGGCTCCGGGCATAAAAAAC
>CAJTRK010000016.1 GCA_910578475.1 uncultured Lachnospiraceae bacterium | reverse complement strand
ATTTAATTTTGTATATTCCCGATTTCCATAAAGGTCAGGTGTTCCTTTAACCCGTTCTGTATCTCCAGCCGGTCCTCATAACTCAAAAACTTTGCCATCTTCTCTCTCCTTTCCCCGCCGGCTGTTCTTCTTCCACATAATAACAAGAAGAACATCTCTGCTCCTCCCGTCTTTGTATCGTCACTTTCTCTATGCTATTTTATCCTGTTTGTATCTGTCTTTCCCACTTGGACGGGAATCTCGGTTTGCAATTCACATCGGCTTTTGAAAGAACTCGTCACGAATGTTTACAAACACTCTATGGGAGAAAAAGCATGGACGGCACTATAAGTATAACCCCAAATTTCCCACATGGAATCTGCGTCTGTATCAACCTGCCAATGAAAGGAGATGCTTCTTATCAATATTTTATTAGTCGATGACCACGTTCTATTTTCCAAAAGTCTGGAAATTGCATTATCAGACTACCCGGAAATAGAAGCCTTTAAAAGTATCAATGATATATCCCTATTGGATAAATTCATTGAAGAAGATGCCCCGGACATCCTGCTCATTGTTATCCTGTCCGGATACAATCTTTCAGTATACCGCAACGAAGCCAAAAAAATCGGTGCAAAAGGATTTATCAACAAAAATACAGAACCAGAAACGCTGATAGATTTTCTTTCACAGATAATGCAGGGAAAATTTATCTTCACCGGTTCAGTTCCGTTTTTAGAAGAATTAACTGACTGTGAAAAACAGATTTTACAGCTTATAGCTAACGGCAGAAAGCGAAAAGAGATTGCAGGCACACTTTATATCAGCGAGCGTACCCTCTCCAACCATTTACCGCATATATTTGAAAAACTTGATGCTTCCTCCTCTGCCGAAGCTGTAACCAAGTCGATTCAATCAGGATACCTCCCGCCGATTTGTTAATTTCTCATCAAATAAACAATCATCAAAAGCCGCATCATGGAAATGTGCATAACTGGCTGCGCCTGCGGAATCCACCTCTTTATCCATTTCTTTTATAATAACATTCTTTTACAGGTCTATCCCTGCTCTCTCTGCGAGGTCAGCTCTTCGTCCGATAAGTATCGACTGTTTTTCTTCCGGCAGGCTCTCAAATACACCCTTGTACCCCTTTTTTAATAAAGGAGTTCCTTTCGCCATAAGATGGAAAAGTCCGACATCATTCTAAACTTATCATTTTTTCCCAAAAGCACAAATGCCCCGGGGAGTGTCCGGGAGTATACGGCGCTTCAATTTCTCTGCCGCCAATATTAATGGTGTATCCGGTCGTAATAATGCAGGGTGCGTATATTCACCCCCGTCAGTCTGCTGACTTCGTTTACCGTCATCATTTCACTTACTCCCATGCAATCATAGCATAAACTATAATGTAACGTTAGAGTTAAGTGTGATTTTCAATTATCTTATCTATCAGGCCAAATTCCAACGCCTCACTGGCTGACAGGTAATTATCCCGCTCCGTTGCCGCTTCTATCTCTTCCACTGTTTTTCCGGTATTTTCAGCCAGTATTGCGTTGAGCCTTCTTTTGCTTCTCAAAATGTGGTCGGAAATGATTTTGATATCGGATGCCTGTCCTTTCACCCCGCCGCCGATAGCCGGCTGATGTATCATGATTTCCGCATTGGGAAGCGCCAAACGTTTTCCCTTCGTCCCTCCTGCCAGAAGAAAAGCTCCGAAACTGGCCGCCATGCCGAGGCATACGGTGGAAACATCGCATTTAATGAACCGCATCGTATCGTAAATGGCGAGTCCTGCCGATATGGAACCACCGGGACTGTTGATATAAAAATTGATATCTTTTTCCGGTTCCTGCGATTCCAGAAATAGCAGCTGCGCAATAATCAGTTCTGCCGATTTATCGCTGACCTCTTCTCCCAGGAAAATAATCCTGTCAGAAAGAAGCCTCGAAAAAATATCATAACTCCGCTCTCCCCTGCTCGTCTGTTCAACGACATATGGTACAAGACTCATGCTGCCATTTCACCTCCCGATAAGTGTGTAAAGCACCTCATGAACCTGTTTCCGTTTTCTTCCTGCAAAACAATTCTGTTCTGCTTAGGCGCAAAGAGTCCCTTCTTTCGATATTCCTGCGGCGTACATTCATACTCTTGATGAAATGCCTGCATAAACGCCTGTTGGGAACCATATCCCGCTTCGAGAGCAATCTCAATCACAGGCTTCCTGCTTTTTACCAGCTTTCCAGCAGCTTCACTCAGACGCCTTCCTCGGATATACTGATGCAATGTGATACCTGTATGTTCTTTAAAAACCCTCGCAATGTAAAATTTTGAATAATGCAGCGCTTTGGCCGTTTCTTCTAAAGTAAGTGCACTGTCCAGATGTTCTTCCACATAGGACAGGATTTTTTCCGTCACCGCAATACTGCTCATGATAAGCCTCCATTTCTGATTTTCTGTTCTGGTTCATTATAGCAAATGAGCAGCACGGGTGTCTTAATAAAAGTTGCCCTATTTTCCGAAAGTCAACACTCCCGCAGCAAAGCTTGCAATCCAAATTGGTCTATTCGTTTGAAACGCCTGAATCGGATGATTTCATAATCAAATCTTTAATATGTACAAGGTCGCTGATAAGAGTCCCGGAGTACAGCCCCGCTTCCTGGCAGATATTCTCCGCCTTGTCATAATTTCCTTCAAACAGAGCATCGATTGCCTGTTTGCCGTAGTTATGAAATTTCTTATGCTTTTCCCCAAGCTCCTTCCAAAGTTTTAAAGCCTCCGAATCGGCGGGCTCCATCGCATAATAAAAATGACCGAATCCGCATTTCCTGTCATTGACCTGCAACGGCAGAATCGTTCGTGATTTCACAATCCGCTCCAGATTTCCTAACCAGTTCTTATGCGCAACAATTGCCTTATCGATATACCCGGCAAAATTATGTTCCTCCAGCTTGTAAAAAGCATCCTTCGCCATCATGCCCATGACTTTAACGGATTCGTCCAGCGTCGCTTCAATCGTCCCCAACGGTTTGGCAACATTATCAATATTTTTGCCATGCTCGCGCATGCGCACCGTATCTTCCTGCAGCACGCCGCACTGGTGGTTGATATCCGAAGAAAGCGATTCCAGTTCCATGATGGTGCTGCTGATTTCCTCGCTGAGGCTTGCCAGGGATGAAATATTATTGGTAATTTTCTCTAAATGCTTTCGATTATCTTCATTTAACTCCCACACATGGCTGATTTTCTGTGTAACTGTCTCTAAAGACCCTATGGTGTTATCCACGCTCTCCACGCTCTTGGCGGACGCATTGAGTATATCAGACACAAGACGCCCCATGCTCGCAGTCAGTTTTTGTGTTTCGTCGGCCAGATTTCGAATCTCATCCGCGACTACCGCAAATCCCCTCCCGGCCTCTCCTGCTCTTGCCGCCTCTATGGAGGCGTTCAGCGCGAGGAGGTTTGTCTGTGACGAAATAGAATTAATACCGGCGATTACCGTATTCATCTGATTAATAATCTCGGAGAGCCGGTTCATGTCCTGCTGCATTTCTTTCGATACGTCAATCGTACTGTCGGACAGCCCTTTCGTAGCGGTCAGTTCCTGCTGCCCTTCATCGATGCGCTGGTAAACCGCATTCGACTCCTCCGAAATTTCAATAATCGTATTGGTCAGCTCCTCATGTTGTGAAGATACCGTCCTGGATATGGAATCCGCCTTACTCGAAGCCGAATGAATCAAATCTGCGGCGTCCGAAACGCTGTCCGATACTTTCTGCAGTATTTCGGAATAATGGTTCATGGAAAGGTCCAATGAGCTTATCTGCATCAGAGAATCCAAAATATTCGCCATCACCTCTTCAAATTGGGTTCTTCCCTGGAGCAGCCGGCGATACATCTGCTCGAGCTCGACGGATTTTTTTCCATAATCCGCCTCCGCAAGCTCTGACATCGACAATAATAAATTTTTATTTTTTGATTTCATGATAATTCCCATACCTTTCCGGAACGCACCGTTCCTGCTTTCATGATAACATCTTCGTTCTTGTTCTCAGGATTCCCCGTTTGCTGATTTATCCTGCTGTTTCCGGCATTCCGGGCAGATGTAAAAGACTTTCAGGTCATAAGAGAGAAATTCTCCCTGCATCTGTTCGCGCAAAGAAGCCGTCAGGTCCTGAAACGAGATATCCGTCAGTCTGCCGCACATCTGGCAAATCAGATGGTCGTGTTTCACTACCCTGTCATATCTGTCCGGCATGTTTTCAACAGCTATTTTACGAATCAAACATGCTTTCCACAATTTATTCACGTTGTTATAGACTGTCGCCATAACCACTTTAGGATACTTTTTTTGAAGTTCCGTATATATCTGTTCAACTGTCAGATGTTCCATAGACTTCGTAATAATATTGTATATTTCTACCTCATATTTTGTCATACGCGTTTTCCTTAAAAAATAGAATTAGAATCATTCTAAATTATTTTTATTTATTCTAATAAATGGAAAAAAGATTGTCAAGTCAATGTGCCTCTGACAATTTTTCTTTGTCATATGGCAAGGGGCAACGCGGAAACGTGTGTAGAAGTGCGTTTGTATTTATGGTAAAATAGTGCCATTGAACAATTCTTAAACCGAAAAATCGGGCGAATAGCAGAAAAAACAGTAGTTGCAACGAATAGTTGCCATATAGTTGGTAGCGTGCAACCGGATAAATCGGTATATTATTACTATCAAAATCAGACAGCGGTCCAAATTCACAGGCTATGGAAAGGCATGGTTATAAATATGAATGAAAATCAATTCCCAGAAAATCTTATGTACTATCGCAAAAAGAAAGGACTGTCACAGGAAAAAGTTTCTGAATATCTGGAAGTCAGCCGTCAGGCTGTAACCAAATGGGAAGCCAATACTTCCAGACCAAGCTCTGACAATCTAATCAAGTTAGCGCAGTTATTTGAAGTTGATGTTGATACGTTGCTAGGGAATGGGGACAGGGAAAAATCATCAACGCAAGGGGAAATTTCAATAGGAAAAATGCCATGGGTTTTTATAGGAATATCTGTTTTATGTATATTGGCATATATCATTCACAGTGCATTAACGGAAATTTTCAGCATTGGGATATTTATCTGTATGTTTATTCTATGTATCCCAATACAACTATTCCTGCATATTTATTTTTCCAATGCAATAAAAAATGATTCTTTTCATGGGATTGCAGGGTTTGATAACAGGACAGCGTATAATATTGACGAAGTGAAGAAACTGCTGGCACAGATTGATTTGCATATTGGAATCTTGTCTACTGTATATATTTTTCTGCTTTGTGTGATAAATGGAGCAAATTTGAAAATGCAATGGTTCAATGGCATTCTGATTGTTGTATATATACTGAGTTTTATCACAGGCATAGAATTGAGCAACTACAAAATGACAGATAAAATTTATCGCAGGGAAGATGACAGGAAACGCGCCAGACGCAGCATTCCAGTAACTGCAGTCTACACCTTGATATTATGTATGGGAATCGGAATAACCGGTATCGTATTTGAAACAAAAGGAATTGAGAATAATACACTGACTGCAATAAAAATATGCGGATTGTTGATTTTGGGTATAGCGAGTGCAACAATAGGGTTTTTATTTGAAAATAGTAAAATCAAGAAATGGAATCCCGCAAATACAAACTATAAAACAAATAAAGCAAGCATCATCAGTTTCTTTATATGTGTAATAATGTATGGACTTATGTGCGTTGTATAAGATATGCGGTTTTATTCAGATTGATTATAACAGATAAAAACAGGGCGCCTTCATAAAGACTGCCCTGTTTTTCTGAAATTACAATATGCTGCGGAGGAACCTTTTATCGCCCGAAGTCAGTTTCCCGGCATTTTTCAAACGCATCAGTTCTTTGCGCAAATCATAATTTTTCAGATAATCCTCCATGAGAAATGACAGAACTTCGTTATGAAAAAGCCTTTTCAAATCCTCCATACTTTCCGGCTCTTCCTCATAAGTATCGGCAAGCGCTTCTGAAAAAGCTGTAAACTCCGCCTTGACTTCTGTGGAAATACCTTCTTCTATTCCCCTGAATAACAGATTCAGGCTGTCTTTCCAGTCCCTGCCCGCCTTCTCCGCAAAATGCTGTAAGCGCAAAAAGATATCCGGCTTTCCGGCGGCATCGGACATCTTCTGTACTGCTTTTGGCACTTCTTTTTCCTCCGGTTCATCTGAAATCTGTCCGCCATTCTTTTTTAACATAAAATCCCGCACATTATCAGGCAGCGAATATATTTTATACTTTCCAATCTGGGTTGTATTGATAATCGGAATTTCTGTTTCCTGCATTTTTTTAATAATCGCATTCAGCCCGCTCGGAGATAAGTTCATTTTTTCGGCCAGGTCCCCATGATAAAGCTCCCCTTCGATGGCAAGCAGTTCCAGAACAGGTTCACAGTATTTGGAGCGGGTCTGGATTATCTGATTCCGAATCATGGCATCATCCGTTTGCCGCATATTCTCCTGTTGCATGGCATTGCACAGATAGCCCTGTACAAATAATTTTTTTTCACCATCCGCCTTTATATCGTCCCCAATGCCGGACTCCATAAAGGCATCGTATTGTCTGAGAATTTGTTCAACCAGTTCATCATTTATTTCCATAAAAACGCCTCCTTCCCCTAAAACTCGTTTGCCGCATGCTGATATGCTTTCATCAGCCTGTCAGCATACATATACTCTATATCTGATTCGGAGCAGATAGACATGATATCTTTATAACGTTCTGCAATCCAGTTCAGTTTTTCTTTTACCGAGCCTGCCGAGACATCCGCAAAACTGAGATATTCCCGTCCCCATATGATGGACTCTCCATAATAGTACATTTCCGTCTGTTTTTTACCGCCGATAAGCACGAGAGACAGCGCCAGCGCCTGATTATCATTTGACACAAGCTTGGCAAGAGAGCTCTTGGGATACAAGCCATATGCCCCCGCCCTTGTTCCCATAATTTCAGTCCTTTCAGAAAAAGTATGCTCTTTTTTCTCTTTTTCACTTGCTGCATTCACATCAGACCGAAGGCTGCCCGGCGCTTCTTCATCAAATTTATTTTCTTTTTTCAGCCTGATTTCATCCTGTACCTCCTGGAGGATAATCGCATCAATCGTTTCCTGGTCATTCCAGTCTTCTATTCTGAACTCACCCTCCAGATGGAAAATATCATTATAGTCGCTTGTGGATAAATTCATTTCCCGGTTTCTGTCATCCTTTGTTACGATAATGTTTTTTACCGCCAGATAATTCTCCTTGCCAAACTGTCCGATTATCTCTTCTTCGGAGAATATATATGGTGAATCTTCTGCCGCCAGACTTTCCATATCATTATTCACCTTTTCTTCACCCTCAGTCTGGAAGACAAATACCGTAATGCCCAATGCCCCCTGATTGTCAGCAGATTTTTTATAAGTTTTTTCTTCGTAGTTCAGGAAAGCCGTCATTCCTTTATCCGCCGCATACACAAGTCTGGAGCAAACTGCATATTTGCCCATTAACGCTGATACATTAATAACTACCAGCGTAACCAAAAGAAATGTAAATACCGGTTTACTACGCCATACATCTTTTAACCATATTATCCCGTCGATTACTCTCCTGAAAAAATCCGTTTCATCATAAAAAACAGGCTTTTCCGCATCAACGCTTACACTCACAACCAGCCCCGTCAGACTCACGAAGCTGCCAATTCCATTGATAAACCCGACATAATTAAAAAAAACAAATTCAAAAAGAGCCGTAACAAAAATTGTAGAAAAAATGATTCCTGCAATAACCACGATTTTGATTTTTTTCTTCTCGTTTTGTTCATCTGACACACATGTGGTCGCCCGGTTTTGTTTTTGTATTATTCGATTTTTCGAATGTGCAGACGTCCTTCTTTTTCTCTTTTCTTTCTCAAATTGCAGAACGTCAGTTCTTCTATTCTCGCTGTGATGCGCTCTATTGTTTCTACTCAATGCGCATCACTCCTTTCTTCCTTTCTAAAAATTTGAAAATTATATAAACTTATGCCGAGTCTATTTTAAATTATATCATTTATTCTTCATTTTTTCTTTCTCTATCATTGCTATTTTTACCTGATTTTTGTCTATTTTTGCTTATTCTACTTTTTAGTGTCTTTTTTTCCTTCTAAAATCACGTTATTTTTTCAATTTATAACAAAAACAGCTGTCTATTATTGTAAATAGACAACTGTTCACTTATTGTTTCTGTTATATTTTTGTGGGTGGGTTTATTCTCTCACATCACCTCATTTTTCTATTTCCAGCCACCATTTCTGCCCCTCCCTGTCGGGAGACAGTTTATCCAGATAAATGTTTCCTTCCGGGCCCTTTGTTATCGCAAAATCTTCATGATACGATAAAAAAGTACAGGAACCATCTTCATTTTCTTCCATTTTCCATAGCTGTGCGTCTGTTCCGTTATAATCCCACAGCCTGATATTACTTCCTGCAGCAATCTCTCCTCTTTCTATGTCGAAAACACGATTGTCAATCCATAGTGTTCCATACCCGGTATCCTTATGAAATACACCTCTTACCAGCTCATCCTGCATGGTCATATGAATATTCCCATCCCCGGAAATATCTTCACATCCAATTAATTTTCCATGATTATCATCATAGATACGATATTGAAGACTATTAAAATTCCGTCCATACAAATGCCACGAAGTCGAATACCCGTAACCGCCAATTTCTTCATAACTGTCCAAAAACGGATACGTTGTCAGTATCTGGTTTAAAATTAATTCTCCGTTACAGGAATTGGTAATGCTGAGAACCAAATCCAAATCACTTTTATATGGAATATCTCCATTGCCCTCTACATTATCCTGACTCCGGAAGCAAACGCTTTTATATTTTGAAATTTCATAAAAGGATGAAAATATTTTCCAGCTATCATCATAAATATATAAGTTATTTACTTCACGATACTTATCTGCTTTTTCCAATAAAGCCGCTGAATCCAAGTATAAAAACTGCCAACTGCAGACTTTCCATCCATTTACTGTTATCAGCGACGCAATCACGCATAAAAAAAGATAGCGCCTGCTGCTTCTTATGATTCTGTTACTGATACTAAAAATGAAAGCGGCAAATGCTGCTATGATGACCGCATACACAGGAAAGAGATACCGGCTCGTAGTATATACGGCCATTTTCGAAACCAGGAAAAAATAACATAAACCTGGTAATACCGCCAGCCCCCAGGATATTTTATCAGGTCTGCAGGCCGATAAAGCCATCGCTAGTATTTCTTTCCTGTTTTTTCTGTTTACCAGACACCAAATCAGCAAAAACAAAAAAGCCACAACAATATAAGTAAAAACATTTCCCAATAATGATTCATTCAGAAAAGAATAAAATTCCCGCAGTCTGCTTCCATATTCCGTTATGGAAAACCGCGTCAGGTTTTCGATAGATTCCTGCCCGCGATAACCTTCTTTCAAAAACATATGTTTAATCATACCGGGAAAAACAGCTATGGACAATCCCCCTGACAATATCATGGATATCATAAACAGTCCTGCATCCCTGAATCGCCGCCCGATTAATAAATGCACGCCCCAAAACAGGCATATAAAAAATAAGTAGACGATAAAATAATAATGCGTCAATGCGCCTGCCACCGATATCATAATTACCTGAATATAAAACTTCCATGTATGCCCTTTTGCTGCCGCCCGCACAAATATCAGCGTTACGAGCGCAACCTCAAACATTGTCATAACATACATTCTTAAAAAAGTAACCGAAGAAAGAATACCCGCCGAAAAAACAAAGATGACGGAAGCCAGGGTGACGGCTTCATTACTTTGTACCAGCTCATATACCAGACCGCGTATCACATACAATGTCAGAAGCGCAAATATAATATTGATAATTCCCGTATACCATATGCTGAATCTGTCGGGAAACAAAGAACAAATCGTATGCACCAGTACATAGTATAATGGCGGATGAACATCTTTCGATTGATTTTTCCAGACATGGTTATAATCAAACCTGGAATCCTCATGTACGGTTACATACTCCGTAAACGCACTTTCAGCCGGGTTGTATACCCCCCCCGACGGATTCATCCAGCCATCTTCATAATTAGCCAGTCCATACGTCAATATTTCATCAACATGTAAGTTTTTTTTATTGGATATAACCAATATCATCATTAGCAGAAACAAAAAATATAATACCCAACTTCTGCTTTGTATCATTGATATTTTTCTATCATTCATTTTGATATTCTCCTCATTCCCTCAGCATCATAACTCGGCCAATATTATTCCATAACCGAATAAAGTCCTGCAAAATCAGCTCCCAATATGATTTTCTGACCGCGCTGAGCCAAATACCTTCTCCATCAGGAAATGAATCAGATACGCAGATATTACAGATAATACAATTGTCAGAATACCCAATGCTGCTTCTGACTGTATTGCCATCTTTGACAAAATATATATCATATAAGGATGTACCAGAAAAATTTCATAAGAACATTTTCCGAGCAGATACGATGCCCGATTCCCAATCTTCACTTTATACAGCAACAGAATAACCGCGATTCCAAACGCTACTGACGCAGTATTTCTGGCTGCGGGATTTCCGATAAAGCTGTCATTGCCCATCGTGAAAAACAGTATAATTGCTATCCCTGTTATAAATATCGATACTGACAACAATATATAATATTTCAGCGAATCAAAACGGCTCATTCCGCCCAAAATCCATTTCCCGCATGTTCTCTTTTCATATCGGTAATAATACAATCCAAGCACAAAGCACAAACTGCTTCCATACCACGGATTATCCAATCCATTAACATATGCCAGTAAAATAAACAATGCCGAAAAAATTCCCACGCTCAGTTCCACATAAGCCGGCAGGATTTTTTTTGCAACCCAGTAAATAAAATAAAAAAGTAATTGTTCCCAGACGTACCAGTTCAGCTCTGTGAGAAATCTGATGACGGCGATACCCCCCCCCGGTAAAACCGGACAGGAAATTATCCGTTAACAGCATGATTGTTTTGACGGCGTAAGCCGGAATCAAAAGTTTTATCGTCCTGTTTAACAGAAATTGTTTCGAATAATCCGCCTTATGTTCCATGCCGTATGCAACGCCATATCCGGACAACATAAAGAAAATTCCAACAAATAAGATACCGGCTTTTCTGTTTGGATATAAAACCACGCTTCCCGTGGCCAGCCCAATATGTCCTGTCATAATTTCAACAGCACAGATTCCACGAAGGCATATTGTCTGTTTCAGACAAAACGGCTTTTGTCCGTCTTTGTTCATCGATATTCCCGCAAGAATTAACGTAAGCCATAAGACTAAAATAAGCGCCATGAGAATATTCCTTTCTTAACTTTTTCCACGCATTTTTTATAAAATCCGGTAAAAATATATGAAATCAGAAAAACAGCCGCAACACAACAAGGAATTGCAAGATTGCTGTCCGGATGACAGCGCTTCATTATCCTGCGGACGATAATATTCCATACGCCGCCATGAAACAGGTAAATGTAAAAGGTATAAGATGATATCCGTTCGAAATTTATTTTCATATTTAAAATGGAAAACCCGCAAAAAATCAGAACCGACGCACACAAAATCCACGGCGTTTCAGGAGATATCAGTCCATATACTTCATCTTGTTCGGCAATTCCCCGCAGGATATGGACATACTGCACATATGCCGTCATCAGCTCTATGATGACTCCGCACAATATCAGGCAAATACCCTGACGGTTATTTTGCCGTTCTTTCGTCTTCTCCCGAATAATGTACCCTGTCATAAAATAACCCGTATAGAAAAATGCCCGTCCCAAATCCCAGGTCAGCAGATGCCTGCTTGTCCATGCGCTTAAACTTGCCCATATCAGAAACACACATACTATTTTTTCAAAATCCTTTTTCTTGCTGTGTATTCTAATCAGAACAAGAAACGGCGTCAGAAAGTATAATCCCGCCAACATATACATATACCACATATGAAAGTAAGAATCCCCAAATATAAATTGTTTCAAAAGACGTTTTATTTCCGCCTCTGTACCCCCCCCCGTACAACACCGTAAACATATTCCATAAAAAATATCCACAGCTGAACAACAACGCCGGAATACCGGTCTTTTGCATTTTTTTATGCCAGAAGGAACGATATTCTACATTCCGGTCATCCGCAAGAATAAACGCCCCCGACAACATAATAAAGCAGGGAACTGCAAACCTCGGAACTACATTATAAATGCAGGTCATCAACAAATTATCGGTATATAACCTTCCAAACGCACTGATATCCGTATAAGCGTTTTTATAGGAACTGCTTACATGTATTAAAATGACCGCTACCGTACATACGACTCTTAAAAAATCATAGTTTCGGCTTCTGCCCGAACAAAACTGTTCCCCCATACACTCTATTCCTCCGTTTTTTTGAAACAATTAAATTCAAAAATCCTGTCATTCCTGTTCTCCTTTTTGTTCCCTGATTAAATTCAGAAATTTATAAGGATAAAAAAGAAACATCATCCAACGCAAAAAAGCAATATGTCGATATAACCAGAAAACAGCATATGAAATCAATATCTGTAAAGATACCGTCAGCAAAAGAAGCAGGCATGGTATATTGGTAACTTTTGAAAGAGCCATATAACAGACATAATTTCCAAGCCCGTGTATGATATATACAGTCATGCTGTATCTGCCACAGAATTGAACAATACTCTTTTTCTCTGTTCCATTAAGATATAACATACATAAAATAAACATGGGCGTTCCAATTAAAAATTTCACGACGAAATCGACCCCATACCTGCTAAAAAAAACAAAACCGACCGCTATGATATTTACGCAGAAAACAGATACAATGCTTTTTGCCCCCCCCCGAAATTTTATCAACACGATTTTTATTTATCAAATATCCAATATCATAAAAGATTCCCCATCCGAGAAATTCCGCAGTCTGCGCATAAAATTTGGTTTTCGAATTGAAAAATCCCAACCAGAATAATGCAAAAAATATTAACAGAATAACGGTGTCTTTCGTATTACTGTCTTTCTGATATTTATTTAAAATATCAAACAATATTTTAACAATCAACAGCGATAACAAAAACCATGATGCGCCCTCTCCCGGTATTACCAATCGCTTTACAATCTCCTTTGCAGATAATACGACCGAACCGTTCAGCATTATACCCGGTAAGCGGTCTGCCAATAAGCGTTCTGCATAATATAAATAAGTCAGAAACAGATATGGTATGTACAGAGAAGTAACATTCTTGATGGTAAGAGATAATAAATTATCTGTTTTCTCATGCCCACGGCCGCCAATATATTCAACATAGCCGGAAATCATGAATAAAAGCGGTACATGAAAGGTATAAATGATGTCATGAATAAACCGGCCTGCACTGTTTTCATATGGATTCCCATTCATCACCAATCCGATGTTATGTCCGCATATAACAAGAATAATTGCAAGGCCGCGAATAATATCTATTTTGGCAATTCTGTTTTCTGAAGCGGACATTGTTTTCTCCTTTACTTCCCTGTCATATGAACTTGCAATAAGTGTTCTGATTTCGGTTATTTCATACATAATATAAATTTTATGATTGCAAGTATAAGGTGAAAAAATAGAACTATTGCAAACAGAATAGTATATAAAAAAGCATACTTTATCCATTCCGATACAGAACTACTGACACCATATAATGAAATTCGACGATTTGCCTCCACACCCCCATTAACCACAGCTAAAGTCAGCCATGATACCCAAAATGTACTTCCGGCAAAAACAGCATGAATACTGTCATTTTCCAGATAAGCAAAAATACCCGCTTCCATTACAGCAATCACCATAAGAATTAACATTCCCTCTAAAAACATATTGTTTATTTGGAACTGTAACCCTATAAGCATATTGAATCTTTGAATCACCAAAAAGTTGATTCCTGCCGTTATGAAAAATATAATTGGTTTTAAAAGGTACTTCGTTGTTTCTGGTCCGTGAAATCCTTCATCAATTATTCTTCCTATATGAAAAAGAATTCCAACAATGATTGGTAAAAATGCTATTACATAATCAATCAGGTGCGTCAATATAGTTTCCTGAATTGTAATATTCTTTACAAAGAAGTTATAAAATAGACTATATACCAATATGAGTATACCAATAGCATTACAAATATTGCTCACACTATTTTTTATTCCTTCACTCATTTATTTCTCCCTCGGAAAAATTCTAAATATTGAAAGAATTTCCCGATTACCATTTTTCACCAAAAAGCTTTAATAAAATATTTCGCTTTTTCTTTGCGCTCTTTAAATCCATATATACACCTGTCTGCCCTGTCAATGCCGTGCCAAAGTATGTTGCACCTCCGCTTCCGACAGCATTCACCTGAATTGTTCTCCTGTCGCCATTATCCCAAACATAAATCTCGAGAACGTAGATAAATGGTGATAATAATGCAGGTTTTCCTTTTACCTGAATTGCCATATCCGCTGTACTGCCACCGATACTCTGTCTGCTTTCAACCCCCATTTTGGCAAAAGCATTATTTAATACTTTTTCAATCTCTCGCATTGTCATCTTTGTTTCAAATTCATATTCATCAATTTTGTTAGCCATTATAGATTGATTCTCCTTTCATTTGTTAATGATTTCTTTTAAAGTTTCTATTACCAAATTTTATAAAACCTTCATCACTATCCCCCTTCCAAGCCTGCCAGTCCTGACGGTCCTATCTCCTATCAGGAACTGCCTCTTTTCTTCCCGATTATAAAAAAATTAATGCCCATATCGTCGTCTTCCTTTTGATGAGATTTTCTTTTCGACTCCCACAAAATAAATTTCAGATTATTGACAACACAACTTACATACCTTGCAATAAAACGATATAACGTATGCTTTTTCCGGTATTGATTATCCCGGTACATACATTGCATATACATAACCGCGGTTTTATAATTTGTGCTTTTTTCCAGCTCCAATACTTCTATGCCATTCTCTTCCAATATCTTCTTAATTCCAAAACCCGTAAAGCGTCTGAAATCATATGGTTTTTCATGTTCCTCAAAACAAAATGGTACAGTGAGAATCAGAATACCATTCTTCTTCAGCACCCTGACCAATTCACCAAAAATTTCCTCAAAATCCTCCACATGCTCTAAAACCTGTGTCGATAAAATAAAATCAAAATGCTCCGCTTCAAACGGCAGCGTATGGCCGTCATAGTATACATCTGCTTTTTTATCGTCATTGGGATGACCGCTTACATAAATATCGCAGCCTGTGTATGTTTTACAGGTAAACAATTTTTCATATGGCCTGCTTCCACAGCCAAAATCCAAAATATCACCGCCATGATATCGGCCGCCTGACCTCTGTACAAAATCATAAATTGTTTTTCTGTCAATATAATATGGATTCAGCAAATCTATCAGACGAAACCCCGGCAATTCATACATTCTGTCTCTTTGCTTTTTTCTGATAGTTCTGAGAGGATGCAATACCCCCCCCCGGATTTTATTTTGATTCATACCTTTAACCCTTCCTTTCCGTAACCCGCAAATCTGTGGCCCAAACACTACTTCAAACCTTCCTCTTTCAACCGGCACATTTTATTTAAATAGCGATGTGTATCAACCGCCATCGGGATTGCTATCATCAGCATACATATAACCGTTGCAAGCATTACGCCGGTTGAACGCATATGCAGTCTTCCTCCTAAATAAAATGACAGGGGAATGTTAATCACCGCGCCGATAATCGCCAAATACAGTTGAAGATGAATGCGCTCCATGCCATTGCACGCAATCGCGTATATATTAGACCAAATATAGCAAAAATTATATACTGCCATCATGATAATCAGTCCCGGGTCATAGTTTAATTCTTTTTGCAGCCATATGACGGATGCCGGTTTGTAACAAACACCTTCAATCAGCAAAATAATTCCCACTATCAGCATAAATTTTTCCTGCGTGCGAACTATTTTTTTAATTCCAGAATAGTTATTCCGCTCCTTTTCTGCGGCATATTTTGCCCAAAGCGGTGTCACCGCCGCGGCATACAGACCATTCACAATTCCAAACGCGGAAAAAGCGGTCTGATATGGCGTCACATTTGCGGGTCCAAAAAGCCTTGTAATAATTACGCTGTCCGTGGAATATAAAATCATTACGCTGATTTGAATCAGGAAAAATTTCACACCAACATTGCATATACTTCGCAGTCTTTCCCGCGAAAACATTCTGAAATGCGGAAAAAGAAAATTGTTTTTGCCGCAAAGCCGGCCATAGTAAAAAAGATTGACCGTCATTCCGG
Source organism: uncultured Lachnospiraceae bacterium (assembly GCA_910578475.1). Classification (GTDB taxonomy): domain Bacteria; phylum Bacillota; class Clostridia; order Lachnospirales; family Lachnospiraceae; genus UBA3282. The sequence goes on along the minus strand of CAJTRK010000016.1, from coordinate 55,733 downwards.
ACATTCCGACCAAAATTGCGACATATAAAATATTTCCGCTTCCGCAAAATGCAAATAACAAAATCCCGCATAAATTAATCAATTGTGTAAGAAGCGTCATATAACTTACTTTTTCAGCCTGATGGGTTGCATACAATATAATTCGAGATAACGACAGAATAAAATTTATGCAAATGAAAAAGAAGCTCACCTCAAAAGTTGCCTTCACATCCATTTCCGTTTTGAAAAAGGAATGTAAATCCATATTCAGAATTATCAGGGAACCGATAAGAAATGTTATTGCCGAAATAAAGAAAAGCGCTATATATGCCGTTGAAACATCCTTGCTGACCTCTTCCTTTTCCTGACGCTCAATATGAACTGTCAACAGATTTCTCACACCATTGGCTATGCCTACATCGAAATAATTAATCCAATTTACGATGGACAGAATCGTAGCCCAGATGCCATATGCTTCTTCCCCCAAATAATGTAATAATATCGGAGTGTAGATAAATGAAACAACCATACTTAATGGTTTACATAATAGACTTAACAGCATACTTCTTTCCGTTGCATTATTGTTTATATTATAAAATATCATCTTTAACCGATTCAAAAAATTACCCTCTTCCATGATATACAGCAAAACCGGGCTTTTCCCTTCAATGCTTATAAATAAAAGTAATTTCCATAAAATCAGGCGCAACACCGGCAATATAAAAGCCTGCCTCATTTAACCTCTTTATCATTTTTCTCAGCATTGTATATCCATTTGGGAAAAATCTGTTATGAATTTCCAGACACAACTCTCTGAAAACAACTCCTGAATTTAATATCTCATCTATGACTGCAAATTCCGCCCCTTCAATATCCATTTTAAGCAAATCAATCTGCTGATGATTCAATTGTTTCATAATTGTTTTCAATGTCCGAAACTCTACGTCAATTGTTTCACATTGTACCCCGTCATGTGGAATAACGGAGCCTGACACCTCTTCTACACGACTGTCCCCCACCAAAGCTTCCGGCACATACAGTTCCTCTTTCGGTAAATGAAACTGCCCTGTTCCGTCTCTGTCAGATATTCCCCATTCATAAAAATGAAAGTTATCCTGCGCGCCAAGATGACTCTGCCTGACATAGGCAATCGCTTTTGGCGTAGGGTCAAAAGCATATATATCGCAGTTCCACCGTTTCAGCAAGTCCTGACTGAATGATAAATCCTCGCCTATGCCGAAAGAATACACTATCAGACTTCTTTCCACATTAAGCGCGTCTAATATATCCGCCGCAACGAGGAAACCACCGTATCCGTTTCCACATCTCTCAATACCCCCCCCCGAAGTTTGTACTTTCAAAAGCATCGATAAATACTTATTCTTCATGATTCTTTTTATTTTTCTGAACATCGTTATCCGCCTTCCATTCCACCTTATTTCAGAGCTTTTCTTCCATGACACGAAGATATAACTGATAATACTCTTTCAACATTTTTTCTTCTGAAAAAGAGTCTTCCGCCCTTTTTCTGCATCTGCCATTCATTATATGTAACCGTCCTTTATTATCGGGCAGCGCATCTATGATTTCAGCCAGCCGCTCCGCATTTCCCATATCAAACAACCATCCCGTATCCGCGTCAATCTGCTCCGCGATACCGCCAACATCGCTTGCTATTACCGGCGTTCCGGAGGCCAGACTTTCCAATATCGTACAGGGGAAATTTTCCGCACGGCTCGGTATAATAAATACATCCGACAAACTATATAACTCATTCATTTTGTCATCGCTTTGTATATATCCCATGTAATGACAGACATAATCATTGTCAAACGAAAAATGTTCTGCATTTCCAACTATAACCAACTCATATTTTTCTTTCCTTTTGACTTTCGCCAAAGCGCTTTCCAGAATGTCGCCTCCTTTGTAGGGACTGTCCGTATTGTTGGCCGCAAAGAGTAATATTAATTTATCCTGTGATATACCGTATTTTTGTCTTAACCGCGCTTTATTCATTGGGTGAAAGACTTCTGTACTTACTCCGTTATGTATCAATGTTTTTGATTCACCGTCCAGAAAAGACTGTTCACATTGCTTCATAAGCCATGCCGAAGGAACTGCAAAGTGTATTTTTTTGCCTGTGAACGCTTTTCTTTTAAGTTTATAAAGATATTCTGCAATATCTTTCCGTATCATCGGATATGAATTTAAATCAGGGCAATTTCTGCAAGCGTTTTTGCCCCCCCCTCCTGAACACTGACAAGGATATGCACAGTGTCCGGTCATTGCCCACATATCATGTAACGTCCATACCACCTTACAGTATTTGGAAATTTCTCCGATATCTTTAATGCCTATATAATCTCCGTGCATGTTATGGAAATGAACCAAATCTATCTTTTTTTCGCGAATCATACGGACAATCGTTCTGACTGTATACCAGTCCCGTTCCCTCTGCCCTTTTTTCATACGGCAAATCCTGCGATTAACAGCCTGCCGAATCGTGCCGCTGCGATAAATATGATTGCATGGCTCTCTCTGTTCTCCCGCTTTTCCTGCAAGAAAAAAACAATTCATATCATCATATTTACGGAATCCATAATATAGTTGTCTTGATACTTTTTCTGCTCCGCCGCCCCGAAAGAACGTATTTATAATCAGTACATTCACTTCAATAACCATGCCTTTCTCTCAGCCTGTGAAAAATTTATATTTCACAGGAATCTCTATTCGTCTTCCATTACAAAACGCCAGACAAAATACATTTCATTTTCATATTCAATTTCATACGTTTCTGCGATAGTGTCCATCTCTTCGATACCCTTTTGCGACACTACCAACAGTCCATTTTCCTCTTCTCCCAATTCGTCAAGCGTCTGACAGACATGTATTTTGGAAAATACATTATTGTATTGCAGCAATCCGCTTCCATAAGAAAACGATTTAAAGGCGGCAAACTCATCCACCTCATCAAGTACATTCTGCAAATCGTAAGTCTGCTTTACATAAACCTCTTTTTCCTCATAGGTTTCTCTCCATTCCTGATTGGCAACATTTATCCAGACAACGCTTATCACGACAAAAACAGCTATTTCCATATATTTCTTTAAACCAGCATACTTCTTAGACTGCATGATTGCCATCGCCGGAAAGAATATCCATAAAACACCGAGTAAGGTATGATATAGCGTCGCAGTAAACGGGCCGTCCTGATAGTATACGGATTTTATACCCGGACACGCATTATGAAACGCAAATAAATTTGTAACATTATGGTTTTTCAGCACATAATAAGTAGATAATCCTGAAATCAAAAAAACAATCATCGTAATAAAAGCATTTCTTCGAATAACAGAAATCTCTTCTGTTAACAGTTCTATGATTCCTAACATCATCATCGGTGCAAGCAGATAAGAACTGTATCTGCCATAGTGCATCAGTTCAACTCTGGTATATACGCCTTCATTCGCAGACTGGTACACGGACAGCAAAATTCCAAACAAGGCCATGCTGCTCATAAATAAATAAGGCATAAAATGATTATCTTTCTTCGAAACAATACTTCTCTTAATTCTGGTAAAACATAAAATAAAACCATAAAAAACAAATCCACAGTCAAAGGCGCATACATAATAGATATTTCCGAGCATATTCTGCAAAGCTATGCGCTCCGTTTCCAGGTTAAATACGACATTCTGCAAAATACTTCTGATTGTGTAATTTCTTGAAGAAAGCAGATTTACACTCACGCTGCTGTTGGAGCTTGCACTGTATAGCGCGGAGATATAGTCTTTTTGTGCATATTTATACTCAATCCCGTAGAAAATTACGACTCCGATAATACTGATAAGAATCTGAAACAGCATACGCTTACGAAACCCGTTTTTTATGAAATAACATATTCCTTCATAAAGAGTAAGCAGCGCAGCCATACCGATAAGCAGAATACATCTTTGATGAACGGAAAAAGAATAGACTGACACCAGATTAATCAGAAAAAGTTTATACCATTTTTTGTGATAAGAATAACTGACTACAAGTCCAAAAATCACCCAGACGATAAAACGAAGCCAGCATTCTGAAAAAAAATTATAAATATAAAATAAATCCGGAATCGACAGAATACACACCGATGCCGCCGTCACTCTCATAACCGCATTGGCGGACGGGAACATCTTCTTAATGCAATACCAGGCAATCAAAACCGTTCCGGTATGTATCAGCGCCTGAAAATAAATTGCCATTTGTGTCATCAGCACGGTATTATGTCCAAAATACCTGATAAAAAAAGCAAGTATAAAGCCATATCCATACCCATAATATCCATGAAGCGTAGCAACCTCAGACCAGTCAAGTCCCAAAAGCCATGCGCCCCCCTGCCAGACACCGAGTTCATCGTTCTGATTCCAGATGGATACAATGTCTTTCACCTGTAATGTTGATAAAATAAATATCAGAATACCTGTCAGAAATAAAGCGGTCATTTCCATGAAGGCCGCGTTTTTTGTTATTTTGATAAATTTTTCATTTCTTTTCAATTTTATATGATACATCACTTTTATCTTTTCCTGTCCGTTTTGAGACTATGCGGGGAACATCAGTCCGCAGTTGCTTAACAATCGGTCTCTGACCTTTATCAACGCTCTTCTGATTCTGTTTAAACAGTAATAATGCCTGCAATATTTTTTCTGGATTCGAAACATTTCTTTTGTAATGCCATCCTGTGCACTTTTTTGAGAGCTGAATCCGGAGGCTTCATAATAAACCACCCTTTCATTCATATGTAAGAATTTCTTCCCTTCAAAATACATCTTATAAAGCCACTCTCTGTCGGCACAATAAACATAAGATTCATCAAATGAAGATTCCTGAAATAACGTCGTTTTAGCCAGAACACTCTGATGGCATACCGCATGCGCTCTCAAAACCAATTTCCAGTCAAACGTCTTTTTTTCCGTCATTAAAATTTGGCCATCCAAATAGAATACGGCATTACCATATACAATATCCGGTTCCTGAAACGCCTTAATATAATTTGCAAAACGGCTCAATGTGTCCTTCGCATAAAGATAATCGCCTGCGTTCAAAAACAGTACATAGTCGCCTGAAATATATCCGAGCGCTTTATTCATAGCATTATAAATACCGGTATCAGACTCAGAAATACTCGAAATCATTTTATTTTCCGCTGCATATTGTAAAATAATCGAATACGTTTTATCTGTTGAATTTCCATCTATAATGAAATATTCTATATTGGGAAAATTTTGTTCAATAACAGATTGTATTGTTTTTTGTATCAGTTCCTGACAGTTATATGTCACCGTAACAATACTGATTTTCATTTTTCCTCTCTCTTTCTCATCCTGAAAGTCATCAGCCGTAAAGCGCAATTCCACGGCTGAAACAATATAATCCGTTATTTAGCCGCTATAAATACATACAGGGAATATGCTTCCAGTCCAAGCCTAGCATTTTCATGACAATTCTGATACTTATCAAACGCAATCATGGAGGCTCTCATCCCGGAGCAGGATTCAATCAGTCCGCATATATCATTTCCCCAGTCATATGTCACCAACGAACCCTTTTCTTTATCAATAGGATTTCCATGATATACCTCCGGTAAAATCGGAATCCTGATTCCATTTTCCATTTTGACCCTCGGAATCGTTCTGACGAACGGATTATCAATCGGTACTGTGAAAATATGATATCCCCCTGGTTTCAGTACGCGCTCTATTTCCTGAAAAGCTTTAAAGGGGTAATTAATGTGTTCGAATACGTCCTGTGTGATGATGATATCAAATGATTCATCTTTAAATGTCATATTCTCAAGATTCTGGTTGCTGCACTGTTCATCCAAAACTACGCCCAAAGCTTTCTCTTCGTAAAAATACGAATATGTATAATTTGAGCATGCCTTTTGGAACATTTTATATGTTGCACCCCCCCCGGGCTGCTTTCATGGATAATTTTATGCTGCCAGTCCGGAACGGTCTCATTCAGGACTTTTACCAAAGCGCGCTGCCTTGGGCGGCTATGGCAGAAAATACACTTATACGATTCTCTCAGCCAGTCATCCCGCGAAATAAAAAGTGTATTTCTTTTACATACCGGACAATGCCCCGGCCTCATTTTTTTTATTATCATAATATGTACCTGTTCATTCCTGTTTTCCATTGTACGGTTCGTGCAGCAAACTTTCCAAATGGTTCATAAACTCCCTGGCTGCACTTGCAATATTAAACCTGTCTTCTATAAATCTTTTCGCATTTTTTCCCAGGATACCGCCATCTATTTTCCCTTCACACAACATCTGTATTTTGGCCGCATACTCCTCTTTTGTAGTACAATGCAGATATTCTTCTTCATCTCTGGCATATATCCCTTCTATACCAATGTTGTTTGTTAATACGGGAATACCGGCGGACATTGCTTCCAGAATCTTAATTTTAATGCCGGCCCCCAACATGAGCGGCACAGCCATACACAGACACTTTGCAAAGTATTCGCTTACATTTTTAACAAATCCTTTCACAATAACCCTTTCAGACCTCAATTTCAGCAAGTTTTCCTTCGGTTTACTGCCGATAATAACAAACTGGAACCTTTCATCCAACAATGGCAGCACTTCTTTCACAAACCAAATGGCTGCGCTGTGGTTTTCCTTACGGTCCATCGCTCCATAATACAAAATCATATATTTGTCTGTATCGTTTCTGTCCACCTGAAAATAATCATCAAAATACGGTATCATACTGAACAGTTTATTCTCCGGGATGCCATCTTTTTTCAGCAATGCAAGGTCCTTCTGATTCGTCGTAACAACAAAATTGCATCGCTTTAATAAATCAAGTTCCTTCCTTTTTAATCCCGCATATTGCATTTTCCAATACAGTCTGGATAAAAAATTACCGCTGTACAGCACTTTTCTCTGATATCCCAGATAAGAAACATCCTCTTCAATTGCGACGAATTTCGCGTCCTTCCTTACATATTTGTGAAGAAGCGAATATATCAGTAAACTCTCCGTCCACTGACAGACGATGATATCAGCATTTTTCACATCAGCCGCATTTCTTCTGATTAATGCCGCAAAACAGATTCTGGCATAATTAGACAGTTTCTTATGTCCCGGATTTAACGGATTCAATGTAGATTCCACATTAACGATTTTTTTCATCAGGTTTTGTACGCCTTTTTCCGGAATGCAGAATATGTTATTTTTAATCCCATATTTATCCAAATCCAGTTTTCCAAGCTCCTCCGGAGTACACATAGATAATAATTTCACATCGAATTTCTTTTGAGAAACTACATATTTCAGATAATAATTGTGATTTTTACCCCCGGCATGTCCAACGGTGTCATAAGGCGCCAAAGGAGAAATCCATAATATTTTTTTCATTCATTTCCTCCAAAGCATATATTTATTATTCAGTTTTGCCTTCAGGCGTTTCCTGTTCTCGCAAAACGCATACATTCTGAGAAGCGCTGAACAGAATGTATATACAGGTCTTAACAGCGCCATCTGACGCAAATATCGTTCCCCCATGCCAACCCTGTTCACTCTTCCTGCCAGTAATATATTTTGTCCGAATATATTTCTGAAAAAGGCTTCCAGTTTTTTTTCCGTTATCTCCTTTTTCCCTGTTGATTCTTTTCCAAATACAGGTTCTTTCACGAACCGGAGGTATAATTCATCATCCTTATCAACCTCTTTGATAAATTCCACCGCTTCTTCCAGACTGCCGTAAGCATTACAGTTAATAAAGCTTTTTTCATTGAACTCCTGTATTATGCCCGGATTTCCCCAGTATATCGGAACGCTGTTTCCGGCGAAACCTTCCAGAATTTTTTCCGTCGTATAGCCTTCGGCCTTAGAATTCTCAAAACACAACGAAAATTTATAATTCGAGACAAACGAATATTTATCTCTGACCGGGCCGCCGACATTATTCATGAATTTGCCCCCCCCATCCAGCTGTTTGTAGGCATTCAATAACGAAATCATCTTTTGCCTGTTTAAATCGGCTAAAGAGTTGGAAATAACAAAACAGCAGAATTTACGGTTTAAATAATAAGAATCCTTAAATTTATGTTTTTGCACGGCTCTCTCATAAGCATTGTCATACCAGTAATAAAATGGTAAACGCAGATATCTGTCGCCAAAATTCATTTCATGTACACCGATTGCATAATCACAGATATTAAAATCAGGAACTATATTTTCACCCGTAAAAAAAATTTTGATGCAGTCATATTTTAAATTTGAGTGTCCGAAACAGCTGAAAAATAAATAGTCAAAATTTTTGTCAACAACTTCAATGCGATTCTTCCCATAAATACGAATCAGCATATCTGTCAGGCAATTATTGCGGGCATCAAATCCCTTCCAAAAATCTACAAATCCTATTCTGATTTTTTCCGCCATTTTTCCTTCTTTCTCTCTTCTTTCCCCATCTTAAGCCTTCGCTCAATCATCGTCAGCCTTTGCGAATGCAGCGAAAATAACAGTATATAATCCAACAATATCTCTGCAAGATAACTTGGCAGCGTCAGCTTCCCGGCCAGTAAAGGAAGCAGAATCATCGGTTTGATTCTCCCTTTTTTCAGATATTTTCTGGCTGTAATATCAGCAGTAAAATCAGAATCATAAATGGACTTCCGATAATACGCTCTGATGAAAGATATATTCTTTTTGCACACAGGGCTTGTTAAATTATGTATTGCCACCAGGTATTGATTGCATCTCGTTACTTTGGTAAACATATCCAGAATAAAATCGTCCTTTACTCTACGCGATATACAGCGCCGCATGTCCAAATAGCACTGGCGCTGTTTTTCCGCTATATTCTCCACGAACTTATGGGAATATGTTTCCGATTTCAGATTTACTCTCCAATAATATCCCACATAAGAAATTGTGCTCACTCTGTCCGCTCTGGAAAGTGTATCGAGCTTCATCAACAAATCATCTTCAAAATTTACATAAACCCGAAATCGAAAATTATATTTTTTCCAGAATTTCATACGGAACATGCAATTCCAGATATGCGGATAACGGTTTGCGCTGCCCATCGGCGCCGGCACAGCATAGCCATTGAATATCAACGGCAGAAACAGCTGACTTAACACTTCTTCCTTCTCATAGCAAGCGTCTTCGGACTGCTCAAATACAGAAGATTTACCATTAATGCGCCGACCGGTACTGCACATACCGATATCGCTTTCATCAAGTTCCATGCGTTCTGCCATTTTTTTATACATTTGGATATCAACGATATCATCCTGGTCACAAAAGCATAAATAATCCCCATCCGCCCTGTCTGCTCCATAATTTCTTGCGGATACAACACCACCATTTTCTTTGGTATAAATATGAATCCGGTCATCTTCCTTCTGCAATGCCTTACAAATGTTCAGACTATGGTCTGTCGAACCGTCATTTACAATAATCACTTCCAGTCTTTTCCAGGCAGACTGTAATATTTGAGATACCGTTTTCTTTATGTATCTTTCGCCATTATAAACGGGTATAACGACGCTCACCTTTTTTTCCATTGCCTGTTTCCTCTTCATACTTTTCCATATAAAATCCGTATCATGTCATGCAGATATTTAAACATAAAGAATAACAGACGTTCCCACATTCTAATTGTATTAAAACCACAAACCTTCTCATAATTTTTATGAAATAAAGCTATCATTTCCGCACATACATTATCCAGTCCGTTAATCTGCACACATTTGAAATAATTCAACATAAACTGCTTTTGGCGTTTTATGGTCAGCCTCTCACAGGCTGCCTGATATCCGTTACGTTTAAAAAAGTCTAATCTTTTATTCTGTGAAGCAATTCCATCTCTTATCTTTTTTTCTGATATCGTATGTGTTATGCCATCTTTTCCCTGATAATAATAATATAACTTTTCATTTGTCATTACGATTCTTCGCGCCTTATTTATCAGTAAATGAGTCGTCTGTACATCTTCGAAAAAATAACCGGCCGGATAACAGATATCGTTTTCTACAAAGATACTTCTCTTATATAATTTGTTCCATGAAACAGTCTCTACATGTTTATATTTTCCATGCCAGTTTTTCAGCATTGTTTGTGAATTAAAGCTCTGTATTTTTTGCTGTTTTTTTCTTTTATCCGGAAACGTTTCCCGTTTCCCCTGATAGTATCCGCATACCGCTATATCCGCGTCATTTTCTGATAAAATCCTTATCAGACGCTGTACATACCGCTTTTCGACATAATCATCTGAATCGACAAAAGCGATATAATGTGCGGATGCCGCTTTAATTCCTGTATTTCGCGCTTCGGAAAGACCTCCGTTCTCTTTATGGATTACCTGGATACGTCTGTCTTTTCCGGCATATTCATCACATATTCTGCCGGAATTATCTGTTGAGCCGTCATCGACCAATATAATTTGCAAATTACGCCAGGTCTGCGATACAATGCTGTCCAGACAGCGTCTTAAATATTGTTCAACATTATAAACAGGTATAATAATACCGATGACCGGACGCTTTTTCATCGTAATAACCATGCCTTTCTCTCAGCCTGCAGACGTTAATCCGCAGACTGTCTTACTTCTTTCGCGCAATCATAAAATACCCTGTCGAAATAATCTTCCCCATCCCATTTTCCATACCGCCTGCAATAAGATGTTTTAAAAATATCTTTCGATAAACCGAATAAATACCTTCCTGCAGGGCACAGAAAACAAAGTCAATGATTCTGATTTTAAGAAACTTGCACAGAAACAAATTGCAGTATACGAGAAACATCAATCCCGCCCCCCCCCAGGGTGTGACGCTCACAATCTCCATCCCGTTTTTCTCAAGCTGATAGATTAATCCATAAACGGAATATCTGTAAAAATCGTGCGGAGCCTCATGGGTCGGATATAGAAACGGTACGGACAACAACATATGTCCGTTATGCTTCAATACTCTCGAAAGCTCGGAAAAAGCCTTTCCGTTCTCCGCAACATGCTCCATCACATTTGTGCAAAGCACCGTATCAAACATATTGTTCTGAAACGGCAGTTCATCCAGTGTCGCAAAAACATCTACCGCGCTCTGGTCATGAACGCAATACGGAACATCGCATCCGATGCTTTGTTCTGTCAGTTTTTCATAAATCAGGCTATACGGTTTTTCACCGCAGCCCGCATCCAGTAAAAACCCTTTCATATACTGACAATTTCTTAACAGGAAATCTATCTGCAGGTTGTTCAGCAGAATGGAATTTGTTTTTCTATGGTCAACTTTTATCTTCCCGTTCTTCTGATACAGAAATCCCCGTCTGACCGTTTTATTATTTTTCATACATTTCCCCAAACCATCTGTTCAAACATTATTTATCACTTTTTCATACTTTTGTGCAATCGTCTGATAATCGTATTCCTTTATCATACTTTTTATATTTTCGGAAATGTTATCGCGTAATTTCTTATCATGAAACATGCGGTTGATTGCCGCCGCCAGCTCGTCCACACTTTTTTCCGTACATAGCAGTCCGTTTACTTCATCCATGATTAATTGTGTGATTCCTCCGGAATTGCTGGCGATTACGGGAAGCCCGGACGCCATCGCTTCCAGCATGACAAGTCCGAACCCTTCCTGGTCCCCGTCTTTTGCCGTGACAGACGGGCAGACAAAAACATCCGCCGAAGCATACACCGCTTTTAGCTCCGCATGCGACTTCGCGCCCATCAGTCTGATTTTCTTCCATCCCGCTTTGTGGTTCACATCCCGCCCCTGCTGTTCCAGCAGCTCTCTGAGCGGCCCGTCACCGACGATTGCCAACATCGCATCCACATACTCCATCGCGCTGATTAAATAAGAGACGCCTTTTTTTTCGGCCAGTCTGCCTACGAACAAGACTACCTTCTTATCCCCCTGCCCGAAGTAATCCGGTATATGATGCCTTCTGCCGAACTGTGAAGTATTCACGCCCATTGAAATTACATCGGGCACAATCTCCGGTGTCAGTTCCTGCACTTTCTTCTTCAAATGCTCCGATACTACCGTAACATGCGCGGCTCTGTTCAGGCATCGAATCTTCCATTTCCGCATCAATCCCCTGTTCAGCGATAACACATCGCCGCCATGTCCCGTCACGATGTAAGGCTTCTTAAAAAGAGACTGTACGATTCCCTGCGGAATGAGCCAGTGCGCATGAACAATGTCAAAATCCGGCAACAGTTTCCACAGATGAAAATAGAAGGAAAGGAATAAAAAAGGAACTAAGAAAGCACGGACTTTTTTCTCTCGGATTCTCGGAACAATCGCACCTGGGTAACAGAGTGTTTCCCATTTATGAAGCGGAAAATAATGATACCGAATCACCTTTACACCATCCAGTGTTTCCTTTTCTTTCGCTCCCGGCGCGGCCGGAACCAGTACCGTAACATCAAAACCGGCTGTCATATGAGATGCAAGGTCCAATACAAACCGCGGTTCCGTATCGCCTTCCCATCTTGGAAAAGTCGAGGCGGTGACCAACAGCTTTTTCTTCGGTTCTTCCTCCATAATTCATGTCCCTTTCACACAATCGTTCTGCCCGTTCCGCTCAGCCTTCTCCCGCCTCCACAAGCGGCGCAATCTCATCATTGCTGATGACACGATACGTTCTGACGGCCTCTTTTTCCATCTTCTTCTGCATATAAATCGCTTCATATTCGGAACGGCGGGCATGATACTGCGTGTCCTGCAGCAGCTTTCTGTTGGCCGCAATCACATCCGCCATAAGTCCAATCATCAAAGTCAGAAAACCAATGATAATCAGTGTGCATCCAAGAATCAGAGATTGTACATGACCGCCCGCCACCCCGACAGCCATATAATATAAATAGCGGATTCCGATAAACAAACCGATGACCGTCGGTATGGATGCCAGAAAGGTAAAGCTTTTCAGCGGCTTATACATCATATACGCCCTTAAAATCGTCAGCATACTCTTTTTAACATATCCCCAAATACTGTTAAACAGTCTCGACGGACGCAGTTCGCCGTTTGTCCGGACCGGGACACTTGTAATCGCCATCTTTTCCCTTCCGGCCTGTACGATTGTTTCCAGCGTATAAGTATAATCGTTGACCACATTTATGCGCATCGCCGCTTCTCTGCTGAATGCGCGAAACCCACTGGGCGCATCGGGAATATCCGTATGAGACGCTTTTCTCACAACCCAACTGCCGAAATGCTGCAGCTTTTTCTTAATGAAAGAAAAATGTTCTGTCTCATCAATCGGACGGGCGCCGATAACCATATCGGCTTTTCCTTCCAGAATCGGACGGACTAACTGTGGAATATCATCGCCGCAATACTGGTTATCCGCATCCGTATTGACGATTATATCCGCACCGTTTCTGAGGCATCCGTCCAGACCGGCCATAAATCCTTTGGCCAGTCCTTTGTTCTGTTTAAAGTTCACCACATGATGCACGCCCCATTTTTTTGCCACCGCTACGGTATCGTCCTGACTGCCGTCGTTGATAATCAGGTATTCGATTTCATCGATTCCTTCTATCTGCCTGGGCAGCGCGTTCAACGCAATTTCCAGCGTCTCTGCTTCGTTATAGCATGGGATTTGAATAATCAGTTTCATCTTTCGGCTTCCTTTCTTTTCCGTGCCGCTATTCTATAAAAAACGCAGGCTCAGCAGCCTGCGTTCCAAGAATTTACTGCGTAAATTCTTGTCTGGCGTCCACTGAGATTACAGCAATTTCCTATAGGATAAAAAACAGCACAAAAGAATTGCTTTCCACACATTTCATATATTTTTCTTCCAGTTCCGACAAATAGGGACTGTTATAATCCGCAATCAGAAAAGCCGGTTCCGAAAAGCCCGGTTCCCGTATTTCCTGACCGTTTTCATCGTCCGGACTATCCTTCTCCCATATGATTTCGATTTTTTTATCCCGCATGGCGAACTGAATCAGGTCTATGTAATTCGTTCCGCCTCCATACAGATACCGAACCGGCACATCGCCGTTTTGCGCTTCATAATCCGTTATCCATTCATAGACTTTTAAATCATAATAATCCGAATCATTATATGACCATGTATATTTACGGCACAGGCAGATTGTCAGCAATATCTCCATGAGCAGAACGAATGCCACAGGGAAAACAATCTGCCGGAAACGTCTTCCGATGCAGATACTTCCCGTCAGAAGGAACATTAAAAATATGCCAAATATATATGCTTTGATAAATTCCGGAACAACCTGATAAGAATAAACGCTTTCGGATAGATAGTTAAGCCCTGTCGCAAAAACGCCTCGCATGACCCTGTTTTCACTGTGCAAAGCCGTTCGAAGTGTGATGACAAAAAGTACGGAAGATATGATGGTGTTATACAAAAATATCTTCCAGGGATTTTTATCATTCAGAAGAACAAGAACTCCGATTCCCATAAAAAGCGGCAGAAAATAATCGTTATATCTTCCGTAGATAATGCTGTCCAGTCTGTATGCGCCGTTTGCATATAAAGCCGACACCAGAAACTGCCCCATCATAGATAAGAGCAGGAAACCGTAAAACCAGTCCTCTCTCCGGATATCATTTTTCCTCTTGAAAATACCTCGCAGCAGAATAAATGTCTTTTTTACACAGATTCCGACCGCCGGATAAAACAGACCAAATGAGGCCATCCCGAGATAATATAGTTTACCGGCACAGCTTTGCAGAAATTGTTTTATCCCCTGCGGCGACAAAATTGCAATGATACCTCGGATTTTTCCTGTGTAATCGTTGACTGCAAGATTTTCTGCGTCAGCTGTGACATAAACACTTTCTATCACTTGTTCTTTCATCCGGAATCCGATTATAACGCCCACAGCAAGAACCGCTCCGAGCAAAACAATCCACTTTCTGTACGTCGGATTTCGCCACAAATAGAATCCAAGAACCAGTACGGCGGCAGCGGCAACGCCGACCGTACGCATATGTACAAAATGTAAGTATAGAAATGCTATCGACAATAGCAATATTCTACCTGTTACATTTATTGTTTTCGTATCGTCCAATAGCAATATAAACTGATGGCAGATGAACACATATAAAAAGGTAAGGAGCGCTTCCGCCAACGTCATCTGCACATAAAAAGTCCACGCCGGATAAAATACCGCAGTTCCGACGGCAAATACCAGCTGCATTTTTTTGATGCGTTCTTTTTCCGCATCATATTCCATATCGCATGCCGGCCTGCGGAAAATTCTGTTAAAAATTCCCCACAGCATACCAACGGAAATACATTGCAGAATCATATTCACAAATACTGCCGCGCGATAAGCCTTGATACTGTCATGAAAAAGCATCAGTATCGGCGCCAACAGCAGGCTGTATCCAAAAGAATAATAGTAACCAAGCGACGCCACATCCGACCAGTCATAACCAATCCACTGTGCCGCGCTTGCCCAGTAGCCGAACTCATCCGGATAAACGGAAAATCCATACAATCTATGTACACTATACTGATAAATACTGAAAATGAGCACAACGAACAGAAGAAGATACTGGAAGAAGAACGCTCTTCTCCCAGTCTTCATGTCATCTCTCATCAAATTAATATTTGATGATTGCATATGCACCCTGTCCACCTGTCGTGGAGAACGTTACAACGTTGGGATTTGTGCTTGTGTTCTGCAGAACCGTTACCACGCCGCCAGGACGTACACAGATAACCGCATAGGTCTTTCCGTCCTGTACAAAGGACTTCGGAATGCCGAAGCTCATTGTAATCGGCGCTCCATCAGACGGAAGCAGGCCAAATTTACCGCCTTTGGTAAAGCCAAGTTCCACGTTGATGTAGGGACCTACTGCTGCGCCAAGCGCTTCTGCAGCCGAATTGATAGCCGCTGCTGCAAGAGGGCTCTTCTTAACATCCATGTTGTAAACACGTGCACAAGGAGTCTCGCCCGCACCCAGATTATAGCTGCTTGCAATAGTTGCAACACTCGTCGTAATCGCCGCGCCGTTAATGCTTGTTGCAAGATATACGCCTTTTACGGTAGATGTTACGCCCGCTACGGAGCTGGTTGCCGGAATCTGTGCAATGCCGCTTACAGCAGAACCGCCTTCGTCGTTATCGCCAACAGAACTATTGACGATTTCAACAACTTCTTCCTCAACACCGGGTTTATTCGGCGTATCGCTGCCGCCCGGTGTCTCGCTGGCAAAAACGCCCATACACGGTGCTGCTACAAGAGCTGCCGTTAAAGCGCCTGCCATGAGTTTCTGAATGAATTTTGTTTTCATTCTCCTTCCTCCTCTTAAAATATTTATTTGTGTCGCAGAGCGATATTCACATCTGCGTAACCACCTGTTGTATCCTTTTTATTATTCTCATATACTGTTGTGTTTGCTATTTTAGAAATCTTTCTAAATATAGTATGCTACTCTTGATATACTTACAATATACATAATATGCTATTATGACTATATTTTCAAGTTCTTTTTGTAATACATTTTATTGTATCAACTATTTATTTACATATTGGGATTTTATAAAGAAAGGTTTTCGAATGAGGCTCTGGAGATTGGGCATTCTAATTAAGATATGGATAAAGGAGAGTGTGACAACGTAATGTCAGGAAAACCATTGGAAAAATATTTAAAAGAGCTTCGTAAATCCTACAACTATTCACAGGAGTATGTCGCATCACAGTTAAATATCACAAGGCAGACTTATTCACACTATGAGACGGGACGTATTTCTCCGCCTGTAAATTCATTATATAATTTATCCAGATTATATAATGTTCCTTTGAACAGTTTTTTGGAACTTTCAATCAACCACCATCAAAATACGGAGCATCCATCGGAAGAATCTATGGGAAACAAATCAGAAGGCGATGACTTAAATGAATTTCTGAAACACATAAGCATTCCCGAAAACAGTAAAAAATTCAAGTTTCTGAAACGTCAGGAAAAACTTGTTCTTTACTATTATCAGCTGTTAGACGACCGGGACCAGGAGGATATTCTTGCCTTTATGAAAGTCAAATGCCACAACCGGAAGCTGGATACGCAGAGGACGTCGGCGGAAATGCCGGTCGTCGAATAGAATATATACTTCAACTATAAATCCCATCAGGTACTTATCTCAAAGTTTCTGATGGGATTTAATGTAATTCCTTTTGCAATTTTTGGACTGCCTTGTTTAACTCGACCGGAACCTTCTCAATGTTAAACTTTTCCTGTTTTAAAGCCGTTTTTATCAAATCCTTGATTTTTCCTTCCGCATAATCAACAATAAAAGTACTTTTATTATCATCCAGTTGCAGCGTTTTTTTATATGCTTCCAGGCATTTAGCCAAATTTTCGATAGTAACATCCACGATATCATAATGAAATTCCTGCATTTCTTCATATGGAATTTCCATTCCCGGATAAGTATTTTCATATTTCAAACCTATTGCCTTCAAAATTTCAGCATCTAATATGATAAATTCCATACTGGATATTTTGGAAGATGTTGTTGCAATCGCTAATACCGCTTTATCTAATTCGTTCAAATTATCAATCATATAAGTTGATAATGTACTATGTTTTGTCCGAAACTCTGTGGTCGGTACATCTGCACTTTGATGCAGAAAATCGTTATCCTCTATATTCTCAATATGTTCAATACTCTCATCCTTTAATATCTTTCGTACCAAAAAAGGCATGCTTATACTCCGTCCCTTTCAAGATATTCAATCACCTGTTCTGCATATTTCTGAAAACGCATTTCTTCAAAATGTAACGTTTTTATAATTTTGATACCTTCTTTGGAATTCCAACGCTCATATAATTGTATTCCTTTTTTAATAACATATTTATTTTTATGCCGCATGACTCCTAGTGCCATTATCTGACCGGATGGTCTTACATCCTCATATGGCAATACAGATAACAATTCTAACACGCCTTTTAACACATGGATATCCTGTTCTGAAAAATATTCCAGATAAATATCCATAAGCGCAGACATAACAGCTTCTCTGCCCCGTTTAAACATTTCCTTTACAATTATCTCTGTTCTGGATATTTCTCCATCAATAAATTCATCACCTATGATACTATTCAACAACTGTACTTTGCAGTTATTCACAAATGCTTCCCGTTCCTCCTGAAAATAAGAAACCTGCAAATCAGAATCTTGAAGAATACTGTCATCATCATCCTGCATCGAGAAGCTGTTAATTTTATTTTCTATATCACACTTTACCAGATAACCGGGAATTCCCTGATAATTACAATCGCTTTGCGTTCCGATAGCCTCTTCGCTCTCATTCTGTACACAATCGTCTCTTAACGAAAGAGCATGACTGACTCCATGAGCATAATATGTCCTAAAATTATACTGAAATGAAACGTTTTCCGTATTCGGTATCGCACAAACCATATACAACCTCTACTTTTCCATAAAAGAATCAAAATCCTTTATCATTTCGTTTATTTTTTCCCGAGCTGCCATTGCATACGCATTCAAATCTTTCGGAACAAACCTTAACTGCATGTTTTCCGATAATGTATTAATATCATATGCCGCTGTCAGTCTTCTTTTATTTTCCCTTGCATCAACATCTGCTTTGAAAATTACATTGCTATCTTCTGACTTTTCGTCTCCAAATGTAACATTGGCTGTATTCGCAAAGCTCATTAACTGTCTCTGTACATTATTTTTATAATGTGTTATCCCCAGAATATCTTCCGGAATCAGTCTGCCAATATCCATATCGGTTAAATCCTGTATCACTCTGCAGTTCAACGCAAGCCGCTTGCCTCTGACCTCTTCCAGCACCTGAAAAACACATTCAGATATTCCCAACAGTGTATCGCACACATCCTCCAAGCGGAAATACTCTTTACCAGATTCCTTATAAGTATACAGGAAATCAATACGCTCCATCAAAATATTAATTTTCCAACATTCGTTTTCTGAAATCATATGAATTCTTTTTCCTATGGAAGCCTCTCCCCTGACTGAATCAAAGAGTCCTACATCAATTGTTCCCGGAATAAATTCATACTCTTTCAAAGCGTCCGCCAGATTACGAACCAAATCGCTTTCCGGCACGATACTTTCATAATTTCCGAATATGCTCATTTGACAATTTTTAATGAATGACATTTCAGCCTCCCTGCATAAAATCATCTATGAATGTTTCGTTTTAAAATTATACCATCAAAATATCTGGATGTAAATATTATAACTAAATTTTGTAAATTTACTATTTTGCAAATAATTCTATAAATTCTATTAATATTCTACAAATAAGGTATGGCTAATGCAATAAAAAAATTCCCCCACGCATTTTACCTTCGCATGGAGGAATTATATCTTAGGCTTTCTGCATTTTTTTGTGCTTTCAGGAAACCTTCTTTTCCATCTTCTTACGGAACAGATGCCATAAGGAACCCGCAAGGCAGATAGACGAATAAGTACCGCAGATAATACCTGCCATCAGCGGAAGCGCAAATTCCCGTATGGAAGAAACGCCGAATACTTCCAGGGAAGCCACCATAAAGAACGTGGTCAGGGAAGTGAAAACACTTCTCGACAAAGTCTGTGAAATACTTCTGTTCACCACTTCTTCCAGACTTTCCTTCCTGCCCCTCTCTCTCATATTCTCACGGATGCGGTCAAAGATAACGATGGTTGCGTTGATGGAATATCCGACGATTGTCAGCATACAGGCAATAAACGTATTGCCCACCGGCACTCTGACAGCCGCATAAAACGCAAGCACTACCAGAATATCATGCAGCAGCGCAATAACCGCACTGGCGCCGAATCGAATATCCTTAAACCGGAACCAGATATAAACCAGCATACAAACGGCCGCCGCAACGATAGCGATAATCGCGTCGGCTTTCATTTCCGAGCTGACAGTCGCACTGATTGTCTCCGCCGTGATAGAACTTTCTTCCACGCCGAAGTTCGTGACCATAACATTGGCAAACGCTTCTCTTTCTTCCACATTCAGCGTTCTTGTCTTGATGATAATCTGATTGGAACCGGCTACTTTTGTTGTCTGTACGTTACCGTCTCCCGTAATATTCTCGATTAACGGCACAATATCGGAATCAATTTTTTCAATCGGCATGTCTTCGTTCAGCGTTAATGTAGTAGATGTACCGCCGACAAATTCCAGGCTGTAATTCAAAGCTGATTTTCCGGATGCCTGATTGACGCCCATAACAACAAATCCTGCAATGATTACAACTGCGGAAAGGGCAAAAAATACTTTCTGCCTCGATAAAATCCGTAAAGTCTTTTTCTCCTTTGCCACGCCATAGGCTTTCGGACTCTGCACGCCGAGCGCATGGAGCGCATTTAAGATAAATTTCGTAACGAGCAGCGCCGTGAACATGGAAAGAACAATACCGAGCGCAAGCGTCTGGGCAAATCCCTTAATCGTTCCGGTTCCTTTCAGCGCCAGTACCGCCGCCGCAATCAGCGTCGTAATGTTGCCGTCGAGAATCGCGGAAAGGGCTTTGGAAAAACCGATTTTAATCGAAGACTGCACCGTTTTTCCGGTCGCGAGCTCTTCTCTGATACGGGCAAAAATAATAACATTAGCATCGACCGCCATACCGATTGACAGGATGATACCTGCAATGCCGGGCAGCGTCAGCGTGATTTCGAAAGCATCTAACAAAATAATCATTAACGCGGTATATAAAGCAAGCGATAAGCTGGCCGCAATACCGGGCACATAATAAACTGCAATCATAAAAACAACAACGAGCGCAAATCCAACAGCCGCCGCAAGCAGACTGGTGCGAATTGCATCGGAGCCGAGCTGTGCGCCGACCACATTGGAACGCAGTTCCTGAAGTTCCAGTTTCAATCCGCCGATACGAATCGTGGACGCAAGCCTGTCCGCTTCTTCAAAACTGGCCTGTCCGGTAATGACCGCGCTGCCGTCGGAGATAACTGCCTGAACATTTGGAACGCTCACAAATTCCCCGTCATAATAAATGGCAATGGATTCCCCTGCGTTATAAGCTTTTTCCGTCGCTTTCGCAAAAGCCTCTGTTCCGGCATCGGTAAGCGTCAGTTGTACCACATATTGGGTATTGTTCATCAGGCTGTCCTGCTGAGAACCTGCCTGTGCGCCCGCAACATCCGTACCGGTCAGCACGATGGAGCCGTCCGCCTGTAACTCTTCCAGTGTTTTCAGAAGGTCGTACTGCGGCACGATGTTTCCGTCCGCATCAACTCCGTAATTGAAAATATAATTCTGATTGCCGGCGCTGTCCGTCTGCGCGATAAAATACAGCGTTCCCGGCTGTCCCAGTTCTTCCAGAATGGCATTCGCATCGGATACGCCCGGAATCTCAATATTAATTCTGTCATCGCCTTCCTGATATACCTGTGCTTCCGTGCTGTAATTCTCGACACGCTGCTGTAACTTGTAAATCGTATCGCTCATATCTTCCTTATCCGGCAGCTCTTCTCCCACTACCTGATAAGTGATGCTGACGCCTCCGGCCAGGTCGAGACCCAGTTTAACGCTGGAAGCAGAGCCCGATTTATCCGCGCCGATGCCAAAAGCCGCGGTATACCCAAGACCGGCCAGCAAAAGCACAAAGACAACCAGACCCATTATGGCTTTGTTCTTTTTCATTTTATAAGTTTACTCCTTTCTTATACACCATCGGCCAACGCCGCTTTTATCATGATTGCGCATTCGATGCGCTTTCTCTGTAACTGACAGCCGAGGTCGTAGACGTCATTGATATTGCCATGAAACTGATAAGAATTGGCGGCACAACCGCCGCTGCAATAAAACTTGGCAAAACAATCTCTGCATTTTTCCTTCGTATAGACGTTACAGTTCTTGAACATATCCCGGATATCCGGACGGGTAATCCCCTCATCCACATTCCCCATCAGAAATTCTTCGTTTCCGACAAACTGATGGCACGGATAAAAGTCGCCCCAGGGCGTGACCGCCAGATATTCATTTCCTGAGCCGCAGCCGGACAATCTTTTGGCTACGCACGGCCCACCTTCTAAATCTATCATAAAATGGAAGAAATTAAAAGCTTTTCCTTCTTTTCTTCTCTTCAAATATTCCAACGCGAGCCCGTCATATTCCGCAAGCAGCGCAGGGATGTCTTCTTCCCGCAGGGCATAATCATCCTCCGGGCCGGCAACAACCGGCTCCACGGAAATCTGCTCAAATCCCAGGTCCGCCAGATGTTTCACATCTTCCGCAAAATCCAGATTATTTCGGGTGTAGGTTCCGCGCACATAATAATTCATCTGCTCCCTGCTCTTCGCCGCCTTCCGGAACTTCGGAACGATTTCCTCATAGCTTCCCTGACCGCCCCGATGCGGCCGCATTCTGTCGTTTACATCTTTCCGGCCGTCTATGCTGAGTACCACGTTCCCCATCTCACGATTCACAAATTCCATGATTTCGTCATTCAGCAGCACACCGTTTGTCGTCAGCGTGAAGCGAAAGCGTTTATTATGTTCCTTTTCGACGCTTCTTCCATATTCTACGAGCTGTTTTACAACTTCCCAGTTCATAAGCGGTTCTCCGCCGAAAAAATCCACTTCCAGATTCACTCGATTACCGGAGTTTGCAATCAGGAAATCCAACGCCTTTTTCCCGACTTCAAAGCTCATGAGCGCCCGTCTTCCGTGGTATTCTCCTTCTTCGGCAAAACAGTAACGGCAGGCAAGGTTGCAGTCGTGGGCGATATGCAGACAAAGCGCCTTGACGACCGTCTTCCGCTTCCCGAAATCCGCAATATATTTCTCATAAATATCATCCGTAAAAAGCATTCCGGCTTCTTTCAATTCCAGAATTTCCTCAACGGCTTCCCGAAGCTGTTCCCCGGAATACCGCTCTGTAAAACGCAATTCCTCTGAAAACCGCTGTTCGCCCAAAACGGAAGCATTCTCATCCATGAACCTTAAAAGCCTTTCCGCCGCAGTCTCTTTCTCCGCGCCGTTTTCTTTATCTTCCCCGGATTCATTTCTCATCCCGCCTTCCGCCAGAAATTTTTCAACGACGGGCAGAATATCATAAACAATATCGTCCACCACATGAACGCTGCCGCTGTTCACATCCAGTACAATATTGTAGCCATTATTTCGGTATTGATGTATCAAAACGGTTCTCCCTTTCTAAACGCATAATAAGCAGCGACGCAAATCGCTGCTTACAGAACATTATTTCATTCTCGCTTGTTGTAACGATACCGCAAAACTCATTTTACTGCAATGTTGAATTTATTTAACATTCTCGCAGCTCTGATTGCCGACCGTGCAGGATGTCTTGCAAGCTGACTGGCAGGATGTCTGGCACTCGCCGCAGCCGCCTTTTTTCATGGATTCTTTTAAATCTCTTGTGTTCAGAGTCTTAATATGTTTCATCTCTATACTGTTCTCCTTTCAAATTTCAATTCCCAATTCGCAGCTTAAATCGTTGCGAAACTCGTAACTTGAAATAGTATACCATATATTATTCGGCATGAAAAGCATTTTTTTCAACTTATCATGCCGCCCAACATACCGCTTCCGCCACACAGCATGAATACCGTGACCAGATTTCCCGCCGCGTCTTCCATCCCTTTGTTTACAATCAGCGAAACTGCCGTCAAAATCAGAAAATACAGACAGCCCATTGCGAGCCCCCACAGAAATTTCTTCTCTCCCATCCGTTTTCCGGCAAGCAGTCCCGCAAGAAACGTTACGACAATGTAAATAACGATGATGCAAATGGACACCGTCTTTTCCGACAGGCCGAACCGATACAGCATAAGCGCCAGCAGCAGCAAAAGTCCTGCGGTCAGAATATAGGCGGCAAGCATACATTTCATGACAAAAACGAGCTTTCCGCTGTCAACCATTTTTCTCTCCATAAACCAAACACCTTCCCCTTCCAAAAGATATTAAATATATATTCAGAATACAGGAAAAACTTGACACAATATTCTCAATCATGTATTATTTTCTACTAAAGATATCTAAATCGTAATGATTCTATTAATTAAAAGGAGTGTGAATTTTTCATTGGATACCACAGGTGTCATACAACTTATTTCATTGTTAGTTCTTGTTCTGTTATCAGCTTTCTTTTCTTCGGCCGAGACTGCTTTTACAACAGTAAATCAGGTGCGGCTCCGTACACTGGCACAGGAAAATTCCAAACGTGCAATCCGGGTACTTTCCATCCTCGAACAATACAGCAAAATGCTCAGCACGATTCTGATTGGCAATAACATCGTCAATATCAGCGCGTCTTCCGTTGCGACGACTTTTGCCATCCGGACATGGGGAAGCTATATGGTCGGTTTTGTAACAGGCGCGTTAACGCTGGTTATTCTGCTGTTCGGTGAAATCATTCCGAAAACCTGGGCGATGAACAGCTCGGAGAAAATTTCCCTGCTTTACAGCGGCATCATTCATCTTTTGATGAAAATGCTCACCCCGGTCATTTTCCTCGTCGATAAACTGTCGGCCGGCATTCTCCGCCTGCTTCATATCGACGACAATGGCCGCAATATGAGCATTTCCGAAAATGAATTAAAGACTTATGTGGACGTGAGCCACGAGGGCGGCGCCATTGAATCCGAAGAACGGGAAATGATTTATAATGTATTCGATTTCGGCGACGCGGTTGCCAAAGATATCATGGTACCCCGCATCCATATGACGAGCATCTCCATTGCCTCCACTTACGACCAGGTATTATCGACTTTCAAGGCGTCCATGTTCACGCGTCTGCCGGTCTATGAAGACGACCCGGACAATATCATCGGCATCGTCAATATTAAGGATTTTATTCTTGTAAAAGATAAGGAAAAGTTCCAGATTAAGAAAATACTGCGAAGCGCTTATTATACATATGAATATAAGAAAATCGCAGACCTGATGATGGAAATGCGGGAAAAATCTTTTAACATTACCTTCGTGCTCAGCGAATACGGCACGACTGTCGGCCTGATTACGATGGAAGACCTGATTGAAGAAATCGTCGGTGAGATTCGCGATGAATACGATGAAGACGAAGAAGAACTCATCAAAGAAATACAGCCCGGCCAATATCTTGTAGAGGCCGGCATGAAGCTCGACGATATCAATGACGCGCTGGAAACGGAACTGAACTCGGAAGACTTCGATTCCATCGGCGGCCTGATGATTGAGCAGCTGGAACGGATTCCGGATGATAAGGAATCCATTCAGCTCGAAAACGGCATCCTGCTCCAGGCACAGGGCATCGCCAAAAACCGTATTCTGAAAGTACTGATTACGCTTCCCGAGGAAGCTCACGAAGAAGCGCCGGAAGCTGCATCGGCTCAGTAATCATGTGTTTCTCGTCAGCCCCGGCGGCAAGCAGCTGTCCGCGGCTGCGAAATCCCCATGTTACGCTGATGCAGGTCATCGGCACATTTCCCGCCGTGGCAATATCCACGTCGGAATCTCCGACATAAACGGCATCCGCTGCCGAAACAGACAAATCTTCCAGCACCTGATATACCGCATCGGGCGCTGGTTTTTTTCTGACTTTTCCGCTCTCACCCACAGCCGTCCTGATTCTTTTTCCAAAATAAAGACCGCAAAGTTCTTTTACGGCCGCATCGAATTTATTGGAAACGACCGCCATCCGATAGCCTTCTTTGTCCAGCGTATCGAGCATTTCGATAATTCCGTCATAGGGTTTCGTCTTATCTTTGCAATGCAGCGCATAGTATTCCCGAAAAGTCTTTAAAATCTCCTCATAATGGGGATTCTCCGTGCCTTCCGGAATAACGCGCTCAATCAGCTTCGCAATTCCGTTCCCGACAAAACTCCGAATTTCATCGAGGGTTCTTTTCGGAAAACCGAACTTTCCAATCGCATAATTGACGCTGTCCGTTAAGTCTTCCAGCGTATCCAACAGCGTACCATCCAAATCAAACACAATTGTTGTAATCATATTGATAACCATACCTCTCTTCTCAGACTGTATTTTTGCATGCCCGTTAAAACTACATTTCCTCCGCCAGTTTCATAATGGTTTCGATTTCGGCCCCGTTATCCGGCGCTGGTTCAATCGAATCATGCTTTTTATCCGCCCCGACGCGCCCAATCACATTGCCGTTTTCCGCCTGCTCAATCGTAAAATACAGGAGTTCCTCCGCCTCCCGCTTCCAGACAATATAAATACGGCAGCACATCCCTTTGTTCAGGTTCGTTTCCGGCATATCGATTCTCGTAATCTGCATATCTTCCGTCACATTCAGCGTCATCAGAGAGAAGTCCTCTTCCTGATAAGGCATCCGGATTTCCTTCGGGTAAACCGACGCATACCGGGACAGAAGAAACGTTCCTTCTTCCCTTTGCAGCTGTTCCAGTCCTTCTTTCTTTTTATCAAACAGAAAAGAAGGAAGCACAGAGTAAGCGACAAAGCCGTTTGCCACCTGATGAAACTGTTTTTCCGTCAGCTTCACCTTCTGGGGCTGCGCCTGTTTGCTCCTCTTCTGTGCAACTTCCAGAAGCCTGGGCGGAAGAATGATATTATGCGTGTAAGGATTCAGAACGACCATCTGCACCTTTTCCTGATTGGCCATCGCCATCGCTACACAGTTAAAGAAAGGCAATGCCAGAATCGCCGGACTCTTTTTATCCTTCGGAACCTGTTTCAGGGAAGAAAAAACAGGAAGCGCCTGCTCTCCGCTTTCCTTTTTCAGAAGAAAAGGCAGGACCTTCGCGTCCTTCGGCAGTTTCATGCCTTTCCCTTCCCGCATGTTTTCCATCGCTTCTTTGTCCAGATTCTGAGGCATCATTGCAGGCACATAAAGTACCGACCGTTCGAGCTGTTCCATGACTTTTACGAAATTCTCATTCGTCCTGTCTTTCGCAAATGTCTCAATCAACGCTTCCAACTGACTGTTGTCGATTCTGTTGTTTCCCATCTTCCGATTGTCCATCTTCCTGTCTTCCATTTTTATTCACAGCTCCTTTTCCCTGTTATCTTTTTCAAAATTTCAATCAGCCTCTTATCAACCGCATGCAGCAGAGCCGCCGTCGCGATTCCCGCCGCATACACCGCCGTAATGAACCAAAACCTGTTCTTTACCGGCAGATACATAATAAACACATTATGTACCAGATACAGCTCCAGCGAAATTTCTCCCAAAAAAGAAAGCGCTCTGTTTTTGAACTGTATTTTCTGCGTCAGCAGAATCAGGAACAGCACGAAAAAGAAGATAAACGGCAGCTGAACCGCCAGTGTCTGAAATTTCTCCGCATATCCCGGATAACCGTCCCATTCGTGCCAGTAGCCCTTCGTCTGCAGCGCCGTTAATGTCTTTTCATAGAAAAAGCATGTCAGCAATACATCGATTGTCAATACGGCCCAATAATATTTTCTGCAAAAAGAAAGTATCGGCTTTTCATAGCGTGCAAACAACATGCCGAACCATAACAGCATTGTCGCGTTATACCACCATTCTCCGTGAAACCAGGCGCCGCCCGAAACCGTCGTATTGTCATGTCCGAGCAGAAGGCTTCCCGCCGTCATCATGCACAGCATAACGCCATAGACAAAACACGCCGCGCCCTGCTTTTTTATCAGTTTGAAGACCAGATAAAAAGACAGGTAAAGAAAAAAGATTTCCACGATATACCACATCTGCGTATTCATCAGCGTATAACCCGTCAGATAAGGCAGCAATTCCCCTTTTTGAAAGGAATACCCGCAAAGAGCCGCTCCCGCTATATAAACAAAATTGCACATGTAAAAAGGAATCAGGATAACCGGCAGTCTCTTTTTCAGAAAGCCGTTCAGATAATCCGGCTTGTCCCGCAGACTGGTGTAAAGTCCATATCCTGAGAAAAAGAAAAACACACCGACAAAACAGACGCCGACGTCCACCATGAACATCAGGATTCCCGCATCTTCTCCCGCAAAATAAATTGTCTGCGACATATGATGCAGCATAATGCCAATGGCACAAAATCCGAGAAGTCCCTTCGACACCGAAAGAGACAGCGCGTCTTCCTGCCAGAATACCTTTCCTTTCATCTGCGCACCAAGCAGCAGAACAACCGCCAGCGCGCTGTAAAACACAAAATAATAATCCTTTGCCATGTGTCCTCTCATTTCCGCCGCATAAACGGCACAATTTTATGACCTCCCGCAGTATGGGCTTTTCCTGCAGAAACAGAAAGAAAAGCTCCCAGGAAATTCCCAAAAGCTTTCTAAATTTACCTATATCTAACATAACATTTTCTGTCCAAAAGTCAAGCCTAAAACGCCGGGCGCAGAATGCCGCCTCATATCCGCCGGTTTCGATATTTTTCCATAAGATTTTCGTAATGGCACAGCCCTTGCGCATACCATTCACAGTTATGACAGGAGTCCTCGAAAATTTCCGCCGTCAGGTTCTTCTCCACGGTTCTTAAAAGCTCCGCCGCAGAATAAATGCGTTCCGTTTCCAGTCCCAATGCCCGCGCCAACGCTTCATCCTTTGAAACGACGCGGTTATCATCCAATTCGCAGCCATTGTCCGAAAGATTCGGACATGCGGTACAAATCTCATCCGGTTCTGCGATCAGTTTCAGTTCTTCTTCAATGCCTTTCCGCCCGGGTTCTCCCCACAGCCGTCGCACCACTTTCTGCATATTTTCACAAAATTCTTCGCTGTAACCCTTCCCTGCGTATAAAGCGCTGCATAGAAGGTGATGTACGCGCAGCCGCATCATAACAGCCCCGCTTTCAGGAGCCGCGTCCGAAGCTGACCGCCGATTACAAAACCGAGCGCCACGGAAATAACATCCTTTATCAGATATGGGGCGGACACAAGCAAAAATGATTCCACGAAACCCATTTTCATGACAAACATGAATTGTACCGTGCCGAAAAGATGGCAGACTGCCAGTCCCGCCAGACCGAGCACAATCCCGACTGCCTTACGCTTCATTTGCACACCGATGCCGCAAAGCAGCGTCATCACGATAAATCCCCATATAAAACCGCCCGTGTAATTGACAAGCACCTGTGCGCCGCCGCTGAATCCCGCAAAAACCGGAACGCCCACCGCACCGAGCAGAACATAGATAACCACGCTTGCCGTTCCCAGTTTCCATGCCAGTACAACACCGGTCAGAGCTACCGCAAACGTCTGCAGCGTAACCGGGACGCCGGTGGGCATCGGAATGGAAATCTGCGAGAGAACCGCAAGCACAGCCGCAAACATGCCTGCGCTGATAACTTCCTTTGTCGTAATCTTCGCGTTCCTGTCTCCCCTGCTCTTTTTTGTTTCCTCTGTAAACTGTTTTACCGCTTCGCTCATAATAAAAAACTCCTCACCTGTGTATTTTTCCGGAACACCGGCAAAAAAACAGCCCCGGCGTCCTTCGTTCGTATACAGTATATAAGAAGTTTTTTATATTGTCAACTTATTTTATTTTTTGGTTTACAATTCTTTTTCCGTATTCTGACGACGGGAATTTCAGGGATTCATCGCCAGATTTTTCAATTCCTCAATCAGCTTCATATCTTCCGCACTGATTTTCAGATTGGAGTTCAGACTCTGTCCGTCCGGCAGGGTGACATTGATTTCGAGGATGCTCCCCTCTTTGATGCCGTTCTGGTACACCGCCGTCATAAACTTCGGAAATTTGGGATGATTCTGTTTGAATTTATTCCACAGATTCATCATTTGAAAAATAGATGCCGGATTCTGTAATCCCATGCCTGTTACCATTCCTTTCTCGATTCCTGTGAACATACGTCTCACACTTGTTTTGCAGGTTTATTTGAGCGGGTTTTTATAAAATTCCCGAAATTCCTCATATCCCTGTGCCGTCAGCTGTTCTTTCTGGAATTTTTTGTTCTTATTCATCCGAACAACAAGCACCTGATTTCCCTCTGCCCGTTCTTTCTGCGCCTGCTCAAGCACCTGGCAGAGCATCCCTGCCGGAAGTCCCTTTTCCAACAGATAAGCCGTTCTTTTTCCTTTGCCCGGAATCTGAAAACCGCTTTCCAGAAGAAGCAGGATAATTCGTTCAAAACCGATGGAAAATCCGCAGGCGGGCACGTCGTTTCCGGTAAATCTGCCTACCATCTTATCATATCTTCCGCCGCCGCCGCAGCTTCCGCCAAATTCCGGCATCGCAATTTCAAAAATCGTTCCCGTGTAATAAGACATTCCCCTGACAAGCGTCGGGTCGAATACCAGTTCAAAGAAATCCCCCTTGACCGCTTCCACACTGTCAATGATTTCCTGAAAGCTTTCTTTTATTCCTTCCGGCAGAAAATCCGCAAGCATATCCGTAATATAAGAAATGGGGGCCTCCGCAGCTTCCATTCCCCGGAAAAGTCCGAGGTATTTTTCGGTCTGTTCTTCCGTATAACCGGATTCCAGCAATTCCGCTTTCACGCCGTCCATGCCGATTTTGTCCATTTTATCCAGAATGATGAATACCTGGTCATAGTCTTCTTCCGCAAAGCCGCTGTAAGCCGCCATTGCCTTTAAAATCTGCCGGTCGTTAATGCGAATCTGGAAATTTTGAAATCCCAGTCTGCCGAGCGTCGTCGTCGTCGCAAGAATCAGTTCTATTTCCGCCAGATTGGAAGGTTCTCCCAAAATATCGATATCGCATTGCATAAACTGGCGGTAACGTCCTCTCTGCGGTCTGTCGGCCCGCCATACATTTCCCATCTGCAAAGCCTTGAAAGGCGATGGAAGCTCGTTCGCGTGATTGGAATAATAGCGTACGAGCGGTACTGTCAGGTCATAGCGGAGTCCTCCGTCCACCAGCTCATCCGCACTTTTTGCTTCTTCCAGACGCAGTTTCTCACCCCTCTTCAGAATTTTGAAAATCAGTTTTTCATTCTCACCGCCCGCCTTACAGTTTAAGTTCGCGATATTTTCCACACAGGGCGTTTCTATGGAAGTAAATCCGAATTTTCCGTAAGTCTCCTTAATGACGCTTATGACATAGTCTCGGATTTCCATTTCTTCCGGCAGAATATCCTTCATGCCCGTAACCGGTTTTTTATTTAATGCCATTTTCTGACTCCTTTCGGGATTGTTTTCAATCTGATAACATTATTTTCAATTTATTTTACATGCTCTCCCATTTTTTTTCAATGGCTTATTGTTTCAGCTTTTCCAACAGTTCGTCGGCGCTCATGCTTCCCTCAATATATTCATAGCCGCCCACATCATAGACACCACATTCTTCTTCCGTAACGACTCTTCCGTCTATCTTATTTACGCCATATTCACCGAAAGAATCCTGCTCCGCTTCATCGGGCATGCCGTTTCCGTTCACGTCGTCAAAATTATATATGACAATCTGCACGACCTGTTCCAGCGAATGCTGCTGTCCGATTGTCATATAGGTGAGATACATAACAAGACCCGCATAATCCGCATTATAATTGCGAAGACTGTTCTTCCCCGGCGAGTATTCATACCCTGCATTTCCCATTGCGCCATACCCCCAGTCATACATCAGCGCGTAAACACTGCCCTCGCTGTAAGTATAAAGGCTCATATAATAGCCGTTGATGCCTGCAGCGAGTTCCGGGATATCGTCTCCGTCGAAATCAATCAAATCGTACTGCATCCCTTTCGAATATTCCGTCGGCCCCGGATTTTCCAGTTCCCGCTGCGCGATGACCGCTTCATATGCTTCCTGATAACAGGAAAATTCACCGTTCTTTTTTCCACCAGAAAGCAGATTGCGTATTCCCGATATCGTCACTTCATCCAATGATTCCGTCAGCCGTTCCGATAAACCTCTCTTCTCCTGAAAATACCAGTCGCACATTTCCGCCATGAATGAATCGCCAAAGTAAACAGCCGCAAACGTCTTATCTCCGTAAGTTTCAACCATCACAATATCCGTAATCCCGTCAAAATTCACATCGAAAAAGGAAACGGCGTCCAAACTGACGAACGTCTTCCCCTGCAAGGCATCCGGCACATAACCACTCCATTCCGACAATACCTCCCCGTTCCTTATTATCTGCATGTAAAACGTCCCGTCGCTCTGTGACCAGTGAGGCACAAACATAACCTTTTCTCCATTCACAGTCAGTTCAAATTCGAAAATCTGGTCTGTGAGGCAGTCTTCCCCATACTGTTCTTTCAGCGCTTCGATGGCGGACGTTTTCTCTTTTTCTTCTGTTTCACTGTCTACGGCTCCATTTCCTGTCTCTTCCGGCGAAACACCTGTCTGCGCGCCGTCGTTTGCATCGCTTACCGCCTCTTTTCCATCCTCTTCCTCATCAACCGTGATGACTTCCACCGGGTCTATTTCTATTTTCTCCTGTTCCCCGGCGCAGGCTGAAAACAGGCCCGCAGTCAACAGGGCGAGTACACATATCCCCTGCTTTTTAGAAAAAAGCCTTTTTATCCGAAACATCACAATCCCCCGCTTACATTATTTTATAAATTATTTTCATAATCTGTTTTTCATTGATTCATTTTATCACCTTCCGCCTTATTTTCCAATATGCCTTTTACCCGTTCCAGCTCTTCCGGGTAATCCCCGTGTACTGCCATCCGCAGGAACCGCTCTCCCTGAACGCCCTTTATCATATAATGCTCCGCTTCCAGTTTAAAAAAGGGAGCCTTCAACATCTCCAGAAACACAAAAGATTCTCCAATCGTTTCAAGGCTTCTGATAAATGTTTTTTCCATCGGCTCGTCAAATATCATATCATAGGCAAACCATCCGGCTTCTGCACATCGCTCCCTGGATTCCGTTACTTCAATCATCTTCATAGAATTTCTCCATTCTTTCTCAACGAAAAGTTTCTCCTTTAGCGGATTATCCGTTTCCTTTTATCCTGCTGCCCTGCAGATTTCCCACACGGCAGACACAAACTGCTCCAGCTCTTTCCATGTATTCTGCTCTGAAATGCTGATTCTTACGCTTCCGTGGCGTCCGGTTTCCAGGCATGAATGAATGAGCGGCGCACAGTGCAGACCGGCTCTACTGACAATCCCATAGCTGTTTTGCAGAATATAAGCCGTATCCGCGGCTTTCAATCCTTTCAGATTGAAGCTCAGTACCGGCCCCCTGTTTTCTTCCGCGCTTCCGTACAGAATCAACGTTTCCATCCGGGAAAGTTCCTCATACAAATAACGCATTTTCTCCTGCTCCTCTTTCTGGACATGCGCCACCCCTTTTTCAAGCAGGTAACCGGTTCCCGCATCCAATGCCGCCGCGCCCACGCCATTTTGCGTCCCGGCATCATATTCGTAGATATTCTGATTATAAAGAAGCGTGCTGCTGTCTTTCCCATTTCCGCCAAACAGCATGGGCCGGAAAGAAATTCCGTCTCTGATATAGTATCCGCCGCTTCCCTGAATGCCATACAGGCTTTTATGCCCGGTAAAGGCCGCCGCGTCCGCCATCCAGCCGTCCACATCTACCGGAATACAGCCGGCGCTCTGGGAAATGTCTGCGATAAAAAGCAGGTGATGCTTTTTCGCAATGCTGCCAATCTGTTCCATATCCTGAATGCAGCCCGTCACATTGGAACAATGATTCACGACCAGAGCCCGGCTGTCCGTTTTGATATACCTCTCCAGTTCTTCCGGGTGCACTTTTCCGTTTCTGTCACAGGGAACAATCACCGGAGTCCCCTGTATGGAAGGAATATTATAAAGCGGCCTTAATACACTGTTATGCTCCGTTGCCGTTACAATGGTCCGCGACGCCGGAATCCCAAGTCCGTAAAGAATTTTATTCAGCGCCTCCGTGGCGCCGGACGTAAAAAAAATCCGTTTCTGCTCTTTGATTCCCAAGAGCCTGCCGAGCTTCTTACGGCATTCCGTGAAAATATCCGGCACGCTTTCATCGAAGGCGCTTCGGAACTGTCCCGTCGGAGGCTGCTGCAAAAAATTGTTACAGGCTTCCTGCACACATTGCGGCTTCGGGTACGTCGTGGCAGCGTTATTGAGATAAATCATTCTAACCCCTCCAAACTCTTCTTTATTTTTCCATATTCATTTCTATTGTATTCTGTTATAATACATTGTAAATCCCACCGGAAAAGAATCCTAAAATAGTATATAAAAAGCATAAAAATGGCGACGCTTTTTTCCTTCAATACGGATAAAATGACCTTATAAAAATCATATTGGAGGTAACTGAAATGAAACAAAAAGCGATGGATACAAAATTAACCGTTCGTCCCATTATCGGATGTCTTACCCATTCCCATTTCTGGGAAGGCCCCTGCCGCGCAGGACGCAGAGAGGACATGACGCAGGAAGCCGAAGCAAAGGCTGCGGACGCTGCTTTTGCCGCGGCACAGGAAACATTAAGGCAAGTGTCCGACAAAGTGGAGCTGCTTCCCGCCATCGACGCAAGATATGATGAAAAATTCGTCGTTTCGGAACAGGTATGGAAGCAGATTGAAGAAGATATCGATAAGGTAGACTTTTTCCTGTGCATGAACTGGCGGATTCCCCGTCTCGAACGTTACCGCAAGCCCGTGGTTATTTTGCAGAACGGCAATGAGGGAATCGATTTTGCCGCCTACTGCAATGACATCGGGTTAGAAGCCCATGTTGCCATGAATATACAGGATTTCAACGAAACCGCGCAGTATCTCTGGGTGAAAAAGGCCGTCAGAAACACCCGGGCGCTGGTACTGACTGCCGGCGGACAACCGACTTTCGGGATTCAGAGTTTAATCCGCGACCCTGAAATTCTCCGGCAAAAATATGGTTTTGAAGTCATCAAACTTCCTTTCCGGGATATTATCCCCTATATGGATGAAATTACAGATGAAGAGGCAAAACCGATTGCCGATAAAATCATAAACGGCTCGCGGGAAACAAAAGTCAATACAGAATGGTTCCTGAACGACATAAAATATTATCTTGCCGCAAAAAAAATGATGGAAGTCTATGACTGCAACGCCTTTTCTACCGCATGTCATGAATTATGTACATCCGAAATCCCGCAGGCGCGCAAGTTTACACCCTGTATGTGTCATTCCCTGCTGAAGGACGAAGGCATTCCAAGCGGATGCGAAGAGGATTTGAATGCACTGACCGCCATGTGCATTATGCAGTATCTCGCAGACCGCCCGGCTTTCATGGGAAATCCCAATTATGAAACGGATGAGCTTCTCCGCCTGCATCACGCTGTTCCGGCATTATGTATGAACGGATATGGGACAGAGCCATTAGACTATAAGCTGTGGGCTTTCACGGGACAGGGCTTTGGCGGCAAACTGCAGGTCGATTTCGCGCAGAACCGTACAAACACAGTTACCCTCGGCCGATTTAACCCGGCCGGCAATACAATCTGCCTGAAAACCGGCGAAGTTATCCGCTCCGAGTATGACGCCGTTTACTGCAGTCCCTATTACTATATTAAAATGAATGATGTCAGAACTTACATGCACAATCTGGCGGCATTCGGACATCATCAGGTCCTGATTTTCGGTGATTACCAAAAGCAAATCAAAGAACTGTCAAAATTCATGGGCTTTCAGGTATTAGAAGGATAGAGACGCTTTGGCGTCAGCGCAAATATCGCAGGTTATGAGAAGCTCGAAAAAGAAACAGGTGTTTAAATATATGATAATCACAAGAGATACCATAAAACTGAACCCGGAATTTCCCTTTCTGATAATGGAACAGAAGTTGTATGAAAAAGACAACCGGGAAGATTCCTTTCACTGGCACAGCTACTGTGAAATTACCTATATCAGGAAAGGACACGGCTATTATTTTGTCAATGGTGAGCGGTATGAGGTATCTGAAAAAGATTTGATTATATTTAACAATGTGGAACCGCATGGATGGTGGGTTCAGGAGGAACAGATGGAAGTTGTCGTCATGATTTTTTCCTCCGAATTCATCTCCATGCCGTTTGCCGCATTCGATTATGATTATTTGAGACCCTTTATGGACCGCGGCAGTAATTTCAGGAACAAAATAAGTTCGGAGGAAGAATACGCCGGACAGATTCTTTCGCTTATCCGGGATATCGGCCAGGAATGGAAACAGGCAGGCGTAGGATACCACCTGATGATTAAATCACAGGTTCTTCGTATCTTGACACTGTTAATCCGGCATTATCAGAAATGGGAAACGGAAAAACAGGAAGAAATGCTGCTTCATGATAAAGATAAATCCATGAAACGGATTGAAACAGCCCTCTATTATATTAACGCGCATTTTACCGAAAAAATCACACTGGAAGATACTGCTGCTGCCGCCTGTATGAGTCCGACTTATTTCAGCGCCTATTTTAAATCGGTAACCCATTACGGATTCAGCGAATATGTAACGAGGCTCCGACTGAAAAAAGTCAGAGAACTGGAAATAAACTCGGATTTGAGTATTTTTCAGATAGCGATGGACTGTGGTTTTTCCAATATGTCAAACTTCTATCGGCTGAGCAAAAAATACGGTGATTCTTAAAGCTTTTACAGGTTATGAATTTCACGATACCGGATAACCTGCTCCCAGTCCAGTATGCTTAAATAATGCGTTCCATACCGGCAATACCAGCCGATTTCACCATCCAGGGACTCTCCCGCGATTCCCCATGTGCAGCCTTCCCCCGGCTCCCGTTCTCCGCCCCCTTCTTTCGTATACGCTTTTCCCTGAAACAACACGGTCTCCGTCTCCGCCTTCCGCACAAGTCCGCCGGCTCCCATCCTTCTGTATATTTCCGTTCCTGCCACACAGGAAAGATATTCCGACAGCGGGTCCGCCCAGAAATCCCGAAGCGCCGAACCGATTAACAGATTCCGCGGCGCCGTCAGCGCCGCCAGAAAATGCTGGTCAAACGGCAGTTCCTCCACCCGTTCCCGGTAATCGTAGACGCCGGGCCCGAACCATTCCCGGGAATGTTCCTTATAAAGGTCGCTGAGCTGCTCTCCTTTTTTTCCGCGAAACAGCGCTATGCCTCCGGCGCCGGACTGTATGGCGGCGGTCAGCGAAAACCTGTCATCAAAAGCGCCTGCTGCCAACGCCGTTTTCCCGAGCCTGGAATGACCCATAACCGTTACGCGCCCGCTGTCCACAATCCCTGTCTGTTCCAGATAATCCATCACCCTGCACAGGCCGAAAGCCCACAACGCCACTTTACCGGCGCTGTGGTACGGATTTCTGGCGCCGGCCCTTCCCAGTCCGCTCTGAAAACCATCCGGAAAATCTGCCGCCATATCCTGATAAAATACATGCACGATTCCATATCCCCGTTCCAGAACAACTTCCGCGACGCCATCTCCTGCCACAGGCGTAAAGCCTGCATAAAGAAAAGTCCCCTTTTCTCCCGTTCTGCCCGCCGCCTTTTTCGGAAGGATAATCTGAAAGGGAAAAGATACCTGCTTTCCATATACGCTTACCGTCACCAGCACATGATATAACACCGCCCTGCCTCCATACGCGTCCGGGTCCTTTCCCGTCTCACGGAAAGTCGTTTCATAGTCCATAAACGGCATCTTTCCATAAAGCACATCGCGCAGAATGCGCTTCTGTTTTTTCCGCTTCTCTGAAAATACGCTTTCTTCCATCTCTTTGTCCATAAAGTCCGGAAGTCTTCTTTCCTCCAGCTCCCTTTGTATCCGGTCCATATTACCTCTGCCCCTTCTCTCCGTTTTTCAGTCACTCCTTCGCAATCCGTATCGCCTGAATAACCGCCTGATTGCTGTATATTTCAGGAAAGGCAATTTGAATCTTTCCTTTATCCGCCGTAACGGTCATCCGCTTTTTCAGCGCCTTTCCCGCGCCGCCTGCTTCCTGCCAGATATCGAGTTTCTCAAGCCGCGTTTCACCGTTTACGGAAACATCGAACAATCTCCATCCCTTTGCATTTTCTCCCGCCGTTCCGTACCAGGGTTCCATAAAGTACAATTCCACAACATACTCGCCGTTTTCCACAGGGAAGGTGTAGGATAAACGGTCACGGCCGTAACGGAATTTTTGGAAAAGACCGGCTTCTTCCGTATTCTCCGGCATGTCATAAATCTCGGCAAAACTTCCGATTTCATCTTCAACATCGGCAAAGTCCATCCCCCAGGACTGCCATCCCCAACTTCCTTCTTCATATTTCCGGTCTTTCGCCCAAATATGGCCGTTCCTGTCCCGATAATCCGGTCCGCCGCAGTTTATGCGGTACAAGTCATCCGGTAACGATGATACGGTAAGATTCCGCCCAAAAGCATCTTCTTCGAAAGCCGGAGCATCTTTCTCCGGAAGCGGCAGCGCCGGGAAAAAAATCCGGTCGGTAACGACATGTTTTCCGTTCACATAGCCCTTCGCCGTAAGGATTCCCCATTTTACCGATACCTGATGAAAAACAGGATGCTCGCCTGTTGCGCCCGTCCGCTTTCTCTCGATTAACCGCTCCCCGTAATCGTTATAAAGTTCCACCTCTTCGCAGTTTGAATATACCGCAATATCCGCCGTCGTCTCCTGACAAAAACGCTGCGGCCAGGAATGGGAAGCAATGTAGAGCACCGCCGCTTCGTCGGAGGGCGTATAATTGGCCCGGTACATATAATAAGCATCCGTCGGTTCTCCCCAACAGGTAAAAAGCCCTTTGCTGTTTACCACGCCTATCCGGTTAGAGCCTGTTCCATCCAGACAGTAAAGAAGTTCCCTTCCCGGATTGGCATGGCTCGTAAAAATCCACTGAAAATGTCCATAACAATATTCACGCACCTTCTCCGCTTCACGCACCTTCGTTTCCAGACAATAGTTAAAAAGCTCTTCCGGCACATCGCCTCCGCTGTTTTGCCAAAGTTCCATATTTCCTTCTTCATGTTTTCCTTTTACGCGGTATTGCCCATATTCCCCGACTAACTGCATTTTCACCAGTTCTGTCCCGTAATTTTCAACGCTTCCTCCATAAGTTCCGGACCAGTTCTGGGGAATGTTCCAGTCGCTTCCCGTTCCGCCGTTGCATGTCACCACTTTCCGCTGTACCGGTGACGTGACATCCATCTCATGAATGCGTTTCGTCACCGTTTCGGTGAAATCGGAAGGGAGCATGGATTCATTCTGAACGCTCCAGAGAATAATCGCCGGTGAATTTCTCCTTTCCAGAATCCATTCTTTCGTCAGCCGAAGGAAGTTCTCCCGGAAATCTTCGGAATCAAAATAGATATGCGCTCCCATCTGGGCCCAGTACAAAATCCCGTTTTGCTCACAATATTCCAGATAACGCAGATTATGCGGACAGTGCGCTTCACGAAAAGCGTTAAAACCGGCCGCACGAAACATCTGCATTCTCGTCCGTATCATTTCCGCTTCAAAGGCGTGGTCATTCCCAAGCTCGTGCTCATATTCACAGGAGCCGTTCAGGAAATAGTGTCTGCCGTTAATGAGCAGGCGTCTTTTGATTCCCTGCGCATCCGCCGCCTGTTCTACAAACGCATTTCCTTTATTGGCAATTCTGTTTCCATCCCGGCCGTCATCCCCACGGATTGCAAATGGTGTGCCCGTCTGGCAATACTCTTTCAACTCTTCATCCACGCCGCGGACCGTACTGATAACATTATGAAGCGTCGGATTCTCTCTGGACCAGAAATCAGGAAATGCCAATGGCTCACAAGTCTGGCTGATACAGATTTCCTCTCCCGCATCCAATTCCGTCTGCGTAATCAGACTGGCAATGGATTTCGTCCGGTTATAAGTCTGCACGAAAGATTCCAGCTGAATCCGATGCTTCGCGCCCGTCCGGTTCCTGATTGTCGTTTCAATCGCAATCACGACTCTTTCCGGCGCAGATTCCCGGATATACACCGCAACGCCTCCGGCTGCAATGGCAACGTCGGCGTCTTCGCTTCCGCGCAGGTATTCCACAAAATTATGATTTTCCGGTCCGGGTTCTTCCTCCAGCAGTTTTTCATCAATCACCCTGTTTTTCTGACTGTCAAAATTTTCCCATGTAATTTCCCGGAAGCCGAAACTGTTTTCCACACAGTCCAGTCTTTCCTGTCCGCACCATACCGTTGTTCTGACCCGGTATAAAACCGGCGCATCCGGATACCATAAGGACACGCCTTCCTGTTTTTCCATTGTCTGGATAACGTTCCCCTCTTCTCCCGGCTTTAACAAAAGCAGATGTTCATCCGTCCGCAGCAACTCCCCGTCCGGCGCCAGAAGTTCCTGGCGCACCGATAGCTTACATGGTTCCGTCCCCAGATTGACGAGTTCGCTTTCTATCCTGATATCGGAATGACCGCCGCACAGATTGGGCGTCGTAATACAGACCCCGAAAGGTTTCACCCGCACGCTGCCTGTCACCTGAATATGAACCGGCCGAAAAATGCCCAAAGGCTGTGAGCCTTCAGAATTGGGCGTGCCAAAACAGCCTCCGCATATCCACGGAATGTCTCTGATTTTCTCCGGATGACTTGCCCGAACAAGAATCGTGTTGTCTTTCCGCGCATTCAGATAAGCGGTGAGCTCTGTCTGAAAGCAGGTTCTGCCGCCTTTATGGGAACCGATATGCGTTTCGTTCAGCCATACATCCGCATATGCGCTGACGCCCTCAAAGAACAGAAAGACCCGCTTTCCGTTCCAGTCCTCCTGATATTCAAATGTTTTTTTATACCATACCGCTCCATGAAGATTTCCATGAGAAACCCGGTGATACCCATGATACTGCTCCCAGTTATGCGGAATCGATACCGTTTTCCATTCCCCGCCGGCATCCTCCGGACACTTCCCGTCCACAACCTCCCAGGCCGTTTCCCAACCTTCTTTGATTGTCATGCTTTCTCTGTATTCCATCTTAGCAACCATGCCTTTCCACAGTAATAATCATATCTTTTCTCAATATTCTATCTTCTTTCGTCCTGTGGTTCAGTAAACCAGTTTTTTACGGACGAAAGGGCGGAATGTATCGTATCTTCCCGTTCATCCAGCCCGGTTATAAACCGGCGGTGCACCAAAAAGGGCTGCCGCACGCCGGAGACCGTTCCGATGACCCACAGATTTTCCGATTGAAGACCATAAATTTCTTTTCCAATCCGGTGTCGTTCTTCCATTGTTTCCGCCATTTTCAGTCTGTCGCGGAGCGCATACAGTTTCTTCACTTCATCAACAGGCTCCACGCCTTCTTCCCCTCCGGTTTCATACCACCGCCAGTACAACGGACAGGAATCGCTTAACCCGCCAATCTGATAGGGAATAAACGGGTCGTCCCCCGGCTGTTCCCAGACCATAAAAATATGCCTGTTTCTCACCTGATAATCACCCATGCCGGAACCATCATGCAGCCTGATTACCTGTAATCTGATTCCTATCCGCCCGAGACTCTCTTCCAGAAAAGAGACCGCTTCGTCCGCCATAGGCGTTACCGGGTAATAAACGAGCTCCAGACAGGCAGGCTTTCCATTCGGAAAACATCGTATCTCATCCTGACTATCCTGAAAACAGATTCCCATCTGCTCCAGAAGCTGCTCCGCTTTCCCCCTGTCATACGCCGCATATTTCCCGGCAAATTCTTCCTCGTAATACGGCCGGTACGGTTCCGGCGCAATCTGCGCGGGTATTCCGTCTCCCCCAAACACTTCCTCCCGCATCCTGCTGCGGTCTAACGATAAAGAAACCGCCAGCCGGAAACGAAAATCCTGTACATACGGCCGGAGCCACTCCTGTTCCGGACATAAATTAATCAGAAAAACCGTCTGCTGAACCTGCCACGGTCTCAGCCGCAGCAGCGCGTACTCTTTCCGAACGGCT
Organism: uncultured Lachnospiraceae bacterium; assembly: GCA_910578475.1. GTDB lineage: Bacteria > Bacillota > Clostridia > Lachnospirales > Lachnospiraceae > UBA3282. The sequence continues at coordinate 14,042 of CAJTRK010000016.1, read as the reverse complement.
TCCAGAGAAAGTCTTTTTTCCGTACATTTGAGAAAACATCCTGCCAAATCACATTCTTTCCGCAGCATTGCTCCCATCAGTTCTTCCCGCGAACGATAACGCGTTCTGACAATCCTTTCTATATACGGCAGGCCGGCTCCGTTCTTGTCCTTCTCATAGTAATAAGGATTTCTAATCAGGACGGAATGTTCCGGCACGGAGGATTTTTCATAAATCCACGGGTCCAGCGACGGATAATCCCAAATGCGCAGAATCCGCTCCGGCATAAAATATCCGGCTTCCCTGACAGGCGGGTCGATGGCATGATAGTATACATCCCACGGCTTATCCGCGAATCCGTCCGCGCGCATCTTTTCTTCCAGTTTTTCTCTTTCCTGATAACGATAATGGAACTGTTTCAGATAATGGGCAGGCTTTATCAGCATCTGCCATCTTGCGGCTCTTACCTGCATCTGCGTAAACCCATAACAGGGAATGGAAAATTCCAGCGCAAAACGCTTTTCATCCATGATGTGAAGCCTGACACGTTCATCTCCCCAGTAAATCCATTCCCATTCCGGCAGCATAATTTTGGAATTGCGGGAATTGGTAAGATATTTGCCAAGCTCCGGCAACAGAAGAACGTCCTCCAGCGCGTATCGCACATCCTCCGTCGTGACCGGCTCCCCGTCGGACCACCGGAGCCCTTCCCGAATCTTGTAAGTGTGACGTCTGCCGGAAGAATCGACCGTGTATTCTTCCAGAATACCGGGCAGGATTTCTCCGTCAATCCGGCTGTAATGATGCCAGTACCGCCTGTCCTCCGTTTCCAGGAGACAGGCTTCGTTGATAAACCGCAGATAATGACAGAATCCCTTCGTTATCTCCGCCAGACGCAGCTGTCCGCCTCTTTCAGCCGTCTTTTCTCCGCATGAGTCCATGCCTCCGGCTTTGTCCCTACGGACTTTTGTCCTTTCCGCCTTTGCTCCATAAGCTCCCATCGTCTCATCTTCTCCTTCATCTGTCTGCCCCGGCAGACATTTCTCATCCTTTGATGGAACCAATCATTACACCTTTGACAAAATATTTCTGGATAAAAGGATAAATAATCGCAATCGGAACCATCGCAACCACAATCAGCGAATACTTAATCACATTGGCAATCCGCGCAATCTGCATCTGCAGTTCCGGGTCCGTCACGGTGGACGGGTCTATCTGACTGGAAATCAAAATCTGTTTTAATACAATCGGCAGAGAATATTTGTCCTTATCATTCAGATAAAGCATTGCGTTAAAATAAGAATTCCAGTTCGCTACGCCGTAAAACAGCACGAGAACCGCAATCACCGCGCCCGAAAGGGGCAGAACGATTTTCAGAAAAAATTTAATATCCCCGCAACCGTCCATCTCCGCCGCTTCGTGCAGTTCTTTCGGAATATTCGACTGTATAAAAGTCCTTGCAATAATCAAATTATAGGCGCTGATTGCGCCGGGCAGCACCATCGCCCACATTGTATTCATCAGATGAAGATTGCGGACAAGTATGTAATTCGGGATGATACCGCCTCCAAAAAACATCGTAAACGTAAATAAAAACATTATCTTATTAATTCCCGGCACTTCTATGCGAGTCAGCGCATAGGCCGCACACATTGTCAGCGTGACATTGATAACCGTCCCGACAAAGGTATACATAAAAGAATTTTTAAAACCGGTCAGCACCTGTGAATTGTGGAAAACCGTTTGATAACCATCCAGACTGAAATCCACCGGCCAGAGAAATACTTTTCCCGCAGTCACCGCATCCCCGGAAGAAAAAGAAGCCGCAATTACGAAAATTACCGGATACAGCACAATCAGGAAGAAGAACGTGATAATCATACCCGTAATGCAATAAAATAAAAAGTCCGAGGACCCTGTTTTTTTCCTGTTTTTTTTCATTCAAATCTCCATTCCTTTCTCACAGCCTGTACTTCCCCCTAAAAAATTGATTCATTCGTCAACCTCTTACTAATCGCATTTACAATCATCAGCAAAATGAAATTAATGACCGAATTAAACATTCCAATCGCCGTGGAAAGAGAGAAATCGCCAATCCCTTTTTGCAGGCCGACTTTGTACACATAAGTGGAAATCACTTCGCTGTATGCGATATTCAAATCATTCTGCATCAGCAGCGCTTTTTCAAAACTCACATTCATAATGCCGCCCGCGGCAAGAATCAGCATAATCACAGCGGTCGGACGGATGCAGGGCCAGTCAACATATAAAAGCCTCTGGAATCTGGTTGCCCCGTCGATGCAGGCCGCTTCATGCAGGCTCTGGTCCACGCTCGAAAGCGCGGCAATATAAATAATCGCATTATATCCGGTGCTTTGCCATACGCCGGACCATACAAAAATATGCTTAAATAAATTCCCTTTGGCCAAAATATCTTCCGCCGTCTGCCCTGTCAGAAGCATATATAAATTTCCGTAAATTCCCGTTCGGTTATTCAGTATTTGTATGATAATGCCGACCATGACAACGGTAGAAATAAAATGCGGTATGTAAGTGATACTCTGAACCACTTTGCCATAGCGTTTCTTCGGAAAAGCATTTAAAAGCAATGCGAATATAATCGGTATCGGAAATCCCACCAGAAGAGAATATACGGCAAGCGTCAATGTATTGCGCAAAACAATCGGGAATTTATAAGACGAAAAAAACGTGGTGAAATTTTCAAAACCAACCCATGCGCTTCCCCATATTCCGTCGGCAATCGTATAATCCTTAAAAGCCAGCACCAGCCCGCCCATAGGCACATAACAGAAAATAATCAGATACATGAGTGGGAGCAGAAGCAGCAAATAGACCTGCCATCCGGCCGCGATTCTCTTACGAAGGTTTTTCTTTGGTGGATTCTTCAGTCTTTCTTTACTCATTCAAGTCCTTTCCTCTCTTTTCATCAGCCGGATGCGAAGGATAAAACCTCCGCATCCGGTCATGAAACACATCTGTTTCCTTACTCGGCCGCCATTCTGTCGTAAGCGGTCTGGGCGGTCTCAAGCAGCTGCTGTAACCCCATATTATCAAGTTCGGCAAGATAATTATCCCAGTCGGATAACGGACGGTTGCCCGTAACAAATTCCGCAAGACTGCTCGTTACATAAGTTGATATGTCCGTTGCAATATCCGCAATCGCTTCCGCTTCTTCACCTGTATAAGCCAGGGTAGGAAGCAGTTTGGGATGTTCTTCATAATACAAATCAAAAGAAGTTGACCTTAAAACAGCATTCCGGTTATCATCGCCTTCCTGCAGGGAATCCATACTCCGGTAATCATCTACGCTCAGATAATTCGGGCAGGCATGATACCAATGTTTGTTCTGCACCTTTGACCATTGGTCTTCCAGAATCGCCAGCTCACAGGGAATCCCCAGAGCGTCTTCATATAAACCGACTTTTTTGGACGTTTCCGCTTCGTCTTTGGACCAGTCTACGCCTTCTTCGCCATAGCGGGTTGTCAGGGACACGTCCTTACGGTAGAAAAAGTCACCGACTTTCATCGCCAGTTCCACGTCCTCGCAGTCTTTGGTAATGTTGTAATAAAAGGTAGGGTCATACTCAAATGTCGCACTATATGCCAGTCCTTCCGGCCCTTTTAACGGAGCCATTAATTCAAATTCCTGGAAATTTTCGGAATCCAGACCATTTGTCCAGTATCCCCATCCGCCGACACAGACACAACCGACGATGTTGGGACTCTGGTCGAGCAAAGCCGTAAACTGGGTAGCATCCATTGTAAACATGGACGGGTCAAGAAGACCTTCCGCATTCAGCTCATTCATAAATTCCAGTCCTTCTCTCCACGCTTCCGATGCAAAAGGCGCAATCACCGTTTTTCCGTCTTCCGCAAGCGCCAGACCGTTGTTTGCCTGGTCTCCGTTATAAAAAACGAAGGAATTCATAATGTAATAAGGCGTAAAACAGCCCCATGTAGCGGTCGGAACGCTTCCCGTAATGGCAATCTCATCGTTTATGCCGTTCCCGTTAGGGTCCTGTGTCGCAAAAGCCTCGCATACCGCCTTAAGTTCCTCCGTAGTCGTCGGAACGGAAAATCCGAGCGTATCAAGCCATGTCTTATTAATCCAGCATCTATACGGCGTCATATTAAAATCTTCCGGTGAATAATCAGCCAGCGTATAAATATTCCCGTCCGCGCTCGTAATCGCCCGGAGGATTGCTTCTCTGCCCTCATCATCCATGTTGTTAAAATGAGGCGTCGCCTCCGCATCATACAGATAATCATTCATGGGAATGAAAACGCCATTCTTACCGTATTCCAGCACTTCCAGACTTGTAAGTTTCATGCAGACAACATCGGGCAGTTTTTCTCCGGAACTCGCCATCAGGGACAGTTTCGATTTTGCATCGTTTATGGCCGTCGGCAGAAGAAGAAATTCGAGTTCCACATTACATTCTTCTTCAATTAAAGTTGTCAGATAATTGGTATCATAATCCTCAACGTTTGCATCCTGCGGAATGGCAATGGTAAGCGTTTTTCTTTCGGACGCACTCCCGTTGTCCGCTGCTTCACCGCCAGCTGTGGCGTTTGCATCATCCGCTGCCGTCTGCGACATATCGGAGCCCGTATTGCCCGCGGCGCCTCCATCAGCGCCGCCGGAACCGCATCCGGCAAGCAGACTGATACACATGACCGCACTTAATAAAATGTGAATGCTTTTCTTTTTCATATTGTACCTCCTGTGTTGAAATATAGATTAGTAGTTTCTCCGCGATAAGAATCTCTCGCTTTGTCTTTTTGTAACAGTTCATCCTTCGGCTTCACTGTCATGCCGGATGCACACAAAATGCTCCCAAGTCGCATTTTGGCGCTTTCACAACTCGCAAAATCGCATACAGAGCGATTTTACTCGCGGAATATCATAAGGCTGAACTGTTACTTCTTTTTCACCATAGCATACTTTGACGGCCATTCATATTCTCAACATCCGAATCCATCTCCTATTTAGTAATAATCCCAAAAAAAGACTGAAAAAATTCCAGTCTTTTTTTGCAATACACGTTTTTCATTTTTTAAAATCTCTTTCAAAAAGTAAGAATCCGCGTCAGAACCCCCGCTTTTTCCGGTATGTTCCGGGTGAAACGCCGGTTTTTTTATGAAACACCCGATAAAAGCTGTTCAAAGAACCAAACCCGGCCATTCCGGCAATCTGCTCGTTGCTGTATTCTGTTTCCGAAAGAAGTTCCTTTGCCTTTTCCACCCGCATGTCTTCAATGTATTTGGCGAATGTTTTACCGGTCTGCTCTTTCAGGAACTGTATCAGATATTTCTCCGATATTTTCATATTTTCACTGACCATGACCGTAGATAAATTCGGGTTCCGGTAATTTTCATGAATATAACTGATGATGTTTTCTTTCAGAAGCGTATTATGACTGCGTTTATTCTTCTCGTTTGCCGCAAACAGGTGTCCGGCGGCCAGCTTCAACTCTTCTATGCGCTCCTCAAAACCGCTGCGCTCATTCCAGTTTTCCATTTGCAGCTCCGTCTCCGATATGGAAAGTTCTTCCGCCGCGCAGATAACTGTATGCCTGATGGAATAGCAGATTTCCTGCATACTTTTTTCATAAAGATAAGGGCTCACCCGGTAATGGCGTATGAGCTTATCCAACGTTTCCATAAAGGTCTGTTCTTTCCCGCTCAGCAGATATTGATACAGTTTGTCCACAAAATGTATATTCACGAGATTATCGCCCGTGCTGTTTAACAAATCAGAGTAATACCCAACCGTATTCAGATGTTCTCTCGTATAACTGTTGAGCGCCTGTCTTGCCTGCAGATAACAGGAATGAATGTCCGTAAGCTCCATCCCGATTCCGCTGACGCCAATATGAAAAACATTTCCGGTCTCCTTCGTCGCCTCCCGCAAAAACATTGCCAGTTTATTAGATTCCTCTCTTTTTCTGATGAGCTCGTTTTCCGCAACTCCCACGAGAAAGCTTATTTCATTCATGGCCGTCTGCGCCCTCAGATATTCTCCGCCGATATATTCTCCGGCCATACGGTCCAGCACATAGAAAGTGTTCAGCAGCGCTTCCGCATCCTCTTCTTCGCATAAAACGACCAGCACATAAAAATACTGGATTTCTTCCGGAATCATTTTCCGACATAATTCCTGTTTCTTCGGCGAAGTAATTTCCCATACAAACATCTGTTCCAATATATTATTATTCATCTGGACGCGGAGTTCCGCCAGCGCTTTCTGATATTCATTCCTGGAATCGGCAATCATTCCCACCTTTTCCCGGATATACTGGTATTCGTTGCCCGCCACATATTTTGTCTCCGCCCATTCGTTAATATTGTCGAGGAGTCCCTGCACGGAAGCCGATTTCTGATAACTGAACAAAATGACAATCAAAATACTGATAATGACCGCTAACAGCAGCACGCTTAAGTTTACGCCGAGCAGACGGATTGTCTGCTGCTGCACCAGTCTGACCGGAATCGCGGAAATAATGGAATTTCGGTTAAACTCCTCAACCGTCTTCTGTAAATAGTACTGAGCGTCCTGAATGATAAACGTCCCGTCTTTTTCAATATCCCGGTTCAGGTACTGATTCAGTTCTTCCGCGCCTTCTCCATAATAATTGAGCACATTTCCGTATTTATCGGAAATGCAGATTAAATTATCTTTCTGGTTATCGGTAAATAATTTCCCGTAAAGTTCTTTCTCGTCGATTACAAATACAAATGCCACGGATTTATCGACAATCCGGTTCGTATATGCTTTTGCAACGACGACAAGCGGATTTTCCAGTTGTTTCATCCGGCCGTCAAATACGGTCACTTCCGGATAAACAACGCAGGTGACATAATCCGTAAAACTCATAATTTCATTTTTAAATTCCTCTGCCGTCTTTCCCTTTACCTCAAAATACGTTCCGTAATATTCTCCGAAATCGTCCGCCACCTGCGCAGTAGAAACGAAAGCCGGATTATCCCGGAACAGAATAAATCCGGTCCCGGATATATTGGCTATCGTCTGCACATGAAATAATTCCTTCTGAAGATAATTCATTTCCACATATTTATCTGTGGATAATTCATCTCCATGATACTTATTAAGCGCCTGGAGCGAAACATTGGAACGAAGCGCGGAAGAAATCGAGGAAATCGTAAGAAGCAGTTCCTCCAGCTCTCCCCGGCTTTCATTCAACATCGTCTCATTCTGCCCGATGACATTGTTTTTCTCAAGCTGATAGGTAAAAAAGATATCCGCCAGACAACTCGCCAGAATGACAATTATCAGGCTGAGGTTCATAAGAAAGTATTTCAAAAATAATTTATTCTTCATAGTCCTCCGCTTGAAACGATATCCCCCTGTTCCCCGCAGATTTCCACCGTATATTCCGCTTCCTGCCAGCCGGGGTAATCGCCCTTTCGTGATTTTACTTTCAAAGTACGAAGCCGCTCATTCCAAAAGAAGGTCGTCATAACAAAGGCTCCTGTTTCAAACTCATAATTATCCCCCTCGTCTTCATACAGGGTAAACGCCGCATCCGCTCCGGGATATACATAAATTTTCATGGGTTCTTCGGGCTTCTGCCCTGCATATTGAATATCTTCCACCGTCGGGATAATGGAACCTGCCTTCACAAAGACCGGAATCTTTTCGATTGGCGCGTCCACTTTCACCAGCCGGCCGCCTTCATAATATCGATTCGTCCAGTAATCATACCAGCCGCACCCTTCCGGCAAATAACATTGCCATTCTTTTTCACGGGAAAGCGCGCGGGAACCGGCTTCATAATACATCGGCTCCGTCACGGCACAGATTAAAAGAGAAGGGCCGAACATAAACTCATTCGTTACTGCCGCCGCGGTTTTATCTTTCGGAAAATCGAATAACAGGCTGCGCATCATGGTGCTGTCTTCAAAATGCACCGCGCCCGCCACCGAATAAATATAAGGCATGAGATGGTAGCGGAGCCGGATAAACCTGGCGATTGCATCATAAAACATCGTACCCGGTTCCCCAAAATTCCATATCTCGCGCGGCGTATCCGTTCCGTGGGAACGGAACATCGGCAGAAATGTCCCTGCCTGAAGCCATCTGGTATACAGTTCACAATACCCTTTATCTTTTACGCCTTCGTCATAGTTTCCTTTCCAGAACCACTTCGGAGATGCATCCGTACTACACCCGCACCCGCGGTTTTTCCACTCGTCCCCTACCGTAAAAAAGCCCCCGATGTCAAACGTCCAGTATGGATAACCCGAAAGCCCCATATTCAGGCCTTCCTTTATCTGTATGCGCAATGTTTCCCAGGATGCGCAGGTATCGCCTGACCATAACATAGCGCCATATTTCTGGCCGGAAGCATAGCCGGAACGGGTCAGATTTAAAACACGCTTATCCGGGCAGTCTTTCCGCTGATTTTCATAGATTCCTCTGGCATGCTGAAGGGCAAACGCATTTGCGACGGAAGCGTCCAAATATTTCTTATGCTCATTTCCGACAAGCACATAACGCTCCCAGGGTTCTCTTTTTATCTCTCCGCTCCAATCCGGGCCTGAAAAAGGCTCCGTGGAGTCACACCACCAGGATTCAAATCCCTGATTGAACAATCCTTCTTTCGCCTGTTCCCAGTATATCCTCCTGGCCGTTTCGTCAAACGCATTATAAGTGCTTAAATCATGCAGAAGATGACCGGCTTCCAGAAATTCCGTATGATTTCTGCCGCCGAAATTCATATTCGGCCATACGGACACCATCGTATGCGCATTCATACGGTTTATTTCTTCCGCACATTCTTTCATATCCCCATAACGGTTCCGGTCGAGAATTTTTTCACCCCAGTTCCCCGGCTCCCAGGTATTCCAGTCCTGAACCACCAAATCCAGCGGAATCCGCTCCTTGCGGTATCTTTGCACGATTTCAACCAGTTCACGGGCCGTATAATACTGTTCTTTGGACTGCACATAACCATAGGCCCATTTGGGCAAAAGCTGTGCCTTACCGGTCAGATAACGGTAATCATGAATTACGCCATCCATGCTTCCGCCTCCAAGAAAATAAGTGTCAATCTGGTCCACGGTGTCCAGAAACAGATAAGACTCTTTTGCCTCCTGTTCCTTTTTATCGGAGACTTCATCATGAAACACCATCAGAGAACAGCAGTCCACCAATACGCCGTAGCCTTTATCCGATACAAACAAAGGCATCGGTATACGCATATTATGTTGATAAAGAAACTGATTATGCCCTCTGTAATTATAAATTCCCTCTTCCGCCTGCCCCAGACCGTAAATGCCTTCTCCGTCTTCCCATCGGAAAAAAATTCTGCCCCGGTAAGCCTCTCTGTCTTTCACTTCTTTCAGATTTTGGATAAAATTTCGTTCGCCGTCTACGGTTTTCACACGATGGATAACCGGTTCTTCATCACCTGTCGTATAATGAAACACATCGGTTTTCGACAGTTCGCGGCCCATTTCCGCCGCCCATGCCCGGCCGTCCCCATGCTTCCAGGAAACCGCGCCGGTTTCCGGCACAATTTCAGCCTGCACCCCGGCCGTTTTCAGGCATACAGAATCCATATCCTGACATACCTCAAACTTTACCGGCGGATATTCGCCCCGCCCGACAAACGCTTCAATCATAAGCGAATGCGTATCTTCTATGATTTCTTTTTTCGACGTAATACACCGGATGATTTCTTCTGTTATAGGAATCAGACGGTAATTGTATTCCCTCGTCTGTACCTCCAGATAAGCATCCGTTACCGTTATCTTTTTCATAAGTTATCCCCTTCCATTACGACGCTTCGTACAGGTTATCTTTTCTGCCGGGTCAGATTTTCCTCAATCGCTTAAAAGCTGTTTCTTCCGTTCAATCATTTCATCGATTCTTTCGATATAGAGCGCAACATCTTTGACCGTATCGCACCGCTTAATCAGTCCGTCCGGATAGACCCTTTTGGTCACGGTCCCTGCGCCGAGCGCAATGATGCTCTGTACTTCCTCCATAATCAAAATATTATAAATTCCATACTTTCCGTCTTTCGCATAGCCGACGTTTTCAAAATTGCCCGACATGTTTTTCTGCCTGTAAAGATAATAGGGAGCCATTCCCATGCCGCGCGCGCCCTCTTCCGCAATCCGCATCGTCTCTTCCGTATTGCAAAGCGCAGAAATACCATTCTGCGTTATCCAGTCCGCCAGCCGGGAAGCCCTTTTCACCGCAAGGGAATGCACCGTCAGGCTTTCCGGTTCCAACGCCCGTATGGCTTCTATTGTCCTTCTCACATCCTCCGCCGTTTCTCCGGGAAGCCCCAGGATAATGTCCATATTAATGTTATCAAATCCGACTTCCCTCGCCATGAAAAAAGCTTTTTCCACCTGTTCCACCGTATGTTGGCGGCCGATAAACCGCAGCGTTTCCTGGTTCATCGTCTGCGGATTCACGGAAATCCTGCTCACGCCATGACGATAAAGCACACGCAGCTTTTCTTCCGTAATACTGTCGGCCCGGCCGGCTTCAACCGTAAATTCCTGTACCGAAGTGAAGTCAAAAGAAGCTTTCAGTTTCGAAAGCAGTCTGTCCAGTTCGTCCGCTGTCAGCGACGTCGGCGTGCCGCCTCCAATATATACCGTGTCCAAAATCCTGTTCCGGCATGCAGCCGCAGTATACTCTATTTCCTGTTCCAACGCACACAGATAATCCGACACCCTCGCCTTCCACGCGCTGATTGGAAAAGATGTAAAAGAACAATACAGGCATGTCGTCGGACAAAACGGGATTCCTATATACAGACTGTAACCGTTTTCACCATGAAGCGGCCGCAAAATGCGTCGTTCCCGTTCCGCAATTTCCAGGCTGAGCGCCGCCTTATCCCTGCTGACCAAATGCTTCCTTTCCAGAAAAGAAAGAATTTCCTCTTCACGCCTGCCTTCCTCCAGCATGGTCATCGCAATCTTCGTAGGCCGGATGCCCGTCAGATTCCCCCAGGGAAGTGAAATTCCCGTTTCTTTCCTTAGGGAAGTATACAAAAAGCGTTTAAACGCATTTTTATATTCGTCATATTCTTCCTCTTCGATATGCCATATGTATTCGCGGTTCTGCGCAACCCGGAAAAGTACCGTCTCTTCCTCAAACACAAGTTCCATCTGCGCCGGTTTCTCCAACAGCATCCGGTCTTTGATTACCGAATCAGGCGTCAGTACCCTGACTTCTTCTTCCGGATAAAAAGCCTTTACCAGCGAGTGGATGTCATATTCATACTGTGTTTTATTTGATTTCAATATTAGCATATGTGTCTTCCTCCATGTAAAATCTGTTCCTATCATACACCATCCACCTTCCGGTGTCTAATGCCATTCAGCGATTTCACTCCCAATTATCCACACTGCGCAGATTCTCATCTCCTCAAAGCACAAAACTGCGCAGACAGGGGAATCTTCCCCGCCGCGCAGCCTTTGTGCGATGAAGTTCTTTTTGTATTTCTTTTTTCACGTTTTCGCCTTAAATCTTATTGAACGGCTCCTTATAGCAGGCCACGCTGCCGAGTTCTTCCTCGATGCGAAGCAGCTGATTGTATTTGGCGATACGGTCGCTTCGACAGGGCGCTCCCGTCTTAATCTGTCCCGCATTGACTGCCACGGCAAGGTCCGCAATAAATGTGTCTTCCGTTTCACCGGAACGATGAGAAATGACCGTCTTATATCCGTTCTTATGAGCCATCTCAATTGCCTCCATAGCCTCGCTGACCGTGCCTATCTGATTGACTTTTACGAGAATCGCATTGGCAGTCTGCAGCTTTATGCCCGCATCCAGTCTTTTTGTATTGGTGACAAACAGGTCATCTCCCACGAGCTGGATTTTTTCCCCGAGCGTTTTGGTCAAAAGCTGCCAGCCGTCCCAGTCGTCTTCAAACAGACCATCCTCAATCGAGATAATCGGAAAACGCTCCACCAGTTTTTCATAGTATGCCACCATCTCGGAAGCGCTTCTTCTGATTTCCTGATTCCGCATACGGGATTCGCCCGGAAAATAATAGGTGTCCGTCGTTTCATCATAAAGCTCGCTCGCCGCCGCATCCATCGCAATCTTAATGTCCTGTCCCGGCGCATATCCGGCTGCCTTGATGGAATCGACAATCAGAGAAAGCACCTCTTCCGCATCCGCCAGCGATGGCGCAAATCCGCCCTCGTCGCCGACGCCTGTAGAAAGCCCTTTCTGATTGCAGATTTGTTTCAGGTTGTGATAAATTTCCGCACAAATCCGCAGCCCGTCGGCAAAACTTTCCGCCTGTACGGGCATAATCATAAATTCCTGAAAATCTACCGTATTATCCGCATGTTTGCCGCCGTTTAAAATATTCATCATGGGAACCGGAAGCAGCCTCGTGTGCGCGCCGCCCAGATAGCGGTACAACGGCATCCGCAGCGCCAGCGAACTTACCTTTGCGCAAGCCATCGAAACGCCGAGCGTCGCATTGGCTCCCAGATTGCTTTTATTCTCTGTACCGTCCTGGTCTATCAGAATACGGTCAATCAGGCCCTGGTCGAGCGCGTTTATGCCAAGCAGAGCCTCTCTGATTTTTGTATTTACATTATTAACCGCTTTCATCGTTCCGAGGCCAAAATATCTTGTCTCGCCGTCCCGCAGCTCCACCGCTTCAAATCTTCCTGTGCTGGCGCCGCTCGGCACGGCAGCCCTTCCCGTAATTCTTTCTCCGCCCGGTTCTTTTTCTACTGTCACTTCCGCCTCTACTGTCGGATTTCCCCGGGAATCCAATATTTCTCTCGCATGTACCTCCACAATACGCAATATCTGTTCCATAAAAAACCTCCTTTGAACACACTTTTTTCCAGTATGCCCAAAGAAGGCTCATGTTATTCGAAAAATCCAACCGGCGCATCTACTCCGCTCCGCCTACGGAACTTTTCTCTTCATCGCACGGTATCATGTCAATTGGCTGCTCAAATTCAATCTTAATAACGGTACAGATTTCGTCCGCATCCTCTTCCTGCACCTCAATCCAAATCTGTCCGGGCATTCCAAGCCACGGTGCACCGCCAGTAAGCGTCCATGTAAGTTCCCTGCCATTTGTCAGAGAAGTCACCTTCATTGTCTTATTCCTGATACCGTTCAATAACAGAAATCCGTTGGGCTTATCATGGCAGAACAGATACAGCGTCTTTCCGTCCTCGCTCAAGGTACTGTCTCCGTGAAAATATTCCGGCGCAATGCCCTGCTCTGTCGGATAGATAGCTTCTTCATATTTATGAGTCCACTTCCCAAGCTCTCGCATTTTTTCTTCTATCGCCGCAGGAATTTCTCCCTCCGGCGTCGGTCCGAAAGAAATCAGCAGGTTTCCGCCTTTGGAAATGCAGGCGGTCAGCATTCGTACAATCTGGCGAATATCCTTATATTGTACATCCTGCGGCCGATATCCCCAGGAGTTATTAAAAGTGCTGCATAATTCCCAATGTTCTTTCAGCGGCCGTAACGGAATATACAACTCAGGCGTCTCATAGTCCCCGTATCCTTCAAGGCGCGCATTCACCATCGTATCAGGATTCAATTCACGAATCATCTCGCGTACCTTTTCCGGTTCCCAAGAGAATCCCTTCCGTGTCAGCATTACATCAAACCACATCACGTCAATATCTCCGTACCTGGTCATTAACTCCCTACTACAATGTATTTATGGTTGATATTCCTAACAACCAGCTAGGATGTTATCCATCTTATTGCTTAAGCTGTTAGAATGAGTAAGCAATCGGTCTGGCCATTAACTCTGAGGACCCAGCGTCCGTGAATCAGTCAGCCAACCAGCACTCATTCGCGGCGTTCGTTTTACGCAGGTTGAACCCTCTGGCGTTCGTGTGAAATTCCAGTAGATTGAACAGGCAATGAGAAAACTGGTAACGACCCTTGCTAATACATTCTAAAGGAGTATTTTCATGAACGCAGTTGGTATTGATGTCTCTAAAGGTAAAAGCACTGTCACTATCCGCAGACCGGGAAACGAGGTGCTTCTGCCTCCCTG
>CAJTRK010000015.1 GCA_910578475.1 uncultured Lachnospiraceae bacterium | reverse complement strand
AATTCCAGTTTTGCCTTTATTGGGTCTTTATCAACATAAATTGAACTCAACTCAATCTTGTGTATTAAATGAGATAAATTTTGTAAAGAAATATCATGCAAATCTTTTGCTATTCTCTGACGTTCTATTTCTCGTACATCGAGAATAGACAAAATATTATTTTCGTTATTCAAAACAAACACCAAACCCAGGCAAAATTAAGCAGACGCCTGCCTTTCTCATTTTATCATTTTATTTACATTAATATTTTATAATAATTTTCGTTATAAGAAAAGAGTTTTATTTATGAAGATTTTTATGATATAATGGTACAAAAGAAAACAAGACAAAGTCCAAATTTTGCAGGTTAAGAGAAAGGCATGGTTATTCATATGAATAAAAAAATAATTACAGCTGGTATCTTATCAACAGCTGCCATTGCTTCCATACATATTTTAAATAGAACACAAAATTTTATTTATACTTCCGGAAAACTTTTGTCGTGTTCTGAAAATCATTTTTACAAATGGCGATTTGGACAAATTAAATACAATAAAAAAGGAACAGGAAATCCAATTCTTTTTGTTCACGATTTAACGGTCGGAAGCTCAGGTTATGAATTTCACAGACTTGTTAATAACCTGACAAATCAGCATGAAGTTTATACAATTGATTTACTAGGATACGGACTTTCCGACAAACCTTCACTGACCTATACGAATACTTTATACGAACAGTTAATTTGTGATTTTATCAAAAACGTTATCGGCAAAAAAGTTTCTGTCCTTGCAACCGGAAATTCGGTACCCTTTTTGATTACTGCCTGTCACCATAACCCGGAACTTTTTGATAAAATGATATTTATAAATCCTCAAAGTTTATACAGTCAAAATCAGATTCCGTCTAACCAGACGAAATTTTTAAAACTGATATTTGAGACACCAGTTATTGGTACTTTTATTTATAATATATTAAACACGAAACATCATTTTGAAAAAACTTTCGTAGAAGAATATTTTTATGACAAATCAAATATAAAAGAAAAATATATTTTGAATTATATGGAAGCGTCTCAGTTATCCGGGTATTATGCAAAATATTCTTTTGCAAGTTTTACCGGAAAATTTATGAATACAAACATCATTCATTCTTTAAAAGAAATTAATAACAGTATTCTGATGTTAGGAGGGGCTCACAAAAAAGATATTGAAACGACTTTGGAAAATTACGTTTATTATAATCAGTCCATCGAAACAGAATATCTGTCAGAAACAAAACATCTTCCGCATTTGGAAGCTCCCGATAAAGTATTGGAACAAATCAGATTATTCTTATAAAAAACGCAGCCGGGCACATGCTCCGGCTGTTTTCAATTATCGCAATATAATCGGTTTTTTCAACGGCAGTCCTGCTTTTCTCGGATAATTTGCAGAAGTTTCTTTTTTCTTACGAACTATCAGCAGGTTCCGGTTTATATCCGAATTTGGAATTTGAAATGATATCTGGTCTTCTATCTCTCCTCCAAGAACAGAAATTGCATATTCCGCATCTTTCTTTTCTTCCGAAAGTTTTTCCGATTTGTAGGAAATGAAATGACCGCCAATCTTTACATAGGGAATGCAATATTCGGAGAGCGTTGAAAGATTGGAAACTGCTCTGGAAACACATAAATCAAATTGTTCCCGAAAATTTTTTTCTTTCGCATAATCTTCCGCTCTGCCATGCAACGCTTCTATCTTTTTTAAACCAAGATTATCAATAACCGTTTTCAAAAAATCAACTCTTTTATGCAGAGAATCCAGTAAGATTATTTCTATATCAGGAAAAGCAATTTTTAATGGTATACCCGGAAATCCGGCGCCCGTACCAACATCAATAACTGAAATCGATGCATTTATTTTATATGCTTTTACAAGAGAAAGACTGTCTGTAAAATGTTTTTTACACACTTCTTCAAAATCAGTAATAGCCGTTAAATTCATAACCTGATTCCATTCTACCAAAAGTTCATAATATGACATAAACTGACATAATTGTTCTTTATTTAATACAATTTGTAATGCTTCCAAATCCTTTCGAAAATTATCCAAATGATAATCTTTTAAATTCACCATAGAAAATGAAAATTCCTTTCGCTCAAAACTAATGATTATAATAAAATGAATTTATTTTTTTAAATGATATTTCTGTTCAAGATAAATAAGCAATACGGAAATATCTGCCGGCGAGACGCCGGAAATTCTTGAAGCCTGTCCTACCGAAACGGGTCTGTAAGATTCCAGTTTCTGTCTCGCTTCCAGACGCAGACTTCCGACATCCTGATAATCCAAATCGGAAGGTATTTTTTTCTTCTCCATCTTCTTAAACTGTTCGACCTGCTTTAATTGTCTTTCAATATATCCTTCATATTTAATCTCAATTTCAACCTGCTCAATTACATCTGTCGGAAGAGGTTTTCTTTCCATATCAATTTCAGATAAAATATCATAGGAAAGTTCCGGACGGCACATCAATTCCGCAAGATTTGTACCGGTCTTTAACAAAGAACTTTCATGCGCTTCCATAAATTTCTGATGTTCTTTGGAAGCTCCTATTAACGTATTCTTTAATCGTTCTATTTCTTTATCAATCATGATTTTTTTATCATGAGTCCTATCATATTCTTCTTTCGTAACAAGTCCGACTTCATATCCGATTTTACGCAGCCGAAGGTCGGCATTGTCCTGACGGAGCAAAAGCCGATACTCCGCTCTGGAAGTCATCATACGATAAGGCTCATAATTTTCTTTTGTTACGAGGTCATCGACAAGAACGCCGATATAAGCCTGAGAACGGTCTAATGTAATCGGTTCTTTTCCGAGTATGGTAAGCGCCGCATTGATTCCTGCCAGCAATCCCTGTGCCGCCGCTTCTTCATATCCGCTGCTTCCGTTAAATTGTCCGGCGCTGAACAGACCCTTTATTTTTTTAAATTCCAGCGTCGGATATAATTGCCTCGGGTCGATACAATCATATTCAATCGCATAAGCATTTCTCACAATTTTGCATTGCTCCAGTCCGGGCACTGTCCGATACATGGCAAGCTGTACATCTTCCGGCAAAGAAGACGACATACCTCCGACATACATTTCATTTGTATGCAGGCCCTCCGGTTCAATAAATACCTGATGCCTTTCCTTATCCGCAAATTTTACGACTTTGTCCTCAATAGAAGGACAATAACGCGGACCCGTTCCTTCTATGACTCCGGCATATATCGGAGAACGGTCCAGATTGCTTCTGATAATTTCATGGGTTTTTTCATTCGTATAAGTCAGCCAGCAGGAAATCTGGTCTATCTGTACATCTTCCGGATTTGTAGAAAAAGAAAAAGGGATAATTTTCTCATCTCCAAACTGTTCTTCCATTTTATGAAAATCAATAGAACGTTTGTCCATCCTGGCAGGAGTTCCCGTTTTAAATCTCCGTACTTCGATTCCAAGTTTTTTTAAAGAATCCGTCAGATAATTAGCCGGTTGTAATCCGTTCGGCCCGGTATAAGTAATGGCTTCTCCACATAAGCATCTTGCTTTTAAGTAAGTGCCCGTACAAAGAATCACGGCCTTGCATTCGTAAACCGTTCCCGTATAAGTCTTTACACCTGTAATATGATAAAACATATTTTTTTCATCATCTGAACAAATATCTTCATATAAAATATCACAGACTTCCGCCTGTTTAATTGTCAAATGTTCCTGATTTTCAAGGACTTTCCGCATTTCTCTGGAATATTCCGCTTTATCCGCCTGCGCACGAAGAGAATGTACTGCCGGACCTTTGGACTGATTGAGCATTTTGGATTGAATAAATGTCTTATCAATATTTTTTCCCATCTCTCCGCCAAGCGCATCAATTTCCCTGACAAGATGTCCTTTGGAAGTTCCTCCGATATTCGGATTACAGGGCATCATCGCAATACTGTCTATGCTGACCGTAAAAATAACCGTTTCCAGTCCAAGTCTCGCACAGGCAAGCGCCGCCTCGCATCCGGCATGTCCCGCTCCTACCACACATACATCAACACGTTCATTCATATATCAAATATATCCTCCGTTTCTAAAACCTGATAACCATGCCTTTCTCTCAGCTTATGAACTTTGGGCCAAGACGCTGACTGCAATTCAACCTATTTGCCCATACAAAATCTGGAAAAAATCTCATTTACCAAATCTTCTCCGACTTCTTCTCCGATAATCATTCCAAGCGAAGCGTATGCGCTCATTAAATCGATGGAATAAAAATCTTCCGGCATATAATTTTCTATGCTTTTTTTCACTTGCAGCATACTCTCATATGCGTCTTTTATTGCTTCTTTATGCCGCATATTCGTAATATAAACTTCATCATTATAGGAAATACTGCCATGAAGAAACATTTCTTTGATAATTTCCGTAAAAGAATCAATTCCGACTTCTTTTATCATGGAAGTTTTAATCACTTTTATCTCTTCCGAAAAATAATTTCTGATATCTTCTTCGGTAATACACACATTCAAATCGGATTTGTTTAAGAAAACAATTACCTTTCTTTCTTTAATCATCTGAATAATATCATCATCGTTTTTATCCATCGGAACCGAGGAATCTACAATGTAAATAATTAAATCCGCTTCTTCTAAAGCCTTCTTTGTTTTTTCAACACCTATTTTTTCAACAATATCATCCGTATTTCTGATGCCGGCCGTATCTATCATATTTAAAGTGATGCCTCCGAAAGAAATGGTTTCTTCCAGGATATCTCTCGTCGTACCGGCGACTTCCGTTACGATTGCCTTATCTTCACCGACCAGTATATTTAAAAAAGAGGATTTTCCGACATTCGGCTTTCCGACAATAACGGTTTTAATTCCTTCTTTCAATAATTTTCCGTCATGCGCAGAATCCAGTAATTTTTTTAAACTGTCACAGAGAACTTCCGTTTTCTCCTTTAATTTTTCCGGATAATCTTCCAGACTGATATGTTCCGGGTCATCCAAAGCAGATTCTATAAAAGCTATTTCATATATAATCTCTTCCCTCATATTCTTTATCAATTCAAAAAGAGAACCTTTTAACTGTCTGATGGAACTTTGCAGAGCAAATTCATTTTTGGAAGATATCATATCCATTACCGCTTCTGCCTTCGATAAATCGATTCTTCCGTTTAAAAAAGCTCTCTTCGTAAATTCTCCCGGTTCGGCAATTCTCGCTCCCGCTCTCATGACGATATCCATTATTTTCTGTACAATATAAATACCGCCATGACAATTAATCTCAACTACATCTTCTGTCGTATAACTATGCGGAGCTTTCATCACCGAAACCATAACTTCATCAACGGGATTATCTCCGTCAACAATATATCCATAATGTATTGTATGGGACTTATAAGAATCCAGGCATCTGTGATTCCATTTATTAACGAAAACAGAATGCACAATCGAAATCGCATCTTCTCCGCTGACGCGGATAATACCGATACCGGAATTTGTCATGGCAGTTGAAATTGCTGCGATTGTATCTGTTTTCATTAAAATAACCATGCCTTTCTTTCAGCCCGCGCTGTCCGGGCCGCACTTTTTTAAGAATATATCTTTTTCTTTCCTATTAAAATATATCGTAAAAAAATTGGAATGTAAATAAATTTACATTCCAATTTTAATATGCTGCATATTTTTTGCTGCAAAACTTTTTTATTTGCTTATGATTTACTGTATTTCTTCAAAACGACTACAACATGTCTGAACGGTTCATCGCCTTCGCTGTGCGTTGTAACATATTTGTCATTCTGCAGCGCGGAATGAATGATTCTTCTTTCATATGGATTCATCGGCTCTAAAGATACAGGTCTTTTTGTTCTTTTTACTTTATAGGAGATATTTTTGGCAAGATTTTCCAATGTCTCTTTTCTTCTCTGTCTGTAATTTTCCGTATCAACTTTAACATGAATATAATCTTCCATGTCTTTATTCACAACAAGAGATACGAGATATTGCAGAGAATCTAATGTTTGTCCCCTCTTTCCAATCAGAACTCCCATTTCATCGCCGCTCAAATCAATATTCATTGTATTATTCAATTCATCATACTGAATATCTACAACTACTACGAGATTCATCGCTTCGAATACACTTTTCAAAAAGTCCTTTGCCTTATCCTGAACGGAAGATTTTACTTTTGCTTTGATAACAGCCGGTTTAGAACCTATTCCAAGAAATCCTGAAGAACCTTCTTCTATAATTTCATATTCCAGTTTATCACTTGTTACGACAAATTTCTGGCATGCTTCCGTAATGGCATCATTAACTGTTTTTGCTGAAAACTCTATAAAATCCATAACCAATTCTCCTTACTTACAAACTTCCTGATGAATAACTATCTGTTATTTTTTTCATTATACTGTTTAACCATATTTGCTTTTGCCGCAATACTTCCCGGTTTTGCATTTTTACTGTAATATTCCGTTGATTTCTTTACTGCCTCGTCCTTTTCTTCCTGTGACATGGAAGGTCTGGATGGTTTAGAGGATGCAGCTACGTTTCTCGTATTCATATTGGCATAAGCGTTCAATTTTTCCGCTCTGACGCCGGCTTTTTCCATTTTCTTCTTAGCCTTGTCCGAATTTTTGCGAATCAGCTCATCCAAATCCATTTTATCAATGTGCTTGTTGATAACAACCTGCTGAATACTTCTGACTACCGCACCGGCAACCCAGTAAAGACCGACGCCGGCCGGAAGTGTATAACAAAATACAGCCGACATAATTGGCATCATCATATTCATCATCTTCATGGACTGCATCATCGTATTCTGCTGGTCATTATCGCTGCTCGTATTCTGCTGCGGCATCAATTTTACATTAATCCACTGTGTTACGGCAGCCAGAACAGGAATTGCAAGAGCGGCAACTATCATTCCGTAAGCGCCTGCCTCCATCGCTTCTTTCATCGTAAAAGAAGGTGAATTTGCGATATTTAATCCAAGAAAATTATTGTACCGATTCAACAAAAGAAGCGTATTATCCACATCGCCGGACAAAATCGGGAACTTATCTTTAATACTGAGCCATTCCGCGCTGGATGCTTTATTCAATACATCAATAAAAGTATTCTGAACGTATGTTGCCACACCGCTTGTAAATGCTTCATTTTCGAATTGCTTGGCATACATTCCCGCATTGCTGAAACCCTGAATAAATTCTTTGCTTCCCGCCTGATTCATTAAATTTTCAACCAGCGGATAAAAAGCTTCTTTAATACTGCTTACATAAGCAGGCATATTATAAATAACACGATACAAAGCCCACATAATCGGCAGCTGAATCAATAACTGCACACAACTTCCGGAAGGAGAAACACCATATTTTGCATAAACCGCCTGTGTTTCCGCCTGCATGGCCATCATTGATTCATTGTCTTTTTTATTTTTGTATTTTGCCTGAACCGCCTGAAGTTCAGGATTCATTTTGGCAGATAATTTGGAAAACTTCTGTTGTTTAATCGTCAGCGGCATCATCAGTAAATACATTACAACCGTAAATAAAATGATGGCCAATCCGATATTCGGGATTCCAATCTTATCAATTACGAAGAAGATACCTTCCATTATAAAACCCAACAATTTCGTAATAGGCCCTATAATAAAGGTAGATTCCTGCGTTAATAAAATACCTGGCACTCCTGTTTCCTCCTTATTTTCTTTTTACGGAACCGGGTCATAACCACCTTTTGAAAAAGGATTACATCTTATAATTCTCCATAAAGCAAGAAAACCTCCTTTTATAACGCCGTATTTTGTAACGGCCTCCAGGCCGTAATCGGAACATGACGGTATATAAGGACATTTCGTGCTTTTCAGAGGAGAAATATATTTTTTATAGAACTTAATAAGATAAATAAAAAGTTTTTTCATATCAATTTCTAAAAGAACACACCTTCAATAAAAAAATATCTTTATAATATGGTGCATTTTCGCAAGATGTAATAATGCGCTCTCAATTTCCTCATAACCAACGAAAGCAGCGCTTTTTCTGGCAACGACTACTATATCTAAACCACTATTAAATATATTTTCATGTAGTCTGTAACTTTCTCTGACCAGTCTGGTGAAACGATGCCTTACGACACTGTTCCCTGTTTTCTTACTGGCTGATATTCCCAATCTGTTTATCTGCATATTGTTTTCCAAAACATACATAACCAGATATTTATTCGCGTAACTTTTACCATTTTGATAAACATATTGAAAATCTTTGTTTTTCTTCAATGATTCTGAAAATTTCATACTGGAAAAAAAGGCCACATAAATGCGGCCTATGCTGATAATCTCTTTCTACCTTTTGCTCTTCTTGCAGCTATAACTTTTCTTCCGCCTTTCGTCTTCATTCTGGCTCTGAATCCATGAACTTTGGACCTCTGTCTTTTTTTCGGCTGAAATGTCATTTTCATTACGATGCACCTCCTTTACAAATGCTCTCTCCATTATTTAGCAAATATTATTTACGAAGTAAAATATCTGTGCGGAAAACAACACCTCTATTTTATATAAATAAACCGGATACGTCAAGAGAATCCTGACATTTTGTCCAAGTTTTCACAAATTTTTCTTTTTCAAAAATATTTATGAATCCTGAAAAAAAATATCCACTTTACATAAATATATCCACATAATGTGGATAAGTTGTGTATAACTATTCTTTTTTCTATAAGAAACTACATCATATCCCCATATTTTAATGTTTTAAGATGTGAATTTCATCTTAAAACTTATACACAACTTCAAATTCATATAAAAGCGATATGTCAACCTGTCCACTTTTTGTGGATAACTTATGAATTGAATTTTTATCTTTTTTATATTAATATATATACAGGGGAGTTTTCGGATAATTCCGAATATCATATTTTTATTAAGAAGTAAGAGGTTTATATATGGATTCTATCAGGGACAACTGGGATTTAATCAAAGAGACATTAAGAACAGAATATGATTTATCGGAAATCGCCTATACTACATGGGTTTCTCCTCTTAAATATTACAGTATGGAGAACAATATCGTAACCATACTGATACCTTCCGACCAATCACATTTTTTAAATTATATTTCTAATAAGTATAAAAGTTATTTTCAGGTTACTATCTCAGAAATGATGAATCACACTTATGACATCGACTTCATCCTGGAAAAAGACGCTAACGAAGCAAACGAAACGAATCAGAACAAACCGAATCATATTTATAACATAAATTATGAAAAAGCAAACCTGAACCCAAAGTATAATTTTAATACTTTTGTTGTCGGAAGCAATAATAAATTTGCTCATTCCGCAGCGCTTGCGGTAGCGGAATCTCCCGGAGAATCATACAATCCTCTCTATATATATGGAGGAGCCGGACTCGGTAAAACGCACCTGATGCATTCTATCGGACATTTTATCCTTCAACAGAACAATGACATGAAGGTATTATATGTAACTTCAGAAAAGTTCACCAATGAAGTGATTGAATCCATTCGAAGCGGTGACGCCAAGACAATGAGCAAATTAAGGGAAAAATACAGAACTGTGGATGTTCTTCTGATAGATGATATCCAGTTCATTATCGGCAAGGAAAGCACACAGGAAGAATTTTTCCACACTTTTAATACGCTTCATGCGGACGGCAAACAAATTGTCCTGACGTCAGACCGCCCGCCGAAAGAACTGGAAACATTGGATGAAAGATTCCGCTCCCGGTTCGAATGGGGTCTGGTTGCCGATATACAGCCGCCCGATTATGAGACAAGAATGGCAATTCTCAGGAAAAATGCGGAAAGTTGCAATAAAGAAATTGACAACGAAGTATTGGAATATATCGCAACGAATATTAAATCCAATATCCGGGAACTGGAAGGAGCATTCAACAAAATCATTGCTTTTTCCAAACTCAACAATCTTGATATTAATCTCGCCCATGCGGAAGAGGCCTTAAAGGATATTATTTATCCCGATGAAATGAGAGAGGTTACCCCTTCCCTTATCATTAACGTGGTAGCGGAACATTTTGG
This sequence comes from uncultured Lachnospiraceae bacterium, assembly GCA_910578475.1. GTDB lineage: Bacteria > Bacillota > Clostridia > Lachnospirales > Lachnospiraceae > UBA3282. The sequence continues at coordinate 63,641 of CAJTRK010000015.1, read as the reverse complement.
CATTACGCCTGATGATATTATGTCCAGAAAAAGAAACTCGGAACTCGTACAGGCAAGACAAATCGTCATGTACCTGTGCAGGGATTTAACGGCTACTTCCCTTGCCGGAATCGGGAAGCTTCTCGGTAAGAAAGACCATACAACAGTCATACATGGTGTGAATAAAATCACCGATGAGATTGTGAATAATGAGGAATTGAAGAATAAGATAGAAGTCATTAAGAAAAAAATTATTCCTTCATAACTTCATGATTGTTGATAAGTATCATTTTATCATGAAGTTATTCTGACTTTTTCACATGTTATACGTTTTCTTTTCTGCTGAAAAATAGTATAATAAATAAGGTTATGCACATTTCAACATCTATTACTAAGATAGATTATGAAATATATAATAAATATCTTTAAAATGCCGATTCAGATTCTGGCTCATATTCAGAAAGGAAGTTATGCACAGATGAAAATTGTATGTAAAAAAACGAATCTCTTAAATGGTGTACAGATTGTTTCTAAAGCAGTACCTAGCAAAACTACCATGTCCATTCTGGAATGTATCTTAATTGATGTCAGAAACGGTGAAATCAAACTGGCTGCCAATGATATGGAACTCGGTATCGAAACGAGAATCGAAGGCGAAGTAATCGAAAAGGGCATGATTGCGCTGGATGCTAAAATATTTCTTGAAATCGTGCGTAAACTTCCGGACAGCAATATCAAAATTGAAACGGACAGCAGTTTAAAAACAACGATTACCTGTGAAAAGGCAAAATTCAATATTATCGGTAAATCAGGCGAAGATTTTTCTTATCTGCCGTTGATTGAAAGAAACGATTCTGTCGTAGTTTCCCAGTTTACTCTGAAAGAAATCATCAGACAGACGATTTTTTCCATTGCCGATAACGATAATAACAAACTGATGACCGGAGAATTATTCGAAATCGACGAAGATACTTTAAAAGTTGTGTCATTGGACGGGCATAGAATATCCATCAGAAAAATTCAGCTGAAGAATACTTATGAGTTTAAAAAAATTGTTGTGCCCGGTAAGACTCTGAGTGAAATCAGTAAAATTCTCTCCGGCGATACGGATAAGGATGTTAATATATTCTTTACGGACAATCATATTCTGTTTGAATTTGACAATACGATTGTTGTTTCCAGATTGATTGAAGGTGAGTATTTCAGAATTGACCAGATGCTTTCCAGCGATTATGAAACAAAGGTGAGAATCAACAAGAAAGAATTTTTAAGCTGTATTGACAGAGCGACGCTTCTTGTCAAAGAAGGAGATAAAAAACCGGTCATCATCAATATTACCGATGATGCGATGGAATTGAAAATGAATACGATTATCGGCAGCATGGATGAAGAAATCGATATTTCCAAGAGCGGAAAAGATTTGATGATTGGTTTTAATCCCAAGTTTTTAATCGATGCGCTGAGAGTTATCGACGATGAAGAAGTGGATTTGTATATGGTGAATCCAAAAGCGCCCTGTTTTATCAGGGATGAAGAAGAAAATTATGTTTATCTGATTCTTCCGGTTAATTTTACGACGGTAAGTTAAAATTTCTGAAAAAGATAAATTGATTAGGATTGGGTTTTTATGGAAATACTGAAAATTAAAGATGAATTTATAAAGCTTGGCCAGGCGTTGAAACTTTCCGGTCTTGCAGACTCAGGTCTGGATGCCAAAATTGAAATTCAGGAAGGCAATGTGCTTGTAAACGGAGAAACAGAGTGCAGACGCGGTAAAAAAATTTATGCTGGTGACGTTATCGAATTTGGCGGACAGCAGATTAAGGTAGAAAACTGATGCTCATTAAATCATTGGAACTGGCAAATTACAGAAATTATGATTCTCTGGAAATCCATTTCAGCGGCGGAACAAATATTTTATATGGGAATAACGCGCAGGGAAAAACAAATATTTTAGAGGCGATATACTTATCTTCCACAACCAAATCCCATAAAGGAAGCAAAGACGGGGATATTATTCATTTCAATCAGGAAGAGGCGCATATCAGGACCGTACTGGAAAAAGACGGTCTGGAAAGCAGAATCGATATGCACCTTCGTAAGAATAAATCGAAAGGAATTGCCGTCGATGGGCAGAAAATCAAGAAAGCTTCTGAACTTTTGGGATTGTTAAATGTGGTCTTTTTTTCGCCGGAGGATTTGAATATTATCAAAAACGGTCCGGCCGAAAGAAGAAGATTTGTGGATATGGAGCTGTGTCAGCTCGATTCCTTTTACCTTTATAATCTGAATCATTATAATAAAATTGTGAATCAGAGAAATAAACTTCTCAAAGACATTTATTTTCGTCCGGAACTGCGGGATACCTTAAATATTTGGGATTCTCAGCTTGTTTCTTTTGGAAGCAAAATTATTGAAAGAAGAAATTTATTTACCAGGCAGCTGAATGATATTATTTACGAGATACATAAAAAATTATCCGGTAACAAAGAAGAGCTGGTTATTTATTATGAACCGGATGTCCTGATAGAAGATTATGAACGTTCCATGTCCGCTAATCAGGAAAGGGATATTAAATTAAAGCAGACGACGGTCGGACCGCACAGAGATGATTTTTCTTTTATGGCAGATAATATAGATATTCGTAAATTCGGTTCTCAAGGTCAGCAAAGAACGGCTGCTCTTTCTTTGAAATTATCAGAAATAGAATTGGTAAAGAAAATGATAAAAGATAATCCGGTTCTTCTGTTGGATGATGTTTTATCGGAACTTGACAGTAACAGGCAAAATTATCTTTTGAACAGTATAGGCGATATTCAGACAATCGTTACCTGTACGGGTCTGGATGAGTTTGTGAATAACAGATTTGAAATTGACAGGGTATTTCAAATAGAAAACGGTAAAATTGTAGACAATGCTGAAATATCGCAGACTGAAAGAGAGGTATGATTATCAGAATGGCTAATGAATATGGAGCAGACCAGATTCAAATATTAGAAGGTCTTGAAGCGGTTCGGAAAAGACCTGGTATGTATATCGGAAGTACTTCCGGCAGGGGACTTCATCATCTTGTTTATGAAATTGTGGATAATTCCGTTGATGAAGCGCTGGCAGGCTTTTGTGATACGATTCATGTGACAATCAATCAGGATAATTCCGTAACGGTAATCGATAATGGACGCGGCATTCCCGTCGGCATTAATCATAAGGCGGGTATACCGGCGGTAGAAGTCGTTTTTACGGTTCTTCACGCCGGCGGAAAATTCGGCGGAGGAGGATATAAGGTATCGGGCGGTTTACACGGTGTAGGCGCTTCCGTCGTAAATGCGCTTTCGGACTGGCTTGAAGTTGAGATTTACAGCGAAGGTAAAGTATATAAGCAGCGTTACGAGAAAGGACAGGTTTGTTATCCGCTTAAAATGACAGGAGATTGTGAAGCGGATAAAACAGGAACGAAAATCTGTTTTAAACCGGATGCATCGATATTCGAAGAAACAATATTCGATTATAAAACATTAAAAACGAGACTGCGGGAAACGGCTTTTCTGACAAAAGGCCTTAAAATCATCCTTGTGGATGCGAGAGAAGGGCAGGAACAGGAAAAAGTATTCCACTATGAAGGCGGCATCAAGGAATTTGTTTCTTACCTGAATAAAAGCAAAGATGCGCTCTATGAACAGATTATGTATTTCGAAGGAAGTAAAAATAACGTTTATGTTGAAGTTGCCATGCAGCATAATGATTCTTACAACGAAAGCGTATACAGTTTTGTTAATAATATAAATACGCCCGAAGGCGGAACCCATTTAATTGGTTTTAAAAACGCCCTCACGAAAACATTTAACGATTATGCGAGAAATAATAAACTGATTAAAGAAAATGAGGAAAATCTTTCCGGCGATGACATCAGGGAAGGTCTGACTGCGATTATCAGTGTTAAAATTGAAGACCCGCAGTTTGAAGGACAGACAAAACAGAAGCTTGGAAATTCCGAGGCGAGAGGAGCTGTCGATAATATTGTGAGCGAACAGCTTACTTATTTCCTGGAGCAGAACCCGGCAGTTGCCAAAATCATCTGTGAAAAGTCTATCATGGCACAGCGCGCGAGAGAAGCGGCAAGGAAAGCAAGAGATTTGACCCGTCGGAAATCGGCGCTTGAAAATTCTTCCCTGCCCGGTAAATTGGCGGATTGTTCCGATAAAGACCCGAAAAACTGTGAAATTTATATTGTTGAGGGAGATTCCGCCGGCGGTTCCGCCAAAACGGCGAGAAGCCGCGCTACTCAGGCGATTTTACCGCTTCGTGGTAAAATATTGAATGTAGAAAAGGCAAGACTCGATAAAATTTATGCAAATGCGGAAATCAAAGCGATGATTACCGCTTTTGGAACCGGGATTCATGAGGATTTTGATATCAGTAAACTTCGTTATGATAAAATTATCATTATGACGGATGCCGATGTGGACGGCGCGCATATCGCGACTTTGATGCTTACTTTTATCTATCGTTTTATGCCGGAACTCATCAGACAGGGACATGTTTATCTGGCAAAACCTCCTCTTTATAAACTGGAGAAGAACAGACAGATATGGTATGCTTACAGCGATGACGAACTGGAAAAGATTCTGGCGGAAGTGGGAAGAGACCAGAATAATAAGATACAGCGTTATAAAGGTCTCGGTGAAATGGATGCGGACCAGCTCTGGGATACGACAATGGACCCGGAAAAGCGCATTCTGCTTCGCGTAAATATCAATGAAGAGGAAGAATCGGAAGTGGACCTTACCTTTAACACATTAATGGGAGATAAGGTAGAACCCCGCCGAATCTTTATCGAAGAAAATGCAAAATTTGTAAAGAATCTCGATATTTAATCTTTTTGCACCTTACAGCAGCAAATGGTAAATTTTTGCCGGCTGAAAGAAAGGCTTGGTTATAAAAATGGATGACCGTATTTTTGATAAAATTGAAGAAGTTGATTTGAAAAAGAAAATGGAAGATTCTTATATCGATTATGCGATGAGTGTTATTGCCGCGCGCGCATTACCCGATGTAAGGGATGGTTTAAAGCCGGTACAGAGAAGAGTTCTCTATTCCATGATAGAATTGAATAACGGTCCTGATAAGCCGCACAGAAAAAGCGCCCGTATTGTCGGTGATACGATGGGTAAATATCATCCGCACGGAGACAGTTCCATCTACGGAGCTCTCGTTAATATGGCGCAGGAGTGGTCAACCCGTTATCCGCTCGTGGACGGACACGGTAATTTTGGTTCCGTAGACGGCGACGGCGCGGCGGCCATGCGTTATACGGAAGCGAGACTGAGTAAAATTTCGATGGAACTCCTGGCGGATATTAATAAAGATACCGTTGATTTTGTTCCAAACTTCGATGATACGGAAAAAGAACCTACCGTACTGCCAAGCCGTTATCCGAATCTTCTTGTAAACGGAACTTCCGGCATTGCGGTCGGCATGGCTACCAATATTCCTCCGCATAACTTAAAAGAAGTCATAGCGGCAGTCGTAAAAATTATTGATAATCAGGTTCAGGAAAGCCGCGGCACGGAGATGGAGGAAATTTTGGAACTCGTGAAAGCGCCTGATTTTCCTACCGGCGGAATCATTCTCGGTACAAGAGGGGCGGAAGAAGCTTATCGTACCGGACGCGGCAAGGTAAGAGTGCGTGCCGTAACGAACATTGAGCCGATGGACAACGGAAAGAATCGTATTATCGTTACGGAACTTCCTTATATGGTAAACAAGGCAAATTTGATTCTGAAAATTGCCGAACTCGTAAAGTTAAAGAAAATAGACGGCATTACAGACCTTCGCGATGAAACGAACCGCGAGGGTATGAGAATTGTTATTGAACTCAGAAAAGACGCAAATGCCAATGTGATTCTGAATCAGCTTTATAAACACACACAGCTGCAGGATTCTTTCGGCATTATTATGCTGGCTCTCGTAGACGGCCAGCCAAAAGTCATGAACATTCTGGATATGCTTCATTTTTATCTGGAGCATCAGAAAGATGTCGTTACGAGAAGGACAAAATATGACTTAAACAAAGCGGAAGAACGCGACCATATTTTACAGGGATTATTAATTGCTCTTGATAATATCGATGAAGTCATTCAGATTATCAGAAGCAGCCAGACAACCCAGATTGCAAAAGAAAGATTGATTGAGCGTTTTGCTTTTTCCGACGTTCAGGCTCAGGCAATCGTTGATATGCGTCTGCGTGCTTTAACAGGTCTGGAAAGAGAAAAGTTAGAGAATGAACATAGAGAACTGCTTGCAAAAATTGCGGAATTGAAAGCAATTCTTGCGGATGAAAAATTACTGCTTGGCGTTATCAAAGAAGAAATGATGATTATTTCCGAAAAATTCGGCGATGAAAGAAGAAGTCATATCGGATTTGACGTCTATGATATCGATATGGAAGATTTAATTCCGAAAGATAATACGATTATTGCCATGACAAGTCTCGGCTATGTAAAACGTATGACGGTGGACAATTTCAAGGCGCAGCATCGCGGCGGTAAAGGAATCAAAGGAATGCAGACGATTGAAGAAGATTACATAGAGGACCTTCTGATGACGACGACGCATCATTATCTGATGTTCTTTACCAATTACGGAAGAGTTTACAGATTAAAGGCGTATGAAATTCCGGAAGCAGGGCGTACTGCAAGAGGAACGGCGATTATTAATCTTCTTCAATTAACGCCGGGTGAAAAAGTTTCGGCGATGATACCGATTAAAGACTATGAGGAAACAAAAAATCTGTTCATGGTAACGAAAAAAGGTATTGTGAAGAAAACTTCGATTCTGGAATACAGCAATGTCAGAAAAAAAGGCCTTGCCGCAATTAATCTCCGGGAAGACGACGAGCTGATTGAAGTAAAATCAACGGATGAAAATACAGAAATTTTCCTCGTAACAAGACAGGGAATGTGTATCCGGTTTAAAGAAACGGACGTCAGAGCAACCGGAAGGGCATCTATGGGAGTTATCGGCATGAATTTATCCGACGGGGACGAAATCATCGGAATGCAGTTAGACCACCAGGGCGATTCTCTTCTGATTGTTTCGGAAAACGGACTCGGAAAACGGACTTATCTGGATGAATTTACGGTACAGAACCGCGGCGGTAAAGGTGTAAAATGTTATAAGATTACGGAAAAAACAGGTAATGTCGTAGGCGTCAAGGCCGTAAACGATGACCATGAAATTATGATGATTACGACGGAAGGCGTTATCATTCAGCTGCGTATGGAAGATATTTCGACTCTCGGCAGAATTACATCGGGCGTTAAAATGATGAATCTGGAAGAAGACGTCAAAGTAGCCAAAATTGCCAAAGTCAGAGAACGGGTAAGCGACGGCAATCAGGAATTTGAAAATATTGACGACGCGCTGGAAGAAATACCGGAAGAAGAAAAGTAATCTGTCATTTTCTGATAAGAATTGAAAGATGATGAAAAAAAGAGATGTCGGAAATCTGGCATCTCTTTTTCAGAAAAATAAAAGAAACGGATAAGAAATATGAAACATATAAAACTCGCGGTTATGGGAGATATCCACAGCAATCACTATGCACTGGAAACCTGTATAAAACATGCGCTTGACCAGAAAGCGGATGAATTTCTTTTTCTTGGAGATTATATCAGCGACTGTCCGTGTCCGCAGAAAACAATGCAGATTATTTATGAGATGCAGAAAAATTATAAATGTTTCTTTATACGCGGTAACCGGGAAGATTATATGCTGCAACATAAAAAAAATCCGGAAGAAAGATGGATTTACTGTTCAGCCAGCGGAAGCCTGTTATATACTTATGAAAATTTAAAAGAAGAAGATTTTCAGTTTTATGAGAAACTCGATATAAGAGGAATCTATGAAAAAGAAGGATATCCGGTTTTTCGTTATTGTCACGGCTCTTTAACTTCTTCCAAAGAACTGCTCATACCTGAAAATGAAAACCTGCCTTCCGTCATGGAAACTCTTGATGTGGATTTGCTGATATGCGGGCATACGCATATCCAGTCGGGCAGAATATATGGAAATAAAAAACTGGTTCATCCCGGTTCTGTCGGCATACCCTGGTATCATGGCGGAAAGACGCAGTACATGATTCTTCACGGAACGGAAAAAGGATGGGAAGAAGAATTTTTCCAACTGGAATATGATGTGGAAGCCGTTAAGAAAGAATTTGAAACTTCAGGATTAAACGAAAAATCATTTTACTGGGCAAAATTAAACAAACATGCCCTTTCCACGGGAAATGATTATACAACGCCCTGTTTAAAACTCGCAATGAAATTGTGTAAAGAAGGAGAAGGAAACGTAAATTGGCCCGACATTCCGGAGAAATACTGGAAAGCGGCGGCACAAAGCTTTGGAATCGTATAAAATAACCTGAAAGGAATGGAAGTAACCTATGAAAACATCGGAAGAACTGAGAAAGAATCTGCGCGCAATAGACCATAAAAGCTATCCCGCCTATAAATCACTTGCAGGCAGTTATTCGTTCGGAAAATACATATTGAATATCGAACATGTACAGGGAGACCCGTTTGCGGCCCCTTCCAGACTGAGTGTGGAAGTTACGCACAAAAACGCGGGCTTTCCGGGTTCTTATTATGAAACGAAATGGAATAAGATTGCTGTGGAAGATTATCTGCTCCGCCGTTTTCATAAACAGGCGGATAAATTTTGTTTCCAGGCGAAAGGTTCCGGGAAAAGCGGAATCATCACTGTCAGCCGATGCGGGCAGGAGATATTGGAAAGAACGGCCTGCGAAATTAGAACAGACAGTATCATCGTGAGATTCGAAGCGGGATTTCCGGCAAACGGACGCACGATTAATGCGTCGGAACTCGAAAAAATATTATTCGAGTTTGTTCCTGTATGCGTCGAACAAAGCCTTTATTATGAGAAAACGCCGAAACAGGAACTTGAAAAAATTGTTTTTCTGGCAGAGGACCAGCATTATATCAGAGAAGAAATGCAAAAACGGGATATCGTTGCCTTTATTGCCGATGATTCTGTTTTGCCGAGAGAAAGCGGCGTATCGGACAGACCATTAAAGGACGGCATTCCTTTTTGCTCTCCGGAGACGATGGCGGTAACTTTTATGCTTCCCCATAAGGGAAAAATCAGAGGCATGGGCATCAAAAAAGGAATCACTTTAATTGTGGGCGGCGGTTATCATGGAAAATCCACGCTTTTAAAGGCTTTGGAAAGAGGCGTTTATGACCATATTGCAGGGGATGGAAGAGAATATGTCATAACGGAAGAAAGCGCATTAAAGCTTCGTGCGGAGGATGGCAGAAAAATTACGAATACGGATATTTCTCTTTTTATCAATCATCTTCCGAATGGAAAAAATACCGAAAGTTTTTGTACATTGGACGCCAGCGGCAGCACTTCTCAGGCGGCAAATATAATAGAAGGAATCGAAGCCGGCAGTAAACTGCTTTTGATTGATGAAGATACTTCCGCTACCAATTTTATGGTGCGCGATGAATTGATGCAGAAAATTGTTGCCAGAGAAAAAGAACCGATTACGCCTTTTTTGGAGCGTGCGAAAGATTTATATGAAAAAGCAGGGATTTCAACCATTCTTGTTGTGGGAAGCTGTGGTTCTTATTTTCATATTGCGGATAAGGTCATTCAGATGGATTCTTATAAAGCCGTTGATATTACCGATGAAACAAAAGAAACTATCAGAGAATATCCGATGCCTTCAATCAGCGCTCCTGGTTTTCATCTTCCTTCCGGAAAGCGGAAAATCAATTTATCCGGTTCCGTTCAGAAACGAAAGACATACCGTGGAAACGGTTATGTGGAAGAACGGCTGAAAATCAAGCGGATGGGGAAAACGGCGTTTTCAATCGGAAAAGAAAATCTGGATTTGCGCTATGTGGAACAGCTTGTAGATGAAGAGCAGACACAGACGCTGGCTTATTTGCTGCGATATGCGAAAGAACATTACGGGGATGATAAAAACGATGTAAAAGACGTTGTGAAAGCGCTTGAACAAATTTTAAGAACAAAGGGACTGGCGGGCATCTGTGATAAGGGAAATGTGCCATCGGGTCTTGCGATGCCGAGAATACAGGAGATATTTGCATGTTTTAACCGGTATTAAAACGATTTCCTGCGATTATAATAATTTATGTTTATGTAAGAAATGCCTGATTTGGAAAAACGAAAATCAGGCATTTCTTAAACTATTTTTTAATTTCTGAATTTCAGATTGATAATCACAGAGACAATACCACATCCGACGCCAAATACAGGAAACACGACGAAATAAGGCATCCCCCAGTTTCCATTTGAAAAACCAAATATCAGATAGATAATTACAGCAGTCAGCATAAGACAAGTACAGATTGTTGCCGTCAGCCTGCTTCTTTTATATTCCGGAGATTCTTTGTCATGTGCAGTATTGTAATCTTTGATGTTGTATTTTTCTTTTTGCAATCCGGCGTAAACAAGGATAGAAACCGCAATTGTAATCAGAAGAAGGAATATAGAAGATAATATTTCATCGGCTCCGAAGAGTGTGTTTCTAAAATATTCGTTAAAAACAGATTCCAGACCCATCATGATTATGAGCCCAATGAAAATGATGGTGACGCCTGTTGTTATCATGATGGAAAATTTTTTATGAAAGCGGTCAATTTCTTCTTCCGTATAAAAATTTTCTATGTAAGGATTCTTTTGTTGAAAATCCGCGTGCCGTAATCCCGTAATCATGAAAATTGCTACGGCAATTGTAAGGAATATAAAAAATACGACAGAGTATAATTCGTCCTGAAGACCCAGTCCATTCATGAATGTTATAACGGAAAAGGCAAAAAGAATCAGAGCAATGCCAAGCGTTATCATTTTGCTGTAAATATTCATGTGATTGTCATAGTGGGACTTATCTTCTACATAAATGGAACTGACGTCTTTTTGTATCAGGTCATCCATACGCAAATGGAACATCTGACATAACTGTACTAATTTCTCCATTTCCGGATAAGTCGTGTCAGATTCCCATTTTGATACGGATTGTCTCGAAACATCCAGTCTTTCGGCAAGTTGTTCCTGTGTGATGTCATTCTTTTTTCTGAGGAATTGTAAATTTTCTCCTAAACTCATTTTTATCTTTCCTTTCCTATATGATAATAATAGGCGTCTGCAGAACGCTTATTCCCGCGGGCGGCAAATCAGACGGATTTTGTGTGTATGTCTTGATTTGTCGATTTTATTATAGGAAAACGGGCATGTGAAGGCTATCAATTTCATGTTGCTTTTAAGTTTTTTCATGTAAACTTCAGGTTACCATGCCATTTTACAGGATTTTTTCAAAGTCCGTAACGCCATGTTTGCACCAGGGACAAATAAAATCGGGAGGAAGTTCTTCTCCTTCATAGACATAACCGCAAACAATACAACGCCATCCTTTTATTTTTGAATCGGAATCGGGCTTTGGTTTTACAAATTCATGATAATAAGAGTAAGTCATCGGTTTTTCATCGGAAATAACATCCGCATCCGTTACGAGCGCGGTAAAGAGCATATGCGTTCCCAGGTCCTGGGAGCCGACGACTTTACAATCCAGATATGCTGTCGTATGTTCTTTCAAATAAGGAAGTTCCTGTCCTGTCAGTTGAAAAGGAACATCAACGAATTTGTCAGCATCTCTTCCGCTTTGAAATCCAAAATGCTGAAAAAGAGAAAAAGGAGCCGATTCGGAAAGAATGGATATGGATACCATTCCTGATTTTTGTATTAAATCGCAGGTCAGATTTTGTTTATTGATTGCAATGATAACCTGTTTTGGGTCGTCCGTTACCTGTGTTACGGTATTGATAATACAACCGTTCATTTTGGAATCCGCTTTTGCGGCCGCTACATAAAGACCATAGGATAATTGAAAAAATGCTTTCTGATTCATAATTTTGTTCCTTTCCAGTTATTCCGCATTTGATTTTATTGTCAGAAAAGAGTATGATTCAAATAGTATATAAAAAATTTCTTATTTTATACCTGTTCGTCTGCATAACAAGATACCCAATTATTATTTTAACAAAATTATTATGGAACGAAAAGAAAGGAGCTGCATTTTTATGAATTTTGTAAATGCGGAAGAAAAAAGGAATTATATGTTGGAAACGCCGGTTAAAAAACTGGTATGTACGCTGGCGGTTCCTACGATTCTGAGTATGCTGATTACTTCTTTCTATAACATGGCAGATACCTTTTTTGTCGGAAGAATCGATACGCAGGCGACCGGCGCGGTAGGAATCGTTTTTTCTGTAATGGCAATTATTCAGGCGGTCGGATTTTTCTTTGGCCACGGTTCCGGCAATTTCATCTCCAGAAAATTGGGCGCGAAAGAGACGGAAGAAGCCGAGAAAATGGCGGCGGTCGGGTTTTTTACCGCATTTATTGCAGGAATTGTGTTAATGGCAGCAGGCCTTGTTTTTATCGAGCCATTGGCATATCTGCTCGGTTCAACCGACACGATACTGCCGTATACGGTCACTTATCTGTGGATTATTCTGCTCGGTACGCCGGCTATGACGACATCGCTTGTTTTGAATAATCAAATGCGGTATCAGGGAAGCGCTTTTTATGCGATGATTGGAATTGTAACTGGTGCGGTGCTGAATATAGTGCTCGACCCGGTTTTGATATTCGGATGTCAGCTAGGCATCGCCGGGGCAGCTTTGGCAACAACGATTAGCCAGTATGTAAGTTTTATACTGCTTCTGATAATGATTCGAAGAGGCGGCAATATGCAGATACGATTCTGCAACTTTAAACCGAGCCTTTATTTTTTTCAAGAGATTGTGCGGGGAGGCACGCCTTCTTTATGCAGACAGGGTCTTGCGAGCGTTGCCACAATTTTTCTGAATCGTGCGGCCGGTTTTCATGGAGATGCAGCGATTGCGGGTATGTCAATCGTATCGCGTGTTTCGATGTTTGCCAATTCCGCATTAATTGGATTCGGTCAGGGATTTCAGCCCGTTTGCGGATTCAATTATGGAGCCGGAAAGAACGACAGAGTGCTTGAAGCATTTTGGTTCTGTGTCAGATACGCTTTTGTATTTCTGCTGCTTGTGGGAACGGCGGGATTTATTTTTGCGCCGGAACTGGTGACTTTGTTCAGGAAAGACGATTTAAAAGTTATCGAAGTCGGAACGGCCGCTTTACGGTATCAGGTCATCGCTTTTCCGTTAAATGCCTGGATTGTCATGTGTAATATGATGCTGCAGTCTGTCGGAAAGGGATTGAAAGCGTCCATTGTAGCGTCGGCAAGGCAGGGACTCTGTTTTATTCCGTTGATTATGATATTGCCTCATTTTCTCGGACTGTTCGGTGTCGAAATCTGTCAGGCGGTTTCGGATGTGCTGACGCTTGTAATATCCGTACCGATTGGCATGAGCGTAATCAGAGAAATGCAGAGAATGAATCCGAAAAAATGTTAAAATATCGTATTGAGACATAAACAGAAACGGCACATTCTTTTCATGGAATGCGCCGTTTTTCTATATATGGAACAATATGTCTTAATTTGTATAATTATCAAAATATCCCTGAATCAAAATAACGGGAGTTCCTTTGTCGCCGGAACCGCTCGTTAAATCGCAAAGAGAACCGATTAAATCCGTCAGTCTTCTCGGAGTCGTTCCCTGAGAAGCCATATCGCCTACCAGATTGTCTTTTTTCTCTCTGATACGGTTGGAAATTGCTTCTTTTAACGCTTCGCCGGATAAATCTTTGAAATCGTTGTCCGCAAGATATTTCAATTTCACCTCGTTAGGCGTGCCGTCCAGACCGGGAGTGCTCGCAGGAGATACACAAGGGTCTGCCAGTTCCCAGATTTTTCCGACAGGGTCTTTGAAGGCGCCGTCTCCGTATACCATGACTTCCACATGTTTTCCGGTCTTTTCTAAAATTTCCTTTTGGATATCCATTACCAGGTCCGTGCATTCTCTCGGGAAAAGTTTAATCATATCTTCTGTCGATTTGTTGGAACCGAGCAGACCGTATTTTTCATTGCATCCGCTTCCGTCTACCGGGCTTGTGAGAATATCATCCATGCCCATAACCGTTTCCGCGCCCGCCGCTTTTAACAGTCTCTTGGTGCGCGCTCTCGTATGAATATCGCAGTTCAGGATATTTTTCGCATAAGGAAGAATGCTTCTGCAGTCGTTTGCAAAAATGATTTCTACTTCCGTGCCCGCTTCTTTTATCAGATTTCCATAATAATCGACATAATCCACACCTGTGAAAGGATGCTTGTTTTCTCCGAAAAGTTCACGGTATTTCTCAAGGGTAAGTACGTCGCTGTAAGGATTAATTCCGGCTTCATCCAGTTTATCAAGGGAAACGAGTTCGTTTCCTACTTCATCGCTTGGATAACTGAGCATTAAAACGACTTTTTTCGCGCCCATTGCGATACCGCGCAGGCAGATTGCGAAGCGGTTTCTGGATAAAATCGGGAAGATAACGCCGATGGTCTCTCCGCCAAGTTTTGTTCTGACATCTTTCGCAATCGCTTCTACCGATGCGTAATTGCCCTGTGCCCTCGCCACGATTGATTCCGTTACCGCGATAACATCTTTGTCACGCAACTCAAATCCTTCACTTTTTGCCGCTTCTAATACGCTTTCCGTAACGATTTTTACGAGGTCATCGCCCTCCCGGATAATGGGACAACGGATACCTCTTGATACGGTTCCTACTTTTCTTTCCATAATTATATTTACTCTCCCTTCTCTTCTCTTAAATCCACAAAATGCTCTATTGTTTCTTTTTTGTTCAGGACACGTTCGATTCTGTCGTGTAAATCCTGAGCATTAAATGGTTTCAAAACATAATCGTTGATTCCAAGCTTGGAACTTTCCAGAATAACATTTTTTTCTCGTTGTGATGTAAGCATGATAACAGGGATTTTCTCGCAATTTTCCATTTTGCGAATATCGCGCAGCGTTTCTACGCCGTCTTTCAATGCCATCTGGACATCCAGCAATATTAAATCAGGAGGAGTCTTCTGTTTCAGATATTGCAGGGCGCGTACTCCCGAATTTACAGGAACTACATTATATTTTCTCTTCAATTCCTGTTCAATGGTAGCCAGACTGATGCTGTTATCATCAACGGCCAGTATTGTGAATTTTTCTTCCACTTACAATCAATCCTCCTTTTGAATTTCTTCAATTAGTTTTTGCAGTACCTGTTCCGCTTTATCATCTTCATATAATTTGAGAAGTTCCATTACTTTTTCAAGTTGAGTTTCCGTATCGGCATCCAGCTGATATTCCAGAATATGTTCTATCATATTGGAACATTCTTTTGACTGAAAGTTTTCCAGATGATTCAAAGCAGTTTCAATTTCCTGTAATAAAGCCGGCTTTTCCATTTTCTGTTCTTTTGCTTCGCGGTTTTTTTCTGCTTTTCGGTCTTTCTCAAGATAATTTCTGATATATTCTAACTGTTCTTCATATTCGGCCAAAAGTTTGCCCGCATGGCTGTCAACAAATGTAAAATCTTCTCTGTTTATCGCTTTTTCCTGCTCTCTTGCTCTGTTGGAAATACGCATTGCGCCCACATTGGCGGAAGCGCTTTTTAAACCGTGCACTTCAATTCCATAGCCTTTGTAGTCCTGTTCTTCCAGAAGTTCTTTCAAAACGTTCAGTTTACGTTTTCCGTCCAGACAGTACAGGTTTAAAAGTTCTTTGTATTCTTCCGCGCTGCCTGAATAATGTTCAACCACTTCGTCCGTGTCAATTCCTTCAATTAATATCTTCTGAAATTCCAGGAATTTATCGCTGTCTGATTGTAAATGTTTTAACCATGATTTTCCGGTCATGCGGTTTTCTTTCGGAATCCATTTCAGAAGTACCATATGTAAAGCTTTTCTGTCAAGCGGTTTTGTAATAAAATCCTGGAATCCGTTGGAGAGGAAGTTTTCCCGCACGCCGTCCATTGCGTTCGCTGTCAGTGCGATGATGATTGGCAGTTTTCTGTCTTCCCCATAGTCGTTTCGAATATTCTGTACCGTTTCGATACCATCCATCTCGGGCATCATATGGTCCATAAAAATAATATCAAATTGTGTATCGCGGACAAGCCTGATTGCTTCCATTCCACTTTCGGCTTCCGTTATTTCCAGTTCGTAAGACTGTAAAAAGGACCTTGCAACTTTTCTGTTAATCTGATTATCATCCACTACCAGCACTTTGTAGTCTTTTACCGTAAAAGGTTCCAGCGTTTCCTCTTTTTTAACTTCTTCTTCAGGTATTTCTGACAACGGTTTATCATTCGTAATCTTTTGCGGGATTTCCACAATAAACGTGGAACCTTCGCCGTAAACGCTTTCTACCTTAATGGAGCCATCCATCAGTTCCACAAGATGTTTCGTAATGGAGAGTCCGAGTCCCGTTCCTTCTACGCTCCGGTTTCTTTTGGAATCAAGCTGTCTGAAATTATCAAAGATTCCTTCTAAATCTTTTTCACGAATACCGCATCCGGTGTCTTCAATCCGGAAAGTCAGAAGTTCCGTACCTTCTGTATTTCCCTTCATTCCCGTGACGGAAATTTTTACATGTCCCTGTTTGGTGAATTTCAGGGCATTGTTCAGAATATTAATGAGTATCTGTCTGATTCTTCCTTCATCCCCGAGATAACGACAGGGAATTGTCATATCGTATTCGCTCATCAGCATGAGCCCGCGCTGTGAAGCGACGATATCCATCATATTTAAAACTTCGTTGACCAACGTTTTGATATGATATTCCGTCGGCACAAGCTCCATTTTTCCCGCTTCCACTTTGGATAAATCGAGAATGTCGTTAATCAGCGCCAGAAGATTGCGTGAAGAAGATTTGATATCACAGGCATAATCGTGTACCTTTCGTCCCTTGCTTACTTCCATAATAATATCGCTCAGCCCTACGATAGCATTCATCGGGGTGCGGATTTCATGAGACATATTGGCGAGAAACGCGCTTTTGGCGATATTGGCCTGCTCTGCCTGTTCGCGTACACGCTTAATCTCTTCTATGTAATTTCTTGTATTCGTTACGTCCAGAATCAGGATAACATATCCTTTGTTTTCACCATACCTGTCCGGTATCTGTCTGACGTGTCCCTGATAAAAAGAACCGTTTAAACTAAATTCCTGTTGTACGTTTTCGCCTAATATATCAGAGGGAAAACCTTCCAGTTCTTCAATATGTTTTCCTGCCATCTGACTGCTCAGTTCAGGAAAAATTTCGGCTGCGGCGGGATTATAGCTGATAATCCGTTTATGTTTGTCGATTGCAATTACGCCGTCGCTCATACTGTCGAGCAGAATGCCGGAAGCCAGATTACTGAAATCGTAAACTTTTCTGCTCCAGATTAAAATCACTACGCTGGAAAGGATAAGACCTAATATAAACGGCGTAGAGTCGTATCCGTTGGTCAGTTTTAAGACATAGGAACATAATGCGATTACGGGAATAAAAGACAGAATTAATATCAGTTTATATTTTCTGTCCGCCGCATAATCCGGTTTTTTGATACAGACATGAATCAGGGCGTACAACGTAAAAGCATAGGGAATAATTGTTCCGCACAGCAGAAAAAGCCAGTAGCCGGGGCCATATTCCAGAACCAGATATCCATGTCCGGCTGTGGTATGCTGCCAGTCTATCTGACGATAATAATAAGGATGTAAGTCACAGGTAAAAACAAGCCCTATGACGATTACGTCGAGTACCTTCAGAACGTTCAGTATTTTTACCGGTACTTTTTCGAAACAATAGCTGAACATAAAATAACAGTATGTGATGGGAATCAGCATTGAGCCCAAATACTGTATTTTTACGGCCACTATGGCAGCATCCGCCGCAGGAGCCGTAAGTTCCAGCATATATCCGACATTCTGTATCAGAGAACCCATCAGAAAGTACTGCATTAACTTCTGGTCTCTGGTACCGTCGCCTTTTATCAGAAGATATAATGCAGTAACAATCGCACTGATACTCAGAATACCAAGTCCTAAAAACGCGATACTCATCATGTATCACCACACATTATATATTTTGTCAGTTTTAAAGTAAAAACCCATACTCATAATATCAGTAAACGCGTTATCTGTCTACAAAAAGTTAATCGAAAAACCCTCCTTTCTTTCCGGCAATATAGAGAGAAAAGTTAAACTTCCGTATTCCCATTTCTTCTGTTTTGTTTTCTATGCGGCCGGAGTAAACGTCCATCCAGTAAGAAGCTTTCGTCTGGTAAAAAGGATTTCTGTTTTCGTCCAACAGAATTGGAGCAGCGTCGGCCGAAAGAGTGGAAAGATAATATTCGTTTGCCGTCGTACTTGTGTATGTGTCCGGATTTGTGTCATCCGTACTGATTGGATTCAGATTATAACGGGCTATCCAGTAGTCCGGATGGGCAAAGGACAGACCGATATAAAATACGGTAACGACCGCCACGCTGTAAAAGAACAGCGGGAAACGCCGGAAATAAATAAAAACCGTGATGCCTGTCATCAGAAGAAAAATGACTGCAAGCGCCCATAGTACGAAGATTCGGAGAAAAGTAAGACGATAAGCGGCAATATACATAAACATCCGAAGCGCGCTGGATAAAATCATAATAAAAGTACAGCCGCTGATAATGGTAAGAATCACCTTTAAGATAAGATTATCCTTAAAAAAATGCAGGCAGACCAACACAATCAGCAGATTAATCAGGCAGACGGCAAGGAGCTGAAAAAATCCCTCTCTTGCATAATGGGCATAAGTATAACCGCCTGGAAGTTTCATATTGCCGATGAACAGATAAAAAATCTGTATAAAGCTGAACAGCAGATAAATTACGGAGAGCATTCCGGTAACGGTTATCGCGATAACGGGTTCGCCGATTCTGTGGTCAGAATCTTCTTCCGGTATGTGCTTTTTGCATACGGCGGCCAGGAGCGCGTAAGACACGAAAAACACTGTTATGACAAGAAAGCTGATTTTGAAAATTTCCAGAAAGGAAATATCGAAACACATAAGCTTATTTATCATGTTGCTGAATACAACATCGGCGCTGCATAACAGGGATGTCATCATAATGAGTAACGGAATGGAAAAAGAAATTCCAATGATAATATATAAAATATAGTCTTTCTTTTGGCTTTTTTTCTGTTTTTGGGCATCATAAAAAGAAGCCAGGTCAATCAAAGGACAAATCAGGCATGTAACGGTTCTTCCCATTGTGCGCAGAATGGCTCCGAGATATTTCGGAAGGTTCCATTCGGCATCATAATATATCGTATGCAGTATCAGAATAAAACTCAACAGAAAAATGCCGAGTTTATTCATCAGTAAAAGCGGTAACGAATCCGTACAGCAGTTGGAAATGCCGAGCAGCATGATACTAATCATGAAAAAGAGACTGTCTTTTTTGTATGGAACCCCTAACTTTTTCATAGATAAGAAGAAATAGCAAAAGGTTCCTGCGGCGAAAAAAGGGTAAGTGATACCCGAAGCATTCCGATACAGACAGAATGCGTAGAAAAGAGCGTACAGGATGCTGGCGGGGGCAAAAAAGGAAAATTGTTTTTTCATCTGTCTGGTCAGTATGGTCTCTTCTTTTTTCTCTTCTTCTTTTCTGATTTCTTCCTGCCTGAAATAATTGTTTACGGTATAAGCATTTGACGGATTGTTCTGAAAAATTTCATTCATGTTTCATTTCTCCTTTCTCTTTTTGGGCTGCTTGTTTTGACCCGATATAAAATCAGTTTTCCGTGTCTTCTTCTTCCTGTATATATTGCAGAATATCGCCGGGCTGGCAGTCCAGCGCCTTACAGATTGCTTCCAGTGTGGAAAAGCGGATTGCTTTTGCTTTGTTGTTTTTCAAAATGGAAAGGTTGGCAAGGGTAATGTCCACTTCACCCGCAAGTTCCGTCAGGCTTTTTTTGCGCATTGCCATTACCACGTCCAGATTGATGATAATTGCCATTTTATAACCACGCTCCTTCCCTATATCGTTAAGTCATTGTCAAGTTTATAAATAATCGCTTTATCAAAAACCCGCGCCAGCACTTTGCTGAACAGCCCCGCAATGACAAAGACAAGAATGACAATAAAAATGGCCGGTGTAATATAGATAAAAAGGCGGCAGGCCGTTATCAGTGCGATGCAGAAACTGTAAATGCTCATCTTATCGAGACTATTTACATTTTCCTTAATAAAACAATCGTCCCGGATGACGGAAAGAAACATTTTGCGCAGTTCGTGAAGTATCAGGACTGCAAAAATGCCCGAAAGAAAAAGCACGACGAGCAGAGAATAATAATTGTCTCTGAAATAGGAATTGTATTTTCCGTAAAACTTAATGGAAAACGGCAGGGTAATGGTTGCAAAAATACCCGCAAAATACATAAAATCCAGTAAATATTTGGTGAACAGCGTAAGTTTGTCTTTCATGAATGACCTCCTGCTTCCTGTCAATATTTTGAACGGTTGAATAAATGGGATTCCCGTTTTCCATAATATAACACTGTAAATCATGAATGTCAACAAATATTTATTGAAAAACAATAAATAATTATTTTTCTACGATAATATGAAAAAAAGTGGATATATGATAAACTTTTTATGAACCGGAATCGTTATTTAAGTGTAAGACGTTTTACGAAGGGAAAAGAAAAGGTGACAGATAAAGAACTGATTTGCAAAGTTCATAACGGGGATAAGGAATCTCTGGATGTCATTATTCGGAAATACTATAATGAGATTTATCGGTTCTGCCTCTATCTGACGGGGCAGGAAACGGATTCTTATGATATTGCACAGGATGTATTTCTGAAATTTATCAGACATGTGGATTCCTATCAATATAAGAATCTGAAAGGTTATCTGCTTATGATTGCACGCAATTCCTGCTATGATTATTTTCGGCATAAAAAAGAAACGGTCTGTATCGAAGAAATAGAAGAAACGGGAAAAGAAGATACGGAAATCATGCGGGTAGAGGATGAACTGGTGCTGCGGCAGGCACTCATCGGTATTTCTCCGGAGCAGAGAGAAGTGGTTATTCTGCGGATTCAGGGAGGATTCAAATATACGGAAATCGCGAAAATGCTCGGTTGTAATCTTTCGACGGTTAAGTCGCGCTATTTCCAGGGAATCCAAAAGTTGAACAGATTGTTGAAAGAAGGCATGGTATCGCATGAAAAGAATTGAAAGAGATATTCGGGAACAGTTCCGCATAACAGACCGCAACGTCGCGATTGACGAAAAAAGAAAAGAAGAATCTTTGTCTTTTCTGCAGAAGGAGTTTTCAAAAAAGAAGGCAGGCATTTTGCACAGCAGAAAAAAAATATTGCTGCGGCAGTTTTGGTATATGGACAAATCCATGTTTGGAATCCATATCGTATTTTGTATTCTTTCCCTGGCATTCATCGTGTTTCTGCATGAATACGCGGGAAATGGCAATTTGTCAGTCATAGAGGAAGAGGATATTATTCTGACCGCTACGATAGTATCCTGTATTCTCGGGGTGATTTCCATTTTGGGAATTGTCCATGTTTTTTATGCGGGAATCGCGGAACTGAGCGAAAGCTGTTATTTTAATGTACGGCAGATGGTCGCTTTCCGGATGTTTTTGTCTGGCATTATCAGCCTTACCATTCTGACCATTGACATATTGTTTATCGGAATGCGGTGGAAGATGAACCTGCTTCGGGTTGGTCTGTACATTTTCGTACCATTTCTCATAACGGAATGCTTCTGCCTGATGATAGTTTTATCCGAAGCCGGAAGAAAAAACATTTATCCGCTCGTGGCGGCAGGTATATTTTCCGTCGCAGTAAACGGTTTTCTGGCTGTCTGGCAGGAATTATACCGGATGACGGCGCTTTTCGTGTGGGGAATCGCTTTTGTTATCGGCCTGTTGTTGTTTGCGGTACAGATGAATATGTTATTCCGGGGGATTGAGAAAGGGGAAATCTTATGCACGAATTAGAGCTTGTGGAACTTCATAAAAATTTTCAGGACAAAGCAGCCGTACAGAACGTCAATATGTGCCTGCAAAACGGTGTTTACGGATTGCTTGGAGAAAACGGCGCCGGAAAGACAACTTTAATGAGAATGATATGCGGCATTTTAGAACCGTCGAAAGGGGAAATTTTGTGCGACGGCATGAAAATCAGCAAGATGGGGGGGGAATATAGGAGTCTGTTAGGATATCTCCCGCAGGATTTCGGTTATTACGAAGACTTTACCGCAAACCGGTTCCTGCATTATATGGCGGCCTTAAAGGCGCTCCCGGAAGATTATGCCAGAGCAAGAATCGAAGAACTGATGGAAATGGTAGGTCTGACCGAGGTCAGAAAAAAGAAGCTGAAAACCTTTTCAGGCGGCATGATTCGAAGAATCGGCATTGCACAGGCGTTATTGAACGACCCGGAAATTCTCGTCCTGGATGAGCCTACTTCCGGTTTGGACCCGAAGGAGCGGGTGCGGTTTCGGAATATTATAAGTTCCCTCGGAAAAAACAGACTCGTAATTTTATCAACGCATATTGTTTCGGACGTGGAGTATATCGCGGATAATATTATGATTATGAAAAACGGCAGAATGATACGCACCGGGACGGAAAGTTCCATCGTTGAAGAAGGAAAAGACTTTGTCTGGAAATGCCTTGTATCGGAAAAAGAGGCGGATATGCTGAACGCAAAATATATCGTGAGCAATTTGAAACATCAGGGGGCGCAGGTGGAACTTCGTATCGTATCGAAGGAAAAACCGACGGAAAATGCCGAAAGACAGGATGTGACACTGGAAGATATTTATCTGTATTTAACCCTTGCCTGAGAAAATTTTCAGGAAAAAGAATGACAGGGACGATGGATGCAGGGAATATGCGGAAAGGGGAAATGGATAAAATGAAATTATATCGGATGGAATTATATAAATTGTGTCACAGAAAAATCGTATATGCGGGAACGATTTTCCTGACGGTTGTTTTACTGCTTTTTTATTCGATGAAGATTTCGGAAGAATGGGCTTATGTCGATGGGGTTCTGTATGAAGGCTTTGAAGCCATACAGAAGAACAGAGAGATAACGGAAGAATTTAAGGGTCTTCTGACCGATGAGAAAGTGGATGCAATTGTGGAAAAATATGGGTTTCCGCAGGAAGTTGAAAGAAATTACGGTGGTTTCCGGGACGGCAATTACCTGAGCGCATTTGTCACGGACTTCCTGACAGACGGCTATATGAGGGGATGGGGAGAAGGAGAATATCAGATATCCACCAGAACTTATCCGATTGCGGAAACGGAACTCGGGGCGGCAAAAGAGTTGACGGGACAGGAAATCATACTGGAATATTCAAATGGGTGGTCTGTTTTTGAAGAGTTGTTAAACGGCGGTACGATTCTTTCCAGTATTTTAATCATACTTATCGTTTCGGTTCTGTTTGCGGGCGAAAGGCAGGCGAAGATGGTTCCGTTACTGTTTACGACCAAAGAAGGCAGGCAAAAAGATATCCGTATCAAAATTGCCGCGGCTTTTACGGCAGCAATTACTATTTGGCTTGCGGTCACAGCGCTGGATTTGATTTTGTGTGGATATGTTTACGGATATGACGGATTGGACAATCTGGTCGGAACGACGAAAATAATCGGCTCTATCGTAGCGCAGGGATGGTCCGTGAGTGTCTGGACCGTCAGACATTATATAGCGGTTATTGTATTTCGTTCTTTCGTCGGCATTATGACGCTGTGCGCGACGACAATTTATATTTCCGCGGGATGCCGCACTTCATTCCATGCGGTATCCATTGCCGCAATTGTCTGGGGAATGCCGCTTCTTCTGTGGTTCCTGCTGCCAAACGGCTTTGTTTTCTCTCTGGTGCGCGTGCTCATTTATGCGACGCCGCTTTATCATAGTATGTGTAATTCTATTTTTGACATCAGCACAATCTGGGTAATCCTGGCGGAAATTGCGGCAGTCTGGTCGGTATTTTGTGTTTTCCGCGGGTATTTAAAATACAGGAGGCAGCAGGCCGCATAAATGATAAAAGGGAGAATTTTATGGAATTATATCGGATGGAATTGTATAAATTATGTTTCCGGAAATTTTTCATCGTTCTGTCAGTCGTTATTGCCGGTATCCTGATTCTCACGTTCGGCATCCAGGTCATGGATGAAGAAGCGACGGTGGACGGCATCACTTATACAGGATATGAAGCGGTACAGGTAAATAGGAGGATAACCGAAGAGTTTAAAGGTGTTCTGACGGATGAAAAAATACAACAAATCGTTGAAAAATATGGTTTACCCAAAAAAGTTGAAGAGGGATGGGGTTATTTCCGGGACGCGAATTTTCTGAATGAATTTGTGATGAATTATCAGACGGACGCTTATATCTACGATTGGAATGATTATCGTGCGGCATCCGTCGTTTATCGGATGGTCGAGACGGATTTGGGCAAGGTCATGGAGCTGACCGGAGAAGAAATTGTCCTGGAGTATTATAAAGGATGGCGGGTCTTTTTCACAATATTGCAGTTTGGAATGATACTGGGAAGCATACTCGTCATTCTTACGATTTCGCCTCTTTTCGCAAATGAAAGCCAGATTAACATGCTGCCCCTGCTGTTTACGACAAAGGAAGGGCTGGAAAGAGACATTACGGTAAAAATACAGGCAGCCTTCACAGTATCGTTCGGCATCTGGCTCGGCATTTTTCTGCTCGACTTGCTGCTTTGCGGCATCGTTTACGGGTTTGACGGACTGGCCTGTTATAACGGCATGGTACTCGGCTATCTGCTGCCCTGGCCGGAAAGGATGATACCGTTATCGAACTATATGATGATGGTCGTTTTGCTCTGCTTTTTGGGTGTTTTATCACTCTGCGCCATAACGATGTGCATTTCCTCTCATTGCAAAACTACTTTTCATGCCGTATCGGCAACGGCAATTTGTTGGGGCGCGCCAATACTCATCCAACTGTTTTCAGGTTTTTCCGGCATCGGAAAACTGCTTACCGCGGCGCCGGTTTTTATGGTAATCAGTGAAGCATTTGACGATTGTTATGATTTTTGGCTGATGCCTGCGGGGATAGCGGTTCTGGTTATGCTGTTTTGTGTTTGCAGGGTGCGTTGGAGATACAGGATATTGATAAACGCCTGTCAGTAATATTCCAATACCGCATGAAATTCCATATTTCCATGAACGGGAGCGCTTACATCCGGAAGGCTCCCGTCAGGGGAAGTCCATTGCACGAGTCTGGCAAAATCGAAATCCACTTCGGGAAAAGACGGAAGATATTCTCCGTCAAAAACATATAACGTATCATAAACCGTATTTTCGGTATACAAAGTAATCTGGTGCACCGGGATGTCTTCTATCCAGGCTTTGTCCAGAAATTCTTTGCGCATGAGGATATATTCGGTTAAAAAGGCGATTTCCGTTTCCCTGTCCGCGATATCTTCATGCAGACGGTACTCATCTTCCCAACGGACTCTGTCCATCTCTGCGGAAGCGTCGGTCCATTCGGAAAGCTGCGGAAGCACGTCCTCTGCGAGTAACGGCAGGTAATCGCTTATTTCATCGGCATAGCAGGCAGTCAGTTCCTTATAAAATTCCGGTTTCACATACAGCGCGGAAAACCAGACGGAGGAATCTCTGTGCGCCGCGAGTCTGGTCAGTCTGTTCGGGGAAGAAGAAATATGTCCGAGATAGGCGGGCGCGTTTCCCCATGTCACATCATAATCCCACACGGGTCCCACATATAGTTTGTCACTTATGGCGTCGATATCCTTGTAGAAAAAAGAGCTTGCCACGCCGCCGTCATAATTGGCGGTCACTTCTTCCAGCAGATATTTCCGCACAAAAGAGTCCAGGTCGATAAACTCCGTATAGTATCTGCCGCTGTTTTGGTCGATGCCGTCAGGCGACAAAATGGCATTTTCCACACCCTGTATATATGCGTCGATATAAGCGATTTGGTTTTCCGAAGCATGTTCCGGTGAACGGAGAATAAAAGATTCTTTGGCATCGGTAATAAAATAGCTTCCGTGCTCTTCTATTTCTTTCAGAAAGCGGTCATCGAAATCCCGTTCTATCAGATATCCTCCTGAAATATCATCGGGTTCGTTCGGAACCTGTTTGGCTTTGGTCGTATCGCTCCATGCCGTTTCATAAAGTGTGAAGTCTTCGTTGTTATTTACGATTTTCGTTGCTTTTTCCAGATTCGTAATGTTGAGACGGTTCTTTTTTACTTCGATTTTTTCCGTTACATAGTAATTTCCGACATATTCACCGTTTAAATATAAATCAACGAATATGCCGTCTTCCGATTGCGCCAGTCCGAGATGGCCGGCAAGATTTCTGGAAAGCGCATTGCGCAGAAGCGTAGGGTCGGCGGAATTGGAAATAAAAACCCATTTTTCGGCGGAAGGCATTCCGAGAAAAGGAACGGATTCAGGCAGTTTTATCTGATACGGTTTTTTCTCAAATTCCGTGTAGGATGTGTTGCCTCTGCCTTTGATATAGGTGAGCGGATAGTCAAAACTGACGGTTCCGTCTGCTTCCAACACGGTAATATGTCCCGTCTCTCTCACATCTTTGTCCGTGTTAATGAGTTCCGATGTACCCGATTCCGTGTCGATGAAGACCGCCGGAATATTTTCGGAGCGCATCCAGACGATGGAATCGGGTTCGATATCGCTGAAAACTTCCGCTTCCTCATTTTGACAGCCGGAAGGAAGAAAAGCATAATAACGTCCTCCTTTTTCCCAGAGGGAGATTTTCTGACCCGCCGCGATGACACAGTCTTTTGCCGCTCCGGCTTCCGTATTTTCAGACGGAATATTTTTATTCCGGAAATCGGAAAGTTTATTCAGTCCGAGTAACAGAATGGAAGTGATGATGATTAAAATACAGTATGTCCAGTTTCTTTTCATTGTAAATGACCGTCTTTCCTGTTTATCTGAGAATCAGTCCGACCGGACAGTGGTCCGAGCCCATCACATCTTTGTAGATGAGCGCATCCTGCAGCCGGTCTTTTAAAACTTCCGAAGTGACAAAATAATCAATGCGCCATCCCGCATTTTTCTCTCTTGCATGGAACTGATAAGACCACCAGGAATATGCGCCCTCCAAATCGGGATAAAAGTAGCGGAAAGTATCGAGCAGGCCGGATTGTGTGATGGTGGTGAATTTCGCCCGCTCTTCATCTGTAAAACCGGCATTTTTCCGGTTTGTTTTCGGATTTTTCAGGTCGATTTCCTGATGAGCCACGTTTAAGTCGCCGCAGAAAATGACTGGTTTCTTTTCTTCCAGTTGCTTGATGAAATGAAGAAAATCGTCTTCCCATTGCATACGATAAGCCAGTCTTGTTAGTTCGCGCTGAGAATTGGGGGTATAAACGGTCGTTACATAAAACTCCGGAAATTCCAGTGTGATAACGCGTCCTTCATGGTCGTGTTCTTCGATACCGATTCCGTATGTAACGGATAGCGGTTCTTCTTTTGTGAATATGGCCGTACCGGAATATCCTTTTTTCTCGGCATAATTCCAGTATTGATGGTAGCCGGGCAGTTCCAGTGTAATCTGTCCTTCCTGCAGTTTCGTTTCCTGCAAGCAGAAAATATCCGCATCCGTTTCTTTGAAGAAATCCATGAATCCCTTGCCTGTGCAGGCTCGCAGACCGTTTACGTTCCATGATATCAGTTTCATATTTATTTGTTCTCCCTTCTTTTGACCGATTCGACATTGGCAGATATTCTCTGCCTGTTTTAAAGTCATTTATTCGGATAATATTCTAAAATATCTTCCTGTACGATGCGTTCCGAAAGTTCGTACATATTTTGGATTTTCGTCTGATAATTTTCTTTGGTCAGTCTGTTTTCCCCTGCAATCAGTTTGTTGCAGATGACCTGATTGATATCTTTGGAAAAATGAATCATATCCATATACAGATTCAGGTCGGTAATGATTTCTTCCTCATCCTGATAATAGTAAATCTCCACGTTATCGTATTCCAAAAGCGCGGCGATTGTCTGCTCTTCGTTATAAAGATAGGCATCCCGTTCGCCGCTCCGGTAAATATTGTCCCACCAGAGCATGGAGTAGGGCGGGAAGAAAAATTTAAACGTCGTTTCGGGATGGTTTTGAACCATATCTGTCAATAACGCGATGTTTCCGGCGAGTTCGTCCGCATAATAAGTCTTGTCCCGCATGGGTTTTACGGTAGAAAGGCGGTTGTACATTCCGGTTGCGAGTTCCGCGCTGAAAAATTTCCATTGGGCCCAGTTATAAGAATTTCCTTCGTCATAGTCGCTTTTGAATGAAAACGCCAGCATATAAGGAATTTTTTCAAAAATGATGTCTTTGTTCAAAAGATAGGGATAATCGTTCAGGTAATTCGTATCGTACAGATACATGGGGCAGCCGGTGGATTCGTAAGTCGTTTCCGTGCTGGCGCAGAGCGAGGAAGGGTCAATGTTGTAAAAAACGTATTTCAGATTCCGGTTGTCGTAAGCCACATCGAGCAGATAGCACAGGTCGGCTGTTGCGCCGTAAGAACGGATTGCTTTGATGGCGCTGCATCCGAAACCTGCGTCGAACCATTTATTGTTATAATTTTCACAGACGGAAGAGCCGACAATCAGGCTGTCGTAATCGAAATTGCGCAGCGTCCCGACGCATTGATATTCTTTGTCCGTGAGCACGCTTTTCAAGCCCGGAAGCGGCTTATGATATTGATAAAAAGGGTCAAATATCACTACGACTGCGATAACGATTATCAGCAGCAGGATGCTTCGTATGAAAAAAGATTTGATAAATTTTTGTTCCGTCATGGATGTTTTTATACCTCTTATTCCGTCTGCTCAGGCAGACATTCATCAAATATTGAAGAAATATTCTTTAATCAAAAGTTAAAATATAAAAAGGTGCTGACCTGGGATAAGGAAACGACGCACCAGAGGAAAACAAGCGCAACTGCCCAACATTTGGTGGAAGTGAGTTTTCCGCTTTCCGCAATTTCCAGTACATTCTTACGGGTAATCATAAAGAAGGACAGGCCAAGATACAGCAGGAGCAATCCCAGATACGCATAACCCACAAGCTGCGGCGCCAGAATGCCGAGCGCTTCCTTTATAACATAAAATTCCGGAATATCAAGCGTTTTGGCTATTTCAAACATTTTTCCCGTATAATTGAACGCGCCAAGATTCCGGAACATCTGTATTGCGCCCGCCATACTCTGGCTTCTGAAAAAGAACAGCGAGAGATTAAAAAAGCTGAAAGTTAAAAGCCATCCGAGCCAGGCCGGAATATGAAATCTGGCGGGGTGCTTTTCCTCCCGTCCCCGGATGCCGACGATTCCGAGATTATCCCAGACAACGAGCAGTCCCTGCATCGTGCCCCAGGCGATATAAGTCCAGGCTGCCCCGTGCCAGAGGCCGCTCAGGAAGAAGATGATAATCGTGTTTAATATAGTCCGCATCTTTCCTTTTTTGCTGCCGCCGAGCGGGATATAGACATAAGTGACAAAAAAGCGGGAAAGCGTTATATGCCATCTCTGCCATAACTCCTTTACGGAACAGGCAAGATAAGGAGAATTGAAGTTGACGGGCAGAATAATATTGAACATTCTGCCGAGCCCCATCGCCATGTCGGAATAGCCGCTGAAATCAAAGTATATCTCAAATGTATAAGCCAGAATCACGAGGACGGTCGAAGGCGTGTCCAGACTGAAAGTCTGCGCGAATCCATAGTTTACGACGAGGGCGAGCACATCCGCCAGCAGAATTTTTTTGCCGAGACCGAGAACAAACAGGATAATGCCCTGTGAAAAGTTGTGCGCATTCAGCTTTCGGTTCGCCGTGTCCTCAAACTGCGGAATCATTTCTTTGTACAGAACGATTGGCCCCGCGACCAACTGTGGAAAGAAAGTAACGAAAGTGACATAGTTGACGAAGGAATAATGCTCAGCCCTTAAAAGACAGCGGTCTATGATAAAGGAGAGCTGTTGAAAGGTAAAAAAACTGATGCCGAGAGGCAGCAGAATATGTTTCAACATAAAATCCGCGTGAAAAGCAAGATTCAGATTTTCGATGAAGAAGTCATAATATTTAAAATAAAAGAGCAGCCCGAGATTAAAGATAAGCCCGGCGAACAGCCCGATTCGGTTCAGAAGTTTTGTCCGTGCATAATTTGCTTGTGCAAAATTTGCTTGGGCAAAGGTAAGAAGCCAGCTCAGAAAATAGTTGAACAGAATGCTCGTTATGATGATGGCCAGATAATAGACGTTAAAGTAGCCATAGAACCATAAGGACATACCGGCCAGAAAAACTTTGGCCAGTTCGTAACGTTTATAATGATTCAGCCCATACCAGCCAAGCAGCGTAAAGGGCAGAAATATAAATATAAAAAGATAAGAATTAAACAGCATAGCTTCTCCAGGTCAGTTCATCAAAATTTTAAATATGGTATAGTATACCAAATTAGGAAAAAGGTTACAATGTCTAATAGAAAGGAGTCTTGAATATGAGCGAAAAAAAGATATGGATAGTATTTACAATCGGTCTGATTTTATGTATTCTGAGCGGCTGCGGAGACAGCACGCCGACGGGCGAGATGGTGAACAGGCAAAAAAGCGTCACGGAACAAAATGAAATGTTGGAAATTCCGGTCGGAAGCTCGCAGGTGAAAAATGAAGAACAGGATACAAAAAAGACATTTCCCATCTTATCCGAACTGCGGGAAGAGGTAAAAGAGGAACTGGGCGAGCGCTACTGGCCTGAAATACCCCTGTCGGAAGAAGAACTGGAACAGAAAACGGGCATTTCGCGGGATATGTATATAGAATATCTTGCGGAAAACGCGGATACGGAAGCAAATGTGGATATGATGATTATTATTCATGCCAAAGAAGATTATGTTGGGACCGTCGAGCAGGCTTTGGAAGATTACCGCATAAGAATGATTGAGGAAAACAGGAAATACCCCCAGAACTGGTGCAAGGCAGAGGCTTCCCGGATGGAGACGATTGAAAATTATGTCTGTTTTGTTCAACTGGGAGCGGACACGAGCATCGTTTCGGGCAAAGGAAAGGAGGACATCATTTCCTACTGTCTCGAAGAAAATGAACGGGCGGTCGATATACTGGAAAAGGCTATCTTCCGATAGAAAGGCTGTCTTTCGACAGCCTTTTTCAAAAGGATTAATGACAATGGCCGCCGCAGCGGCTGCAGTCTCCGCCGCATTGTAAGGATTTTCCGTTTTTCTTATCCCGCACCATGCTTCTGACTGCCAGCCCGACGGCCGCGGCTATAATTGCAAGAACAATGAGTGTACCCATGATAATTTTATACCTTCTTTCTATTTTCCCATATTGACGTTTAACTTTAATGACTTACTTTCCGCAAAAGGTCTGAATATCAGATAAAGGAAAGTGATAATGATGAAAATGGAAACGGCCGTTCCGATGCCGAAAGTTCCTGTTGCAAAAAGAGTGCCAAACTGATATACGCACAAGGATACGAGCCAGGCCAGGCCGCACTGATATCCGATGGCGAACCAGAACCATTTCCGGTTGTTCATTTCTCTCCTGATGGCGCCCATTGCAGCAAAACAGGGAGCGCACAGAAGATTGAATACGAGGAAAGAGTAAGCTGCAGCCGCCGTCATGCTTCCTGCAAGCTGTCCCCAGATTTCCGCTCCGTCTTCCGCAACTTCCGCAAAACCGAATAACATACCGAGAGCGCCTACGACATTTTCTTTGGCAATCAGGCCGGTTGCCGCCGCTACCGCCATTTTCCAGTCACCCCATCCGAGCGGAGCAAAAAGAGGCGCAAGGACACCGCCGATGCCGGCCAGAATACTGCAATTCAGCTGTTCTGCTTCCAACATGCCAAAGGAGCCGTCTGTCCATCCGAAGCGCATGAGGAACCAGAGGACAATCGTAGATAACAGAATAATCGTTCCGGCCTTTTTGATGAAAGACCATCCGCGCTCCCACATGCTTCGAAGGATGCTGCCGACGGTTGGAAGATGATATGCCGGGAGTTCCAGGACGAAAGGAGCGGGCTCTCCCGCAAACAGTTTCGTTTTTTTCAAAATGATGCCGGAGCATATAATTGCCGCAATTCCTGTAAAATAAGCGCTCGGCGCAACCCACCATGCGCCGCCGAACATCGCGCCCGCAATCAGAGCGATAATCGGGAGTTTGGCGCTGCATGGGATAAAAGTAGTCGTTATAATGGTCATTCTGCGGTCGCGTTCATTTTCAATTGTCCGCGAAGCCATAATGCCCGGAACGCCGCAGCCTGTGCCAATCATAATCGGAATAAAGGATTTGCCCGAAAGCCCGAATTTTCGGAAAATCCGGTCCATAATAAAGGCGATTCGCGCCATATATCCGCAGCCCTCCAGAAAGGCAAGGAAGACGAACAAAACGAGCATTTGCGGAACAAAGCCGAGCACCGCGCCCACGCCGGCGATAATGCCGTCCAGAATCAGCCCCTGTAACCAGTCCGCACAGTCTATATTTATAAGAAAGCTTTCGACAGCGGGCGGAATGATTTCACCAAAAAGAACATCGTTGGTCCAGTCGGTCAGAACCGTGCCGACCGTCGTAACGGATATATAATAAACGATAAACATTACGATGGCGAAAACAGGCAGGGCAAGAATCCGATTCGTTACTATTTTATCAATTTTATCGGAAATTGTCAGCTTTTTTGTTTTGTGCCCTGTACAGCATTCCTCAATTACGGAAGAGATGTAAAGATATCTTTCGTTCGTGATGATGCTTTCTGCATCGTCGTCGTATTCTTTTTCCAGCGCGTCAATCATGATTGAGACATCGGGAATGTTTTGCAGCTGCCCGGCGATTTTATCGTCTTTTTCCAGAAGTTTGATTGCAAAGAATCGTTTCTGTTCTTCCGGGACAGTTTTATCGAGTTTATCTGCCGCGGATTGAATGGCTGATTCCAGGCTTTCCGTAAAAGTATGCGCTGTTTTCCGGATTTTCCCGGCAGCGGCGCATGCCCTGTTAACGGCTTCCTGAATACCCGTTCCCTTCAAAGCGGAAATTGCAACCACGTCACAGCCGAGTCTGCTGCCTAATTTATCCGTATGTATCTGTTCGCCGCTTTTTGCAACGATGTCCATCATATTAACCGCCATGACAACCGGAATGCCAAGTTCCAGTAATTGTGTGGAAAGATAAAGATTCCTTTCCAGATTCGTACCGTCAATGATGTTTAAGATAACGTCCGGTTTTTCTGAAAGCAGGTAATTTCTCGCTACGACTTCTTCTAATGTGTACGGGGACAGAGAATAAATACCGGGCAGGTCCGTGACGGTGACTTCTTTATTGCCCTTCAGTTTCCCTTCTTTCTTTTCGACCGTAACGCCGGGCCAGTTTCCGACAAACTGGTTCGCGCCTGTCAGCGCGTTGAATAATGTTGTTTTGCCGCAGTTTGGATTTCCCGCCAGTGCAATTTTAATTCCCATTTTTCACGACTCTCCTTTCTGTTTCTTTGCGATTTAATCGATTATTTCAATTAAATCCGAATCCGCTTTGCGGACGGATAATTCATATCCCCGCACCGTAACTTCGATGGGGTCTCCAAGCGGTGCGACTTTTCTTACATAGATTTCAACGCCTTTCGTTACGCCCATATCCATGATGCGTCGTTTTAAGGCGCCTTCTCCGTTAATTTTTACGACTTTCACCGTGTCGCCCGGTTTTGCGCTTCGTAATGTTTTCATACCGATGTTTCCGTCCTTTCCATGTTTTGGCATATGATGCCGGCCTGCGTTTTTAAATCAGGATTCCGTTCGCCAGTTTTCTGTCGATGGCAACGCGGGAACCCTTTATATTGACGATTAGATTTCCGCCGAGAGAGGAAATAACCGTTACATCGGCTCCCGATACAAATCCCAGTTTTTCGAGGAAGAGTCTGGTTTCCTCCTTGCCGGTTATTTTTTTGATAAAATTGGATTCTCCTTCTTTTGCAAATAATAATGGCATAATGTTCATCTCCTTTTTATGAAACGTTATAATCCAGCGGCCAGTGTATGACATCTGACACAATAGTTAGATATAACTAACTGACATATAAAGGTTAGCATAGGCTAACTATATTGTCAATGCGGTTTTTTCAGTTTTCCAATATTTCTGTTTTCAACAAAATGGAAGATAATTCCTTATTAGTTTTATACAAAATTCGGAATACTAAAAATGTTTAGTAAAAGCGTTAATTAGTGCATAATGTCGGAAAATAGTTTCGTTTTCTGAAAATATTGTGCAAAAATACAAAAAATGTTAAGATTCACCCAACAAAGAGCATCGTAAAATTGTCACGAAAATTTGTTACGGCGGCGAACGAGCAGGCCGGGAAAGAGAAACAAGGTTATCAGAATGAATATACATGATATTGCGAAACTGGCAGGCGTATCCGCTTCCACTGTTTCCAAAGTGATGAACGGAAAAGATAAAGATATCAGTGAGGAAACGAGAAAGAAAGTTTTGCGTGTAATCGAAGAAGAGAATTATGTTCCTTATTTCCGGTTTCTTGAGAAGGAGGGTATCAGAAGTCATCTCATAGGGCTTATTGTCAGAAGGCAGAACAGAGAGAGGGAGAACATTGTTCTGACGGCGGAAGAGGCGGCGAGGGAAAAAGGATACGGCGTTATTATCGGATATACGGACAGTGAAGAAGAAACGGAAATGCTTGTCAGGCAGATGATAAAAAGGAAAGCATCGGGGCTTCTCATTGATTCAACGAAATGGATTTCGGCAGGTAAACTGGAAGAATCCGTCGTTTATTTCTCCGAGACGAAGGAATTTGACGACAGAGAGAAAGCAGTTGTTTATTATCGGTTATCGGAAGCGGCCGGTGTGGCGGTCAGGAAGCTTCTGCGGGAAGGACACCGGAAAATTGCCTGCATTATCCGGCATGGAGACAAGAGCATTTTGAACGGTTATCTGCATGCAATGCAGAACTCCCATCAGAAAGAGCAGCCCGCCTGGATATATGAAGGACATACGATGGGAGATATTGAGAAATACGGAATCCCGCAGGCGCTCAATGAGAATGTGACCGCGATTGTCTGCGGTTCCCCGGAAATCGCCTGCTGCATATGCAGAATCATGGAAAGAAGCGGGATGGTAATTCCGAACGAATTGTCGCTCGTTTCCATCGGCGATAACAAAATACTGGAACTTTCCGGCATCGGCATTACGGCGGTAAAACTTCCGAGTGAGAAAATGACGGAAACGGCATTCGCATATTTGTTTGAAATGATGCAGGAGAAAAAGGAAATCGAAGTCATAAAACGTCTGCCGCCCGTCATGATGGAACGAAACAGCATTAAGAAACCGGCGCAGGAAAAGCAGGGTGAACCGATTATTGTTGTCGGCAGCATGAATCTGGATGTCACGATTGAATGCTCCAGGACTCCGGTAGCGGGAGAGACGCAGCGGGCCGACAAAGTTCATATCTATTCCGGCGGGAAAGGAGGCAATCAGGCGGCCGGCGTCGGAAAGCTCGGCGGACAGGCCTATATGGTCGGATGTCTCGGAAATGACGTGGACGGAAAGCAGATATATACGGAGCTGATTGAGAATTGCGTTCATATGGAAGGCGTTTTTTTCGACAGTATGCTCCCAAGCGGGAAAGCTTATATCAGTCTGGACGAACGGGGCGAAAGCGCGATTGTCGTTTATCCCGGAGCAAATAAAAATTTGAGCATCAATCAAATCAAAAGATGCGGCTATTTATTTGAAAAAAGTAAATATTGTCTGCTTTCGCTGGAAATACCGGCTCCGATTGTGGAGTATACAATCCGGCATTGCAAGCGGAACAATACGGAAGTCATTCTGAAACCGTCACCGACAGATGAAATAAAGGACGAACTCCTGTCGGAAATCGCATATTTGGTGCCGAATGAAAAAGAACTTCATACGCTTGTTCCCGGAACGGAAAGTCTGGAAGAAAAAGCAGATATTCTGCTGCGGAAAGGAATTGAGAATATCATTGTCACTCTGGGAGCGAGAGGCTGTTATCTGAGAAACAAAGAAATATCCGTTTATTTTGAAGGGACCGGGTTCGAACCGGTGGATACGACGGGCGGGGCGGATTCCTTCATCAGCGCGATGGCGGTTTATCTGAGCGAAGGAAAAGAGTTGATTCACGCGATTGCATTTGCCGTTTATGCTTCGGGAATCAGCATTACGAGATATGGTGTGCAGCCGGCTTTGCCGGACAGAAAGGCGGTGGATGTCTACGAGGATGAAATTTATGCAAAATACAATGAGAAAAGGAGGGAGTTGGAAACAAGATGCAAAAGATTGTAGTAGTCGGCAGTTTGAACATGGACATCGTAATTGAAACGCCGCATATGCCGAAACGGGGCGAGACCATTTCCGGAAAAAATATCAACCGGGTTTCGGGCGGAAAAGGAGCCAACCAGGCTTATGCGCTCGGGAAACTTGGCGGCGACGTTACGATGATAGGCGCGGTCGGAAAAGATGCGGCGGGAGACGCGCTTCTACATAATCTGCGAAGCGTCAATGTGGACGTGTCGGGAATCAGGCAGATAGAGAACGAAACGACGGGACAGGCCTTTATCACGGTCGATGATGACGGAGATAATTCCATTATTATCATTGCGGGAACAAACGGACTGGTCACAAAAGAACTGATTGATGAGAAAGCGGATATTATCAAAGGCGGCGATATTATCATCATGCAGTTTGAAATTCCTCTTGATATTGTCGAATATGTGAAAGAAATGGCTGTCAGAGAAGGAAAAACGGTCATCGTTGACCCTGCGCCGGCGATACCCGGTTTACCGGAACATTTCTGGAACGGGATTGATTACATTAAGCCGAACGAGACGGAACTTGCAATTCTTACGGAAATGAACATGAAGACGAGGGAAGACCTTATAAAAGGGGCAAGAGTCATGATTGACAAAGGGGTGAAAAATGTCATCGTTACGCTCGGCAAAGAAGGCTGCCTGCTGGTCAGCCGGAACAAGGAAGAATTTTACGGTCCCTATCAGGTGAAAGCGGTCGATACGACGGCGGCGGGGGACAGCTTTACGGCGGCTTTTGCGCTTGCGCTCAGTCAGGGGAAACCCTATGGAGAGGCGATTATGCTAGGGCAGAAAGTTTCCTCTGTTGCGGTAACCAGAAAAGGCGCGCAGACATCGATTCCGACGATGCAGGAAGTGCAGACAATATGGAAGGAATGAAAGGAGAAAAGTACATGAGAAAGATAATTATTGATACGGACCCGGGAATTGATGATGCGCTGGCGATTCTGCTCGCATTATCCGCAAGAGAAGAACTGGATGTTCTGGCGCTTACAACGGTAAACGGAAACGTGGATGTTGAGAAAGTGACGAAAAATGCCTTTAAAATTCTGGATGTGGCGGGAAGAACGGATATTCCGGTTTATAAAGGAAACAGAAAACCCCTGATGCGGGAAAACAGCATGCCGGCGGACTGTCATGGAGATGACGGACTCGGAAACATCGGCGTGGCAGAAAGCGCAGGCGTTCCGGAAGAAGAAAGCGCGGCGGATTTCCTGATTCGGAAAGTACGGGAGGAAAAAGGAGAAATTACGCTCGTACCGATTGGGCCGCTCACTAATATTGCGGAAGCGGTGCAGAAAGACCCCGCTTTTGTGAAAAATGTCAAAGAAGTAGTGATTATGGGCGGAGCGGTTCATGAGGGAAATGTCACGCCCTATGCGGAATTTAATTTCTGGGTAGACCCGGAAGCCGCAAAAATCGTATTTCAGGCAGGATTTGAAAAGATAGTCATGGTAGGACTGGACGCTACGAAACATGTCTGGCTCAATCCTGCGCTGAGAGAATTGCTGTATCAAATCAATACACCTGTGTCAAGGTTTATCCATAAAGTTACCAGAGTATATGCGGATGCGCACTGGAGACAACATCAGAAACTCGGGAGTGAGCTCTGTGATGTGCTCGTTACCGCATATTTGCTGGACAACGGCGTAATTGATACGATAGACGCTTTTGTCGATGTGGAGACACAGGGATTATGCGAGGGAGCTTCCGTCGTATATCCCGTTATGAAGTATAAGGACAAAATGAAGAACTGTGAAGTCGCAGTCAACGCCGACACAGGAAGATTCTTTGAAATATTCTTCGGATATCTTTTTCC
The DNA here is from genome assembly GCA_910578475.1 of uncultured Lachnospiraceae bacterium. Lineage (GTDB taxonomy): Bacteria > Bacillota > Clostridia > Lachnospirales > Lachnospiraceae > UBA3282. The sequence continues at coordinate 25,435 of CAJTRK010000015.1, read as the reverse complement.
GGAGTATCTTGACACCGTGAAAAAAATGCAGGGATAAAAGGAGGAAAACATATGAATAACGAAAAAAAAGGAATACGGGCTGATTTTAATATGATAACCATTCTGACAATTCCGATTGCGATTGCCATCAATTATGTAGGCTCAACGTTGGCAGGAACGCTGCATCTGCCGATTTATCTCGATACGATTGGAACATTTCTGATTGCCCTGATTGCGGGCCCGTGGGTAGGAGGCCTGACGGGAGCATTGAGCAATATTATGGTGTCGCTGACCCATCCGATTGCGATGCCATACGCGATTGTATCCTGTATCTTCGGTATTACGGCAGGCTTTATGTCGAAGAAAGGCATGTTCACGAATATTAAAAGATTTATCTTATCGGGTGCGTTCGTTGTCATGATGGGAGTGCTCGGCACAATCTTTGTCGTGCTGACCTTTTTCGGCGGCTTTGACGGTTCGACCAATTCCATGATTGTTGCAGCCATGCGGACGATGGGTGTTCCGTTCTGGCTGGCGCTTGTAATCGGAAACTTTATTTCGGAGATTCCGGACAAATTTATTGCCCTGCTCGTTCCCTATCTGGTTATTAAAGGGATGTCCGACAGGTATCTTTATAAGTTCTCCAACGGCCATATTTTTATAGAGGCACGGAAGAAGGCGAAAGAAAAGAAAGAGAAGAAAGCGGAATAGACAAAAGAAAGGCATGGTTACTCATATGAATATGCAAAAAGAGACAGAACGGACTCAGAAATTAAATCCATTGACCATTTTATATATTGTTGTCGCATTGGCAGTCATTTCTGTTATATATGATTATAAAGTTTCCGTCGTCTGTGTTATCGTCATGATGCTTGTCGCTGCGGGATTTGGTGAATTTACATCCTATTTGAAGCTCTGGTCCAGGTCAATACTATGGATGTGTGCGCTTTGTTTCGTACTCCAGATTTTCTTCATTCCCGGAGAAGACGTCATTTGGAAATATGGTGTTTTTCAAGTGACGAGAGAAGGACTGGAGCAGGCTTCGAAACTGTGCTCCCGTCTGTTTGGGGCGGGTTCGGCCGCTATTTTGGGCTTTCGGTTAATCGACCTGGGAAACCTGATGGCGGTACTGGAAAAAAGCGGCATATCGCCGACCGTTACATACGTTCTTATGTCTACGGCAAATATTATACCGCAGATGGTGAAGCGGATGGGCGCTATATTGGAAGCGCAGAAATCCCGCGGCATCGAAATGGAGAGCAATATGCTTGTAAGAGCGAAAGCCTTTCTGCCGTCCATCGGTCCGCTGATTCTGAATGCGATTGTCAATGCGGAGGAAAGGGCGATTACACTGGAAGCCAGAGCGTTTTCGGCGCCGTGCCGGAAAACTTCCATTAAAATCATTCCGGACATAAAGACAGACAAAATCATCAGAAAGTTAATGATAGCGGCGGTTATTCTGGCGATAGGAGGGAAAATCATTTTATGGACAGCATTCAAATAACAAATCTCACATATAAGTATCCTATTTCCGAAGAGCCGGTATTAAGAAACATTAATCTGAATGTGAAAAAAGGCGAATTATGCGCGATTATCGGCGCGAACGGAAGTGGAAAAACAACCCTGTGCAATGCGATTCGCGGATTTGTTCCGAAATTTTATAAAGGAGAGATATCAGGAGAGATTATCGTAAACGGCAAAGATGTGCAGAAAGAAGAGATTGGAAACACGGCGCTGGATATCGGTTTTGTATTCCAAAATCCTTTTACGCAGATAAGCGGCATTGCAAAAACGGTTTTCGAAGAACTGGCATATGGGCTGGAAAATATGGGAATCGAAAGGGAAATCATTATCCGGCGTGTGGAAGAAACGATGCGAATGACCAAAATAGAGGAATTTCGGGACAGAAATCCGTTTCAGCTTTCCGGCGGGCAGCAGCAGAGAGTTGCCCTTGCCGCAATTCTTGTCATGGGGCAGCCGGTTCTCGTCATTGACGAACCGACGTCCCAACTGGACCCACAGAGTACAGACGATGTATTTGAAGTCATAAAGCTGATGAAATCGATGGGTAAGACCATCGTGCTTGTGGAACATAAAATGGAGCAGATTGCGGAATATGCGGACCATGTCGTCGTGTTGCATAAAGGAGAAGTCGTTATGGAAGGCACGGCAAAAGAAGTTTTTTCAAATCCTTTATGTGAAGAATATCATACGCGGCTTCCACAGTGTACGAAAATAGCCGGAGAACTGAAAAATATGGGAATTGATATGGAAGGAACTCCCGTTACCGTGGAAGAGACCGTAAATACAATCAAAGCGGTGATGGAAAATAAGAGGAAGGAAATGGAAAAATGGCGCTTGTAGAAGTTAAGAATATCTCATTTCAATATCCGAACGGATATCTTGCCGTAGATGACGTTAGTTTTTCGATTGAGGCCGGGGAGAATATTGCGATTATAGGGCAGAATGGCGCGGGAAAAACGACCACGGTCAAAATGCTGAACGGTCTGACGAAACCCTGTACGGGCGATGTGCTGATTCGGGGAGAATCGACTCAAAAATATACTACGGCGCAAATGGCGAGAAAAGTCGGATATGTATTTCAGAATCCGGAAGACCAGATTTTCAATTCAACGGTATATAAAGAAGTGGAATATGGGCTCAAGAAAATGAAGACGCCGATGGAAGAGTGCGAAATGCGCGTAAAAGACGCGGCAAAGCTTACGGGAATCGAGCCGTATCTGGATATGAATCCCTACGACCTTCCATTGTCCATCCGGAAATTTGTTACGATAGCGTCCGTTATCGCAAGCGACTGCGACGTCATGATTTTTGATGAGCCAACGGCAGGTCAGGACCTGGATGGCTTGGAAAGACTGTCCGAGCTGAATAAAGTTTTGACAAATCGGGGCAAGGCAATCGTAACGATTACCCATGATATGGAATTTGTAGCGGAAAATTATGACCGTGTAATCGTTATGTGCCAGAAGAAAGTCATTGCCGACGGTAAAACAAAAGATGTATTTTTTGAAAAGGAAATTATGAACAGAGCCATGTTAAAACAGCCGGCGCTCGTCAGAATTGCAAATCAGCTCGGCATGACGCAGAATACGCTCGACATCGAAGAAGTGGCGGCGTATATAAAGAACGGACAGACAGAAAAAAACGATGCAGTATAACCTGAAAGCGCAGGCCGTGAAACCTGCGCTTTTTCCATGACTTTTCAGCGTTTCATGCCGGCGTTTTTCTAATAAACTGCCACCATCTCCCGGCAGTACCAGTTTTCATCGGCCTGCCTGACAAGCTCTTCCTGCTGGACGATTGGATGCCCCGCGTCGTTGGGCGGTATATAACGGATGATGCCCGTTTCACCGTTGGACATAATAACCGACCTGTTCGTATATTTCAGGCGCATATTTTTCAGGAAACGCATCACGAGTCCCCGGTCGAGACCGTCAAATTCTTCTTTATAAAACATATCGAGAACATGGAGCGGCAGTCTCGCGCCCTTGTAGCTCCGCGCGGAAACCATTGCATCGTAAATATCCGATATGGCTGTCACCCGGGTGCAGAGGTCCAGTTCATCCCCCTGAATCCCATCCGGATATCCCTTGCCGTTCAGTTTTTCATGATGATGCCGGGCGGCCAGCCTTACGCGTTCACCAAATTTAGAACCAAGCAGTTTGTCCGAATAAAGCGGATGCAGGCGCATGGTCTGCAGCTCTTCCTCCGTCAGTTTTCGGGGCGCGTTCAAAATTTCTTCCGGTATCATCGTCTTGCCGATGTCGTGTAACAGCCCCGCCAGTGTAAAAGCTTTCACATCTTCCGGTTCCAGATTCAGCCATTCGGCCTGAATGCCGTTTAAGAGGGCGACGTTTAACGAATGACGCTGCAGCCCTTCATCCATTGGCCGGGGAAAATTGATACAGGAAAATATCATAATCGGGTCGAACTGAACCCGCTTTGCCGAAATGGCTTCGACTAACGGGTCCATCTGCGCGCTGCTCAGCAGGGAAGCGATGTTCGGGGACTGGAAGATACTGCCGATATTCCGGTGCAGCTTCGCGTACCCCATGTATTGCTCCGTCATATCCTGACGGGCTTTTGGAGAAGCGTGTTCATCCGACATAATTTCCAGATAAGTATCTTCATACACCATGATATACTTATCTTTTCCGTAAAACCGCAGCAGTCTGCTCAGTTTGGAAGCCGTAACCGTTTCTCCTTTTGGAAGCAGCAGAACCGAGCCTGTATGATTGTAGATATTGTTTTTTAATACCAGTCCTTCCCACAAATATTCGATAGGAAGTTCCAGTAATTGTCCCGTATCCATACTATGCCTGCCCTCCTTTCCGGTCAACCTGAATTTCGACAATCCGGCAGCCGTATTCTTCAAGCAGTAAATCGCTTTTATGGATTCTTACGATTTCACATTGCAGTTCCAGCGTGTTTTTGCCCATTTCAAGCAGGAGCGTAAAGATTTCACCGACTTCAAAAGAACCGGCATCCGCTTTCATCAAAATGCCGTTTGCGCTCATATTGACCGTTTCGATATGTATGCCCCTGTGCAGAGAAACTTCTTTGTTGTCAATATAAATCCCTTTTACGTTTCCTTCTAAGGAAATCGGATATCTTGTTTTGGCCCGGTCTTCCTTTTCTTTGCTTTTGCCGAGAAATACTTCGATTTCATTTCCAGTGACAGTGCCTCTGATTGTGCCGGAGGATTCATACAATCCTTTTTCCGTAAAAATAATGGCGGATATGTTGTAAAATTTTTTCTCCTGAAAGCTGGCAGCGCTAATCATAACGGAATTGACCGAACTGTTATAGCGGATAATCTGTGTATCTGCGATAACCCGGTTATTTTCGATGTCTTTTATGATGATTCTTCGATTTTTGAGTTCACCCTCTGTCATTCTCCCCGCACCTCTTTACCGTAAGCGAATAAAATCCACCAAATTTGAAGAAAATCTGGTGGATTTTACCGGTGTGCCGCAGGGCACACATATTACAATTTATAATCTCTTCAGAAGCTCTTCTCTTTGGGCTTCATAACCCGGTTTGCCGAGTAAAGCAAACATATTTTTCTTATAGCTCTCAACGCCCGGCTGATTAAACGGATTTACGCCGAGTAAATAACCGCTGACGCCGCAGGCAAATTCAAAGAAGTAGAATAATTCGCCAAGATAAAATTCACTTACTTCCGGGATATTTACGATAAAGTTGGGAACTTGTCCATCGGTATGAGCCAGAATAGTTCCGTTCATTGCACTTTTGTTCACGAAATCAACGCTCTTGCCGGCAAGATAGTTCAGGCCGTCCAAATCGACGGGTTCTTCCCCGATTAAAATTTCTTCCCTGCTCGTTTCGATGTTGAGAACCGTCTCAAACATGATACGCGCGCCGTCCTGAATAAACTGACCCATAGAATGCAGGTCTGTCGTCAGGTCTACGCTTGCCGGGAAAATACCTTTCTGGTCTTTTCCTTCGGATTCGCCGTATAACTGTTTCCACCATTCGGAAACGTAGTGTACGCTCGGCTCATAGTTTGCAAGAATTTCGATGTTCTTGCCTTTTCTTAATAAGATGTTTCGAAGCGCCGCATACTGCAAAGCGTCGTTTTCCTCAAAAGGAGCTTCCAGAGCCATTTTTCTGCCCTCTGCCGCGCCTTCCATCAGTTTGTCGATATCCGCGCCGGAAACAGCGATTGGCAGCAGGCCGACTGCGGTGAGAACGGAGAAACGGCCGCCTACGTCATCCGGTACGACAAAAGATTCATAACCTTCTTCGGTCGCAAGGTTTTTCAGGGAACCTCTTGCCTTGTCGGTGGTTGCATAGATTCTCTTCGCCGCGCCTTCTTTGCCGTATTTCTTTTCGGCCATTTCCTTGAATACGCGGAATGCGATTGCCGGTTCCGTTGTTGTTCCCGATTTGGAAATCATATTGATGGAGAAATCTCTGTCACCGATGACATCGATTAAGTGTTTGATATAAGTGGAGCTGATAGAATTTCCAACAAAATATATTTCAGGTGTTTTTCTGACTGATTTATCTACTACATTGTAGAAGCTGTGTCTTAAAAATTCGATTGCTGCTCTCGCGCCAAGATAAGAACCGCCGATTCCAATGACTAACAGTACTTCCGAATCGCTCTGGATTTTGGCAGCTGCTTTTTTGATTCTCGCAAATTCTTCCTTATCGTAATTGACCGGCAAGTCAATCCATCCCAGGAAATCGTTTCCGGCGCCGTTTTTTCCTACAAGCACCTCTTTTGCATCCAAAGCCAGTTTTTTCATGGATTCCACTTCGTTTTCCTTTACGAAAGAAGCCGCTTTGGAGTAATCAAACGTGATTTTGTTCATCTTCCATCTCTCCTTTTCACAGACCTTTTTTGGAGTCAGATACTTCTATATTATAATATATGATTATATATGGAAGTATCTGACATATCATTAGTGTAGCATTGGTGGGATGGATTTTCAAGATTTTCTCATTTTAATTCACGGCAAAGAGCCTAAAATTCTTTCTTCCGCATAATATGGAGGCTGCAGCCGTAGGAAACGGCAAAGCAGACGGTACAGGTCAGGATAATGACTGCCACAATTCTGTCGATTGGAAGGCCGATAAACCACTGAACCGCATTCGTAAGCATTTCGGCGATACTGCCCTGCATACTGAAAATCAGGGGCAGTATTGTGCCTATGGATGATGCGATACCCGCAACAACGGCCAGTAAACCAAGCAGTACGATTCTTCCCTTATCGTTCCCGAACTTTAACTGAATCGGAATCATAAGTAGCTGGAACAGTACCAGAATAATATAAATAGAGACGCCTTCCAAGATGAGTTCCTGCAGCAGGTTCCTGTGAACCAGTATGCAAAGAAGTGTACTGAGCGCCGTGCCGAGCAGACTGAGGCCAAGCATCAGGACATATTTTTCTGCCGTATAAGTTTCTCGTTTGACGGGAAGTGTTAAAAGAAAAGGCGTGCTTTTGTAATATTCGTCCGTAGAGATTGTATTCAAAGCCAGTAAGATGAATATCATCGTACTGTAAGCAATCAGAAAACTGTATCCGTCATAGTTCTGAAAGGCCAGAAACCATACGACCATCAAAATCAGAAACATTCTTTTGTTGTGCATGATTAATTTATAATCTTTGATGAGTAATCCCTTCATAATTATCGTTTTTCCCCTTTCGCTATCATTAACATGATTTCGTCTATATTTCCCTTTTCCGCTACGATTCCCGGATAATTGTCCAGATAAAACTGTTTTTCCTTCGTCAGGAGTTTATAGCCGAAAGACTCCTTCATTTGATAGGTAATATAACTTTTGTCCATCAGACGGAACTGTTCGTCGTTTACTTTCAGAATGGAATAGTTCGACAGGATAACGTCCGTATCTTCGTGGAAAAGGACCTGACCGTTCTGGATGAAATACAAATCATCGCACAGTCCTTCCAAATCGGAAGATATGTGGGAGCTGATAAGAATCGCCCTTCCGTCCTGTTTCATATATTCCCGCATTTCATCTAATAAATCGTTTCTGACGACGGCGTCCAGCCCGGACGTCGGTTCATCCAGAATTAAAAGTTTCGCCTGATAGCTCATGGCAAGAAGCAGTTTGAATTTGGCTTTCATGCCGGTGGAAAAATCTTTGAACTGCTTCTTGAAAGGCAGGTCATACTGTTCACACTTGCCAATGAAATTATCTTTTTGAAAAGCCGGGTACATGGCTTCCATGACAGGAATGATATCCTGAATGGTGAGCGTATCGTTAAAGGTATTTTCCGCCAGTACGACACCTATCTGCTGTTTATCCGCAATCGGAATGTCCCGGCTGTCTTTTCCGAAAATCCGAATCGAGCCGCCGTCTGTCCGCAGCAGTCCGAGAACCGCCTTGAAGGTTGTGCTTTTCCCGGCGCCGTTTGCGCCGATAATGCCTGTGATACATCCTTCTTCCACCTGGAGAGAACAGTTTAACCGAAAATCTTTATATTGTTTCTGTACGTTTTCTAATTGTAACAGCATTGTTTTATGCCCCCTGTTTCTGAAATCTTTGTTTCTGAAATTTTCAATTCGACAAAAGCTATTCTTCCATAATCAGGTCGAATAACTCCCTGATTTCGGCATCTTTCATGCCGCATTTTCGTCCGTCCTGAATGGCCTGTTCAAGTTCGGACTCCACTTCTTTTCTTTTTTCTTCCAATAAAAGGTTCTGGTTGCCCCGCGCGATAAAGCTTCCTTTCCCATGCACCGTGACGATAAAGCCGTCCGCTTCCAGGCAGTCATAAGCTTTTTTGACGGTCAGAGCGCTGATTTTTAAATCGGCGGATAATGTCCGGACAGAAGGCAGCGGTGTTTCTTCCAGCAGCCGTCCGTCCATAATCATTGCTTTAATCTGCCCTGTAATCTGTTCATAAATTGGTATCATCGATGCGTTACTGATTATGATGTTCATTCAGACACTTTTTTTATCCTTTCTTTCTTCTTGACAATAAACAGTATATAACAGTGTATATCATCTGTCAATACCATATATCGCTTTTCTTTAAAACTTTTATAAAAAGGGATGTTTATCGGGGAAGCTATATGGTATGATAGCCGCGGGGAGATGGGGAAGAAGAACATGGAACGGGTGAATCGTCGGATATCATAAAGAAACGGAGACTGGAAAGGAATTGCGATGAAGCTGTTAATTATTGAAGATGATGCGGGCTTAAGCCGTGGAATTTCTTTTGCATTTGAACAGGATGGCTGGACGGTTTTGGCGGCGCAGACATTAAAAGAAGCGGAAATGCTTCTGGAAAAAGAAAATCCGGAAGCGCTTATACTTGATTTGAATCTGCCGGACGGAGACGGCATTGATTTCTGCAAAAAAGTGAGAAGCCGTTCCGGTCTGCCGATTCTGATGCTGACTGCGCGCGATATGGAAACGGACGAGATTATGGGACTGACGAGCGGCGCCGATGATTATATAACGAAGCCTTTTTCCGTCTCTGTTCTGAAACTGCGGTTACAGAAAATTCTGGAGCGCGGACGGGAGACTTCGGAAGACGAAACGGCGCTGCGTTCCGGCAGTATAACACTCGATACAAAAACGCTGCATGCCTTCCGGGACGGACAGGAAATCGACCTGACGATGACGGAGTTCCGGCTTTTGCAATATTTTCTGGAAAATAAGAATCATGTTTTGCTGAAAGAACAGATATTGCGGCATATATGGGATGATGACGGAAATTTTGTGGAAGAAAACACGCTTTCCGTCAACGTCAGCAGGCTCCGCAAAAAATTGGGAGGAGACCGTATCCGCACGATTCAGGGTATGGGATATCTTTGGGAGGATAGCATATGAGAGCGGGGACGGCCATTCTGGTTTTCGGTTTCATTACGGTATTGTGTCTGCTTCTTTCGGGTTTTGTTATCGGCTATTTTCTGAAGGAATGGAAGAAACTGGACCATATGCTGGAAGATTATCAGAACGGGAAATTTGATGGAGTGCAGAATCAGGAGCTTCGCGAGACGCGGGAATCCCGTGTCGTCAGCCGTCTGCTTCATATAATGAATCAGACGAGGTTCAGGGAAGAACGGGCCGTGGAGGAAAAAAATCAGGTCATGGAGCTGATTTCGGACCTCTCCCATCAGCTGAAAACACCGCTCGCCAATGTTGTTATAAATACGGAACTATTGCGGGAGGACGGGCTGACAAAAGAGCAGCGCAGAGAGTTTTTGGAACATACCGAAAGCCAGGTACAGAAAATGCAATGGCTGATGAACAGTCTTTTGAAAGCCTCCAGACTTGAAAACGGCATCATACGGTTTCATGCGGACAAAGCCAATATCAAAGAGACGATTGCAAAGGCGGTAAGCGCAGTTTATGCACAGGCTTCCGGAAAACGGATTCTTTTATCAATTCAGGATTTTCAGGATTTTCCGCTTTGCCATAATGTAAAGTGGACGGCGGAAGCCATGACGAATATTCTGGAAAATGCGATTAAATATTCTCCGGAGAACAGTCGGATAGAAATTACGGTCAATAAAATGGAACTCTATACGAGAATTACGATATCCGATGAAGGAATCGGTATACCGGAAAAGGAATATCACCTCATTTTTCAGCGCTTTTACCGTGGAAAAGAAGTGGAACAACAAGAAGGAAGCGGCCTCGGGTTATATCTGGCACAGCTCATTTTACAGCAGGAAAAAGGCTATATTACCGTATCATCCAAACCCGGACAGGGCAGCAGCTTCCATATTTTTCTGCCGAATGAATAGTTCGCCGGAAAGCTCGTATTTTGTTGACAAAACAGGAAGCGCGATATAAAATAGCGTATGGAATTTAGATAGTTTCACAGACAGGATGGGAGAGGAAGAGAAAAGTGGAGTCATTTTTAGTATTCAGAGATTTGGCAATTATCATTATTTTTGCGAAATTATGTGGTATTATAGCCAGAAAATGTAAAGCGCCGCAGGTAGTGGGAGAGATTATCGCGGGTCTTTTGATTGGGCCGAGTGTTTTAGGATGGGTGAGCCAGTCGGATTTTCTGGCACAGATGGCGGAAATCGGCGTTATTTTGCTGATGTTTTCCGCGGGGCTTGAAACGGACCTGAAAGATTTGGTGAAAACAGGGCCGATTGCCGTTTTGATTGCATGTTCAGGCGTATTTATTCCGTTAGCCTGCGGCGCGCTGCTCTATATGGCGTTTTACGGCGTTTCCCCCTGGGGTTCGGAAGGCTTCTATAAGGCGGTGTTCGTCGGCACGATTTTGACGGCGACTTCGGTGAGTATTACGGTGGAATCGTTAAAAGAAATGGGAAAGATAAAGGGGAAGGTCGGTACGACGATTTTAAGCGCGGCAATTATCGACGATGTTATCGGTATTATCGTTCTTACTTTTGTTATTGGCTTTAAGAATCCTGAATCAAGGCCGTCGGCCGTATTGGTGAATACCGTATTGTTCTTCGTATTTGCGATTGTGGTCGGATTCCTCAGTTATAAAGTCTTTAAAATGGTGGATACCAGATATCCGCATACGAGGAGGATTCCCATTGCCGGGCTGGCTTTCTGTCTGGCTATGGCATACATTGCGGAGAAATATTTCGGAATTGCGGATATTACGGGCGCTTATGTGGCGGGAATCATTCTTTGTTCGATTCGTGATTCCAAGTACATAGCGGAAAAAATGGATACCAATTCCTATATCATGTTCGGGCCGATTTTCTTTGCGAGTATAGGTCTGAAAACGAATGTGGATAATATCAGTATGGGTATTCTTGTCTTTTCCATCGCATTCGTACTGGTAGGACTGTTTTCAAAGGTTATCGGATGCGGCCTGATGGCGCGTCTGTGTAAGTTCAATCAGCTGGATTCCCTGAAGATAGGCGTTGGTATGATGACAAGAGGCGAGGTGGCGCTGATTGTATCGCAGAAGGGACTTACGGCAGGTCTGCTTACGCCGGTTTATTTTACATCGGTTATTTTGCTGATTATTATTTCCTCCGTTATGACACCGATTATTCTGAAAATATTATATTCCAAAGATAAGACAGAAAGCGCAGCGGCATAAAACAGCGCGGCAGACAGCAGTTTCTGTAAAGAACAAAAGGCTTCCGGTTACATGATGTACCGAAAGCCTTTTCATATGTCTGAAATGTCTTTGCCTTTTATATTCTGACAAAATTGTCATAACTTTTCTTTTCGATTGTCAGGGGATTGTCAGAAGCGTCTGATAGAATAAATTGAAAAGTGAAATGATTCCCTGTAACTTTATATCCGCATTGACAGATAATGTTGGAGGGAAAGTCTGCAGGTTGAAAGAAAGGCGTGGTTATTTATATGAAAATACTGGAAGTACAAAATCTGAAAAAGTATTACGGTGACGGCGATACGATGGTGAAAGCGCTGAACGGCGTGGATTTAAGCATCGAAGAAGGAGAATTTACGGCCATTGTCGGCACATCCGGTTCGGGGAAATCGACTTTGCTCCATATGCTCGGCGGCCTGGATTATGCCACGGAAGGAAGCGTAACCGTGGCGGGCAAAAAAATTTTTGACTTGAATGAAAAGGAACTGACCATTTTCAGAAGGCGGCATATCGGCTTCATTTTTCAAAGCTTTAATCTGGTTCCGATTTTGAGCATTTATGAAAACATTGTCCTTCCGCTGGAACTTGACGGAAGACCGGTGGATAGGGAATTTGTGAATGATATCGTGCGGACGCTCGGTCTGCAGAATAAGCTGAATAACCTTCCGGGGCAGCTTTCCGGCGGGCAGCAGCAGCGGGTGGCGATTGCCCGCGCGCTTGTAACCAAACCGGCTATCATTCTGGCGGATGAGCCGACCGGAAATCTGGACAGCAAGACGGCACAGGAAGTTTTGGGGCTTTTGAAACTGACCGGAGAGCGGTTTCACCAGACAATCGTCATGATTACGCATAATGAGGCTTTATCACAGCTCTGTGACCGGGTCATTCATATTGAAGACGGGAAAATTGTGGATGACCATCATGCCGCGGCCTTCTCCCGGAACATCACAGAAAGAACGGCAGGGGGTGTTTTCGATGAAGAACAATAACGGAGCGGCAATCCGCAGATTATCGGCGCGCAGTCTTAAAAATAACCGTATCAGGAATCTGTTTGCCATGATGGCGATTATTCTGACGGGAGTGCTTTTTACGGCGGTATTCTCTTTGACGAGCGGCATCATGCAGGTGACGCAGGAAGAGATAATGCAGGAAGTTGGCGGAAAATTCCATGCGGGGCTGAAAGAGGCCACAAAAGAGCAGTTTGAAAAGGTTATTCAGGACCCGCTCATCAAAGAATACAATTACAATATCTTTATCGGGATTGCGGATAATATCGTAAAACGTTCGGCCGAGCTGCGCTATCTGCCGGAAGAAGACTGGCTGGAGAATATGTTTGTTTCGTTGGAAGAAGGGCGTCTTCCAGTCGAAAGAAACGAAATTATCGTCGATACTTTCATTTTGGACGAACTGGGTCTGCCTCATGAGCTCGGCGTAAATGTGCCGATTCGTTTTTCTTTTCAGGGAAAAGAAATCGAAGAAGAGTTTGTTGTATGCGGCTATTATGAAGGCAACTATGTGGCACATGCCAGCGAGCTTTTTTTGTCGGAAAACTACTGGAAGGAGTTAAAAGGCGGCCTGACGGATGAAGATTTCAAAGCATGGGGAAAAGTGCATCTGGAAGAAAAGGCTGTCGGGCTGATGACGGTAAATCTGTTCTTTTATCAAGATTCCAATCTGGAAGACAAAGTCTGTACGGTGATACGAAACGCCGGATATGAACCGGGAACGGAACTGAAATATGGAGTGAACTGGGCATATGTGCGCAATCGCGTGGAAAGTGTCGATATGTCTACAATCCTGCTGCTCGGCGCGGTCATTGTGATTATTCTGATAACGGGTTATCTGATTATTTATAATATTTTTCAGATTTCCGTTATCGGCGATATTCGTTTTTATGGATTGCTGAAAACAATCGGAACGACAAAGCAGCAGATTCACAGGCTGGTGAGACGGCAGGCAGCGGTTCTGTCCGCGGCAGGAATACCCATCGGCCTTATCATAGGCTACGGAATCGGAAAAATCATTCTGCCTTTATCCATGCAGATAGACGACGGCACAAGGGGCCATATTTCCCTGGCATTTAATCCATGGATATTTGTTTTCAGCGCGTTCTTTTCGGCCTTAACGGTTTTTATCAGCTGCCGTAAGCCCGGAAAGATTGCCGGGAGTGTGTCTCCGATTGAAGCGGTGAAATATACGGGGGCGGAAAATGTTAGGAAAAAGGAAAAGAAAAATTGTAAAAGAAAAAGCGGCATAGAAGAGAAAAAGCGGCATAATCACTTCCGTGCAGTTTCTATGGCAGTTGCCAGTCTGGGCAGAAATAAGCGTTCCACCGTAACGGTAATCGCGGCGCTTTCTTTCAGTATGATACTGCTGGCGCTGATTACGACGGCCGTAACCAATTTCCGTCTGGACCGGTATATGGAACAGCGAATTGCCGGCGATTATCTGCTCGGCCACATCAATGAAATGCTGAGTTCTCCGAGAAGCGGAGAAATAACAATAGAACCGGAGTATCTGTCTCTTGCGGATGCACAGAAAGGCATTGAAGGCAGAAATGAAATGTGGGTTCGTTACGGAAACCGTCTCCTGATGGATGAAAAAGCGCGGGAGCAGTACCGGAAGCTGGATGCGGAAGGCAAATTAAGAAGAGAAATTTATGTAGAAGAGAAACTGGAACGGATGTTGAGCGGTGAAGAGAATAATATGGGGGGATTTTTCTACGGATACAGTGAGGAACTTCTGCAGAATCTGAAAGTGCTGGAAGGAACGCTTGATATTGAGAAGTTCCTGAGCGGAGACTATATTCTGCTCGGAACTATGCTCGGAGAATTCCACATTTCTGCAGAGGAACATGCGTATCATCCGGGAGATAAAGTAACGGTGGAGAGCATTACGGACGCATCTGTATGTTATGATGTGAAAGATGAAACCGGGGAAACGGTGGATGTCCGGTATGAAAATCTGGACTCAAAAGAATATGAGGTCATGGCAATTGTAGAAATTCCGGCCAGCATGAATTTACACCGCTATTTCACAAATGCCTGTGACGTCGTTCTGCCCCTGCCGGATATTGTGGAAAGAGGGGAGCTTTTTGCCGTATCTTATCAGATTGAAGATGAATATCAGAAGGATTTTGAAAGCGCGCTCATAGCATACAGTGATGCGCATCCGGAGATGGGATATGTGTCCAAAGACTCTCTTCGGCAAGAGTTTGAAAAAATGCTGACGATTATTGCTTCACTTGGTATTGCATTATGTGTTGTCATTGCCATTGTCGGAATGTTAAACTTTATCAATGCGATGGTAACGGAAGTCATCTCCAGAAGGCGTGAATTTGCCATGCTGCAAAGCATTGGTATGACTAACGAGCAACTGCGGAAGATGCTCGTCTGCGAAGGCGTCTGTTATGTAGCCATTTCCGGCAGCATTGCGTTTGTGGTCGGAGCGCCGCTGTCATGGTTTGTTTTAAAGGCATTAAATCAGGTGCTGTTATTCTTCGAGTATCGTTTCAGGATTCTGCCGTTTTTCATGCTGATGCCTGCGCTCGTGGGTGTGGCGATGCTGACGCCGATACTTGCACACCGGAATCTGCAGAAGAAAAGCATTGTGGAGAGATTACGGGAAGCGGAGTAGAGAATAAGGAAGGGGCTGTCAGGAATGACAGCCCCGGCTTTCGCTTTATTGCACAATCAGATAACTGCTGACCGCATATACCGTCTGCCCGTTATAGTCAAGCTGTGACCAGCCGTTATCGCCGACAGCGGTTCGGGTAAGCGTTTCTCCGTTGCGGAGAAGGCCGACGATGGTATCGTCGCTTGCCGTACTCGGTTCCGTGCGCAGATTTGCTTCCATTTTAGCCGTCACCTGTTCGTTGACCGGTGTATAGATGGGGCCCTGCGGCGGAGCCTGTTGTCCGGTATCGTTCATGTCGATCGTCAGGTAGTTCGTGACGGCGTAAAGTGTCTGGCCGTTATAGATGACTCTTGACCAGCCGTTATGGCCGATGCCCGTTCTGGTAGCGGTGTCGCCGTGCACAAGTTTACCGACGATGGAATCGTCGTTCAGGGTGCTCGGTTCGGTACGCAGGTTCGTTTCCTGTTTGGCGGTAACTGTCTCGTTCACTTCTGTGAAAATAATGCCCACTTCCGGATTGGCTTCTACCGTTTCGGCAGGCGTTGCATCCTTTGCCTCGGCTTCCTGCAAATAGCCGAAATAAGCGATGTTGACGTCTGTTTTTCTGGAAATGCCCGCAACGGTTCCCTGACTGGTATACTGCCACATATCATGGCTGCCGGAGTAACTGGAAGAAGCGGTATCGGGATAGGGTTTGTCCGGGTACTGCGCTACCCATATTTTATATTTTGAGGTCAGCGTATCTGTATTCCACTCCGCATTGCCTTCCAGTTCGCCTTTGGAGGCATAGAACATGGGCGTATATCCCGCCGCGGAAATCTCATCCAGAAAAGCGCAGGCGAGTTCCGTCCGCTGTGTGGCGTCCAGCCCGTTCTGGCGGCTGTCGGGCGACCGGAAATCTTCACAGTTAAAAGCGACCGGATAAGTGATTCTATATTTGGCGATAAGATTCGCGGTAAAGGCGGCTTCTTCTTTGGCTTCGTCCCGGGTAACGGCGGAGGAAAAGAAGTAGGCGCCTATTTGAATGCCTGCGGCCTGCGCTTCCTGCATATTATATCTTGCGGTAGGGTCTTCAAAAATCTCTCCGGTGGATTTGGCCCGGTAGCCTACGCGAATCATGGCAAAATCCACACCGGAAGCTTTCACCTCGGCCCAATTGATTGTTCCCTGATATTTGGAAACGTCAATTCCGAGAGTAATATCGGAAGTTTCCGCCTCATTGTCTTTGGAAAGAGTTACTTCTGCGCCTGTTTCTTCATTGCCCGCCGCGCCGGAACTCTGCGGGTCTTCGGCATCGTCCAGTGCGCCGGCGGAAACTTCCGCCTGAATCGTAACAGTCGGCCGTGGAATCGTGGGGGTGGTTTGAGGCGGATTCAAATACAGCGCGGCAGCTGTCTGTGCCGTGTCGCTTTCAGAAGGCAGAAAAAGGAAAATGACGGCTGCAAGGCATAACAGCGCACATCCTGCCGCCGTAGAAAAAAGTATTTTTCGGCTGACGGAGATGTGGAAATCTTCTTCCCAGTCATCCTCGTCGGCTTCTTTTTCGATATGCTCCCAGTCTTCATCCCATTTTTCGTCCAGGTTGAGAATGTCGTCGAAAACCTGTTTTCTGTGGGGAGATTTTTTATGTGATGCGTTCTTCTTTTTACTTTTTTTCATCATCGAAAAGTCGTCTTTCTCTTATATTAGGCAATCGCCTAATATGAAAATAACACAATCCTCATGTAATGTCAAGATGAAACCCCAAAGGGAATATGCCTGTAAGGCCGGCCGGAAAGAGAGCGCGGCGTTTCACTCTGCCCTGTCCTCCGCTTTTAACCAGTTGACATTGCGCATTTCCCATACTTTTTCCGGGAAATCGACTTCTTTCCAGACGGAGCGTGTACATTTGCTTTTATATTCGCACTGTTTACATGCCATTTTATTTGCATAACGAATATCGCCGTTTTTACGGATGGATTTTTTACGAAGGATTTCTCCTGTCGGGCAGTAGACGCGGTCTTTTTCCAAATCTCTGATAAAATACCCCTCTGCCGCCCGTTCCCGCATCTGTTCTTCTGTTAAGGTAATCTCATTTTTTTTCATTGGTCAGTTTTTCCTTCTGCAGCGATATTCTCGATAATGGAAGTAATCGTGCCGATTGCATCTTTCTGAGAGCTTTTGCTCATCGCATTGATATAGGTAAGCCTTGTAAAATACAATTCCTGAACTTTTTCCACAAGAAGCTTGCTCGTCAGGTCGTCTTCATCCACAACAATGCTGAAGCCCTGTGCTTCGAAAGACTTTGCGTTTAAAATCTGGTCTCCGCGGCTGCTTCCGGATGGCAGCGGAATCAGCAGATTGGGTTTATTCAGGGCCAGCAGCTCATTAATGGCGTTGGCGCCCGCTCTGGAAATAACAATATCCGCCATTGCAAAAATATCTTTTAATTCGGATTTAATATATTCAAACTGCTTATAGCCCTTAGTCGTCAGGAGCAGATTATCCATTTTTTCTTTACCGCACAAGTGAACAATCTGAAAATCGTTTAGAAGAGCCGGTAAAGAGTCCCGAACTGCCTGGTTGATTGCGGCCGAACCGAGACTGCCGCCGATGACCATGATGACCGGCTTGGAAGAATCGAAACCGCATAATTTGTAAGCGGCTTCTTTATTGCCCCGAAGCAGTTCCTCACGAATCGGCGAACCGGTGAGAACGGCTTTATCAGCGGGAAGAAGTTTGAATGTTTCCGGGAAATTACAGCAGACCTTTCTGGCTACCGGGATGCAAAGCTTATTGGCAAGTCCGGGTGTCATATCGGATTCGTGTATGACACAGGGCACGCCGAGAGAAGAAGCCGCCCTGACAACGGGCACGCTCACAAAGCCGCCTTTGGAAAAGACAATATCCGGACTGATTTCTTTTAAATATTTTCTGGCTTCGGCCATACCTTTAAGGACACGGAACGGGTCTGAAAAATTCTTCGGGTCAAAATACCTGCGGAATTTTCCCGTTGCAATTCCGTAATATGGAATATCAAAATCCTCAATCAGTTTTTTCTCTATGCCGTCATAGGAACCCATGTAATAAATTTCGTAGCCCAGTTCCTTTAATTTGGGAATCAGTGCAATGTTAGGCGTTACATGTCCGGCCGTTCCTCCGCCTGTCAATACAATTTTTTTGCTCATATGAGAAAAGCCTCCTGAAAATAAATGTACGTTTAATTCGCGCCTGCCGCAATCTGTTCAAGGGCGCAGGCCAGCTGGTCCGGACAGGATGTGCTTTTAAAACCGCATTTAATTCCTTTTAATTTCTGAATGGCGTCTTCAGCCTTCATACCGGTAACGAGACTGGAAATCCCCTGCAGATTGCCGTTGCATCCGCCTGTAAAAGAAACATGTTTGATGACGCCGTCTTCCACTTCAATGTTGATTGCATTAGAGCATACGCCCTGCGGTTTATATACCATAACAATGACCTCCTTTTTCCATGGTTGAACCATTGACCCAACTATATCACAAATTTCTGACAGTTTCCAGTGTTTGCAGGCAGAAATACAACAAATCCTGCATTTTCAAAATGTACTGGCCGCACGAAAAAGGGAGAAACTTATGGATGCCTTACACGTTCGGAATTATTGAGATTCTTCTGCTTCATGCCTATAATGGATTTATGAAAAGAAAAGAAAGGCGTGATTGCTGATATGATGCAAATTGTATTCAAACATCCGGAATTTATGGTTCCTATCCTGATTTTGCTGTCTTTTAGTATTATATGTCAAGTCAGTATGGGTGTGCTCTGCCATAAACTGATTTGGGAATCGGAAAATATGTCTTCTACGGCAAATAAATCTTTACAACAGTTAAAACTGAAATTTTCGAGTTGTTGCCAACTGCATGAAGGCATGTCCAACATTGCCGTTTTCGTGGACAAGTATATGAATCAGCTGAAAATATGCGGATTCTCGCTGTCCGTCCTGAAACACCTTTCCGGGCAGCTCGTATTGTTGTCCATATTGATTTCCGGAATCGGGGCGTGCCGGGGAATTATTGCAGGAGAGTCCATACTTTATATTGTTCCTTATTATATCATCAGTTTTCTGGGATTATACTGTTACTTTGCGATTTCTTCCCTCGTGGATATTGTGGGGAAAACACAGATACTTCGTACAAATCTGATAGACTATCTGGAAAACCATCTGGTGAACAGACTGGAGCAGACGACGCTGGATTTAAAACTTGTGCAGGGAGAAGAGCGTGTGCAGGAAAAAGAAAGCGCGCGGACGGAAACGAACGTACAGGCGGCGGAAGAAATGCCTGAAACAACTCAAAAGGCATCAGAAAGACCGGAGGATTCCGTGCTTTCCCGCACAGAGGCTAAGGAACTGGAATCATTGCTCCGGGAATTTCTGGTATAAAGACTACGGACAGAAATATGATAGAAACTTTCCTGTATTTCAGGCGGTTCTCAACGCCTCCTTCATGGTGCGGACGTATTTTCCGATGTGCGCCGGCGCGTCTTTGCCGTATTTCTCCAATAATTTGATAATGGCGGAACCGACGATGGCGCCGTCAGAAACGGCGGCCATTGCCCGTCCCTGTTCCGGCGTGGAAATACCAAAGCCGATGGCGCAGGGAAGGCTGGTATTCTGACGGATGACCGAAACGATAGAGGAAAGGTCCGTTTTGATTTCATTTCTCATACCGGTAACGCCGAGAGAAGAGACAATATAAAGAAATCCGTCCGCTTCCCGGGCAATCATGGCGATGCGGTCCGCCGAGGTGGGCGCGATGAGCGAAATCAGGTCTACGTCGTATTTCCGACAGGCCGGCAGAAATTCATCCTTTTCCTCAAAAGGCAAATCGGGCAGAATCAGACCGTCGATTCCGATATCCTGACAGGCTGAGAGGAAACGTTCCGTTCCATAGGAAAAAATAAGGTTGGCGTAAGTCATAAAGACAAAAGGAGTCTGCACATCCTGCCGCAGTTCTCTGACGAGGTCAAAGATTTTGTCCGTCGTAACGCCGCCGCTTAATGCGCGGATGTTTGCATCCTGAATTACGGGGCCTTCCGCTGTCGGGTCGGAAAAGGGAATGCCGAGTTCAATGAGGTCCGCTCCGTTTTCTGCGGCGGCGCGGACGGCTGCCGCCGTAGTTTCCAGGTCCGGGTCTCCGCAGGTGATAAAGGCAATAAAAGCCTTTCTGTTTTCAAAAGCCGATTTTATTCTACTCATAAAGATTCTCCCCTCTGTATCGGGCGATGGCGGCGCAGTCCTTGTCGCCTCTCCCGGAAATGGTAATTACGATAATCTGGTCTTTTTGCATGTTCGGTGCAAGTTTCATGGCATGTGCGACGGCATGGGCCGATTCGATTGCGGGAATAATGCCTTCTGTCCGGGAAAGATATTCGAAAGCGCATACCGCTTCGTCGTCCGTCACGGGTACATATTCCGCTCTGCCGATATCGTGCAGATAAGCGTGTTCCGGTCCGATACCGGGATAATCCAGCCCGGCGGAAATCGAATAAACAGGAGCAATCTGACCGTATTCGTCCTGACAGAAATAGGATTTCATGCCGTGAAAGATGCCTTCTTTTCCCGTATTAATGGTGGCGGCCGTCTCAAAAGTGTCAATGCCCCTTCCGGCGGCTTCGCAGCCGATAAGCCTTACATTCTTGTCTTCCATGAAATGATAAAAACTTCCCATCGCGTTGGAGCCGCCGCCGACACAGGCGATAACCGCGTCCGGAAGCTTTCCTTCTTTGGAAGAAAGCTGCTCTTTAATTTCTTTTGAAATGACTGACTGAAAATCACGCACGATGGTTGGAAAAGGATGCGGGCCCATAACGGAGCCTAAGCAGTAATGCGTATCGGCAATGCGGGAAGTCCATTCGCGCATTGCTTCGGAAACGGCGTCTTTTAACGTTGCGGTTCCCGTTTTGACCGGAACGACTTCCGCTCCGAGCAGGCGCATTCGATAGACATTCAATGCCTGGCGGACGGTATCTTCTTCCCCCATGAAAACAACGCATTCCATCCCCATCAGAGCGGCGGCGGTCGCTGTGGCGACGCCGTGCTGTCCGGCGCCGGTTTCTGCAATGAGGCGGGTCTTGCCGATTTTTCTGGCGAGCAGAGCCTGCCCGAGTACGTTGTTGATTTTGTGCGAGCCGGTATGATTCAAATCTTCCCGTTTGAGATAAATTTTCGCGCCGCCCAGGTCACGGCTCATTTTTTCCGCATAGTAGAGTCTTGACGGTCTGCCCGCATATTCATTAAAAAGTTCCGTCAGCTCTTCATTAAATACAGGGTCGTTTTTGTAATGGTTATATGCCTTTTCCAGCTCGATGACGGCGTTCATCAATGTTTCGGGAATGTATTGTCCGCCGTGGGAGCCGAAACGGCCGTTTGGATTGGTCATGTGATTACCTTCTTTCTGAATTGATATTCTTCTGTTTTCTGTTTCTCTGTTCCCTTTTTTATTTTTGGGGTATTTTGTCCGCCGCTCTTACGACGGAGACAAAAGCGTTCATTTTGGCAATGTCTTTCTGGCCGCCTGTTTCAATGCCGGAGCTGACGTCTACGGCATAGGGCCTCAGAGACAGAACGGCATCGGCGGCATTATGGGACGTCAGGCCGCCGGCCAGAAAATAGGGCCGGTTTATCTGTCCGAGCAGTTTCCAGTCAAATACCGTGCCCGTGCCGCCCGGTCCGGAATCGAGCAGAATATCGCTGGCACAGCTTGTGTTGGCGGATTCGACGTCCCGTTCCGAATTTATGCGGAAAGCCTGTATGAGCGGTTTGTCAGTAAGGCATTGCAGTTGTCGGATATAAGCGGCTGACTCGCGGCCGTGGAGCTGAGCGATATCAATAATTCCCTGCTCCAGATAAGCGGCAATGACCCGGGGGTCTTCATTGACGAATACACCGACCGCCTGAATGGCGGGAGCAAGCAGTCTTCTGAAAGCAGCCGCTCTGTTCTTGTCAATATACCGTTTGCTTTCCGGAGAGAAGACAAAACCGATATATTCGGGTTTTAAATGGTTTGCCGCCTCGATATCGCATGGCCTGGAAAGGCCGCAGAGTTTGATTTTGGTCATGAGATTCCTCCGATTTTATTCGTTTTGGCTTTGTTTCTCAGAAGATAAACCGCTGCGCAGTTGGTCGAGTTTTGCCTTTTTTTCCTCCGCCCGCATCAGCGTTTCACCGACTAAGACCGCATCAGCGCCGATTTCGGCGAGCTTTCGTATGTCATCCTCGTTCCTTACGCCGCTTTCGGAAACAAACAAAACGGAATCCGGTATCAGGAGGCGAAGACGGCGGCTGTTTTCCGTATCGACGGAAAAATCTTTCAGATTGCGGTTATTGACGCCGATGATGCGTGCTTTGGCATTTAATGCCACTTGCACTTCAGATTCATTATGGGCTTCTACAAGCGCGGACAGTCCCAGTTCATCGCAGATGCCGATATATTCCCGAAGCTGTTCCACCGACAGGATGGAACAAATCAGGAGTACTGCGGAAGCGCCGAGCAGTCTGGCTTCGTAAATCATATATTCGTCAACAGTAAAGTCTTTCCGCAGACAGGGGATGGAAACGGCAGCAGAAATTTCTTCCAGATAACGGTCGCTGCCGAGGAACCATTTCGGCTCGGTCAGGACGGAAATACAATCCGCTCCGGCGGCTTCATACTCCCTGGCTATTTGTAAATAAGGAAAATCCGGAGCAATCAGTCCCTTAGAGGGAGATGCTTTTTTACATTCGCAGATAAAAGAAATCTCCGGTTTTTGAAGCGCTTTTTCAAAAGGAAAGCTTTGGACGGTCCCGGATTCCGGCATGGGACTCATAAACGAAAGAGCCTGCCGTCTGATTGTTTCCGCCGATATTCTTTTTTTGGCCTGTTCGACGCGTTCTTTCGCGTGAGCGGCAAGCTGGTCTAAAATGGTCATTGGTCAGAAAATGCTCCTTTCGGTCAGATGTTGTTTGTTCCGAACTGTCAGAGTGTTTTATTCCGCGTCGGGGCGGTTACTGATTTCAATCAGTTTTTGAAGCGTTTTCTCCGCTCTGCCGGAATCAATCAAATCCGCGGCAAAACGAACGCCATTTTCCATATTTTCGGCTTTGCCGCCTATATAAAGGGCGGCGCCTGCATTCATCAGCACGGCATTACGTTTGGGTCCTTTTTCTCCGTTCAGAATGGCCCGTACGATTTGAGCATTTTCTTCCGGAGCGCCGCCGACAAGGTCGGATTTGGAACAACGTGCAAAGCCAAATTGTTCGGGAGTGATAATGTAAGATTTAAACCAGCCGTCTTTGATTTCACATACGGTTGTCGGCGCGCTTATGGAAATTTCATCCAGCTTATCCTGACCGTATACGACCATACCGCGCCGGACGCCGAGATTTATCAGTACCTGTGCCAGCGGTGCGGCCAGATATTCATCATATACGCCGAGGAGCTGCATCGTCGGGCTGCCGGGGTTCGTAAGCGGTCCAAGAATATTAAAGACTGTGCGGAAGCCGAGTTCTTTGCGGATAGCGCCAACATATTTCATGGAGGTATGATATTTTTGAGCGAAGAAAAAGCACATGCCGGCTTCTTTCAATAGTTCGATGCAGCGAAGGGGACTCTGCATGATATTCACGCCGAGCGCTTCCAGACAGTCGGCTGTTCCGCATTGGGAAGAGGCCGCCCGGTTGCCGTGTTTGGCTACTTTAAGCCCGCCCGCCGCACATACGATGGCGGAGGTGGTGGAGATATTGAAACTGTGTGCATTGTCGCCGCCGGTTCCGACGATTTCCATCAGCTCCATGTCTGTTGTTACTTTGACGGCGTGATTTCGCATCGCGGCGGCACACCCGGCAATTTCGTCGGTCGTTTCGGCTTTGGCGCTTTTGGTGGAAAGTGCGGCAAGAAATGCGGCGTTTTGTGTCGGCGTCGTCTCGCCGTTCATAATTTCATTCATAACGGTATATGCCTCGTTATAGGTAAGGTCTTCTTTGTTTACGATTTTAACAATTGCTTCTTTAATCATCTGATATACTCTCCTTTTAATAATTTGTTCCCCCCACGAATATAGTGTCTTCCCTTTTTTGCCTGTGCAGAGCAGATTGCACAGTTGCTTTAATTCAAAGACCGCTTTAAAAATTTCATGGTGTTATGGCCTCCTTTATGAAATGTGCACGCAAAAAAGTCCCTGACAGAATAAAATATCTGTCAAGGACGAATAAACTTCTATCCGCGGTGCCACCTTGATTTACGGAAATGATTCCGTACGCTTAGCAGGATACCAACATATCCCCGGCAACTGACGTATGCCCCTACGTTGCAGAATACTTTGCCTGATATGAAAGGAAATTCCAATCGGTATCCGGCATTTGACTGCACCCTCAGCGGTCCATTTGACAACTTGTTTCTTCCCCGATTCTCAGCCCCACGGGTTCTCTGTACAGGCATCATTGCCGTTATCTCCGCTTCAACGGTTTCTTTTATGAGATTTCTGTTATTCTAGCATGCGCTTTTCAGGATGTCAAGAAAAGTTTCAGAAAAAGAGCAGCAATTTCACAAATTTCACAAACGGAAATTTATCTGTGCAGCAGGATATCTCATCACAGTAAATTTGAGCTATATGGTAATGACTTCACATATTCTTCCATAAAATCATAATCAGGCTTACCTTTGCTGTTTACTGGAAGAGGCAATAATGTTTCCTGTATTAATTCTTTTGAAAAAGCACGTCCAAAAACAGGGTATCTATATTTCTCCATATTAAGAAGTGCTATCAGAAAACTAGCCGTATAAATATTGAACCACTCTGCTCTTATTACAATAATATGTGGACCAGTAATAAAATCTGATTGTTGATAAAAAATTGTCGATGTTGTATCTCCTATCGTAATTGCCTTTCCCTTTTCAAGTCCTGCATATTCTTTTTCTTCGACACACAGCGATATTCCATTATTCTCGTCTGTTCTGGTAACATATGGTATATAATCTTCAGTATCGGACACCACTAAATCAGATACATTGTATGATTTTCCATTGT
This sequence comes from uncultured Lachnospiraceae bacterium, assembly GCA_910578475.1. GTDB lineage: Bacteria > Bacillota > Clostridia > Lachnospirales > Lachnospiraceae > UBA3282. The sequence continues at coordinate 215 of CAJTRK010000015.1, read as the reverse complement.
GAATATCATTAATAATTTTTTTTAATGCAAAAATTTCCCACTTTCTCTCTGAAAGATTAATTACTTTTTCAGAATTTGAATCAGAATATAGTTTTTCAAATTCAGGATAATTATCCAATAACCAATATATCTTGTCAGTATTTTTTCTATCCAGTGAAGCTTTGGAATCCATATATTTGTATAAAGAATATTTTCTTATAACTTCTTTGAAAATA
>CAJTRK010000014.1 GCA_910578475.1 uncultured Lachnospiraceae bacterium | reverse complement strand
CTGCCGGGCAATCTGCCCTGTTTCATTCCGTGAAGCGCCTTTTGACACCCTAATCCTTAAATGGAATAAATAAATCATGAAATAAATGGACACAATACCTTGACATAAAAATTAACCATGATACAATATATAGTATGTGAAACGGGCAAAAAAATGGTTAATATGGAATGAATGTCCGTTTCAACGGACAAGGAGTGTATGTATGAAAATTATTAAAAGAAGCGGTGCGGAAGTGGTATTTGATTTGGATAAAATCATCAATGCCATCAAAAAAGCAAACGATACGGTCAGAGAAGAGGACAAACTGACGGAGAGCGAAATCGATGCGATTGCGGAAGTGGTGGCCGACCATTGTGAGGAAATGAAGTATTCTCCCAATGTTGAAGAGATTCAGGATATGGTAGAGAATCAACTGATGAAATATAATGCGTATACGATGGCGAGAAATTATATCACTTATCGTTATAAACGTGCGCTTGTGCGAAAATCCAATTCAACTGACGAGCAGATTTTAACGCTTCTTGAGTGCAATAATGAAGAGGTAAAACAGGAAAATTCCAATAAAAATCCAACCGTGAACAGCGTGCAGCGAGATTATATGGCAGGCGAGGTAAGCAAGGATATCACAAAACGGTTTTTGCTGCCGGAAGATATTGTAGATGCGCACGAGCAGGGAATTATCCATTTTCATGATGCGGATTACTTTGCGCAGCATATGCACAATTGCTGTCTTGTCAATCTGGAAGATATGCTGCAGAACGGAACGGTCATCAGCGAAACGATGATTGACACGCCTAAAAGTTTTTCTACTGCCTGCAATGTTGCAACACAGTGCATCGCGCAGATTGCGAGTTCGCAGTATGGCGGACAGAGCATATCTTTGGCGCATCTTGCGCCGTTTGTTCAGGTTAGTCGGCTGAAGCTTCGGAAAGAGGTTCGCGAAGAGATGGACAGAATGAAGCTTTCCCTGACTGACGAGCAGATTAATGAAATCGCGGAAATGCGTGTGCGCGAGGAAATCAACCGCGGTGTACAGATGATACAGTATCAGGTCATTACGCTGATGACAACCAACGGACAGGCGCCATTTGTAACGGTTTTCATGTACATTGATGAAGTGCCGGAGGGACAGACGCGAGACGACCTTGCGCTTGTCATAGAAGAAATGCTGAATCAGCGTATTCGCGGCGTAAAGAATGAGAAAGGCGTTTATATTACACCGGCGTTCCCGAAATTGATTTATGTACTGGAAGAAGATAATATTTCCGAAGGAAGCAAATACTGGCATCTGACGAAATTAGCGGCGAAATGTACCTCCAGACGGATGGTGCCGGATTATATTTCCGAAAAAATCATGAAAAAACTGAAAAACGGTAATTGTTATACCTGTATGGGGTGTCGTTCCTTCCTGACCGTCTATCATGATGAAAATGATAAACCAAAATTCTATGGCAGATTTAATCAGGGTGTGGTAACGCTGAATCTGGTAGATATTGCCTGTTCTTCGGGAAAAGATATGGAGAAATTCTGGAAGATATTTGAAGAAAGACTGGAGTTATGCAGGCGCGCACTGATGTGCAGGCATGAGCGGCTAAAAGGCACGCCTTCCGACGTTGCACCGATTTTGTGGCAGTATGGCGCGCTCGCAAGACTGAAAAAAGGCGAACCGATTGATAAATTGCTTTATGGAGGGTATTCCACAATATCGCTCGGTTATGCCGGGTTATGCGAGTGCACAAGATTTATGACCGGAAAATCCCATACGGATGCGTCGGCAACGCCTTTTGCGCTGGAAGTGATGCGGCGGCTTAACGATTCCTGTAAGAAATGGGCAAAGGATACCAATATTGATTTCAGTCTGTACGGTACGCCTTTAGAGTCCACAACCTATAAATTTGCGAAATGTCTGCAGAAGCGCTTTGGCACGATTCCGGGTGTAACGGACAGAAATTATATTACGAACAGCTACCATGTTCATGTGGGCGAAGAGATAAACGCATTTGAGAAACTGACCTTTGAATCGCAGTTTCAGGAACTTTCTCCGGGCGGTGCAATCAGCTATGTGGAAGTACCCAATATGGAGAACAATCTGGATGCCGTGCTGGCGGTCATGAAACATATTTATGACCACATTATGTATGCGGAGCTGAACACCAAGAGCGATTATTGTCAGGTTTGTGATTATCACGGAGAAATCAAAATCGTGTCGGATGCGGACGGAAAGCTTGTATGGGAGTGTCCAAATTGCGGAAACAGAGAGCAGGACAAAATGAATGTTGCAAGACGTACCTGCGGTTATATCGGCACACAATTCTGGAATCAGGGAAGAACACAGGAGATTCAGGAACGGGTGCTGCATCTCTAAGAAGGGATGATGAGTCTATGTATTTTTCGGAAATAAAAGAATGTGATATTGCCAATGGACCGGGCGTGCGAGTGACTGTTTTTGTCAGCGGCTGCACGCATCATTGCAATGGCTGTTTCAATGAAATGACCTGGGACTTTCAGTACGGCAGAGAATTTACGAAAGAAGATATGGAAAAAATCATAAAACTGTTGGAACCTTCCTATATTGCGGGTTTGACGCTTCTTGGAGGGGAACCGATGGAATATGTGAACCAGCAGGGGCTTTTACCGTTGCTTCGCAGAGTGAAGGAACAGTATCCGGATAAAACAATCTGGTGTTACACAGGGTATCTTTACGACCGGGATATTCTGGATAATTTTTGCGGGAAATGGGAAGAGACGAGAGAGCTGTTGTCTTATCTTGATGTCATTGTAGACGGAGAATTTGTAGAGGCGCAAAAAGATATCAGCCTGCGTTTCCGGGGGTCTTCGAATCAGAGAATTATCGATGTGAAAAAATCGCAGGAAATGGGGAGAACCGTGATGTGGGAAGATGAGGGAGAATCTGTATAAGATTCCCCCTTATTTTTTTTTCTTATAGGAATGTTCCAGACTTTGAATCAGTTTATACAGAATCATGGCGATGGCGCACAGGATGATAATGGACGTAATCAGCATATTGAGCTGGAAGAGATGGAAAGCGCAAATGAAATGGACAGACAACATATCCTCCGATAGAGATAAAAAACGGGTCAGTTACATAAATTGTAAAAAGATGCAGCAGGAGGGAAGCCCGTGCAGCCGGAAAGGGCAGAGATTCTTAGAAGCATTACGAGGATTTTGGAACAGGACGGATATATCACAAAAGAAGAAGCCGTCGGAATCATGGAGCTGATACAGGAAAGAAGTTTCGGAGCGTCCGGGGAGGAAGACAGAGGGAACCAATAGGACATTTTATACATCTTATAAATCATAGGAGGAAAAATCATGGAGCAGCTGCGTGCGGTTACATATAACCGGTGCAGTACTGAGGAAGAGAGCCAGAAAGATGCGCTGATAAAACAGGTTCGGGAGTCTGAGAACTGTATTCATGAAAAGGGATGGAAGTTCATAGATACCTATGTGGAGGCCAAAAGCGGCACTACGGTCAAGGGAAGAAGCGAGTATGCCAGGCTGTATCAAGATTTGGAACAGGATAAATTTGATATTATCGTTATCAAGAGTCAGGACCGCCTGATGCGGAATACAAAAGACTGGTATCTTTTTCTGGAACGGATGCAAAAAAATCAAAAGAAACTATACATGTATCTGGAAGGAAAGTTTTATACACCGGATGATGCGCTTATTACCGGAATTAAGGCAATTCTGGCGGAGGAATACAGCCGGGAACTGAGCAAAAAAATCAACAATGCCCATAAAAACAGACAAAAGGAAGGGAAAAGTTTCGTTTTTACAAATCGGATGTACGGTCTGAAAAAGCTTTCGGATAAAACGATTGTAATTGATGAAGGTGAAGCGGAGATGATACGCATGATTTTCCGATTATCGGCAAACGGATACGGAACCCATACCAGCGCCGAAATCCTGTATCAAAAAGGATATACGAACAGAAGCGGAAAAATGCTTTCCCCTGCGCTTATCAGAAATATCATCCGTAATCCAATCTACAAAGGAACCGTCGTGCAAAACAAGTGTCACTATGAGTTTGAGAGCAAACAGACGGTGGTGAATCCGAAGTCGGAGTGGATTGTGCATGAAAGGGTAGTACCTGTCATTGTAGAGGATTCCCTGTTTGAAGCGGCCAACCGGGCGTTGGACAGCCGGAAAAGAGAAAGGAACCGTGACGGGAAGCAAAGGAACTTTGAAGGAAAACGAAGCGGGCACGGAACTGCCGGATGCTGCGCGCTGTCGGGAAAACTGATTTGTGGATTGTGCGGAAATGTGTTTTATCGGACGATGCGCAGGAACAAAGCGGGAAAAGTAACGGAATGGAAGTGCTGCAATTATCTGCGGCATGGCAGACTGGCTGGTAATCTGCGAAGAGATACGATGCGAAAGACGGAAAAGGACGAGAACGAAGGCTGTGATAATGTGCACTTAAATGAAGATAAACTGCTTTTTTATCTGGAGCGCGCGCTCGTTCCCCAAAGGAATCAGACTGACCGGCGGGAGATAGCAGAGGAACTATTGTTTCTGTTACGAAAAGTTCTGGAGAAGAGCGAAACGACGGAAAAACGAAAAAGAATGGAAGCGGAATTGCAAAAAACAGAAAAAAAGAAGAGTCTTCTTTTGGAAAAACTATTGGAAGGTGTAGTCGATGACAATGTCTATCTGCAAAAAAATCAAGAATTACAGGAAAAAGCCGAGCGCTGTCAAAGACAGATAGAACAGATGGAGGAAGAATCCATACAAAATGAAAAGAAGGAAGAACGTCTGTATATTATAAAAAACCGTTTGGAAAAAAATATAATACGACAGGCTCAGACGCTTGAAATGATTTCCGGGATAACGAAAATTACAGTATATCCGGAGTGCATGGAACTATATTGGAAGGCCGGGCGCATGATAACCATACCGCAAAACTGCGGCACATCACATTATCCGCAGATGGAGGCGGAGAAAGACAGGATTCTGAAATTGATGCAGATAACACCGAAGATTACGGCGAAGGAGATTGCCGGAGAAACGGGATTCACGCTTTCGATGGTGCAGCGGCGTATACGGAAGCTCAAGGCGGAAGGGAAAATTCGATACAGCGTGCCGAACGGCAGAGGAGAATGGATAGTTTCGAATACTTCTTGACTTTAACGATTAAAAGTGCTAAAGTATTGGGGGCGGTTTTTGCTCGAAAAAATCGACCGGGCAAAAACGGAAAGGAGATTGTTTATGTCGGCATTAGAGGAGATTCGCAGTCGTTTTCGAAATGACCATTTTGCTACGGATGCAGCCGGTATCGTGATTGATGAAGCCGAGCCGGGGAGGGCAGTCTGCTCTCTGATTTTGGAAGAAAAGCATATGAATGAGAATCATGTCCCGATGGGCGGAGCGATTTTTACGTTGGCGGATATTGCGTGTGCCGTTGCGGCGAATGGATATTCTGAGAAAAAAACGGTCAGCCAGCAGGCGTCCATAACATTTCTTTCTCCGGCCAAAGGAGAGCGTCTTATTGCGGAAGCGTCCTGCCTGAGGAATGGGCGCACAACCGCGTTTTATGCGGTGGATGTGAGAGATGAGCTAGGCACTTATGTGGCGCATGCGACGATGAACGGATATGTCATAAATAATCATTGAAAGAATGATATGAAGTGAATTGGGAAGAAGATACCACTGACAGATACGAAAAAGGAGGAACCCTATCATGGTAATCACAGATTTTTTGGAGCGGAACGCCCGTCTGTACGGTTCAGATACGGCGCTTGTGGAGCTGAATCCGTCTCAGGAGCGCGACAGCGCGGTAACATGGCGTGAGGCAAGCCTGATTGAAAGCGCGGAAAACGGAGCTCCCTATCGGAGAGAACTGAGCTGGACGGATTTTGACAGACGGGCCAACCGCTTCGCGAATCTGCTTTTGAGCCGTGGGCTTGAGCGGGAAACGAAGGTAGGAATTTTGATGATGAATTGTCTGGAATGGCTGCCTGTTTATTTCGGTATTCTGAAAGCAGGAGGGGTAGCCGTGCCTTTAAATTTCCGTTATTCCGCGGAGGAAATCAAATACTGTCTGGAACTTGCGGATGTGGAAGTGCTGGTTTTCGGACCGGAATTTATCAGCCGTATGGATACGATAGCGGAGAATCTGCCGGGGATACGGATGATGTTTTTCCCGGGGCCGGAGGGACCTTCTTATACGGAAGACTGTTTAAAGCTGATGAGATTTTGTTCTTCCAGCGCGCCTCCGGTTGCATTGAAGGAAACGGATTATGCGGCAATTTATTTTTCTTCCGGAACGACCGGATTTCCGAAAGCGATTCTGCATGACCACAGGTCTCTTCGTTCTTCCTGCGAGACGGAACAAAACCATCACGGACAGACAAAAGAGGATGTGTTTTTGTGTATTCCGCCGCTCTATCATACCGGTGCGAAAATGCACTGGTTCGGTTCCCTGCTGACGGCAGGTAAAGCGGTGCTGCTCCGGGGCGTGAAGCCGGAGTGGATTCTGCGGGCGGTTACGGAAGAAAAATGTACCATTGTATGGCTGTTAGTGCCCTGGGCGCAGGACCTTCTGGATGCGATTGAGTCCGGGAAGGTGGATATGGAACATTATCTTTTGGAGCAATGGCGCTTAATGCACATCGGAGCGCAGCCGGTTCCGCCGAGCCTGATTCAGCGTTGGAAAAAACATTTTCCGCATCATCAGTACGATACCAACTACGGCCTGAGCGAATCCATCGGACCCGGCTGTGTGCATCTTGGCGTTGAGAATATACATAAGGTAGGAGCCATCGGAAAGCCGGGCTATCACTGGGAAGCGAAGATTGTGGATGAGCAGGGACAGGAGACCTCGCAGGGAGAAGTGGGAGAACTTATCGTTTACGGTCCGGGCGTTATGCTCTGTTATTATAAGAACCCTGAGGCAACGGACGAGGTTTTGAAGAACGGCTGGCTTTATACGGGAGATATGGCGCGCATGGATGAAGACGGATTCATTTATCTGGTGGACCGGAAAAAGGATGTTATCATTTCCGGAGGAGAGAACTTGTATCCGGTACAGATTGAAGATTTCCTGCGTCGGAACGATAAAATAAAAGATACGGCAGTTATCGGCCTGCCGGATGCGAGACTTGGAGAAATTGCGGCGGCGGTTATTGAGCTGAAAGAGGGGATTACCGCTACGGAAGAGGAAATTATGGAATTTTGCAGGGAGCTGCCCCGGTATAAACGTCCGAGAAAGATTATTTTTGAAAAAGTTCCAAGAAATCCTACGGGTAAAATAGAAAAACCGCTTCTGCGAGAACGATATTGCCATGGCAGTCTTGTGGAAGCGCAGATTAACAATTAGAAGATGGATTGTACAGTACGAAATATTTACGGATGAGGAGGATTTATATGGATTTGTTTATCAAGCTGTTTATGCTGGTGGTCTTTTTTGGCGTCATGATAGGTATCGGGCTATACTGCCGCCGGCATGCTACGGATGTTAACGGGTTTGTGCTCGGAGGCAGGAGCGTGGGACCGTGGCTGACTGCGTTTGCTTATGGAACGAGCTATTTTTCGGCTGTGGTTTTCGTAGGTTATGCGGGGCAGTTCGGATGGAAATATGGGATTGCCGCAACATGGGCCGGCCTGGGAAATGCCTTTATCGGGTCTCTTCTCGCCTGGGCGGTATTGGGACGCCGTACCCGCATCATGACACAGCACCTGAACAGTGCGACCATGCCGGAGTTTTTCGGACAGCGTTTTGAGAGCAAGCCGCTTAAACTGGCGGCCTCGGCAATCATCTTTATCTTTTTGATTCCTTATACGGCCAGTCTCTACAATGGTCTCAGCCGCCTTTTCGGAATGGCCTTTGAGATAGATTACAGTGTGTGTGTCATTGTTATGGCGGTACTCACCGGCATTTATGTGATTGCAGGCGGTTATATGGCTACCGCCATTAACGATTTTATTCAGGGTATTATCATGATTTTCGGTATCGTTGCCGTAATCTTTGCGGTATTGAACAGTCAGGGAGGTTTTCTTGCGGCGCTCGAAAAACTGTCTGCGGTAAGCGATGAGACAGTGTCCACGGCGCCCGGTGTATTTAACTCTTTCTTTGGACCGGACCCTGCGGGACTTCTCGGGGTGGTGATACTCACCAGTCTGGGAACCTGGGGACTGCCCCAGATGGTACAGAAATTTTATGCCATCAAGAGCGAGAACGCAATCAACAAAGGAATGGTTATTTCCACAGTTTTTGCTACGATTGTTTCCGGCGGCTGTTATTTCCTGGGAGGATTCGGCCGGCTTTTCAGTGATAAAATCGACATTGCGGCAAATGGTTATGATTCCGTTGTGCCTACGATGCTGTCGGGGCTTCCGACGATACTGATTGCCGTCGTAGTCATTCTGGTGCTTTCCGCCTCCATGTCCACACTTTCTTCTCTGGTACTGGCATCGAGCTCTACCTTGACGCTGGACTTCATTAAAGGTAATATGATTAAAGAGATGGATGAGAAGGAACAGGTCAAATGGATGCGGATTCTGCTGGTAGTGTTTATCGTAATTTCCGTAGTGCTCGCTTTGATTCAATACCGTTCCAATGTGACTTTTATTGCGCAGCTGATGGGTGTGAGTTGGGGAGCGCTGGCCGGAGCGTTTCTGGCGCCGTTCCTCTATGGCCTGTACTGGAAGCGGACTACAAAAGCGGCCTGTTGGGTGAGTTTTCTGTTTTCTACGGTTGTGATGCTTGCGAACATCTTCTTTCGTCCGCTGTTTCCCGCTTATTTACAGTCGCCGATTAATGCCGGTGCATTCTGTATGCTGGCAGGACTTATTATCGTACCTGTGGTAAGCGTGGCGACAAAGGCGCCCGAACAGAAGACTCTGGAGAAGATTTTCTCCTGCTATCAGAAAAAAGTAACGGTTTCTGTGACGGATTCCATCGGAGACCAGTCTTAAAGGAGGAAAAAGATATATGAGAACACTGATGCTTGGCAACGAGGCGGTTGCCAGAGGCCTTTATGAGGCAGGCTGCTGCTTCGTGTCCAGTTATCCGGGGACGCCCAGTACGGAGATAACGGAGTGTGCGGCAAAATACGAGGAAATTTATGCGGAATGGGCGCCCAATGAAAAGGTAGCTCTCGAGGCGGCATTTGGCGCTTCTCTGGCGGGAAAGAGGAGCTTTTGCGCCATGAAGCATGTGGGATTGAATGTGGCGGCGGACCCTCTTTTTACGATTTCTTACACCGGCGTGAACGCAGGGCTTTTAATCGGGGTGGCCGATGATGCCGGCATGCACAGCTCTCAGAATGAGCAGGATTCCAGACATTATGCGCAGGCGGCGAAGATTCCGATGCTGGAACCTTCCGATTCCGCGGAAGCGCTTCATTTTGCGAAACTTGCCTATGAGCTTTCCGAAGAATTTGATACAGCGGTTCTCATAAAAATGTGCACCCGTGTCAGCCATTCCCAGAGTGTGGTAGAAACGGGAGAACGAGTTCTTCCGGAACAGAAGAACTATGAAAAAAATCCTTCAAAATATATTATGATGCCGGCCAATGCGAAAAAGCGTCATCCGGTTGTGGAGGAACGGACCAGAGCGCTGACGGCCTGGGCAGAAACGACGGACATTAACCGTATCGAACAGGGACAGGATTCCTCCTGCGGCATTATCACTTCTTCCACCTGTTATCAGTATGTAAAAGAGGCTTTTGGCGATACCTATCCGGTTTTAAAGCTCGGCATGATTTGGCCGATGCCAGAACAGAAAATAAAAGATTTTGCGGCTGCCGTTGACAAAGTGGCGGTGGTGGAAGAACTGGATGGATTTATTGAGTCACACTGTAAAAATCTTGGACTTTCGGTATCTGGAAAAGAGCTGTTTTCCAATATTGGGGAACTGAGCCAGAACGTTGTAAAAGAGAAATTGGGAAAAGCGGTACAGGCCGGTGCGTCTCTTGAAGAGAATATTCCCGCAAGACCGCCCGTTATGTGTGCAGGCTGCCCTCATCGAAGCATCTTCTATGTGATGAAAAAAATGAATCTGACGGTGCTTGGAGACATCGGATGCTATACACTGGGAGCCGTCCCGCCTCTCGGCGCTATTGATACGACCATTTGCATGGGCGCTTCTGTCTCCGGACTTCACGGTTTCGTTAAAGCCGGCGGCGGGGAAAATGCCGGAAAGACCGTGGCGGTTATAGGAGACTCCACATTTATTCATTCAGGCGTTACGGGTCTGATGAATATCGCTTATAATGAATCCGACGCGACGGTAATTATACTGGATAATTCCATTACGGGAATGACGGGACATCAGCAGAATCCGACCACAGGCTATAATCTGAAAGGAGACCCCTGTACGAAGATTGATTTGGAAAATCTCTGCCGCGCTGTCGGAATCCGACGGGTAAGAGTGGTGGACCCTTATGATATGGATGCCTGCCAGAAGGCAATCAAAGAGGAGCTTGCGGCAAAAGAGCCGTCAGTTATCATATCACGCCGTTCTTGTGCGCTGCTGAAATATGTAAAACATCCGGGCCCCATCTGTTCCGACCCGGAGAAATGCAAAGGCTGCAAGGCATGTATGAAGATAGGCTGTCCTGCAATCAGCATGGTGGACGGAAAGGCTAAGATTGACGCAACGCTCTGTGTAGGGTGCGGTGTCTGCAGACAGCTTTGCAAGTTTGACGCACTGGGTTAAAAGACGCCCGGAATCGCCTGAAAGTGATTTTTCTGAAAATATGATAAAGGGTCGTGGCAGAAAAGACACAGGCCGGAATGGAGATAAAAGATGGAAACAAAAAATATGATGATTGTGGGTGTGGGCGGACAGGGAACTCTGCTCGCAAGTAAATTGCTTGGCCGCTTGCTGCTTAGCCGCGGATATGACGTGAAAGTCAGCGAAGTACATGGTATGAGCCAGCGTGGCGGAAGCGTTGTTACCTATGTACGGTGGGGCGACAGAGTCTGCTCACCGATTATAGATAAAGGAGAGGCGGACTGCATCCTTTCTTTCGAACTTTTGGAGGCGGCCCGTTATACGGAATATTTAAAACCGGGCGGCAGAATTATCGTCAACAGCCAGCAGATTAACCCGATGCCGGTAATCGCAGGCATGGCGGTTTATCCGGAAAATCTGGAGGAGAAACTCGCGGCGCTTGGAAGTAATGTGGACGCATTTGACGCGCTTGCCCTTGCGGAAGAAGCGGGAAGCAGTAAAGCGGTTAACCTTGTGCTGATGGGCAGGCTTGCCAGACATTTTGATTTTACGAAAGAAGAATGGATGGAAGCGATAGAGCACAGTGTGCCGCCGAAATTCCTGGAGATGAATAAAAAAGCGTTTGAATCGGGCTTGACAGCGTAAGACTTTGAAAGGAGCGTGGTTATAAAAATGATGGAACGGTATTATCAAAAAGAAATCGAGACTGCGGGCAGAGAGCAGATTCTTGCCTGGCAGAATGAACGGCTGGTAAAGCAGGTGCAGCATGTGTGGGATAATGTGCCCTATTACCGTGCGAAGATGGAAGAGAAGGGTGTTACGCCCGAGGATATTCAGGGCATAGAGGATTTACATAAGCTTCCTTTTCTGACAAAGGATGACCTGCGGGAGGCGTATCCTTACGGCCTTCTGGCGATGCCGCTGAAAGACTGCGTCCGCATCCAGTCTACCTCCGGCACGACCGGCCGCAGAGTGGTAGCTTTTTATACACAGCATGATATTGATTTGTGGGAGGATTGTTGTGCCCGCGCCATTATGGCGGCAGGCGGAACCGATGAAGATGTCTGTCATGTCAGCTATGGGTACGGACTTTTTACCGGCGGCCCCGGACTTAATGGAGGAAGCCATAAAGTGGGATGTCTGACGCTTCCCATGTCATCGGGAAATACGGACCGTCAGCTGCAGTTTATGGTGGATTTGGAAGCTACCATTATCTGCTGTACGCCTTCTTATGCCGCATATCTGGCGGAAAGCATTCATGAGCGGGGATTGCGGGACAAAATCAAATTAAAAGCCGGCATCTTTGGCGCGGAGGCATGGAGCGAAGAAATGCGCCAGGATATCCAGAACAAACTGGGAATTAAGGCGTATGATATATACGGGCTTACGGAGACCAGCGGTCCCGGTGTCGCTTTCGAGTGTAGTGAACAGACAGGAATGCACATTAACGAAGACCACTTTATCGCAGAGATTATCGACCCGGATACGGGAGAGGTTCTTCCTGAGGGCAGTAAAGGAGAGCTGGTATTTACCGCAATTACGAAGGAAGCGTTTCCGCTTCTCCGCTACCGCACCAGAGATATCTGTGTGCTTACCAGAAAAGAGTGTTCCTGCGGCCGCACCCATGTAAAAATGAGCAAGCCTATGGGCAGGAGCGATGATATGCTTATCGTGAAAGGCGTTAACGTCTTCCCGTCCCAGATTGAGACAGTGCTTTTGGAACAGGGATATCCGGCGAACTATCAGATTATTGTTGACCGTGTCAACAACTCGGATACGATTGAAGTCATGGTAGAGATGACGCCTGAAAACTTTTCTGATAATCTTGGTAAGATTACGGAGATGGAGAAAGGGCTTGTATCGGCGCTCAAGGCGATGCTTGGAATTTATGCCAAAGTGCGTCTGGTGGCGCCAAAGTCCATCACAAGAAGCGAAGGCAAGGCAGTCCGCGTTATTGACAAGCGGAAAATTTAAGATAGAACCTGAGAAAGGAGTATGATATCAATATGACAATACCTCAAATTTCTGTATTTTTGGAAAACAAAGCAGGACAGCTTGCGGATATCACCGGTATTCTTTCCGAGAACCAGGTGAATATGCGGGCGATTAATATTGCGGAGACGGCAGATTACGGTGTCCTTCGGCTTATTGTGGATGATGCGTCAAAGGCTTCTTCCATCCTTCTTGATAAGGGTTTTATCCTGACCATGACGCCTGTCGTCGGAGTGGCGGTTCCGGATACGCCGGGCGGCCTCAGCAATGTGCTCAGCGCGATTTCCCATGCCGGAATTGACGTGGAATATATGTATTCCGTTTTCGGCCAGAAAGACGGGCAGGCCTGTATGATTTTCCGTGTGGCAGATGCGGAAAGTCTGACCGGGATTCTGGAACAGAATGGAATCGAAACGGTTCAGGGAGAAGACCTGGGACTTCACTGACACATGGAAAAGATGTTTATAACCGCTCTGTTTACAGAATGACAGAGCGGTTTGTATTTAAAAAGGTTATCCGTTCCGGCCGGTAACCGGACTGTCGTTTTTGTCATTGACGCTTGTTGTCTGAAGACCTGAGAACCATAAATAATCAGATATCCGAGTCCCCGTCTTGCAGCCAGAAATTCCCCGATGATGACGCCTACGAGACATAAACCGATATTGACTTTCATATTGCTTAAAATCAATGGTACGGAACTTGGAAGAATAACTTTAAACAGGGCATCTTTTCTTGTACCGCCGAGTGTCAGTATCAGCTTTAACAGTTCTTCATCGACCTGACAGAATCCGGTGTAGAGACTGATGACAGAGCCGAAGACGGCAACGGAGACGCCGGCGACGATGATGGTCTTGGAACCTGTGCCGAGCCAGACGATGAGAAGAGGGGCAAGCGCCGATTTTGGCAGCGAATTCAGTACGACCAGATAAGGCTCCAGAATTTCAGACAGGCTGCTTTGATACCAGAGAAGCATTGCGGCTAAAAGGCCAAAGACGGTGACGAGCAGGAAACTGACGACTGTTTCCAGAAGTGTTATGCCCGTGTGCCTGAAAAAAGAAGCGTCCAGAATCATCTGATACAGATACCTGACGACTGCGCTTGGGGAACTGAAAAAGAAAATATCGATATATTCTGCCCGCGTCGCGGCTTCCCAGAGCAGCAGAAAAAGAAGAAGAATCAGAAGCCGGAAAAAAGCGATTTTATGATGGTGCTTTCGGTGTGCCAGAATATAGGATTGTTGACTGGTTAAGTCATTCTTGTTTTTTTTGGTCTGATAAATCATCGGAAAGCTCCTTCCATAAAAGATTGAAATAGGTCTGATAAACATCCGTATTGCGTATGGAGAGAGGGGAAGTGCGTTCGACATCATAATGAATCGGTAATTCAAATTTTGTGGTGGCAGGCCGTTTGGACAGTACGATAACACGGTCCGCAAGCGTAATGGCTTCCGACAGGTCATGGGTAATCAGAATAGCGGTTTTTCCGGTATTTCGTATAATGTTGCCGATATCCACGGACACGGTCATTCTGGTCTGGAAATCAAGAGCGCTGAACGGTTCATCCAATAGCAGCAGGTCGGGTCGGATGGCCATCGTACGGATGAGCGCTGCGCGTTGGCGCATGCCGCCGGACAGCTCGGAAGGTTTTTTATCCTGAAAAGAATCCAATCCGTAATCTTTCAATAATTGGAGGACATATTGAATATTTTCGTCGTTTATCGATTTATTCAATTCCAGACCGAGAATGACATTTTGATAAATTGTCCGCCATTCAAACAGATGGTCACGCTGAAGCATATAACCGATGGTGGATGGACGGCCGAAGAAAAGCGTTCCGCTTTCGGGCTTTAACAAACCTGCGATAATGGACAGAAGGGTTGATTTGCCGCATCCACTTGGGCCGACGACAGCCAGAAATTCTCCTTCCGCTACCTGAAAATTTATGTTCGACAGGGCGGGCGTTTCACCATTGAGATTATGATAAGAATAAGAAATATTTTCCAAAGATAGAATTGGCTGCATTCTGTAAACATCTCCCTGTATTTATAAATTATTTTATGAAAGAATTGTAAAATTGTGCTTTTTACAAAAAAAGCGGTTTTGATTGAAATATATGGGGATATATGGTATCATCAAATTTAGATTTAATAAAATTACCTGTCTGAATTGGCGGATGGAACGGGAACGGAGGGCGATTATGGCACAGCTTTGGGGCGGACGCTTTACAAGGGAAACCGATAAGCTCGTATACAATTTTAATGCTTCAATCGGTTTTGATAAAAAGTTCTATAAGCAGGACATCGAAGGCAGCATTGCACATGTAATTATGCTGGAAAAGCAGGGAATCCTGTCGAAAAAAGAGAAAGATGAGATTGTAAAAGGTCTGACCGGAATCCGGCAGGACGTGGAAAACGGCATTCTGCAGATTACGGAAGAATATGAAGATATACATAGTTTTGTAGAGGCGAATCTGATAGAACGCATCGGGGAAGCGGGCAAGAAACTGCATACCGGAAGAAGCCGTAACGACCAGGTAGCGCTTGATATGCGGCTTTATACAAGAACGGAAGTCCTTGCGGTAGACGAGCTGTTAAAGGAGCTGCTTGAGACGCTTCTTCATATGATGGAAGAAAATACAGAGACGTATATGCCTGGATTTACGCATTTACAGAAGGCGCAGCCGGTCACACTGGCACATCATATCGGCGCCTATTTTGAAATGTTCAAAAGAGACCGGCTCAGAATGCGGGATATCTACGGCCGGATGAATTATTGTCCGCTCGGCGCAGGGGCGCTGGCGGGAACGACATATCCGCTTGACCGATATTATACGGCTTCGCTTCTCGGATTTGAAGCGCCGACGTTAAACAGTATGGATTCCGTTTCCGACAGAGATTATTTAATAGAATTTCTTTCTGCGCTTTCTACGATTATGATGCATTTAAGCCGTTTTTGTGAAGAAATTATCATCTGGAACAGCAATGAATACCGCTTTGTGGAAATTGATGATTCCTATGCGACGGGAAGCAGCATTATGCCGCAGAAGAAAAATCCGGATATTGCGGAATTGATACGGGGAAAAACGGGCCGGGTATACGGCGCGCTGACTGCTATTCTGACGACGATGAAGGGATTACCGCTTGCGTATAACAAAGATATGCAGGAAGATAAGGAACTGACCTTTGACGCCATCGACACGGTAAAAGGATGTCTTGCGCTGTTCGAAGGCATGGTGCGAACAATGAAATTTAATCAGCCTGTCATGGAGAAAAGCGCGATGATGGGATTTACCAACGCGACGGATGCGGCGGATTATCTCGTAGGCAAAGGGGTGGCATTCCGGGATGCGCACAGCATCATCGGAAAACTTGTTTTGTACTGTATTGATAAAAAGTGCAGCATTGATGAATTATCCATCGAAGAGCTCAAAACCATCAGTCCGGTCTTTGAAGAAGATGTTTATGATAAAATCAGCTTAAAGACCTGTGTGGAGAAGCGGCTGACATTCGGCGCACCGGGGCCGGAAGTGATGCGCAGAGTCATTCAGATGGAAAAAGAATATCTTGCAGGCGACTGGTATCATGAAATGGAAATACCGGAAAGCCTGTCATAAAAGAGGCGGATGAAAATTACGGGCCTGGAGAAAGGAGAACATAATAAAATGGAAAAATTAAAAGCAGGTATTTTAGGTGGAACGGGTATGGTAGGACAGAGATTCATTTCTCTGCTGGAAAACCATCCGTGGTTTGAAGTGACGACAATTGCGGCAAGCGAACGGTCTGCCGGCAAAACTTATGAAGAAGCGGTAGGCGGCAGATGGAAAATGACGACACCGATGCCGGAGGCAGTCAAAAAGCTTGTTGTGCTGAATGTGAATGAGGTGGAAAAGGTTGCTTCGGAAGTGGACTTTGTCTTTTCCGCGGTGGATATGACGAAAGAGGAAATCAAGAAAATTGAAGAAGCCTATGCGAAAACGGAAACGCCTGTCGTTTCCAATAACAGCGCACACAGATGGACGCCCGACGTACCGATGGTCGTACCGGAAATTAACCCGGAACATTTCGATGTTATCGAGTCACAGAAGCAAAGACTCGGTACAAAAAGAGGTTTTATTGCCGTGAAACCGAATTGTTCTATTCAGAGTTATGCGCCCGTGCTGACGGCATGGAAAGAGTTTGAACCATATGAAGTGGTAGCGACGACTTATCAGGCGATTTCCGGAGCGGGAAAGACCTTTAAAGACTGGCCGGAGATGGTTGAAAACGTGATTCCCTATATCGGCGGCGAGGAAGAAAAGAGCGAGAAAGAACCCCTCAGAATCTGGGGAAAAATCGAAAACGGTGAAATCGTTCCGGCATCGGAGCCCGTCATTACCTGTCAGTGCATTCGTGTACCGGTTCTGAACGGACATACGGCGGCAATTTTCGTAAAATTCAGAAAGAAACCGACGAAGGAACAGTTAATTGAAAAACTGAAAGCATTCAAGGGACTTCCGCAGGAACTGGAACTTCCGAGCGCGCCGAAGCAGTTCATTCAATATATGGAAGAAGATAACAGACCGCAGGTAAAACTCGATGTGGATTATGAGAACGGTATGGGCATCAGCGTCGGCCGTATCAGAGAGGACAGCGTATATGACTGGAAATTTATCGGTCTGTCCCACAATACGGTGCGCGGCGCGGCAGGCGGCGCGGTTCTGTGCGCGGAGACGCTGAAAGCAAAGGGATACATCGTTAAGAAATAGAGACCGGCTTTTTATGGAGAGCGGCATATAGGGGATAAGGTATGGATGATTTACGGGAACAGATTGCGTTACTGAATTCTGCGAACAGGAAACTGATGAAGGACATTAAAATGCTTCATCTGATTTGCGAAACGTCTAACAGCGCCTTTCTTTATTACAATTATGAAGAAAATACCATACGGACGATTGCGAACTGGGATTATTTCTTTGATTTTCAGGTAAAAAGTACGGAGGATTTTGCCAGATTTTACGACTGTGTGGAAGAGAAATATGCCGTTCCCCTGCGAGAAGCGCTTTTTATTGAAAAAAGAGGCATGGAGTCTACTGCAATCGATGTCAAAATGAAAGACGGCAGAATGTGGGTTGAAGTGGAAATCACAATCGTTTACGACGACGCAGGGCGTCCCGCGGATAAAATTATCCGCTTCAAGGATGTAACGAAATTCAATTCACAGAATGACGAACTGACATATATGGCGTACTACGACCTGTTGACCGGTCTGTATAATCGTAATTATTTTGTGCGCCTTTTTGGAGAACAGGTTCACCGCGCCAAAGAAGAAAAAAAAGAAGTTGCGATTATGTTCATCGATTTGGATGATTTCCGAAAGATGAGCGACGAACTCGGTATTATTATCGGCGATGAAATCGTACAGAATTTCGGACAGTATCTGTCGGAGCTGGCGGCGGAGGATATCGTAATATCCCATTTCAACGGGGATATTTTCTGCATCGGTATCTATGACCCTTACGGGAGCAGAAGCGTGGCCTCTATCTATGCAAAGATTTCCGAAAGGCTGGAAAAACCTTTTAAACTGAGCGGCGGGCAGGAAATCTTTCTGACGGTCAGCGTTGGCGTTGCGGAATATCCGGAGGCGGCTGCGGATACGCTGGAGCTGATTAATTGTGCGGAAATCGTTATGTTCCGCGCGAAAGAAAACGGAAAAGGCAGAATCCAATATTTTGACGGTTCGATTCTGGAAGATTTCCTCCAGAATGTGTCCATTGAGAATAAATTAAAAGAAGCCGTTTTTTCTCAGAATTTTACCCTGTATTTTCAACCCCAGTTCCATACCGGGGACAGACTTTTGCGAGGCGTGGAAGCGTTGATTCGCTGGAAGGATGAAACGGGCAGGGCGATTAATCCGGATACCTTTATTCCGATTGCGGAGAAGAACGGGACTATTGTGCCAATCGGCGCATGGGTTATAGAGGAAAGTGTGCGGATTTATGCAGGCTGGAAGGCAAAATATCATTATCCGCTGATTCTTTCGTTAAATATTTCGGCGATTCAGTATAAACAGCCGGATTTTGTGGATAAAGTCGTACAAATTCTGAAGAAATATGATATTTCTCCGGAAGAGATAGAATTGGAAATCACAGAGAGTATTTTGATTGACAATTTCCAGGAAGTCACGGAAAAACTGGCTGTTTTACGCAATATCGGCATTAAAATATCATTGGATGACTTCGGTACGGGGTATTCCTCCCTGTCCTATTTAAAAGGGCTGCCTATCGATACGCTGAAGGTGGATAAGTCTTTTATCGACACGGTCATCTCGGATGAGAATACAAGAATTATTACGGAATCCATTATTTATATGGTGAAAAAACTTGGTTTTGAGACGATTGCGGAAGGGGTAGAAACACAGGAGCAGTTCGATTATCTGACGGCAATTGACTGCGACAATATACAGGGTTATTATCTCGGAAGGCCGATGCCTCCGGAGAAAATAGAAGCATTGCTTGCCCAGGCGTCTACATGAACGATAAGAGACAAGAATGAGGGGTTGCCATATGTTATCAGGCAGGATAGCGGAATTACAATATCTGGACCAGTATTATGAAAAAGCGGGCAGTCAGATATTGGTCGTATATGGACAAAAGCATATCGGAAAGTCAACACTCTTAAAGGAATTTGCGGAAAACAGGCCAAGCCACTATTATCTGGCAAGACCCTGTTCGGAACGGGAACAGCTGTATCAGTGGGGGATGCAGGTAAGAGCGGCCGGAAAAACAATCAAAGAATTTCCGGAACTGAGCGATATCCTGAATGTCATTTGCGGGGAAAGCGGCAAAAAGATTGTCATCATCGATGAATTTCAGAATATTGCCAAAACGAGCGAATCTTTTATGAAAGAACTCGTACGTTTTATGGAAGGCTTAGAGGAAGTGAACGGGTTGATGGTGCTGCTTTGCAGCTCTGCCATCGGTTGGGTGGAAAACAGCATGATTTCCAAAATCGGAGACGCGGCGTATTCTCTGTCCGGGCTGTTAAAGGTGCGCGCGCTGTCTTTTGGCGATATTGTGCATCGTTTTCCGGATTTCAGAATTGAAGAGTGTGTGGAAGCATATTCTATTCTAGGTGGATTTCCGGGACTGTGGAATCAGTTCGATGACCGGTTGACGATTCAGCAGAACATCTGCAGGCATATCCTGAATAAAGACAGTTATCTGTTTGAAGAATGGGAACGCCTTGTGTCGGAACAGCTGCGGGAAACGAGCGTCTATAATACGATTCTTGCCGCCATCGCATCCGGAAAATATAAGTTAAATGATATCTACCTTCATACGGGTTTTTCGCGCGCCAAAATCAGTGTTTATCTGAGAAACCTGATGGAGCTTGAGCTTGTGGAGAAGGTTTTTTCATATGATATGGCGGATAAAGAGAATGCGCAGAAAGGAATCTACCGTATTGTTCATCCGTTTGTTAATTTTTATTTTACTTACATGTATCCTTATATGAGCGCATTGCAGACCATATCGGTCGGAGAATACTATAATCAGTATATTTATCCTGTTTTTAAGAAATATGTATCCGGATGCTTCAAACAGGTGTGCCGGGAACATCTTGCCAAACTGAATAAAAGAGGACGGCTCCCGATTCATTATGAAACGAGCGGGGAATGGGTCGGCAAAGAAGGAAACATCGATTTCATCGCGCAGGATGCGGATGGAAAGATGCTTATCGCACTCTGTAACTGGGAAAAGGCAATGATGACATATGAAGATTATGAATGGCTGCTTTCCTATGCGCGAAAAGTAAAAATCAATGCGGATTATATCTATTTATACACGGCATCCGGGTTTGATGAAAAACTGAATCTGGAGGCAAAAGTCAAAAGGAATCTGAAACTGGTGCAGATTACCGATATCTAAAAATGAGGAAGTATGAAGAAAAATTTGTTTATTGCGGAGAAGCCAAGTGTTGCAAGGGAATTTGCGAAGGCTTTGAAATATAAAATGAGCAATCGGGACGGCTATATGGAATCCGATGAAGCTCTGGTTACATGGTGTGTGGGTCATCTTGTCACGATGAGTTATCCGGAAGCCTACGATGAAAAATATAGAAGATGGTCTTTGGAGACAATACCGTTTATACCGGAAAATTTTAAATACGAAGTTATTGACGGCGTGAAAAAACAGTTTCAGATTGTGAGCGGACTTCTGAACCGCGAAGATGTGGATACCATTTATGT
Source organism: uncultured Lachnospiraceae bacterium (assembly GCA_910578475.1). Classification (GTDB taxonomy): domain Bacteria; phylum Bacillota; class Clostridia; order Lachnospirales; family Lachnospiraceae; genus UBA3282. The sequence goes on along the minus strand of CAJTRK010000014.1, from coordinate 54,392 downwards.
CTGCACCGACTCCGGGCGGGAAGGGGAATACATTTACCGTCTCGTGGAACAGCAGGCGCATGTGACGGGAAAGAAGCGTAAGAGAGTCTGGATTGATTCGCAGACGGAGGAAGAGATTCTGCGCGGCATCCGGGAAGCCAAAGATTTGTCTGCTTATGATAATTTAAGCGATGCGGCGTACCTGCGTGCGAAAGAAGATTACCTGATGGGAATTAACTTTTCCAGAGTGTTGACGCTCAAATACAGTTATACGGTAAAAAGTTATCTAAAAGCCGATAAAGCGGTTATATCCGTCGGACGGGTCATGACCTGTGTCCTCGGCATGGTTGTCAACAGAGAACGGGAAATACGGGAATTTATAAAAATTCCTTTTTACCGGGTTTTGGCGGATATCGATATCCGGGGGAAAAAATGCAGCTGTGAGTGGAAAACCGTAGAAGGCTCCCGGTATTTTGCATCGCCCCTGCTTTATAAAGAAAACGGTTTTCAGAAGAGGGAAACGGCAGAGGAGTTCCTTCAATATTTATCGGAAGAGCCGGTTTCGGAACCGGAGCTGAAAAGTATTGAGAAGAAAAAAGAAACAAAGAATCCGCCGCTTTTGTATAATCTGGCGGAGCTGCAGAATGATTGTTCCAAACTCTTCAAGATAAGCCCTGACGAGACGCTTCGCATCGCGCAGGAGCTGTATGAGAAAAAACTGACCACTTATCCGAGAACCGATGCAAGGGTTCTTTCTTCGGCAGTAGCGAAGGAAATCCATCGAAACATAAGCGGTTTAAAGCAGTATGGCATTGTCAGCGAACTGGCGGAAGAAATTCTTGCCGGAGGCAGTTTCAAAAACATTGCAAAGAGCCGGTATGTCAATGATAAGCAGATTACGGACCATTATGCGATTATTCCGACAGGGCAGGGCCTTCACGCATTGAGCAGTCTGAACCCGACTGCGGCGAAGGTTTACGAGTGTATTGTCAGAAGATTTTTGTGCATTTTCTATCCGGCGGCCATTTATCAGAAAATCAGCCTGCGGGTGGATATCAAAGGCGAAGCCTTTTTTTCCGGGTTTAAAGTACTGGCGGAAAGCGGCTATCTGAAAGCGGCGCAGTATTCTTTCAGCGCCGGCAGGGCTGGCAGGACGGCGGGTGCGGAGAAAAAGGAGGAAAATAAGGCGGATGAAAAGAAAGAATCCGATGCGGAAAACGGGCAGACGGAAGAAGCCTGCGACGAGTCCTTTATGGAAATCCTGAAAGGCCTGAAAAAAGGAGAAAAACTTGCCTTACAGGAATTAACGATAAAAGAGGGAGAAACGACGCCGCCCAAACGCTATAATTCCGGAACCATGATTTTAACGATGGAAAACGCCGGACAATTTATAGAAGACGAAGAACTTCGTGCACAGATTAAAGGAAGCGGTATCGGAACTTCCGCCACCAGAGCTGAAATTTTAAAGAAACTCGTGCATATCAAATATCTGAATCTGAATAAGAAAACACAGGTTATCACCCCGACGCTGCTTGGTGAAATGATTTACGAGGTGGTATCTTCCTCGATTAAACCGCTTCTCGACCCGCGGCTGACGGCGAGTTGGGAAAAAGGATTAAATCTGGTAGCGGACGGTTCGATTTCTTCGCAGGAATATATGACCAAGCTGGACGATTTTGTAACAAGGAGAACGAATATTGTGAAGCAGATGAACAATCAGGCGACATTGAATGCCCGGTTCCGATATGCCTCACAATTTTATAAGAAAACATAAGGAAGGCATTCTTCGAAAAGGTTTCAGGAAGGAAAAGGTGAAAAAAAGATGTCAAACGGTTTAAAAGATGTTATAATTAAAGAACTTTATACGTTGGAAGAGACGATTGCGGCGGACGTTTTTACGGATGTAACTTATCCCTGGGAGGTATTGCCGAAAATCGGAGAATTTATTATAAAATTCGGTAATACGCTGCCGGAAGATAAGTTCGAAAAGCGAGGCGAAAATATATGGGTTGCGAAGTCTGCCAAAATATATCCCTCGGCTTTCATAAACGGTCCTGCCATCATCGATGAGGAAGCGGAAATCAGGCATTGCGCTTTTATCAGAGGGAATGCCATCGTCGGCAAAGGCGCGGTTGTGGGAAATTCAACCGAATTGAAAAACGTTATTCTGTTCAATAAGGTACAGGTTCCGCATTATAATTATGTCGGCGACAGTATTCTTGGTTATAAAGCGCATATGGGTGCAGGTTCCATCACTTCCAATGTCAAAAGCGATAAGACGCTTGTTGTAGTCAGGGCAGGAGAGGAACAGTTCGAAACAGGACTGAAAAAATTCGGCGCGATGCTTGGCGATAATGTGGAAGTCGGATGCAATTCCGTATTGAATCCAGGGACAATTATCGGGAGAGCCTCTAATGTTTATCCTGTTTCCATGGTAAGAGGATTTATTCCGGCGCACAGCATTTATAAGAAGCAAGGGGAAGTAGCCGCCAAAAGGGATTAAAAAACAGTATTGGGGATAAAAGCGTATGGCAATAGAAGAAATGAATGCTGAAAATTTTGGCTCAATGATAAACAATATCATTGCCGGCATCTGTTTTTTTGAATATGAGAACAGAGAACTGACGCCGATTTTTGTCAATGATGGTTTTTTTCGAATGCTTGGATATTCCAGGATGAAAGGCATGCAGTATCTGAAAAATGTCAGAATGAGCATCATTCCGGAAGACCTGCCGATTTTTGAACAGGGAATAGAAGACATATTAAAAGATGACGGTTCTATCGAAGTGGAATTTCGTACCGTGACGGCAAACGGCAGTCTCAGATGGCTTCAGGTCCGTGGAAATCTGTATGCGAGGGAAGGCGCAAAATATATTATCGTTTCCGTCATACAGGATATTACGGAAAAGAAGAATGTGGAAGAAGAACTGCATCAGCAGGCGGAGCGGTTACATATTCTCCTGGAGTCCGAAGGTGAAAAAATTATCGATTACAATGCCAAGACGGATGTGCTTATTATCAGAAATTCCGGAGATTATACGTCTACCGGTGAACTGATTATCAACCGGTATATGCAGCAGTTTGACGAAACGGACTTTTTGGGCGGAAATATCGACGACAATATGCTTTTTGGAGAAGAGAATGACGACAATACCATTTTTGGAGATGATGTCGGAAGTTATCGGGCAATCTGGAACGGACTTCTGCGTTCTCCCAGACATGATACGATAGAAGTCAGGACCAAAAAATTCGATGAAGATTATACATGGTATCAGATGAACCTGACCTCTCTGCTCGGAGCGGAAGGATATGTCACGAGAATTGTCGGCCGTCTCATCAACATTCATGAGAAAAAATTACAGGAACTGAATTTGCAGCTTCGTGCACAGAGAGATACGCAGACGAACCTGAACGAAAAGGACGCAGCGGTACAGCTGATTCGAAATGCTTTGAAAGAAGAAAGAGCAAAAGACGACCTGAGTGCGCTGCTCATCGTAGATTTGGATAATTTCCAGCAGGCAGGCGAACTTCTGGGTGTCGCGCAGGCAGGAAAAATATTAACGGAAACAAGTATGTATCTGAATAATATCGTAAAAGGAAGCGACGTTATCGGAAGACTTGCGGAAGACAGATTTATTTTATATATCAGCAAGCTCGATAATCTTTTCGAGGTAGATAAAATTGCCTCCGAGCTCGTGGCGAACATTCGCTTCCGGCTGCCGCATGAGGGAAAGGAAATTCAGGTATTAAGCCGCGTCGGCGTTGCGATTTTCCCTTACCACGGTATGTCCTATGAGGAACTTTATTCGAAAGCGAACAGGGCAATCCGAAGAGTAAAGACGAGAGGAAGAAGCGGGTATCGTATTTATGATGCGGCCGTTACGATGGCATACCATGCGCTTCGAAAGAATGAGAATATTGCCTATGACCCGGAAAAGGGCATGGAACTTGGCTGGAAGACCGAAGATATGGTCATGAGCATTCTTTTTGAAGGAAATATGCTGGAAGCGGCATTACAGTCTGCCATTGAGCTGATTACGGTACATTACAAGTTTCACAGAGGATTTATCTGCGGAAACGAAAAGGGAAGCCTGCCGCTTTCCAGACAGGTGCAGTTTTCCGTTCATGGCTATGAACTGAAAGAAGAGAGCAAAGAGCATTACGAACTGCGCCGCGTCGTATATGAAGTTTTATATGATTCTTTCAAAAACTGCAGTATTATCCATGAATATGATATGGTGGTGGAAGAGCTGCGGTATTATCTCCAGTCGGAGGGGATTAAGAGCCTGCTCTATTATCCGATTACCTCCAAAGGAGCGTTTCTGGGTGCGATTATTTTTGAGAATCATGTGGACGTACAGCTGGAATTTGAAAACAATGTTATGGAAGAGCTGCGTTCCCTGTTCCGCATTATAGAGGCGCATGTCTTACAGATTGGTCTGATGGACCGTCTGCATGACTTTGCTACACAGATAGAAATGCTGGACAATCTGGACAGTTATGCGTATATTATCAATGCCGACACTTACGAGCTAGGTTTTGTCAACAAGAAGGTGCTGATGCAGACGCCGGAGGTAAAAATCGGCGATATCTGTTATCAGGCAATTCAGCACAGGGATTCGCCCTGTGAAGACTGCATTTTTAACCGGATGAACAAACAGGACCCTCATGAGCGATGCACACAGGAAATGTTCAATTATTCTCTGCGTTCATGGTGCAGAAGCAGCGCAAGCTGGCTGGAATGCAAAGAAGAAAATAAACTCGGTCTCATCAATGCCATTGACATATCGGAATATTTCATTGGCTAGAAATTTTAGAAAGGACTGGATTTTTCGCCCGTAATATGCGAAAATAAGAACAGCGGTTATGACAGATTATGGAAGGATTTCTGAGTAATCTGTTATCAAATATTATTACATAATCGAAAGGAGTTATCACATGATTTATTCAAAAGAAGTTGAAGAAATGTGTACCGTAGCACAGGGCGTACATCATGGCTGTGCTCCAATCCCAGAAGAAGCAAAATGGGTTCAGGCAAAAGAAGTGAAAGATATTTCCGGTTTGACACACGGCGTAGGCTGGTGTGCTCCTCAGCAGGGCGCATGTAAGCTTACTCTGAATGTAAAAGAAGGTATCATTCAGGAAGCTCTGGTAGAAACAATCGGATGTTCCGGTATGACGCATTCCGCTGCTATGGCATCTGAAATTTTACCCGGCCTTACCGTTATGGAAGCGCTGAATACAGACCTTGTATGCGACGCAATCAATACAGCGATGAGAGAGCTGTTCTTACAGATTGTTTATGGCCGTACACAGTCTGCTTTTTCTGAGGAAGGACTGCCTGTCGGAGCAGGTCTTGAAGACCTCGGCAAAGGTTTAAGAAGCCAGGTAGGTACGATGTATGGTACTTTGAAAAAAGGCCCTCGTTATCTTGAAATGGCAGAAGGTTATGTAACAGGAATTGCACTTGATGCAAACGATGAAATCATCGGTTACAAATTCGTAAGTCTCGGTAAGATGACAGACTTCATCAAAAAAGGTGATGACCCGAATACTGCATATGAAAAAGCATGCGGACAGTATGGCCGTGTTGATGATGCTGTCAGAATTATCGACCCAAGATGCGAATAAAAATCAGACAAGGTCTGATTGCGAGATAGCAGCCTGCAGACTCGTAAGCTGCTGAGAAATCTCTAAAAATAAACAGGAGGAGTAAGGATAAGATGGCTTTATTTGAATCATATGAAAGAAGAATTGATAAAATCAATTCAGTATTAAATACTTACGGCATTTCTTCTATCGAAGAAGCTGAGAAAATTACAAAAGACGCTGGCCTGGATGTTTATGAGCAGGTCAAGAAAATCCAGCCTATCTGCTTTGAAAACGCTTGTTGGGCTTATACGGTAGGCGCTGCGATTGCAATTAAAAAAGGCTGCAAGAAGGCGGCTGATGCGGCGGCTGCAATCGGTGAGGGACTTCAGGCATTCTGTATTCCCGGTTCCGTTGCGGACACGAGAAAAGTAGGTCTTGGACACGGTAATCTGGGCAAGATGTTACTGGAAGAAGAGACGGATTGTTTCGCATTCCTTGCAGGTCATGAGTCCTTTGCGGCTGCAGAAGGTGCAATCGGTATCGCGGAGAAAGCGAATAAAGTACGCCAGAAACCGCTCCGTGTTATTCTGAATGGTCTTGGAAAAGACGCTGCGAAGATTATTTCCAGAATTAACGGATTTACCTTCGTTGAAACAGAATATGACCCGTATACGAATGAAGTAAAGGAAATCGAAAGAATCGCATATTCCGAAGGACTTCGTTCCAAAGTAAACTGCTATGGTGCAAATTCCGTTCCGGAAGGCGTTGCAATTATGTGGAAAGAAAACGTTGACGTTTCCATTACGGGTAACTCCACGAACCCGACAAGATTCCAGCATCCGGTAGCAGGTACATATAAGAAAGAAAGAACAGAAGCCGGAAAGAAATATTTCTCCGTAGCGTCAGGCGGCGGTACGGGCCGTACGCTCCATCCGGATAATATGGCGGCGGGTCCTGCTTCTTATGGCTTTACAGATACGCTTGGCCGTATGCACTCCGATGCGCAGTTCGCAGGTTCTTCTTCCGTACCGGCACATGTTGAAATGATGGGCCTGATTGGTATGGGCAACAACCCGATGGTAGGCGCTACCGTAGCTGTGGCTGTTTCGATTGAGGAAGCGGCGAAGGAAGGAAAGTTCTAACAGCATTGTATTGAAAAAAGAAAGAATATTATATTAGAACGAATAAAACGCCATAATTTTTGGAATTATGGCGTTTTTTGTATCATATATAATGGCATATTTGATTTTTTCCATGCCTTCATGTATAATTTTGATAAAAAGAATTAAGAAGATATTTACATGATTTTGCCTGTTCATGGCGAACTGTGTTCGCATGAAATTTGCAGGTTGAGCAAGAATGGAGGATTGCTATGAATCATATTATGTATCTGGCCCATTATCTGGAGAATGAAAAGCCCGTTCCCGTATTGAAAAATATGAATACTGTTTATCAGGATTTTTTTGACAGAGAACCGATTGGTCTCTGGAAAGATACGATTACTATCTGGCATGAAAAAGACGTAAAATGTGATGAACCGGAACCAGGAAAAGATATTTTGAAGAATAAATGTTTTGCAAAGCGCCCGCGTCCCAGTTGGGAAAATCCTTGCGGGGAAAGCAGTAAAGCGGTGTTTGAAATGCTCGATAATCTTACTGCTTATCTTGTAGCGGAGGAAGGTATTTTTTATGCCGCGCGGAACGAGGGTGTGTGCTACTGGCATAAAAACGGCAATATATATGCGATTGGCGATAAAAAGAATATCCTTCGTTTTGAATATGAAAACGGAAAATTGACTGCCCATGCGTATCTTGGTCTTTGGAAAAAATATGAGAACAAGCATATTGAATGGTATGACCACATAGACGAAGAAATGGCCGAGAGATGGGAAGATGCGTACGATATTCTGTCAGAAAGCGAGACATTTCGCTATCAGGATATTTTGGAAACGATAAAATCGCTGGAGCGATAGACAGACATCTTTGGAAGACAAAATATGGCTACTGCTTACAGGAATATAACATGCAATATTGCGCAGGAAGGTAAGGCAAAATAAAAAGGAGGTACAAAATTATGTCATATGCAGCATTGGAAGAGAATACGAAGAGAAGATTGCGTGTCCCGGAAAACGGAGACAAGGGGCTGGATTTGAAAGCAGCGGCCGTAAGGTTTCTGCATGAGCGTTGTGAGAATCTTCGGTTCAGTAAAGATAAAACGAATCAAGAGAAAGAGGAACATATTTATAGCGGGAAAAGTCTGAAAACAAACCAGATTCCTTACAATATGCAGATGGATATAGACAGGTTATGCCTTGAAAATGCGGTAAAAGATTTTATTGAATCCGGCACGGCGCAGGATGCGTTTAATATATATTTCTGCTACCTGGAGATGTTCGTGGGGGAATATGGTCAGTCCAGAAGAATGATAGAGCTTTTGTCCGAATACGAAATGAATGCAAGCTCCCTGTTGATGAAGCACAGAGACCATTATTCCCATTCTGTTTATGTGTTTATTCTTGGACTTGCCATTTATGAGACCAGTTCAAGATATCGGGCGGAATATAAGGCGTTTTATAAAGAAAGTAAAGATTTAAAAAACATAAAAGAAGAACTTGGAAACGATGCGGATGAAGAAAAAGCGATGGCGCATCACTACCTTCAGTATTGGGGACTCGCATCTTTATTCCATGATATAGGCTATCCGTTTGAACTTCCTTTTGAGCAGGTAGAGGCTTATTTTGAAGTGCACGGCAGTACAAGAAAAGAAAGTCCTTTTGTCGCTTATCAGAATCTTGAAAATTATGTCAAAATCAATGAAGAGACAAAAAATCTTCTGAAAGAAGAAGTCTATTGTTTGGAGGATGCGGATTTTCAGACAACCGATGAGTTGTTTGCGTATGATATTGCAGTCGATAAGAATCTGTCCGCGGTCTATCATACATTCACGAAAGAAAGTATGCGGGAAATTCTGGACGGGAAGCCTGTTCATCCGGAGCGCTTTAATTATTTTATGGACCATGCTTATTTCAGCGCGACTGTTTTATTTAAAAAGCTGTTTGAAGAAATGAAATGTGCCGTTACCAAAGCATCGATTGATGCGATGACGGCGATTATACTCCATAACAGCCTGTACAAATTTTCAATCGCATTTTATAAAGGAAAGGAGAACCAGCCATTCCGTGCCGGGCTGCATCCGCTTGCCTATATGCTGATGCTGTGTGACGAACTGCAATGTTGGGACAGGACCGCATATGGACGAAATTCCCGGACGGAGCTCCATCCGATGGGATGCAGTTTTGTTTTTCGGGATAATGATATTCTGGCGACTTATCTGTATGATAAAGCGGAGGAGAGTAAAATCAAATCATTTACAGAGAGCTATCGGAACTGGGAAAATGCCGTCCGGGATGGAAAAGAAGCGGGACCGGCGCCTGAACTGAAATCATATGCGGGTATGTATACCGGGAATCATTCCACTATCAGTAAGTTTCAGGAAGACATTGAAAGAATCGTTTCGTTGAATACGGGAGACGAGGGCATCCATCTGACAGTCAAAACAAAACTGGAGAAGCGGAATGTCAGAAATAAAAATACGGGTCTTTCCAACAGCAATTTCATCCATCTGTATAATTTTGCCGTAGCATTAAATGGCAGGTGGGAAAGAACGAAGGAATGGGAAGCGGCGAAGAGAAGCGGTGTGGAAGAGGACTTCCTGTCAGAGAACAGAGAAGTTTTTGAAGAGGGATTCCGTCTGCTTTCGCTGGAATATAAGCTCTATAACATTAATCAGGCCAAAGCCTTTACAAAATATCTGGACAAGATTGACTGTTTTTATACCGATAAGCCTGTTGCGTATGAGATGCTGGAAGCGTTTACAAAAGAAGACGCGGCGGTCATTGGCCCGATAGAACATCAAAGATGGCTGAAGGAACATTATGAGATGGGATGGGGGTATACGCCGGATACAGAAATTGACAAAGGGAAAAGGGAGCTGCTGCGCATCCATTACGATATGATGAGCGATGAAATTGTGAAGGACAACCTGAATGGCGGTGAAACGATAGACGAACTTTTAGATGACGAAAACAGATTTGCCAGAGCAGCGAAAGAAAATTATAACCGGCTGGACAAGGAGGAGCAGGATAAAGATACGGAGCCTCTGAACGCTATGCTGAGCCTGTTGAAGTTATATGACGGTCTTCGTATTTATCAGCTGGAAAGAAGAACGCAAAAAGAGCCTGCGTTCTGAGCGGATAAAGAGTCGAACTGAAAAACGACAGGAGGAGAAGAAAATGGGATTAAGCCCAAAACAACAGCAGGAGCGGAAAAACGACGCACACGTTCAGGAAATTGTCAGAAGAATGAATGAGAGTCTTCTAAAGAGGGAGCCGGACAAGTATTATGTTAAGGGAGAAGATTATATTTTTATCAGTTATAAGAGCGACGACTGGAAAATCGTATTGCATGATATTGTCTATGAGCTTGTAACAAAATACGGACTGAGAGTGTATTTTGACGGCAGTTTTGACGACCATAATTCAGTCTGGGTGAATCAGTTCCCGAATAATATGAAAACGCCAAATTGTAAAGGCGTGCTTGCTTTTATCGACGATAAATATACAACGAGTTATGCGACATTGATGGAATTGATGTACAGTCAGACCAGACAGGCTTCCATGGGAGGAAAAAAGGACGGGGAAAAATTGCCCGTCGTAACGGTTAATTTGTTCGGAACGCTGAAAAACCCTGATTCGGAAACGGGAATCGAAGATACCGGATTAGGAAGAGACAGTTTCCCGGACGGAAGCTTGAATTCAAACGCTGCGAAGGAAAAAGAAATCTTTGACAGAACATTCGGCGAACTTGTCAGGAGAAATATTCTGAAAGATAAAATAGAATGGTATCAGGACAATGAATTGTATAACAGGGGATGCCATGAAATTATGGTGGAACTGATTAGTACGCTGGAGGTCAATCAAAATGATTACATACCGGAAATAACAGATAAGGAAAGCTTCTGCCAATCCCTGACGGCGACAATCAGAGACGCCGCGGGAGACAGCGTCTTTGGAAAGATTGTCCCGGAATCCTCATGCGTTTTGGAAATACCGGTCTCTTTGGATGCTTTTGTTTCTTAGGAACCGAAGCAACAGCCTTGTCCTGCGGAAGAGGAAGAACAGGAAAAACCTGCGGCGGAAGGAGAACGGACATATCGTGTGAAAGGGAACAAATATGACGCGCTTCTGACGGTGACAGAGGATAGCCTGTATATTGTGCGAAGGGGAAGTAAAGTCGCAGAGAACTGGCAGGAATGGATTGGGCGTAAAGATATCGCCGAAAAGAGCGGTAAAGTGGGCGATAACTGTATTTTGCTGGAACATGTGGAATTTCATGCAATCTCGGCTGCAGCCAAATTCATCAAGGGCTGTTCCACAAGCGGAGCGGATATTGTCAATCCCAAAAACCTGGCGCATGATATCGCGAAGGATGACAGAGAGATTTCCGACATGCGGGAAGCGGAAAGTGCAACGGCTCCTGAATCTGAGAAAATCCCGGATGTCAGCATAAGCGTCGGAACGGAACTCAATACGGAAAGCGGCGGGGAGATTACGACAGAGACATTTGCCTTATCGGAATTTGTTTCCGGGCTCAGTTCGGTGAATTTCAAAAAGGACAGTTTCCGGACGATTTCCCTGATTGGCAGGGATGGCTGTAAGAAATATTCTGTTTTGGAGGAAGACAATACCGCCGTGCTTGTATGGCATTTTATGATGCGGATTATAGAAGAGCGCGGAGAGGCGTGTATTCAGGAACTGGCAGCAAAAAGCAGAGGTAAAAATCCTGCTTTTATGAAAACGGAAGCTTATAATGAGGGAAAGAAAAACGGACAGATTTCCGTGAACTATAAGATTGTGGACAGGTTTCCGGAGTGGTCCATGTGCTGTAATTACAGTCAGGCGGACTGGCTGAAGGTTTTGCGCGACAGAATAACCGACCTGGGCTTTTCACAGGAGGATTTCTCAATCGAACTGACCGGTTATGAGAAGACAAAGAAGAAAAGGGCGGCCGCTCAGTTTACACTGGATGGCAAAACATACCATGACGGCGGATTAAATTTCTGATATATCCGGAGGATATGAGACTGAAATGCCGCCTGTGCGGCGGAATGAGAGGAAACGAATGGATTATGAGCAGGCAGAAGCGCTGATGACGGATAAGCGTTTTCAGAAATTAAAGTATAAACAGGAGAAGGTTAATGTTTTTACGATTGTGGGACAGACACATACGGAGCATTGGCACAGCTCCTTTATGAGCTGGCTGCTGGATGCAGGCTCATCTCTGGGACTCGGTCATTTTCCGCTGGCGAGGCTGCTTGGGCTTGCGATTATACATAAGCCGGATTGCGGTCTGACGCTTCAGGACGTGTTTAAGCTTCAACTGAATCATGTGCGTTTTCAGACAGAAAAAACATTTTCTTGGAAGGGCGGAAAACGTTCCATTGACGTTTATGGACAGAGCGAAGAATTGATTATCGTGATAGAAAATAAGGTCAGAGCGAGGGAAAATTATAACAGCTCGACAACCGGACAGACGCAGGATTATTACGACTATGTAGAACAAATCAGAAAACCGCAGCAGAAGGCATTATATTTTTTTATAACGCCTAATCCCGGCCAGCGGGCTTCCTGCGATGCCTATATTCAGGTTACTTATCAGGAGATGTATGATAATGTCATTGCGAAGTGTATTGAGCATCCGCAAATACGGGAAGAAGAGAAATACCTGTTGGAACAGTATGCAAGTAATCTGCGGGAAATTGTAGGGGATTCTCCGATGGCGCTTGTTAATTCGGAATTGTGCAGAGGACTGTATGCCGATTATGAAGAAACGCTGAAAGAAGTATTTGATACGGTCCAGAAAACGCAAAATCTGCGAGAAAGTACGGAGATGCCCTGTATTCTGTATCTTCATTACCAGAGTATTTTTGATGAAATTTATCTGACGCTTGTGGACGAATTTGGAAGTACGCCGAAGGCCGCTTATACAAACAGGCAGCACATCACTTTTAATGATTTATACTGCGCGGGACTGGTTCAGAACGGACAGAAATTTTATCTGCAATACGACGGGGCAACCTATACTGCTCAAATTGTCGTATGGGAAAATAAAGAATGCCGTTTGCAGGTATTGGATTTGGATGGTAACGATTTTCTGGACTCCGGCGGGAATGTGGTAGGGATGTATAAATTGTCATCGCCCGCGGCGGTGGATATTATCAATATATACCGAAAAAAGACAGGAAAGAAACTGCTTAGAACCTTCGATGGACCAAGATATTGGAAAAGGAAGGATGGAAAGTCAATCGCCGATTTGGTTCGCAGTCTTTAATCTTTTTGGCGGACAGAATATTTTCAACAAGGATGGCCGGGCAATATTGCATAGTGAGATATTGTATGCTGTTGTTATCCAATTTTATGAAAGAAACGAGGGTGAAAAACGGCATGTCATATTTTAATAACACAGAGTTTAATAATTATTATCTGAACCGGTCGAAGTACGAATACCGGCACAATCTTTTACCTGCTTTTTATGATGCCTGGTATAATTGTACCGGATGGTTTCTTGTGGAACCGAATCCAAACGTTACACAATGGATTAAGAAAGCGTGGAAAGCGGATTTGAAGAAAAAGATAAAAATCAGACTGGAAGGTCAGAATTATACATCTGCGGCAGTCAATGGCATTTTCAAGGCGTTTACGGACTGGAATAAGGCCAATCCATAATCTGATAAAAAGGAGTGACGTTATGGCAAATGGCAGTAAACCGGAAAGTTCCCGCCTGAATCTGTTTTATATTTTACAGGTATTGTCCGATTATACGGATGAAGACCATCCGATGTCCGCTTCCGAAATCAGGGATAAAGTAAATGCGGAATTTGGCTACCTGAGTTCGACCGGCGCGGTGATAAGCCTTGATACTGTTAAGCGCACGCTGGATGATTTGACGGACCGGATTTTCCCGCCGGGCATGGATTATCGCGAAGCGCTTTTCCGCTATGGGTACTGTATATTCTGTCTGATGAAAAAGGACGGCGGATACAGGACATATCATGCGGCTGAAGATTCACAGGCTCCCAAAAAGTATTATTATTATGAGTACAGCCTGGGGACGGCGGAGCTGTTGACCTTAAAAGACGCAATAGAAACTTACAGCTATTTCAGTGAAGAAGATATTACGGACATTGTACGAAAGCTTGTAAGGCTCAGACCACGGTCTTTTCCGGACAGCAGATATTTCGATGTGGCAGGAGAAGTGAGGGATGAGGATTCGCTGCTGCTCATGAATATTGAGGCTTTAAATCGGATTATTAATAACAGAAACGGCGCGAAGATTACCTATTGTTTCTACAATACGGATAAAAAACTGACGCCTCGTCCTGGTTATCCCAAAATCATAGATCCTGTTCATCTGATGTGGAGCAACGGTTATTATTATCTTCTTGCATACAATAAAAAATACGAAAATATTACAAGTATGCGTATCGACCGGATTACGGATATCGAGGAAATCCAGACAGAAAACACATACCGGGCAGAAAATTTCAATCCGGTTCAGTATCGCTATGAACATCCGGTGATGTTTGGCGGAAAAAAGGAAACCATTGTTATGCTGTGCCGGGATACTGGAAAGAATTATATTATGAATACGCTTGTAGATGTATTTGGGAAAAATGTAAGGGTAACGCAGGCATCGGAAGAACTGCTGGAAAAATACCTGAAACACAGATGGGAAAATGACAGAGAGCACGGAATTATATGGCTTCGGGTCTCCATAGAGTCTGCCCTCGGCGGGGTAGAGCTGTGGGCGACGCAGTATTGTAACGACTGCCTGATTATTTCGCCGGAAGAATCCCGAGACAGAGTAAAGAAACGTCTGGAAGAGGGAATCGCGTACTATCAATCAAATGACGGGCACTGTTAAATAACGCAATATTGCGTACCTCCAACTGTTACTATGCTTTTAGAAACAAAACAAAAGCAATTACAGAAGGAGGTTTTATTATGAAGCAATTATCGATTTTAAAACCACATATCCGCCGGGCGGTCATTCAAAATGAGGTTATGGAAAAAGCGACTTATCTGAAAATCCCGGAAGCGCTCGATTTGCGGGCCCTGAAAAAAGATATCCAACTTGGCGCCAGCCAGTTTTCGGATTTAGATAAACTGATAGAAAAAGAAAATGAGCCCAAATATATACTGTTAAAAACACACAATCTGGAGCAGGGGTATCTTGCCGTAACATATCTGGCGGCAGGCTTTGATAAAAAGACGGAAGAGGACTCTATGCGGAAGCAGACGAGGAATCCGAGCAGGCGAATGTGAATATGGAAGAATGGGAGGAAAGCCCATTGAAAATTCCGTTGATTATGGGACGGGAACTGGAACAGACGATGAAAATGAGTTGTGGGAGCGATATTTTCAGCAGTCAGGACCTGTTCATGCAGGGCGGTCAGGCGGGTATAAAGCATGCGCCATATTGGATGAACTGCATCAGAGAGTCCGTCTGTGTTGTATTAAGCGGACATAACCCGTTTGGAAACATAGGGTTCCCGGTTGATATTTTCAGTATGGGAGCAGATTGTTTTGAAAAAGAAGATTATCTTATGGAAGGACTGAATCACTTTGCCGAAAACAAAAAAGTTTATATTCTGCATGTAGACCCGTCTATGCAGGGCAGCATGCGTGATTTCGGGGATGAGCCGGAAGATGGAGGCAGCCCTTGTGAAAAAGATGAAAATGATTATGTAACAGACCCGGTGAAAGAAGGGTGTAATCATCTTGTACTTGGCCTTTCGGCGGATGAGGTATCAATAAATCTGAAACAGGAGACGGAAAAGAAATATTATAAGCTGCTTTTCCGGGGACACTTTGCCGAGAGGAATATATCTACAAAGAGGGGATTTTCCTATGACAGGCTTGCAAATATTGTAGCGACGATTCTGGAGGCAGAAAAGTGTAAGCTGGTTGAAAACATCGTAAAATATGCGGTAAAAGACTGGAAGAATCAGGAAGAACGGCCAATCGAAAATAAGGATTTCAACTTTATGAACCGCTTCTGCAGAACTGCGTCCATGACCGCAGGCAGGAAAGACGCCGGACAGAAAACTGCGAAAGACATTATGATGAAAGAATTAATTGGTATGGATGAAGTCAAGGAGCAGGTGCTTAATGTCATAAATGTCATGAAATATAATCGTATAAGGGAAAGGATGGGAATTTCAGGGAGCAACTATCATAATGTTCATCTGATGCTTGGAGCACCCGGAACGGCCAAGACGACCGTAGCACAGTTGATGGGACAGATTATGATGGAAGAACGTCTGCTTGTGGACAATCGTTTTACCTGTATAAACGGAGCAGAACTGAAAGGTATGTATGTAGGCCATTCCGCACCTAAGACAAAGGCATTGTTTGAAAATAATGATATAATTGTAATTGATGAGGCCTATTCGCTTGTAGGGGACCGCGGAGAAAATGACTCTTATGCAAAAGAAGCGCTTGCACAGCTGATTATTGAACTGGAGAATCATTCCACTGATAAGCTGGTGATATTTGCGGGTTATGGCGGAAAGAAAGTAAATGACAAAAATAATAAAATGAAAGATTTTCTGGATGCCAATCCGGGAATCAAAAGCCGCATTACTTCCACGATTTATTTTGAATCTTACAGCCCTGATGAGATGGTTGAGATTTTTTTCCGACTTGCCGAAAACAGTCATTATTTTCTGGAAGAAAACTGCCGGGAGATGTTACGCGCTCATTTTGAAACCAGGGTTTTGGACGATAATTTTGGTAACGGACGTGAAGCAAGAAGCCTTCTTGAAACGGCGGTCATCTATACGGCGGGCCGTGTTCTTGCGCAGAATAAGAAGAACTATACCAGAAAAGAGATGCAGACGATTATCTGCGAGGATGTCCGGAAGGCAATTGAACGGTCAGTATATGCGGAGAACATTCAAAGTTTCCGTCAGATGCCCAAAGCTTTTGGTTTTACGGCAGTATAGTCATATTTATGACATCTGGCCGCCTGTAAATATTTGTGGGCGTGATGAATAATCACGCCTGTTCTAATCTTTTCTACCCGATTCTGCGATGAAGCGGCGAATCGGTTAAAGACATCCCTGCTTTCAGCAGCAGAAAAGTCCTTTCTGCGGCGTCGCGCAGCAAATCTTTGGAGTGATTCAGCACGTCTGTCAACGGCATGGCGTAATTCAGGGCTGGAACGATTGCCGTAATGCCGCAGTCATAAAGTTTCTTTGCTTCGGGAAGCATGCCGCCGACAATGGCAACTACCGGAATTTCCTTTTCTCTGGCGCTTGCACCGATTCCCCAGAGCACTTTTCCCTGGGCAGACTGTCCGTCTGCACGGCCTTCTCCTGTAATAATCAAATCCGCATTTTCGATGAGTGAATTAAAGTGAACCAGGTCTAACATAGTCCGGATGCCGGATTTTAGTTCCCCGTCGAGAAAAGCACAGAATGCGCCGCCAAGTCCGCCGGCGGCGCCGGCTCCGGGAACCATTCTGATATCTTTTCCCAAATCCCGATTTATCACATAGGCAAAATGCTGCATACCTTCTTCAAGACGCGCAAGCGCTTCGTCGGAAGCCCCTTTCTGCGGGCCATAGACGTAAGTGGCGCCGTCGGGACCGGTGAAGGGATTGCGGACATCACACATAACAGTAACGGAAATCTTTTCTTTCAGCTCCGGCAGTACGCCGGAAGCATCAATACGGGCAACCTGGATTAAATTTTCTCCGACAGGCGTTACGACCCTATCGTGGCTGTCCAGAAAGCGAAAACCGAGTGCGGCCATAGCGCCCATGCCGCCGTCGTTGGTAGCGCTTCCACCTATGGCGGCCGTAATGCTGCGGACGCCCTGTTTCAATGCGTCTGCAATCAGTTCTCCGGTTCCGTAGGAAGTGGTTTTCAGTGCGTTTCTTCTGTCCGGAGAAAGAAGCGTGAGGCCGGATGCCTCGGCCATTTCAATCAGGGCAGAGGGTTCACTTCCGGCATTCTCAAAAATAGCGTAGGATGCTTCTGTTTTTTCAAAAAGCGGATTGAAGACAGAGATGCGTCGAAGTCTTCCGCTTCGTGAAGTGAGAACGGAATGCAGCGTGCCTTCACCGCCGTCCGCAATGGGGACGCCTGTGATATCCGCTCCCGGGAAATGTCGTTTCCCTTCGGCGGAAACAATTTCTATAATCTGACTGGATGAAAGGGTTCCTTTAAAGGAATCCGGCGCAACTACAATGTGCATAAAAGTTCCTCCTTCGTGTTTCAGTGTTTGAGCAGATTTGCAACAGAACCGCGAAACTGCATTTTGGTTGGAAGCATCTGGTCCGTTTCTTTTTTCTCGGATTTAATCATGGAAAACAGCTTGGATGCGGAAATCATACCCAATTCGTGAATCGGGACACGAACGGTTGTAAGCGGCGGCGTAAGAAGCGCCGAAAAATCAAAATCGTTATGCCCGAATACGGAGATATCTTCCGGAATGCGCAGGTTCATGCTGCGCGCCGCTTTATAAACGCCGAGCGCTTTGATGTCATCGGTGGCAAAGACAGCGGTAAGCTGTCTGTTAGAGCAGAGCAGATTCAGCGCCGCCATGTAAGCTGTTTCTACGGTGTCTCCGCCGTCCACAAAACAGTCTTCGGACAGGGCGATATTGTGCACATTCAGACAGTCCTTAATCCCCTGTACCCGGTCTACGGCTACATAATGGTTTAAGGGCGCATGAATACAGCCAATATGGGTGTGTCCCATTTGCAGCAGATAATCCCCGATGTCGTAGCAGTCTTTATAATTATCGGTATCTACAGAAACAATATATTCTGACTGAAGAGCGGGATTGTGTTTGCCTATGACCACGATAGGGATTCCAGTGCCTGCAAGAATCTCCAGAAATTTGCTGTTGGTACGGCTGCTCAGCAGAACAATGCCCTTAATCAGTTTGCTGTTAATCATGGAAACGGCCTTTTCAATCTCATTGTCCTCGTTGTTGTTGGAGTGCAGAATCATATCATAGTCATTCTGTTCCGCAACCATTCCGATGGAACCGATGATATTGCCAAAATAGGGATTATCGGCAGCCTGGGTGGAAGAACGCGTAAAGATAATCAGGATATTATTGAAGCCGTTGGAAGAAAGGCCCCGGGCCAGTTGATTTGGAGTATAATCCAGTTCTTTCATAATGGATAATACCCTGGAACGGGTTTCCGGCAGTACCGAAGGGTGGTTATTCATGACCCTTGAAACGGTTGACATGGAAACGCCTGCTTTTTTGGCAACTAATTGGATTGTTGGTTTCATAGCTCCTCCTCATGTGAAAATATTTTCATAAATACATGAAAATTATATCAAATGTACTGGATGAGTGCAAGGAAAAGATAAAAAATCAGCTTTCCGGATTGAATACGGCAGGAATTGTTCCGCATTATTATTGAAAAATAAAAGAAAAAAATAAAAATTGTAGTTAAAAGAGATAGAAAAAATAGAAAGAAATAGAAATTTTGAAAAAGCCCTTTACAAACATCATTGCATTGGTTATAATCAAATCATGAAAACGGTTCCATGAATAATTCCAAAAAGGACAAAAAAACATACAAAGTATCGAAAAATTGGCTAATTAACATGTATATATAGTACTATTTTACCAATTAATATATGAAAACGATACCATACATGCTGAAATATAGTGACATTGGGAAAGCGTACAGAGACGAATGATAGAAGATAACGGGCAAATGAGACAAGGGCCCCCAAAATATAAGGAAGAAGAGTACATTAGAATGAACTGGAGAGACTATTTTACTGACATTTACGGAAAAGAGGCGGCAAAAGAGTGGCTGCCCAGACTGGAAAAGCGGATACAGGAAGCCGGAAGAACGCTGCAAAACAAAACGGCAGATTCCGGGAATCAAAATGTCATATTGATTACTTACCCCGACCAGTTTTACGGAGAAGAGAATAAACTGACGCTGTTTGAGCGGTTTGCGGAAAAGTATCTGGACGGCGTGTTTGATGTGATACATTTCCTTCCGTTTTGTCCTTATTCGTCGGATGACGGTTTTTCCGTGATTGATTACAAAAGCCTGAACGACGGACTGGGCGGTTGGGAGAATCTGGAAAGACTTTCCGAACGGTATACCCTGATGTATGATTTCGTCTGCAATCATGTGTCAGCCAAAAGCAAATGGTTTTTGAATTGTCTTGCCGGAGATAAAACGTATGAAAATTTTTTCATAGAAAAAAATCCCGATGAAGATTTGTCTATGGTGACAAGACCCAGAACAACGCCGCTGCTTACCAGATTTTCTACAGCGGCCGGAGATAAATATTTCTGGACGACGTTCAGTGAGGACCAGATTGATTTGAATTATCATAATCCATCCGTATTCTGGGCGGCAGTCGATATTTTTCTTACTTATCTGGAACGGGGCGGGCGATGGATTCGACTGGACGCCATCGGTTTTCTGTGGAAAGAAGCAGGAACTTCCTGTATGCACCATGAAAATACGCACAGAATGGTCAAACTGCTCCGCAGCATGATGGAGGAGGTTTGTCCGGCGGGCAGAATCGTGACGGAGACAAATGTGCCTCATGCGGATAATGTTTCCTATTTTGGGAACGGATATGATGAAAGCCATATGGTATATCAGTTTCCGCTGCCCATGCTGGTGCTTTACAGTTTTTATAAGAAAGATGCGTCAGCGCTGTCCGGTTGGGCATCAAATCTGTCGCTGCCATCGGAAAAGACGAGCTTTTTTAATTTTCTTGCTTCTCACGACGGAATCGGCGTCAATCCGATTCGGAGTATTGTGCCGGAAGAAGAAATCGATGGGCTGATTGCGCATCTTCAGGAAAAATCAGGCGCGCTGGTTTCTTTTAAGGAAAATACGGATGGCTCAAAAAGCGCATATGAAGTGAATGTATCCTATTTTTCGGCCTTGCAGGAGACGTATGATTTCGAAACGGCAAAATGCAGATATTTGAACGCTCATGGAATATTGTTGGGAATGCAGGGAGACGCGGCGGTTTATATCAATTCTTATCTGGGTGTGGAAAACGACGAAAAAGGCGTTATGGAAACAGGAAGGAACAGGAGCATAAACCGGAAAAAGTTCGCGTACGGGCAGATTGTGAAAGAGCTTGAAAGTACAGAAAGCAAAAAGGCGCAGATTAGAAGCGAGATGGAAAAACTGATACGAATCAGGAAGAACTGCGACGCTTTTGACACCCACGCAAGGCAGACGGTTTTAAAGGAGCAGAAAGAGTTATTTTCTTACATCAGAACCGGCAAAACGAAAACGGTGCTCTGCCTTCATAATTTCTCGGATAAAACGATAGAAAGAGCAGGCGTTTACGGCAGAGATTTAAGGACCGGTGAGGAAGCGGCGGGAAGCGTAAAGATTGCCCCCTTCGATTTTAAATGGTTTGTTCTGTAAGAGGGGTTGCTCCACAGGAATGTATGGAATGTATGCTTTGTTCCAACAAACGGGAGAAAGCTTCATTATATCACCACAAGAAAAAAGAATAAAAGAAGGAAAGGAAGGAAAAGTTATGAAAAAGATGAAAAAGACACTGGCAGTATTATTGGCGGCGGCAATGACGTTTGGCCTTACGGCATGCGGCGGGAACCAGCCGGCAGAAACCACGCAGCCCGATACGCCGGCGGCGGAAAGTCCGGCAACAGAGAATACTGAACCGGCGCCCGCGGCTTCGGAAGAAGCGGACAAGGAAGGAACAGAAGAAACGGCAAAGAATCCCGTTACCATTCAGTTTATGCACAGCATGGTAGAAGAGGAGCGTCAGCAGACGATTCAGGGACTGATTGATAAGTTTCAGGAAGAGAATACATGGATTACTGTGGAGCAAGTGCCCGTGGACGGTGATTCCGCATATGACACGAAGCTGACGGCTTTTGCAGGTGGTGGCATGCCGGCGGTAATCGAAGTTAATCAGAACCGTGCAAAATGGCTGGTAGGAAATGAACTTGCCGATTTGGATGCCATTCGCGAAGTAATTGAATCCAAAACGGGCGATTACTATGATGCAATCTTGAAAATTAATACAACAGAAGATGGACAGAACTTCATCGGCGTGCCGGTTGGTGGTTGGGTACAGGGAATCTGGTACAACAAAACGGCTTTCGACGAGAAGGGACTGGCAGCTCCTGATACATGGGAAAACATTCTCGCTGCGGCAGAGGCATTTCATGACCCTGCAAACAAGAAATACGGTATCGCGCTGCCGACGGTAGACGGTTCGTTTTCAGAGCAGAGTTTTTCACAGTTTGCGCTTTCAGCAGGTGCAAATGCACTCAATGCTGATGGCGGTGCGGATTTTAATTCCGAAGCGATGGTAGAAGCGCTGACTTTCTACAAAGAATTATATCAGTATTCCATCCAGGGTTCGAACAGCACGACGGAAATCAAGGACGCTTTGCTGAACGGTTCCGTACCTATGGGAATTTATTCTACTTATATTTTGAAGGACCTGATTAACGAAGGTATGATGGATGATTTCGGTTTTGCACTGGTAACCAATAAGACGAGCGCGTCCTACGGCAGCGTGGGCATGCTTTCCGTTTCCGATGGCTTAAGCGATGAAGAAAGAGAAGCGGCAGTTCTTTTTGTGGAATTCCTGGTAAAACCTGAGAACAATGTTACCTGGCTTCATATGGCGCCCGGCGGACAGCAGCCCGTGATGCCTGCAGTTGCGGCAGACCCGGCATATCTGGATAACGAGATTATCAAAGGCTTTGAGACGCTTTCACCGGAAATATCCGCAGCATTTGGAAGCATATCACTGTTCGGAATCGTAGACGGTAAAAATTTCGTGAGCATGGGTGATGTTACAAGCTCCAATGTCATCGGAAGAGCGATTTACGACCTTACCGTGAATGATAAGGACCCGGCGGCTGTGGCTGAGGAAACACAGAAACAGATAGAAGATTTGCTTGTACAATAATGTTCCTGTCATTTTAAAAATTTTACATGGGGCTGACCCCGCTGACTGGTTTGGCCGGTGTCAGCCCCGTTTTATAAGGAGTGAAGCGATGAACAGAAAAAAAGAAAGGATGGCCGGCTTCCTATTTATTGCGCCCAGTATATTGTTGATTATGCTGCTGATTGGCTATCCCATGATTTATAATTTCATAATCAGCTTTCACAAAGTGCCTGTAAATCCGAAAAAATCCATGCAGTCCGTGGGATTTGGAAATTTCACCAAAACGCTGACGGACTCTTCCTTTTACAGCGCGCTCGGCGTAACGGTGCTTTTTACCCTTCTGGTCGTTTTACTGAGTACGGTGGCCGGACTGGCGGCGGCGATTCTTCTTAATCGGCGTTTTTTCGGTAAGAAGCTTGTAAAGGCACTGATTCTGCTCCCCTATATCGTGCCTTCCGTGTCTTTGATTTTTGCATGGAAATATATGTTTAATAATACTTATGGAATCGTCAATTATCTTGTTGTGGATATTCTGAAATTGTCCGAACGGGCGCCGCTTTGGTTTGACAGGCCGGCAAGCGCTTTTGCACTGGTTATGCTGTTCAGTGTCTGGAAATTTTTCCCTTATGCTTTTATGTCCTTTTATGCCATCCTGCAGACCATAGATAAAACGCTGTATGAGGCGGCGGACGTGGACGGCGCAAATGGCTGGCAGAAATTTAAAGTAATTACGCTTCAGGAAATCAAACCTGTGCTCGCAACGGTTGTGACGCTGCGAACGATATGGGTATTTTATATGTACACGGAGATTGCGCTTTTAAGCGGACAGGTCAAGACAATCAGTGTTTATTTGTATGAGAATGCTTTTTCCATGCGGGACATGGGTAAAGCAGCGGCCATTTCCATTCTGCTGTTCGCCATGATATTCAGCTTTATCATGCTGGTGAGAAGGAAGGTGTTCCGATATGAGTAAAAAAAAGAAAAGATTAGTGCATGGCATATTCTTTTATGTGGGAATCCTGTTTCTCATGGCGGTTATTCTGATTCCTTTCTTTTTTATGATTACCGTGTCCTTAAAAACGGCGAAAGAGGCGATTCAGGTTCCGCCGACAATTCTTCCTCAGGAACTTACCATGCAGCATTACAGAGATATTTTCGATACCGGGATTTTTCCGTTTTTGAGATATTTCAAAAACAGTATGTATGTGTCTGTTCTTGCGGCGTCGATTTCTCTTGTTTTCGGGATTATGGCCGGGTATGCGCTTTCAAAACTCAGGTTTCCGGGAAGAACGACAATCAGCAACAGTTTTTACTGTGTCTACATGTTTTCCGGCATTTTGTTAATTGTGCCCCTGTAC
The DNA here is from genome assembly GCA_910578475.1 of uncultured Lachnospiraceae bacterium. Taxonomy (GTDB): domain Bacteria; phylum Bacillota; class Clostridia; order Lachnospirales; family Lachnospiraceae; genus UBA3282. Next base: position 30,453 of record CAJTRK010000014.1, on the reverse strand, counting down.
AGACTTCTGTCTTCGGTCGGGCTGTATAACCGCAGGGAAGCTCTGATTATCATCATGGTCGTGCAGACGCTTCCGACGTCAATCTATATGCTGAAAGGGTTTTTTGACACCATTCCGCAGGAAATAGAAGAAGCGGGAAAAATTGACGGGCTCAATTATGTGCAGAGTATTTTTTACATTGTTATTCCGATTTCTGTATCGGGTATCGTATCGGTATTCGTATATGCGTTTATGATTGCATGGAACGACTTTTTGTATGCGACGATTTTCTTAAGCTCGGCAGATTTCTTCACATTGCCGATTGGACTAAATGCGCTGTTTAACCGGCCGGATTATATCTGGGGCCGTATGATGGCGGCGGCGCTCGTTACATCTGTCCCGGTAGTCATCATGTATGCGTTCAGTGAATTTTTGATGAAGAAAGGCACGACGGAGGGCGGCGTAAAAGGATAAGTGCGTCTGTGGCGGCAGTATGCAGAAGTAAAGCAAACAAGAAAGCTTGAATGATAAAAGGGAGGAAAGAAAATGGACAGGTTGAGACTGACTTCCATGGAAGACGGTGTTGTATTTTTAAAGAAAGAGACGATTGAGGAACCGAAAGATACAGAAGTTATGGTGGAAGTGAAAGCTTCCGTCGTGAGTCCGGGGACGGAGCGGGCATTTATACTGACATTGGAAAATACGGACCATAATTATCCGCGTATTCTTGGTTACAGTGCGGCCGGTGTCGTATTAAAGACCGGAAAGAACGTGACGGAGTTTAAACCCGGCGACAGGGTAGCGGGTATCATGCCACATGCGAGCTTTCATAATGTGGAGAGCAGAAATCTGGTGCATATCCCTGACGATATCAGTTTTGAACAGGCTGCGTTTGTCAGAATCGGCGTGATTTCCATGCAGGCGGTCAGAAAGGCGAGACTCGAACTGGGAGAGAGTACGCTTGTTCTTGGTATGGGACTGATTGGACAGATGGCTGTGCAGCTTGCAAAAGCAAACGGCGCTTCGCCTGTCATCGGACTCGATGTAGTGGAAAGCAAACGAAAACTTGCGAAAGAACTGGGCTGTACGCATGTCTGTGATGCAAGAGAAGAAAATATAGAAGAGACGGTCAGGCATCTTGGCAAAGGGAAACTGCCGCAGGTGGTTATTGAATCCACCGGATTGCCGAAGCCGATAGAACAGGCAATTCAATTGACAGAAAAGTATGGCAGGGTTATCATTTTAGGAAGTACCAGAGGCAGTACGGAGATTAATTTTTACCGCGATGTGCACAAAAAAGGAATCCAGATTATCGGCGCGCATATTTCCTGCAACCCGACGGAGTTTTCCTATCCCGGATACTGGACTTTTCAGGATAATGCGGACTGTTTCATGCGCCTTTTGTCGGAAGGAAGGGTATGCGTGGACAAGCTGGTAAGCCAACGTGCGGATTATCATGATTACAATGATATTTATGCGAATGTCTTACGGTCAAAAGAAGACTATATTACGTCCGTCATTACATGGAAGGAGGCATAGCGATATGGAGAAAAAAGTTAATTATGCAATCTTAGGATGCGGCGCAATATCCAAAACACATATCAAAGCGCTGACTCAGGTGGAAAAAGCGGTATTGTATGCCGTTTGCGATAAAGACGAAGGACGGGCAGCAGATGCGGCTTCGGGAACAGATGCGGTCGTTTATACCGATTTGGATAAGATGCTTGCCGATGAAAACGTCGATGCGGTCATCATCCTGACGGCGAGCGGGATGCACGGCGATATGGGAATGCGGGCAGCAAAAGCCGGGAAACATGTGATTGTGGAGAAACCCATCGATATATCGGTGGAAAAGGCAAAACAGCTTATCCATACCTGTGAGGAAAACCATGTTTCTCTCAGCTGTATTTTCCAGCATCGTTATGATGAGGATACGAAGGCATTGGCGGAAGCGGTCAGGGAAGGCCGGCTCGGAACGTTGAATGCCGGCTGTTGTCATACCAAATGGTACAGGGGACAGGCATACTATGATGAAGTGGACTGGCGCGGAACCAAACAGTATGACGGCGGTGGCGCGCTGATGAACCAGGGAATCCATCAGCTCGATTTGTTTCAGTATATCATGGGTGAAGTGGACGAGGTATTTGCTTATTGCGCTACGAGGGCGCATGAACGAATCGATGTGGAAGATTTGTGCATGGCAACGCTTAAATTCCGGAATGGCGCGCTTGGAATTTTAGAAGCGAGCACGGTAGCGACGCCCGGATTTTATACCAGAATTGATATAAACGGAAGCAAGGGAAGTGTGATTTTACAAAATAATGCTGTAACGGAATGGAAGATAGAGGGAGAGGAAGCATATCAGACACAGGAAACCGTGCTTCCCCACAGGTTACAGCTTGCGGAAATTACGGAAAGCATTCTGGAAGGAAAGCCATCGCTCGTAAACGGCAGAGAAGCCCTGAAAGTTTTGCATGTGGTGGAAGCCATCTATCAGTCGGCAAGAACGGGAAGACCCGAAAAGGTCTGTTATGAATAATGCTGCATAGCGGCGGAACGGGAGGAAAAAGCAAGACATGGAATACGACAAAAATTTATGCAGAGATATTCAGATTTGTTACATTGGCGGAGGCTCACAAGGATGGGCATGGAAATTAATGAGCGACCTCTATCTGGAGGAAGCGCTTTCGGGCACGATTCGTCTGTACGATATTGACGGAGAGGCGGCCAAAGCCAATGAAATCATAGGAAACCGTCTTTTTGCCGGTGAAGGAGCAAAAAGCCAGTGGAATTTTGTGACGGCAGCGTCTCTCGAGGAAGGACTGACAGGTGCGGACTTTGTCATTATTTCCATACTGCCCGCAACTTTCGAGGAGATGCGCTCCGATGTGCACGCTTCCGAGACATACGGGATTTATCAGTCCGTAGGAGATACGGTTGGACCGGGAGGACTGTTCCGCGCATTGAGAACAGTGCCTATGTATGAGGTAATAGCGGAGGCTATCAGGGCATACTGTCCCAAAGCATGGGTCATCAATTATACCAATCCGATGTCCATCTGTACGGGCGCGCTTTATCGGATTTTCCCGGAAATTAAGGCGTTTGGCTGCTGTCATGAAGTATTTGGCGCACAGAGACTTCTGTTGATGGCGATGAAAGAAGAACTTGGAATCGAGGAAACCGACCGGCACAAGCTGCGGACAAATGTCGCGGGCATCAATCATTTTACCTGGATTACGGAGGCTTCCTATCAGGACATTGATTTATTGCCGGTCTATGAGCGTTTTGTGGAAAAGCACTACCTCGAAGGAATTTGCGATAAGGTGACGGATTTCCATTTTATGTCGCAAAATAAGGTCAAATTCGATTTGTTCAGAAGATACGGTGTGATTGCCGCGGCGGGAGACCGTCATCTGGCGGAATTTGTGCCGGAATATCTGAAAGACCCTGAGACGGTTCAGGAGTGGGGATATGCGCTTACGCCGATTGAGTACCGTATAGAAAATAAAAAGGATTTAAATGAGAAGAGCATGGCATATGCTTCGGGTAAGAGCCCGATTCCCATCGAACCATCCGGAGAGGAAGGCGTGGTGCAGATAAAGGCGCTTCTTGGTCTGGGAGAAATTGTCACAAACGTCAATCTTCCAAACAAAGGGCAGCTTGAGGCTTCGCATGAAATTGTAGTCGAGACCAACGCGCTCTTTTCCAAAGATTCTGTAAGACCCGTTATGGCAGGGGCGCTTCCGGACAGAGTGGCGCTTTTGATGGGCAGACATATGCAGAATCAGGAAATGATTTTGAAGGCGGCTCTGGAACGGGATACGCAGCTCGCATTCAGTGCATTTTTAAACGACCCGACAGTGGCAGGACTCCGCTTAAAAGAGGCGAAGGAATTGTTTACCCGGATGTTTGAGAATACACAAAAATATCTGCCGGATTATCCGGCTCCGCGTTTGTAATTCGGCCTTCATACCGGCAGAATCTCCTCTTGTTTCTATCTTAATTCGGTCTTAATCTGGCTGTTTCGTTTCTTTTTAGACGCTTGCCATTTCTGCAAAGGAATGGTATGATACATAAGACGCGAATTACTATTTTTTGATAGAACAGGAGGAAAAAATGGGTCAGAATAAATATGCGGGAACACAGACTGAGAAGAACTTACAGGCGGCTTTTTCAGGAGAATCAGGGGCGAGAAATAAATATACATACTTTGCTTCCGTTGCCAAAAAGGAAGGATTCGAGCAGATTTCATCCATTTTTCTGAAGACGGCTGAAAACGAGCGTGAGCATGCGAAGATGTGGCTCAAGGAACTGAGCGGAATCGGAAATACGGCGGAAAATCTCGCGGCGGCAGCCGAGGGAGAAAATTTCGAGTGGACGGATATGTATGAAGGCTTTGCAAAAACTGCGGAAGAAGAAGGTTTTCCGGAGCTTGCGGCGAAATTCCGTCTGGTCGGCGCTATCGAGAAACATCATGAAGAGCGTTACCGCGCCCTGTTACAGAACATAGAGACGGCATCCGTTTTTGCGAAGAGCGAGGTAAAAGTATGGGAATGCCGTAACTGCGGGCATATCGTTGTAGGAACGAATGCGCCGGAAGTTTGTCCGACCTGCGCGCATCCGCAGAGCTATTTCGAAATCAGCGCAGAGAATTATTAAAAAGAAGGACAGGATTAGGGAAACCGAACTCCTGTCTTTTTCCTGTGGCGGAGAAACTCGAAAAACTGCCGGTGGATAAAGAGACCGGAAGGCAGAGGGATGATATCAGTGGACAATATAAAAAGCAGATTGTGGAACATGTTCGGTAACAGTTTTTATCAGAAAATCAAAGGGTCTTTCTCGGAATATGCCGTTTCGCTCATTGCGATTGTGGTCACTTCGGTTTATGGTGCAATTCTTTTTGTAATGGAGTTTGAATTTGATGTGGCATTTTGGGGAGAGCCGGTTTTTGACGCGATAGGCAGAGGCTTGGTTTGTTTTTGCTTTGGAACCGTGTTTGCAGAGACTTTTTTTACAGGACAAAAAAGAAAAAAGATTTGCGCCTTGCTTGCGGCAGCGGCGTTTGCCGTACCGCTTGCCATCGGAACGGGATTTGATGCGGAAATACAGATTGGAAACATACCGGGAAACGTTATGTCAGAGCTGACGTTTCGCTTTCTGTACGGCTATATACTTCTCCTGATACTTGGAACGGTTTATTTATGTTTTAAAAAGACGGGGCTTTCCTTTTCGGAGTATGCGGTGAAAGTATTTTCCAATCTGATGAAAACCTTCATCGTATTCTGGATTTTATCTTTTGGCGTGCTGTTCATTACAGGCATTGTGGACGAGCTGTTGTTAGATGATTATTCTTTTTATGACATGAGCCTTGAGATTCTTGTTGTCGGCCTGTATCTGGTTCCGATGTGTTTATCCGCGATTCGGGATGTGAAGGAGGAGCCCGGCGCTTTTTTAAAAACAGTCATAAAATATATTCTGCTGCTTTTGTCGGCATGCGGAATGGCAGTTGTCTATCTTTATGTGGTAAAGATTCTGATTTTATGGGAAATGCCTTCCAATGAGGTCTTTACCATCGTGTCCGCGGTGTTTTTTCTCGGCATGCCGGTGTGGCTGATGATGGAATACTATGCGGATGACACCCGTTATTATAAGGTGGTGTCCAAACTGCCATATTTGTTTGCGCCGCTGATTTTGCTGCAGCTTTATTCAATGGTTGTCCGAATCAGTCAATATGGAGTGACGCCTGAGCGGTATATGGGCATGATGCTTATTCTGTTCGAAGTTGTGACGCTTTTTATCTGGCATTTTGGGAAAAAGAAGCGCGAACGGATGCTGGCATTCTTATGTCTGCTGGTATTCATTGCTTTTTGGGCGCCCGGCGTCAATATGTATCGGGTTTCCACCTTATGTCAGCAGTCCTTCCTGAAAAAATATTATCAGGAGGTTCTCGACGGAAAAGAGATATCCGGCCTTGCCTATGAACGTTTAAAAGGTTCCTATCAATATCTGAAAAACCAGGCGCAGACGGAAGCGTTTGCGGAGCAGTATAATATTAACGAGGAGCGTTTCGCAGCGATGCTTCAGGAAATAGAAATTTATGACAGCATGCTGACGGAATACGATACGCATGAGATTCATTGCTGTCAGATGGTAGGGGAGCTGGATGTGGCGGATTATCAGAAAATGGATATGCTGAACCAGGCGGAATGTTACAACAACGCAGAACTCGACGGTTCGTTCGAAGCATTCTACCCGAGTCAAAGCGGCGAGAGAATAACGGTGTCTTACGGAAGCGGCTATCCCCTGAATTTCTCGGAATTTCAGTTCGTAAAGCGGGGAACGGGAGAAACGATAACAGTTGATATCAGTGATTTCGCCTGGCGGTGTATGCTGTATGAGGTGGAACATCCGAATGCGAACTCGGACGTAATCAGCGATGTAATGCGGAAAGAAAACTGCATTCAGATTGATGAAAACACGGTATTGTATCTGAATCATTTCCAAATCAAATACAATGTGGGCGTGCGGTGTGGAGAACCCTATTTTGAATGGCGCAAACCGACCATCAGCGGAATGCTGCTGACGAAAGAATCAAATTAAGCAACGGGGCATCGAATAAAGGATAACAACATGGATATGAAGCGGTACGGATTAGATGATATGGTAAGGGCGGGCTGCAACGACTGCAAGGGATGTTCCGGCTGCTGCAGCGGCATGGGACAGTCAATATTGCTTGACCCCTGGGACATCTGGAAGCTGGAGACAAACCTGAAAGAAACGTTCGGGGGCCTGCTGCGGGATAAGATAGAGCTGCATGTGGAAGAAGGGCTGATTCTGCCGCATCTGAAAATGCAGGGAGCAGAGGAGCGCTGTGGCTTTTTAAATCAGGAAGGAAGATGCGGCATTCATGCTTTCCGTCCCGGACTGTGCAGATTATTTCCGCTCGGCAGAGCGTACGAAGGGCAGACGCTGCAATACTTTTTACTGGAAAATGCCTGTCCAAACGGCAGAACGAAGGTCCGGGTCAGAAAGTGGCTGGATATAGAAGACTGCAGAAATTATACGGCTTTTTTGATAAGATGGCATGACCTGCGTAAGCGTCTGCAGGAAGAGTTTGCCGAAAAAGAAGCAGCGGAGCCGGATTTTATGAAAGAACAAAATATGCGGTTTCTGCATATTTTCTATGAAGAACCGTACGGACCGGAGGATTTTTACGGACAGTTTGAAGAGCGTTTTAATCGCTTTTGGGGGAATGCACGGTAGATTGGATTGGGAGAAGTAAACAGAAAATAAGGGAAAAGGGGAAACAAAAGATGAAGAAGAGAATGCAGATGCTTCTCTGTGCGGGGCTGTGCTGTCTTATGACGGCCTGTGCAGGGAAAGAGCGTGCAGAAGAAAAGAACACAGAGAAAGAAACGGACGGCTATGTACAGGTTACGGGAGAGCAGAGTGAAGAGGAAACAGCCGGGGAAAGTGAAAACGTGACAGAGCCGGAGGACACATCGGATGATGTTGCGATGCCGGAGCCGGAACCTGCCGATGAAGAGGAGGTTTTCCTTGAAAGAACGGAGCCCACGGAAATACCGGTGGAAAATCCCAGTCAGGAATATTATCTGACCGAAGCGATTTCGTCGGAAGAAGATTGGAGCCTGTCTCTCGAGTTATTGACGGAAGAGGCAAATCAAATCACCGATACGGAAGACTGGTTCCGGCAGAATGAGCTTCCGGCGTTCGATTCTTTTTGTATGGAGGATGATACTTATCGGTACGTTATCGAGGGAGATAATTATGCCTCCGGTTATCTGTTGGGCATTTACCGGAAAGAAAACAGTATGTTTTTGAAACGTCTGGAATTTACAGACTATCGGTATACCGACAATATCAAACCGGGAGATGAGTTCTTTGTAGAGCAGCGCGTCTGGTGGGCGCAGTCCGTTGACGATGTGCTTTATGTGGCGGTTTCGCACAATACTTATACGGAATCCTGTCCCCATACAGGTTATCTTGTTGCAATCGACTTAAATGACAATCATGTCATCTGGAAAAGCGCGCCCTGCATGACCAATGGAAAAACATTTGAAATCATTGACGATACGATTGTATGCGGTTATGGTTTTACCGCAGAGCCGGATTATCTGAATCTGGTGAGCCGTCTGGACGGAAGTCTGCTGCAGCAGATTCCGGTAAAATCCATGGTGGATTATATTTACCGAAAGGACGATACATTGTATGTGAGAACTTACGATACGAATTATACTTTTCAGATTTTTCGTGAAAACGGTTCTCAGTAACGTTTCAGGTCCTGAACGTTCCGATATTGTGCCGTAGGAACGGGTTGGGATAATCTGTCAAAAAGGATACAGGTAAGGCTGAGCAAGAATGGAGGGTATCATGAAAACAGCAATTTTAGGAGCCGGAAAGATTGCGGGAACGCTTGCGGTCACGATGCGGTCGCTTGCGGAAGTGGAATGCTATGCAGTCGCTTCGCGCAGTCTTGAGAAGGCGCAGCAGTTTGCCGCAGAACACGGTTTTCAGAAGGCTTACGGGTCTTATTCGGAAATGCTGGCGGATGAAGAAGTGGAACTTGTGTATATCGCAACGCCTCATTCTCATCATTATGAACATATGAAATTATGTATCGAAGCCGGTAAACATGTGCTTTGTGAGAAAGCTTTCACCACAACGAGAGAACAGGCGGAAGAAATATTCCGTCTGGCAAAAGAGCGGGATGTTCTCGTAACGGAGGCTATCTGGACCCGTTATATGCCGTCCCGGGAAATTATCAACGGGCTGTTGGAGGAGGGCGTTATTGGAGAGGTAAAGACACTGACTGCCAACCTGAGTTATGCCGTTTCCGGAAAAGAGCGGATTATCCGGCCGGAACTGGCCGGCGGCGCTTTGTTGGATGTAGGCGTTTATACGCTGAACTTTGCCCTGATGCACTTCGGGAACCGCATCAAACGGAAGCAGTCTGCGGCGCAGCTTACAGAAATGGGTGTGGATGGACAGAATGCCATCACCTTATTCTATGAAGACGGCAGATTTGCGGTTTTAAATTCCGGTATTTACGGAATGTCCGACAGACAGGGAGTCTTTTACGGCTCAAAAGGCTGGATGGTCGTCGATAATATCAATAATCCGCTGGAAGTCAAAATCTATAATGAAAAGCGGGAATTGTGCAGAACCGTTTCCATGCCAAAGCAGATTAACGGATATGAATACGAAATACTGGAAACAATAGATTGTATTCGAAACGGAAAAAGAGAATGTCCGTCCATGAAGCACGAAGATACGCTGGAAGTCATGGAAATGATGGACGCATTCCGGCAGGAATGGGGCGTAAGCTATCCGGTGGAAAGCATATAAGAAGATGTGATTATATTATAGAAAAATATGAATATATCATAAAAAGTATGAATTGAAGAGGAGAATAATAATGAAAAAAAGAATAACAGCAGGTATAATAACTGGCGTTTTATTGATGTGCACGGTATTGATGGCCGGATGCGGCCAAAATGATGCGGCGGGCAATGACGGTAAGAAAATAGAAGGTGACTTGAAGGATGTCATGGCGCAGATTTATGAAGGCGTTGATTTGGATGCCGAGACGAAGCAGGCTATGCAGGAATACGTTTGTGATACGCTGACGGCAGAGAATGAGCAGGCGCTTCTCGGTGTGGACGGCATCTCTTATACGGAAGGCGTTTATTCTGTTCCGATGATATCGTCGATTGCATATCAGTGCGTGCTTCTTCGGGTGAATCCGGAGGACGTGGATAAAGTAAAAGAAATGCTGAAAGAAAACGCTGACGTCAACAAATGGGTGTGCGTCAGCGCAGAAACGGTCCTCGTAGAAAATGTCGGTGATGTGGTGCTGTTTATTATGGGTAGTCAGGATGCGGCCTATGCAGTCAGCACATCTTTCCAGGCGCTCGCTCAGTAGGATTTTACTTCTTTCCATAACTCATTATAAAGCGTGTCGCCTTCTTCACCCAGGTAGATATAGGTTTCCAGATTGTCATACTGGGTCAGGTCCGGAAAGGCGATGGGAGAATTCCTGATTTCTTCATCCTCAATGAGAGCCTTTGCGGCTTCATTGGGGGTGGAATAGGTGATGTACTCGAAATTTTTCAGGGCAACGTCGCTACGGCACATAAAATCGATGAATTTCTCCGCATTTTCCTTGTGGGGCGCATTTTTCAGGATAACCCATGAATCAATCCAGACATTTGTGCCCTCTTCGGGAATTACATATTCCAGGTCGCTGTTTTCATATTTGGTATAAATCGCTTCGCCGGAGTAAATGACGCCGATAGCCGCTTCGCCGCCAATCATCTTGTCCCGCACCTGGTCGATAACATAAGCCTGTACCAGCGGTTTTTGTGCAATCAGCGCGTCTTTGGCGGCCGAAAGTTCTTTTTCATCCAGGGTATTCATGGAATAGCCGTATATTTTCTCCGCCACCATGAAAGCGTCGCGGACGGAATCCTGCATCAAGATTTCATCGCGGTATTTTTCGTCCCAGAGCTGTGCCCAACTCGTAATCGGTTCATCAACCATCGTTTTATTATATAAAATTCCGACAGTTCCCCAACAATAAGGTACGGAATACCGGTTTCCGGGGTCAAAACCTTCGGATTGCTGCCAGTATTGTGTGCCGATATTCTGTTTTGCATTGGGAAGCCGCTCAAAATCAAGTTCCATCAGCAAATCATTTTGAATCATTTTGCTAATCATGTAATCGGAAGGGCATACCACATCGTATTCCGCCGCACCGATTTCTACTTTGGGATACATCGTTTCATTCGTTTCAAATTCATCGTAGATGACGCGGATTCCCGTTTCTTCCTCAAATTGTTCGAGCATTTCCGGGTCGATATATTCCCCCCAGTTATATACGATAACGACATTGGCATCATCTTCTTCGGCGCCGCAGCCAGTCGTAAATAAAATAGCGGTTGATATTAAAAAGGCAGACAGTATTTTTTTCATTGGATATCCCCTGTTCTTCAAAGATTCTTTTTTTCTTTTGACGCTTTATCCGGCGTGATATTGACGAGGATTAAAAGCACGAGCACGGTTACGAAGATGATGGTGGAAAGCGCATACATTTCCGGTTTGATGCCCTTGCGCAGTTCCGTGTAGATTTTGGTGGACAGGGTGTTGATGCCCGAGCCTTTTGTAAAATGCGTGATGATAAAATCATCCAGAGACATTGTAAAAGCCATCAGAAAACCGGATAAGATGCCCGGCATCAAATCCGGAAGCGTTACCCGGAAAAAAGCGGTAAGAGGCGACGCACCCAAATCCAGAGCAGCCTCATAGACACTGGGATTTAATTGCTTCATCCGTGGATAAACCGATAAAATAACATACGGTATATTAAACGTAATGTGGGAGAGCAGAATCGTACCGAAACCGAACCGGAGTCCGAGACTGATAAAAAGCAGCATCAGGGAAATACCGGTCACGATATCCGCATTCAGCATGGGAATATTGGTTACGCCCATGAAGACTGCCCGGGTCTTTTTTTTCATACCGGACATGGCGATGCAGGCAACTGTGCCGATTATGGCAGCGATAAAAGCGGAGAGGAGAGCAATCAGCAGCGTTGTGCCGAGGGCGTCCAGAATCGTTTCGTCCTGCATGAGAGAAACGTACCATTGCATCGTAAACCCGCCCCATTTTGCCCTCGTTTTGCTTGCGTTAAAGGAAAGGACAATCAAGGTCGCAATCGGCGCATAAAGAAAAATAAAAATGAGCGCCACATATATTTTTTTGGTGAAGTCTGCGGTTTTCGGCATTTTATGTTTCCTCCTTTTCGAACAGCGCGGTAACGACCATATTGAGCAGAATAAAAATCATCAAAACGATGGAAAGTCCGCTGCCGAGATGCCAGTTGCTTGCCTGCGTAAATTCCTGTTCGATGACATTCCCGATGAGAAGAACCTTACTTCCGCCAAGCAGCGTACTGATGACGAAAGTTGTGAGCGCTGGAACAAAGACCATCGTCACACCGCTGATAATGCCGGGAACCGACAGCGGCAGTATAATATGTAAAAAAGACTGTATTTTATTCGCGCCCAAATCTTTAGCTGCATGAATGACATTGTCATCAATTTTGGATAAAGCGTTATACAGCGGCAAAACCATAAAGGGCAGAAAGTTATATACCATGCCGAGCACGATGGCGGAAGAGGTATTAATCATGTGCATGGCCGGAAGTCCCAGAAAAGCCAGAACACTGTTGATAACACCTGTTTTTTCCAATAAAGTCTGCCAGGCGAGCGTGCGGAGCAGGAAATTCATCCACATGGGCAAAATAAAAATTAAGATGATAAAACTGCCGTTGTTTTCTTTTTTTGCAGCAAGAATCATCGCCAGCGGATAGGCCAGCAGAAAACAGATAACTGTGCTGACAAATGACAGCAGGACAGAACGCCATAATGCCCTCGCGTGTCCGGGAGAGGCAATGGCGAGAATATTTTCCGCTGTAAAAGCGCCCTGTTTATCCGTTATGCCGTAATACAAAATCATACAAAGCGGCACAACGATAAAAATCACGGCCCAGGCCGCATAGGGAGCGGCAAGTAAATGTTTTTTAGATTTCAAGTGCGACAGCCTCCTCATCTTCGGATTCCGGTTTATTCATAATCTGTATATTAAAAGGGTCTACCCGAAGGCCCACTTCCTTTCCGACCGGCGAAAGCACGGTAGAGTGGACGAGCCATTCAAAACCGTTCGCCATGACTTCCATTTCATAGTGCACGCCCTTAAAGATTAAGTGAGTGACAACACCTGTTATTGTTCCGTTTTCCGGAGCTACAAGCTCCACGTCTTCCGGGCGGATTACCACATCGACGGGTTTGTTTTTGCCGAAGCCGGTATCTACACAGGCAAAACGTGTCCCCAGAATTTCGACGCATTTGTCTTCGACCATCGTAGCGGCAATAATGTTGCTGTCGCCGATGAAATCCGCCACAAAAGCATTTTCCGGTTCGTTATAGATGGATTCGGGAGAACCGATTTGCTGGATGTAACCCTGATTCATGACGACGATTGTATCGGACATCGTGAGGGCTTCTTCCTGGTCATGGGTAACATAGACGAAGGTGATGCCCAGTTCGTTTTTCATCCGAATCAGTTCATACTGCATTTCCTGACGGAGTTTCAAATCAAGAGCGCCGAGAGGCTCGTCCAGTAACAGGACTTTCGGTTCGTTGACGATTGCTCTCGCGATGGCGATACGCTGCTGCTGGCCGCCGCTTAAAGAATCGGGCATCCGATTGCCGTATCCCTCCAGATTAACCAGTTTCAGAGCGTATTTTATCTTGTCGTCGATATAGCTTTTCGGTTTCTTTTTGATTTTCAGGCCGAAGGCAATGTTCTCGGCAATTGTCATATGGGTGAACAGGGCATATTTCTGAAATACGGTATTCAGCTGCCTCTTATTCGGGGGCATTCTGGTGATATCCTGTGTGTCAAAAATGACTTTTCCGGTATCAGGCTGTACAAAACCGCCGAGAATACGAAGCGTCGTTGTTTTACCGCAGCCGCTCGGGCCGAGCAGCGTGACAAATTCGTTCTCGTGAATATTCAGCGCAAGGTCATCTAAGACCATCTGTCCATCAAAGGATTTGGAGATGTGCTCCAGTCTGATTAATTCTTTTTTCAAAAATATTTCCTCCGTTCTTAAAAATTGGGCGGGGTGCTGACCCAAAGAAAGACCGCGCCTGTTTTTTCTCCTGCTTTGATATAATGGTTGGAATCCGGCCTGAAATAGAAAGATTCCCCCTTTTTGGCCTTTATGGTTCTTTCGCCGAGAATAATATAAATGGTTCCGGACAAAACATAACCGAACTCCTCGCCCTCATGCGGAAGGTCCGGATAAGTGGAACCGCCGGCTTTTAACGTGACCCGGATGGGTTCCATCATATTCTTCTGTGCATTGGGAATAATCCACTCTACGGTATTTTGCAATTCCTCGTCCTGCTTTTCGAAATAATCGGCGTTTCCAAAAACAATCTGTTCTTCGGTCCGGTCCGTAAAAAAGTCTTTCAGATTGGTTCCAAGACATTGCAGGATATCCACAAGCGTTGCGATGGAAGGAGAGGTCAGGTCATTCTCAAGCTGGCTGATAAATCCCTTCGACAGTTCGCTGCGGTCAGCCAGTTCTTCCTGCGTCAGTCCCTTTTTGTTTCGTAAATCCCTGAGTTTATTCCCGATTTCTATTTTATTGCTCGAATCCATGAGAATATCCTTTCTTTCGGCTTTTATATGTCAGTGAAAGCTGTGTCCCTGAGATATCGACGGCGATTCAGTTATAATAAACTTTAAGTTTACTGACACTAAACAAACATTAATGCCAATTATACAGATATCGCGTGAAATGTCAATACTTAAAAAAGTATTTAACAAACAAAAGAATTTATGATAAAATTTCTTTAAACTGAGAGAAAGGCATGGGATTTATATGGGACAGGAAAAATATGTGGCATATGTTTCCAGTTATACATCCGGAAACAAGGACAATTACGGTATCAGAATCTATAACGTGGACCTGGAACAAGGGCGCATGAAGGAGAAAAAGAAGGTGGAAATCACCAATTCCTCTTATATCAGTATTTCCCACAACCAGAAGTTCCTGTATTCGATTACGGATTTTGGCGTGGAGTCATACCGTATTCTACCGGCCGGAGACCTGGAAAAAATCAATGACGGCAGTATTAACGGTATGAGAGGGTGCTATCTTTCTACGGACTATGAAGACAGGTTTTTATTCGTAGGCGGTTATCATGACGGAAAAATTACGGTGCTTCGCCTGCGGGAAGACGGCGGCATCGGTGAAATTACAGAGGAAATTTACCACAAGGGACTTGGCAGCATTGCGGAGCGCAATTTCAGGCCGCACATCAATTGCGTTAAGATGACGAGAGACAATAAATATTTGTGTGCCGCCGACCTGGGGATGGACCATATCAATGTTTACCGGCTGGACCATATGAACGGAAGACTGCGTCCTATCGATATGATAAGAAGCGAACAGGAATCCGCGCCGAGGCATTTGAAATTTTCCCAAAACGGAGAATTTTTGTATATTGTACATGAACTGAAAAACTATATCGACGTCTATACTTATAAAGAAGTGCATGGAAATCCGGAATTTGATAAAATCCAGACGATTTCGACGCTGAATGATTATCATGCGGGTGGTTCTGCGGCGAGCGCGCTGAATATTTCGGTCGATTTCCGTTATCTTGTCAGCTCCAATGCGGGAGACAACAGCGCAGTCGTTTTTAAGATTGATGAGAAAACGGGCATGCTGACCAAATTGTTCTGTCTGCCGGTCAGTGGGGATTATCCGAAGGACGCCAATCTTTTCCCGGATAACAGACATCTTGTATCCTTAAACCACGAGACAGATACGATGACGTTTTTCACGGTAGACCTGGAAAAAGGGCTGCTTGTCATGAACGGTAAGGAAATTGAAGTGCCGCAGCCAAACTGTATTATTTTTCATCGTCTGGCGCAGAGTTGATAAAAAACTTCCAACAGCAGAGTCATAAATAAAAACCCCTTCACATACATTGTAATTAAGTACGGAAGGGGTTGTTTTATGGACATTAATAACAGAAATGAATATGCGGTATACAAAGACATACAGGACAGAACGGGGGGAGAGATTTACATAGGCGTTGTCGGTCCTGTGAGGACCGGAAAATCTACTTTTATCAAAAGATTTATGGATTTGCTCGTGCTTCCTTATATGGAAAACGAACACGAAAAAGAACGGGCGAAGGATGAACTGCCGCAGAGTGCGGGCGGGAAAACGATTACGACGACGGAGCCGAAATTTATCCCGAAAGAAGCGGCTCAGATAAAGCTCGGAGCGGATATCGATGTCAAAGTCCGGCTGATAGACTGCGTCGGCTATATGGTTGACGGCGCATCCGGTCATATGGAAGAAGACATGGAACGGATGGTAAAGACGCCCTGGTCGGCGGAAGAGATTCCTTTTACGAAGGCGGCGGAAATCGGAACCCGTAAAGTTATCAAAGACCATTCGACGATTGGCGTCGTCATTACCTGTGACGGAAGTTTCGGCGAATTACCGCGGAGCAGTTTTCTGGAGGCGGAAGAACGGACGATTCGGGAATTGCAGGAAATCCATAAACCGTTTCTCGTATTGCTTAATTCCTCAAGACCCTATGCGGAAGAAACGAAGCAGATTGCGGATGAAATCCATGAAAAATATAACGTAACGGTCATGCCGGTGAACTGCGAACAGCTGAAACAGGAAGATATCAACCGGATTATGGAAAATATCCTGTATGAGTTCCCGCTGACCATGATTGAGTTTTATATGCCCAAATGGGTGGAAATGCTTTCTTTTGAACACAAGATGAAACAGGATATTATCTTCCAGATAAAAAAACTGATGAACGAACTGAGCAATGTCAGGGATATTACGAAAGCGAACTTTGAACTGGAGAGTGAGTACATCAGAAAATGCAAGCTTGACGGTATCAATATGTCGGAAGGCAGCGTCAAGATTATACTGGATTTGGATGATACCTATTACTATGAGATGATAAGCGATTTGGTAGGAGAATCCATTACGAGTGAATATCAGATGTTATCCACGCTGAAAGAAATGGCAAGGATGAAAAGAGAGTATACCAAAGTGCTGCATGCCATGGAGTCCGTCCGTTACAAAGGGTACGGCGTGGTAATGCCGGATAAGGAAGAAATCGTGCTGGAGAAGCCGGAGGTCATCCGTCAGGGGAATAAATTCGGCGTAAAAATCAGGGCGGAGAGTCCGAGCATTCATATGATTAAAGCGAGCATCGAGACCGAAATTTCTCCGATTGTCGGGACGGAACAGCAGGCAAAAGACCTGATTCAATACATTTCCGATACAGGAACGAACGACGACGGTATCTGGGAGACAAATATCTTCGGGAAGACAATAGAACAGCTCGTAAATGACGGCATTTCAGGCAAAATTGCCATGATTAACGAAGAAAGCCAGATAAAATTGCAGGAAACGATGCAGAAAATTGTGAACGACAGCAATGGCGGGATGGTGTGCATCATCATATGAACGTTTTCCCATCAGCTGCAAAGATGGCAGGAAAGGGATATCTGAAAAGATATCTCTTTTTTGGATTTCATATTCCCAAAAATTTCAGAAAATGATATACTAGACGCAAATGAAAAAGTTTCAAAATTTAAGGATATGGGAGGATATCAAATGAGCGCAGTATATGAGAAATTATTGAAATGCTATGAGTGTTATCAGAACAGGATAGATTTTAAGCCGGACGTGGCAATCGTACTCGGTTCCGGACTCGGCAATTTTGCCAGAACGGTAGACGTAAGAGCGGAACTGCCGTATTCTGAAATTGAGGGATTCCCGGTTTCCACCGTGCCCGGACATGCCGGAAAATTTATTTTCGGGTATATCGGAGAAGTGGCTGTTGTGCTGATGCAGGGCAGAGTGCATTACTATGAGGGATATCCGATTACGGATGTAGTGCTTCCGGCGCGTCTGATGAAGATGATGGGAGCGAAAGTTTTATTTTTAACGAATGCTTCCGGCGGCATCAATCCGGCTTTTCACGCGGGAAGCCTGATGCTGATTAAAGACCATATTTCCTGCTTTGCGCCGAATCCGTTAATCGGCCCGAATATCGAGGAACTGGGAACGAGATTCCCGGATATGACACATGTTTACGATGAAGATTTGCAGGAAATTATCAAAAATACGGCGAAAGAAAACGATATCGAGTTATTCGAGGGCGTTTATGCGCAGCTTACGGGGCCTTCTTTTGAATCGCCTTCGGAAATTAAGATGCTGCAAACGCTCGGTGCGAGCGCAGTCGGCATGAGCACGGTTGTGGAAGCGATTGCCGCAAATCATATGGGAATGAAAATCTGTGGGGTATCCTGTGTCAGCAATCTTGCGGCAGGCATGAACAGCGCGCCCCTGACACATGAGGAAGTACAGGAAGCGGCCAATGCCGTAGCGCCGAAATTTGAAAAGCTTTTGACGGAATCCGTCAAAAAGTTTGGGAAATTGTATGAATAAAACGGCCATAGAAGACTTAATCGAACGGGCATTGCAGGCAAGAGACTTTTCTTATTCCCCCTACTCGGATTATCGGGTAGGGGCGGCTTTGTTGACGCAGGAAGGCAGTGTTTATACGGGCTGCAATATTGAGAATGCCGCATATACGCCGACAAATTGCGCGGAACGGACGGCTTTTTTCAAGGCGGTGAGCGAAGGAAAAAGAGCATTTTGTGCAATTGCCATCGCAGGCGGCCCGGCAGGGGCGCCGATAGAACAGTATGCCTGGCCCTGCGGCGTCTGCAGACAGGTCATGATGGAGTTCTGTGAACCGGACGCCTTTGAAGTGATTGTTGCGAAATCAAAGAATGAATATCAGGTAAAAAAGCTGTCGGAGCTGCTTCCGAACGGATTCGGACCGGCCAATCTCTCCGTTTAGCGGTGTAGAAAACAGTGCGATAATACGGCAGGGCAACGCCGCATACGGCAGGAAAATTGAGGAAGGATAACGGTTTTGCTATGAATATCAGATTATATAACGCCCGTATTTTAACGATGGAATCGCGGGAAATTATGGAAGGGGAAGTATGGGTCCGGGATGACCGGATTCTTTATGTGGGAGATGGCGCGGCTCCGGATGATGTTTTCCGGAAACTGGAGCTGAAAAGCATCGTCTGGGACAGAGAAATCGACTGTGAAAGAAATCTCCTGATGCCGGGCTTCAAAAACGCACATACGCATTCCGGCATGACGCTGCTGCGTTCTTATGCGGATGATTTGCCGCTGCAGTCCTGGTTGAATGAACAGATTTTTCCGGTGGAAGCGAAGCTGAACGGAGAAATGATATACTGGCTGACGAAACTGGCCGTGCTGGAATATCTGACAAGCGGTATTACGGCAGTTTTCGATATGTATCTGACGCCGGAAACGATTGCGGACGCCTGCGTGGATATGGGAATGCGCTGTGTGCAGGTCGGCGGAGTGAATAATTTCAGCCAGTCGGCAGAGCTGGTAGAGAAGATGTTCCAGGAATTAAATAAAAAACATCTGTTATTAAGCTATCAAATCGGTTTCCATGCGGAATACACCTGTTCCAGAGAACTGCTGGAGCGGATTTCGGCGTTGGCGCATCAGTATAAGGCGCCGGTTTACGCACATCTTTCCGAAACGGAATCGGAGGTGGACGCGTGCCGTAAGCAGCATGGGATGACGCCGCCTGTTTATCTGGATTCCCTCGGCATGTTCGATTATGGCGGAGGCGGTTATCATTGCGTGCATATGACGGAAGCGGATATGGAAATTTTCCAGAAGCGGGGACTGTATGCGATTACCAATCCGGCATCGAATTTGAAGCTGGCAAGCGGTATTGCCCCGATTGCCGAATTTTTGAAAAGAAAAATAACAGTTGCTATTGGAACCGACGGACCGGCGAGCAATAACTGTCTGGATATGTTCCGGGAGATGTTCCTCGTGACCGGACTTGCCAAGATGAGGGAAAAAGACGCTTCTGCGGCAGATGCCTGGGAAGTCCTGAAAATGGCTACCGTGAACGGCTCAAAGGCAATGTGTCTGCCTGATACGGACGTTCTTGCGGAAGGAAAACTGGCGGACATGATTCTGATTGACCTCCGTCAGCCCAATATGCAGCCGGTCCATAATATCCCAAAAAATATCGTTTACAGTGGCAGCAAGCAAAATGTCAAAATGACGATGATAAATGGCCGGATATTGTATGAAAACGGAAAATTTGCGGATTTTATGGATGTGGACGGTATTTATGCGAAAGCAGAAGAAATAAAACAGAAAATCATAGACTGATAAGAAAGCAAGGGTATGTAGATGGAATATTTCATTTTTGCCGGTGTGCTGTTGCTTTTTATCGTGTTGATTATGATAAAAGGATATCTGGACAGCCGGCGGGAACAGAAGAGATTTGAAAAAAGGCTGTCCGAGCGGTATGGTGAGCCGATTGAACGGGAATACAGAAGCGGCGAACTGGAAGAGCATGTTTCCATGTATTATCGAAAACACGAGGAAGCGCATCAGCTTGACGACATCACATGGCATGACCTGAATATGAATGAAGTTTACCGGAAAATCAACTATTCCTATAGTTCCGCCGGGGACGAATATCTGTATTACAGGCTCAGGACGCCGCTGCAGTCGGATGAAGAACTGGAGCATATGGAACAGCATATCCGGTACTTTATGGAGCATGAAAAAGAGCGCGTTACAATGCAGAAACACTTCGCCGGGCTCGGCAGAATGCAGAAATTTTCTCTGTATGAATATCTGGAGTATCTGGACACACTTGGAGAACGGAACAGCATTCGATATTATCTGGCGATTGCGTTGGTATTGACAGGCATCGGGTCGATGTTTTACTATTCCGTTGGGGTGGGAATCTGTATATTGCTGATTGTTTTGTGCCGCAATATGATGTTCTACTATAAGGAGCAAAAAGAAATAGAGCCTTACCTGACCAGTTTCCGTTATATCATCCGTCTGATGCAGAGCGCGGAAGAAATCGGGAAAGAACCGGTTGCGGAAATTGCGCAGGAACGGGAACAATTGCTTGCCTGTTGTAAAAAGATGGAAGGATTTCGGAGAAATTCTTTTATTGTGCTGTCCGGAGGCGCCGGCGGCACGAATCCGCTGGAAATTCTTTTCGATTACCTGCGGATGATTTTTTATCTGGATTTGATAAAATTTAATCAGATGCTGCAACTGTTACAGAAGCATCCGGCGGAAATCGACCGCATGGTTACCATTATCGGAGAACTGGAAACGGCGGTGGTTATCGGGGAATACCGCACAAGCCTGAACGGGGACTATTGTATTCCCGTTTTCCGGCCTGACGGAGAAGGTCATGCTTTTCTGAAAATGGAAAAACTATATCATCCGTTATTGAATAATCCTGTGAAAAATGATATTGAGGTAAAAAGAGGGGTTCTGCTTACCGGTTCCAATGCGTCCGGCAAATCCACTTTTTTGCGGGCAGCCGCTTTAAATGCGATTTTAGCGCAGACGATACACACCTGTATGGCCGATTCCTATACGGGAAGCATGTTCCGTATCTATTCTTCCATGTCATTGCAGGACGATTTGGAAAGCGGTGACAGCTACTATATGGTGGAGGTCAAATCCATTCGGAGGATTTTGGAGAAGGTGCGGGAAGCGGCCCGGGATAAGAAACATGTGTTATGTTTTGTGGATGAGGTGCTCCGCGGAACCAATACGGTAGAGCGTATTGCGGCATCAACGCAGATTCTGAAAGCGCTTGCCGGGGGAAACGCTCTTTGTTTTGCGGCTACTCATGATTTGGAATTGACGAAGCTGTTGGGCGGTATATACGATAATTATCATTTTGAAGAAGAAATTGCGGAAGAGGATATCTTTTTCCCATATCGGCTGAAAGAAGGCCCGGCGGTGTCGAGGAATGCAATTGCGTTGCTGAAGGTGCTCGGCTATGAGGAAAAACTCGTAAAAGATGCGGAAGCAATGGCGGAGACGTTTTTATGCACCGGAAAGTGGGGAATGTGAGAAGAAGTTCAAAAGCCGTCCTGCCGGAGAACAGAACGGCAAGAACTTCTAACGGCCATGTGAGAAAGTGCGTATTGGCGGCATTGGAGCATTAAAAAAATAGAAAGGAATCGCAGAGTATGAAGGTAACGATATATACGGACGGCGCTGCGCGGGGGAATCCGGAGGGGCCGGGCGGTTATGGAACGATTTTGCAGTATGTTGATTCCAAAGGCACGCTGCATGAGCGGGAATATTCCGCGGGATATAAGAAAACGACAAATAACCGCATGGAACTGATGGCCGCTATTACAGGACTTGAAGCGCTGACAAAACCTTGCGAAGTACGGCTTGTTTCCGATTCCAAATATGTGACGGATGCGTTTAACCAGCACTGGATAGACGGATGGCTCAGAAAGAACTGGAAAACGGCAGGAAATAAACCTGTGAAAAATGTGGACCTGTGGCAAAGACTTTTAAAGGCGAAACAGCCGCACAAAGTAACGTTCGAATGGGTAAAGGGTCATGACGGACATCCGGAGAACGAACGCTGTGACGTGCTCGCGACGACGGCGGCGGATGGCAGTATCCTACTTGACGACACAGTGGGGGTAGTGTTACAATAAAGGATAGTAAAAAAAGGAATACGAAGGCGCCGCATGATGCGGTTGACCGGAAAGGATGAACAGATGGGCAATTTAATTTTATTTTTGAATTCTTTTTTTTCATATCTCTTGTTATTTATTTTGATTGCTGTGCTTGTAGTCGTTGCCTGCATTATCGGAGCGAAGTGGCGTAAAAGTAAGGACCAGAAACTGGCGTTGTCGGGCGGCGGAGAGGCAGAGCAGACTGCCGGAGGAGAACAGGCATAAGCGGCGTATGATGGTGATAAGACAGGGTGTTCATGCAAATGGACACCTTTTCCATTCTTTGCAAGGCGGATGAAAAGCGTGAAAAGAAACATTTTCGGACATTTATATCAGAAGGACTGACAGATGGGAAAATTTACGACGATTTTTTGGGATTTGGACCAGACGATTCTGGATTTCGCAAAGTCGCAGGATTATGCGCTGCGCTATGCTTTCCGGCAGTTCGGTCTGGAAACGGAAGCAGAAACGGTCTCTCTTTATGCGGCCATCAACGATACCTACTGGAAGCGGATGGAACGTGGGGAAATTACGAAGGATGAAGTGCTTCGGGGAAGATTTGTTACATTATTTGAGCGAATGGGCATTGTGGATATACAACCGGAAACGTTTGGAGATATTTATCAGGATGCGCTTGGGGATGTATTCTTTTTTCAGGATGAGGCGGACAAACTTATCATGCAGTTGAAAGAACGCGGATTCTGTCAGTATATCGTGACGAACGGCGTCAATAAGACGCAGGCGAAAAAAGTCCGGCTGTCAGGGCTCGACCAAATGGTGGACGGCGTTTTTGTTTCGGAATTGATTGGATATCCAAAGCCGAGAAAAGAATATTTTGACGCCTGTTTCGAACAATTGGCGGGGATTACAAGAGAAGAGTGCATATTGGTGGGAGATTCGATAACGAGCGATATGCAAGGCGGCATAAATGCCGGAATTGCCGTCTGCTGGTATAATCCGGATAGACAGAGCAATTGTTCCGGGCTTGCAATCGATTATGAAATACAGGATTTGCATGAGCTGATGCCGATACTGGATTATGCCGCCTGGGACGCACGGCGGCTGGTGTGAAGAAAGGATTACGAAACAAATGCCCAAATCGACAAATCAAAAGCTGAAATTATTGTATATTTTGAAAATTTTATCGGAGCAGACCGATGAAGCACATTATATGAGCACAGGCGACCTGATAGAAGAACTGGAAAAATATGGAATCAGGGCTGAGCGAAAGAGTATTTATGATGACCTGAACCAGCTGACGGATTTTGGCTATGATATTATTCATGTAAAATCCAGAATAAACGGCGGTTATTATCTGGCGGGACGAGATTTTGAACTGGCGGAACTGAAACTGCTCGTAGAGGTCGTGCAGTCTTCCAAATTTCTGACGCAGAAGAAATCCAAAGAGCTGATAGGCAAAATTGAGAAACTGGCTTCCAAATGGGACGCCAGGCAGCTGCAGAGGCAGGTTTATGTGGCGAACCGCATCAAAACGGCTAACGAAAGTATTTATTACATCGTAGACGATATCCATAAAGCAATGCAGAACAACGAACAGATTTCTTTTCAATATCTGGAATGGAACCTGGAGCGGCAGCTCGTGCCCCGGAAAGGCGGAAAACGGTATCAGATAAGCCCCTGGGCGCTGACCTGTAAAGATGAAAATTATTATCTGATTGCGCATGACGCGGCAGAAGATAAGATTAAGCATTTCCGCGTGGATAAAATGGGTGATATTCAGATTCTGTCCGATGTGAAACGGGAAGGAAACGCGTTGTTTGAGCGGTTTGATATCGCAGATTATACAAATAAGACGTTCAGTATGTTCGGTGGCCGGGAAGAGACGGTTACATTGCTTTTGGAAAATCAGCTGATTGGCGTGGTGATGGACCGATTCGGAAAGGAAGCCACTATCAGGAAAAGAGATGAGACGCATTTTTCGGCGCGCGTAACGGTTGCCGTCAGCGGTCAGTTTTTCGGATGGCTGACCGGACTCGGTCAGGGGGCCTGTCTGATTGCCCCGTCGGATATTGTAGAGCAGTACAGGCAATATCTGCGGGATATCGCGGAGAATTATCAGTGATATAAATGTAAAAACAAAATAATTATTATGAAATACAGAACAAAATGATGTTTGGGATATGTGACAAAACATATCCTCTTTTTTTGTTATATTTTATGACCATGTTACGATTGACACCGTATCGGGATTATTTTATACTAAATCTAAACCACAAAATATGGAAAAGTTATGTAAACAAAGACTATATTTTGTGGGAACAGGGAACGGACAGACATTGTTACGATGCAGTCCGTTATATGGAAGTGGTCTGTGAAAATGACAGACGCAGGCAGAAAGAAAGGTATGGTAATAGAATGAGCAGTCTTTTTGAGGAGCAGAATGCAGCAGACAGAAATTACAGCGACGAGTACAGGCCGTCAAGAGATGTGAAGGTCATTAAAAAGGATGGCAGTCTTGAGAGCTTTAACGTTCAGAAAGTCATCGATGCTGTTGGAAAAAGCGCTTATCGTGCTCTGACAAAATTTACGGAGGAAGAAAAAAAGCATATCTGTCAGACGGTAGTGGACAGAGTGAATGAACTGGAAGAAGATAAAATTCCGATACAGATTATGCACAATGTGGTGGAAAGCGCACTGGAAGATGTAAAACCGATTGTTGCCAAGAGCTATCGCGATTACCGTAATTATAAACAGGACTTTGTCCGCATGATGGATGACGTTTATAAGAAGAGTCAGTCGATTATGTATATCGGGGATAAGGAGAACGCTAATACGGACAGCGCGCTTGTTTCCACGAAAAGAAGTCTTATTTTTAATCAGTTTAATAAAGAGCTGTATCAGAAATTTTTTATGACCACGGAGGAGATTCAGGCCTGCCGTGACGGTTATCTTTATGTACATGATATGTCGGCGAGAAGAGATACCATGAACTGTTGCCTCTTTAACGTGGCGGAAGTGCTGCAAGGCGGCTTTGAGATGGGGAATATTTGGTATAATGAGCCCAAAACGCTGGATGTAGCATTTGACGTCATCGGCGATATCGTGCTGAGCGCAGCAAGCCAGCAGTACGGCGGTTTTACCGTGCCGGAAGTGGATAAGATACTGGAGCCTTACGCCGAGAAAACCTATCAGAAGAGCCTGAAAAAATATGAGTGCCTCGGTATTGATAAAGAAAAGGCGGAGAAAGAGGCGCTTGCCGATGTGGAAAGAGAGTTTGAACAGGGTTTTCAGGGATGGGAATATAAATTTAATACGGTGGCGAGCAGCCGTGGGGACTATCCTTTTATCACCGTAACCGCCGGAATCGGAACCGGGCGGTTTGCAAAACTTGCGACGAAAATCATGCTGAATGTCCGAAAGACCGGACAGGGCAAAAAAGAATGCAAAAAACCTGTTTTGTTCCCCAAAATTGTATTTTTGTACGATGAGAATTTACATGGACCGGGAAAAGAGCTGGAAGATGTTTTTGAGGCGGGCGTAGAGTGTTCGGCCAAAACCATGTATCCCGACTGGCTGAGCCTGACCGGAAAAGGCTATATCGCCAGTATGTACAAGCAGTACGGCAAAGTCATTTCTCCGATGGGCTGCCGGGCTTTTCTGTCTCCCTGGTATGAGCGGGGCGGCATGCACCCGGCGGATGAGAAGGATGCGCCGATTTTTGTAGGGCGGTTTAACATTGGCGTCGTTTCGCTTCATCTTCCGATGATTTTGGCGAAATCCCGTCAGGAGAATAAAGATTTTTATGAAGTGCTGGATTATTATCTGAATCTTATCAGACAGCTTCATGTCAGAACCTATGCGTATCTCGGAGAGATGCGCGCGTCCACGAACCCGCTCGCATATTGTGAAGGAGGATTTCTGGGAGGGAAGTTGCAGCTTCATGAAAAAATCAAGCCGATTCTGAAGACGGCGACGGCGAGTTTTGGAATTACCGCCTTCAACGAACTGCAGGAGCTTTATAACGGAAAATCACTTGTTGAAGACGGTCAGTTTGCGCTGGAAGTACTGGAACATATTAATGATAAGATTAATGAATATAAAGAGGCGGACGGCCATCTGTATGCAATCTACGGGACGCCGGCGGAAAACCTGTGCGGTCTGCAGGTGAAGCAGTTCCGGGCGAAATACGGCATTATCGAGGGTGTGTCCGACAGAGAGTATGTATCTAACAGTTTTCACTGTCATGTGACGGAAGACATAACGCCGATTGAAAAACAGAATCTGGAATACCGTTTCTGGGAGCTTGCGAACGGCGGTAAAATTCAATATGTGAAATATCCGATTGACTATAATCTTGAAGCAATCAAGACTTTAATCCGACGTGCGATGGAGATGGGATTTTATGAAGGCGTCAATCTTTCCCTTGCTTACTGCGACGACTGCGGACATCAGGAACTGGAAATGGATGTCTGTCCCGTCTGCGGAAGCCGTAACCTGACGAAGATTGACCGGATGAACGGATATCTTGCCTATTCGCGTGTGCATGGCGATACGAGACTGAGCGATGCCAAGATGGCAGAGATTGCGGAGAGGAAAAGCATGTAAAGTGTGAAGAGAAGTTCTAATGCTCACAGCATGGGCTGTTTCGCAAAGAACTTCTATGGTTCGCGCGGCGAACCCTCTTCACACCAGAGAATGTCTCTGCGAGCCATTCTCCGCAGTCTTTTTTCGTAAGGCGATTCGGATGGGTGTTTGGCGGGGATGTTGTTTTGGTAATGATAAGGAATAGATTGATGTCAGGACGCTTTCGGCGTCGGCCCAAAGTTTGTAAGCTATGGGAGGGCATAGGTATTAGTATGGTATATAGAAAGAGGAAATTGCATGAGGTATCATAATATAACGAAGGATGACATGCTGAACGGCGATGGGCTTCGGGTGGTTCTCTGGGTCGCGGGATGCACTCATTGCTGTAAGGAATGTCATAATCCGGTTACATGGGACCCGGGCGGGGGCGTGCCCTTTGATGAAAAGGCCCGGCAGGAAATCTTTGACCAGCTGGACAAGCCGTACATTTCAGGAATCACGTTTTCGGGCGGAGACCCTTTTCATTCCGCCAACCGGCCGGAAGTCAGAAATTTTATGGCGGAAATCAAAGAGCGGTATCCGGATAAAACGATTTGGCTTTATACAGGAGATGTATGGGAGAATGTCAAAAATGATGTTTCCATGCAGTATATCGATGTTCTGGTGGACGGAGAATTTATTGTGGAAGAAAAAGATACAAGGCTTCGCTGGAAAGGAAGCAGGAACCAGCGGGTCATCGACGTACAGGAAAGCCTGAAACAAAAAGATGCGGCACCGGTACTGCATTGTGAAAACTGAACGGCCGGGGAGAAATACAGATAAAAAGAGTAGCAGACGCTTTTGATAAATCGGAATGCACATGAATAGGAGCAGAGATGGAGCCAAAAACAATCAAAATCAAATATTTTACGGATAAAATAGATAAACTGACCTACATAGACGGCAAATCGGACTGGATAGATTTGCGCGCCGCGGAGGAGGTTGCGCTGAAAAAAGGTGAATTTAAGCTGATACCGCTTGGCGTGGCGATGGAACTCCCGGAGGGGTATGAGGCGCATGTCGTACCGAGAAGTTCTACTTTTAAAAATTTCGGCATTATCCAGACCAATCATCAGGGCGTCATCGACTGTTCTTACTGTGGGGATAACGACCAGTGGTTTATGCCTGCCTATGCGGTGCGCGATACGCAGATTCATATCAATGACAGAATCTGCCAGTTCCGCATTATGGAGAATCAGCCGAAACTTTCTTTTGAACAGGTACAGAGTCTTGACAATGCGGACAGAGGCGGACATGGAAGCACAGGGAAGCAATAGAGGGGAAACGCCGGCGTCTGCCTGTCGATGGCAGGAACATAGGATTTACGACAACGGAAATAATATGAGGCAAATCGGATTAAAAATAGGGTTAAAATAAAAAGAATAAAAGGCTCCTTCCGGGACATACTATCAAAAATGTTTCGGAAGGAGTTTTTATCTGTGCAAAATACGAACCAGAATCAGGAAAAAATGACAACCTCACTGGAAGAAAGTATGCGTTATCTGTCAGAGCGGTTAAAGCCGGATACGAATTTTGACATTGTATACAGAGTAATCAACGTGGGCGGAAAACAGGCCTGTATTTACTTCATAGACGGTTTCTGCAAAGATGAACTGATGATGAAGATTCTGCAGTATTTCATCGGCTTAAAACCGGAAAATATGCCTGACAGCGCCTACGAGATGGCAAAATGCGCAACGCCTTATGTGGAAGTGGACTTAAAAGACAAATGGAGTGATATTTTTTATAATATCCTTTCCGGTGTCTTTGCACTGTTTATTGACGGATATGACAGATGTGTCTTAATTGATTCCAGAACCTATCCGGCGAGAGGGGTATCGGAACCGGAGAAGGACAAGACGCTCCGGGGGTCCAAAGACGGATTTGTGGAAACGGTGGTTTTCAATACGGCATTGATACGACGCAGGATTCGCAGTACGGAGCTTCGCATGGAAATGATGAACGCGGGCAAAAGTTCCCGGACGGATATTGTGCTCTGTTATATGGATAACCGGGTGGACCATCAGTTTCTGAATAAAATCAAAAAGCGCATTTCAGAAATCAAGGTAGACGCCCTGACGATGAATCAGGAGAGTCTGGCGGAATGCCTGTATCAAAAAAACTGGTTCAATCCTTTTCCTAAATTCAAATTTACGGAACGGCCGGACACGGCTTCGGCGCAGATTTTGGAAGGCGACGTCATCATATTGGTGGATAATTCTCCATCGGCGATGATTGTTCCAACTTCCATATTTGATATTGTAGAAGAGGCGGACGACTATTATTTTCCGCCGATCACAGGAACTTATCTGCGGCTTTCGCGGTTTTTGATTGGGATTCTGACTTATCTGATTACGCCCACATTTTTGCTGCTGATGCAGCATCAGGAGTGGATTCCGGAGTCGTTTCAATTCATTCTGCTTAAAGAAAACAGCAACATTCCTTTGATTGCACAGTTTTTGCTGCTGGAACTCGCGATTGATGGTTTAAAGCTTGCGGCAATCAACACG
This sequence comes from uncultured Lachnospiraceae bacterium, assembly GCA_910578475.1. Classification (GTDB taxonomy): domain Bacteria; phylum Bacillota; class Clostridia; order Lachnospirales; family Lachnospiraceae; genus UBA3282. The sequence goes on along the minus strand of CAJTRK010000014.1, from coordinate 1,141 downwards.
CCGAATATGCTGAGTACACCGCTCAGTGTCATGGCAGCGCTTGTGTTAGGCGAATTTTCGGTGAAAAGTGGATGGTTTAACGCAGAAGTTATGTTGTACATGGCTTTTGTCGCGATTGCAAATTATACGCAGTCCAGTTATGAACTCGGTTATGCGTTGAAATTTATGCGAATCTTAAATCTGATTCTGACGGAACTTTTTGGAATATATGGCTATGTAGCGGCAATACTGATTCTTGTTTTCTCCATTGTCTGCAATAAGACATTGTCCGGTCAGAGTTATATTTATCCGATTTTGCCGTTGAATCTGAAACAGCTGGCGAAACGTTTTCTGCGGCTGCGCCTGCCGGAAGCGAAAGAATAAAGGGAAAAATTGAAAAAATCTGTCTCTTGAAATAATCTGTAAAAAGGAGCATTGCAAATACAGCAAGAGAAGTGTACAATAAAAAGATAATGATGCCGATAACATCAGTTCCGGGAGGAGTGCGGTCAAACGTATCGCCAGTGTCTCGGTTCACACATTGTATATCCCGGAGGAACACTTGGCGGCTGATGTTGTCTTTTAATCATTTGAAAATTGCTGTAATCTAGTGGATGCCGAAACGCAGGCTGCTGACCTCAATAGTAAACCGAGATTCCCGTCCAAGGGGGAAAGACAGATACAAACAGAATAAAATATCATAGAGAAAGTGACGATACAAAGACGGGAGGAGCAGAGATGTTCTTCCTGTTTTTATGTGGAAGCAGGACAGCCGGCGGGGGAAGGAGAGAGAAGATGGCAAAGTTTTTGAGTTATGAGGACCGGCTGGAGATACAGAACGGGTTAAAGGAACACCTGACCTTTACAGAGATCGGGAAGAGACTTGGAAGGGACAGGACGACCATCACCAAGGAGGTAAGGAATTACTCTCTAGAGCAGGATACCGGATACAGCGTATTCCCCCACAACACCTGTAAATACCGGAAAGGGTGCAGGCGGAAGAAAGTATGCGGGACACAGGAATGTAAACACCCGCTGGTACCTACATGCAGACAGTGTGAGCTGCTGTGTAACCGCTATTGCGAACAGTATGAGGAAGAAGTATGCACCCACCGTTTCAAGCCGCCCTATGTATGCAATGGATGCCGGGAAGTAAAAAAAT
>CAJTRK010000013.1 GCA_910578475.1 uncultured Lachnospiraceae bacterium | reverse complement strand
GAAATTTTTAAAGTTTATCATTTTGGGGCTTGACTTTTTATTTGCAGACTGATTCCCAGACGATACCGATTCATAAAACGCGCCCACATCTCTTCCAGCTCCGCCGGATTCTGTATGCCATCATTCTTGTCAATCTTACACGTTTCGGTCCACATCGCATTGTAATCCAGGGCTTCTTTTCGCATTGCAAGAATTTCTTCCTCGCTCTTGTCCAGAATTACCCGCATATTGTCCACATCAGACCAATCCGTATTGGAAAAATAAAATCCGACCTTCAGTCCTTCCTCCCTGAGCGCCTCACAGTAAGGCGCCAACAAATCCCTGCCTGCCGGCGTTCTTTTCGCCACATTCAAATCTGTATGCTCCGTATCTGCCAGCGACACCCCGTCATGATGCTTGGTCGTCAGCACGGCATATCTGGCGCCCGCTTCCTTAAAAAGCTTTGCCCATTTTTTCGGGTCATATTCGGATGCCGTAAAACCGTCTAACTGCTTCATATATTCATCATAAGATATGCTGCCCTGTCCGAAGCTCCATGACTCCGTGATACCGTCTACCGCATAGATTCCCCAGTGCATAAAGATACCCAGTTTTGCATGTCTGAACCAATCTCTGACCATAGTTTCCATTCTCCTTTTTCTATGTATTCCCGGCGCTTAACCTTTTACACCGCCGCTGCAGAGGCCCTTTTCATCAAATCCATTTTTCACATAGTGATTTCTTTTTATCGATAATAAATTTATTTTCTACAAAATTATTGTAAAGGATTTTCAGCTCAAATTATACAAGCTAATTTTTACATTTGTTGGTTTTTCTTGTAATTTTGGAGTTGTTGTTCTCTGCTTTCGTCCAAATCTCCTATCCGCTCTCCATTTTTTCTAAAACGAAAATTAATCCCTTTTGTCGGACCCTCATTTTATCCGACAAAAGGGATTCGTTTCACTTATTTTGTTATTCGTTATGAATCGCCGCCAACGGACTTAATTTCATCGCCCGCAGCGCCGGGAAAAATCCTGCCACCATGCCGACCATGACCGCAAATACCAAAGACAGTCCGGCAAGCCAAAACGGAATATAGGAAATGGATGAAGACGCCGGCAGCATCATTCCGCCGCCTTCCGCTCCCGATGCAATTTTATTTATCACAACCGATATGGAATAGCTGAGCGCCAACCCGATAATACCTCCGATAAAGCCGATGAAACCGGCTTCCATCAAAAACAGGGACCGGATATTGCGAAGGTCACAGCCGAGCACCTTCATAACGCCGATTTCTTTCGTCCGCTCATAGATGGACATCATCATCGTATTGGTGATACCAATCGCCGCAACAAACAGGGACACCGCGCCGATACCGCCGAGCACGGCCTGCACATAGCCCATTGTTTTCTGATTGGATTCTATCCACTCCGCATTACTGTTCGCCTCATATCCCATCTCGGTAATCTGCGTCTGAATATTGGTCACATTATCCAGTTCATCCACCTGGACAAGAATCTGATTATAAAAAATCTCTTTATAAGGCTTTCCCGTTTTCGTCGATGGCTGTCCGGGAATGACTTTGTTTTTGAAAATTTTTTTCAGCTCCGGAATCAATTTGTCAATATCACAGAACGTATACCAACTATACATGGCATATTCGCCCTCCGGCGGTGTCAGCTGCACACCGCTGGCTTCAATGAGGTATTTCTTGGGCGGCTTGACCGGCTGCCCTTCTCCTGAGGGCGCTTGAGACTGCCAGTAAGCATCCGTGTCGAAAATGATGAAAATCGGGTCGTTCATCATATCGATATCGGGAAGCTGTCCCGTCTGCCAGAAGCCCGCGCCTGTCTTGGCATTCGAAAAGTCCTGTATGACCTGATAGCCATAAAAGAATTTTAACTCATCATCTGCCGCAGACGGAAGGCTCCCCTCTCCCACTTCAATACCCAGATTCGCAATCGCTTCCGCCGGCATCGCGCGCAGCATCAGATAATTCTGATAAGCGCCATACCTCGCGATTGCGGACATCTGCATAACCGGATAAACATCATCCACATGCTCCATGCTTTTAATCGTTGCAACCAGCTCATCGTCCAATCGCTTGATATCTTTATCGCTTCCATCATAAGAATAGGGTTCATATACGGTAATCTCCGTCAGACTCCCATAGGATTCGTACTCTTCCATCAAAGAACGGCTGAGACCGAGTCCGAGCGAAATCATGACCACGATAGATGCCACACCGATAACAACGCCAAGCACGGTCAGAATTGTCCTGACTTTTCTCTTCCAGAGGTTACTGCTGCTCATCCGCAGTAAATCAAGGAATTTCATAGTTTCTCCCATCTGTCTGCATCAACGGACACGCAAATAACCGGAATCGTTCCTGCGCCCCTCTGCCTGTCCCGGCAGACATCCTTCTTAATCTGCTTAGTTTTTGTCTTCATCTATCGAGAGCAAATCATCTGCAAGAAGCATCGCTTCTTTTTTCTTTTTCCGAATTTTAACAAAAGCGAAAATGCCAACTCCGGCCGCTACCACCAAAAGGACTGAAACAATCGCGATAATCCGCCCTTTGCCGGAACCTTCTTCCATTTCTCCCTCGCCCATATCTACCATCATATCATCGGAAACAAATTCTTCGAAAAACTCCTCTGTCACATATAACGTAATGGTTCTCGTTTCCGTCGTCACATTGCCCGCATTGTCTTCATAGGAAATATCCACGTTAATCGTGCCGTCATCCATCGTCGCCGCCGCACCCGTTACCATCACATCCACATTTCCGGTCTGACCGGACTGCAGATTCCCGACAAAAGCCGTTGACTCTTCGATGGAATCCGCATTCATTTTCACCTGTACGTTATAGAGCGTCGTTTTTCCCGTATTATAAATGCTGAACATCACATTGGACTGAGAGCCCACCGTAATGCTGTCCGGCACAACTTCCGGCGTACTGATATCAAAACGGCTTTCCTGACTGATTGGGATGGACACGCTGGCCTTATCGGTCAAATCGAACATCGAACCCGCATCATATTTCATATTTACGTCAAGAACATAAGGTTTCTGCGCCAAATCCGCCTTTGCCGTCATTTCAATTTCAATGACCGCGTCCGTATCCGGCGAAATTTTATCCATATAGATAGAGCTGGAACCGGAGGTCGGCAAAAACGCCACATAGGTGTTGGTCTTGTCCTCTCCTTCCACCGCCGCCTGTAAATCGAACAGCAGATTCGTAACTGCAAGCTCTTTCGAGGTATTTTTGACATGAATATTCAGGGTAAACGTATCACCCGCAAAAACCTGAGACGGATTCGTCTCAAAACCAGTCACGATAATTCTCGGCTTCGCTCCGCTGCTCTCTTCTCCGCTTCCGCCTATCGTACCGCTTCCCGGCCTGCCGACCGTGCGCACATAAACCGTCACTTCCGCCGGCTCCTCACAGCGAATCCCGGCTTTGGTATACCACACGCGGAATTTCAGCGGATAATATCCGCTCATAACATCTTCTCTCGCCGTAAAATGGAACGTAAACTCCCGGCGGTTCTGCATCGCCGCATCGTAAGTCTTGTTTCCCGGAATATAGGGTTCCGTCTGCAGATAGCCGGTCTTGTCCGGTACAAAAGGCCACTCCGTCACAATCGTTGAAGTCGCCGGTTCAATAATCAAATCGTTCAGCTCTTCCGTTCCGAAATTGATAATCGGCAGCACGATGGAAACGGACTGCCCATAGCTGACCGTAGGCGTCGCCCAGTTATCGCCGACCTGCAAAAACTCGCTCGTCGTTACCGTAACATTGGCTACTGCCGCAGACTCCATACTGCCTTTGGTGGATGACACATAAGCGGCCAGTTCGCCGACCGTCATTTCCGTATTGGCAATATAATATACCGCGCTGTCGAAAACCTTATGCAGATTTTCCATTACTTTCTCATCCAGATGATACCGCACTTCCAGACTTTGCATGTAATACAGCAAATCGGCATCCGCATCGCCTCTGTCGTCGTCGTTGATAATGCGGTCCGGGTTATCGACTTTGATGTTGGAATCGTCGTCGGAAGTATCGTTTTTGCTGTTGATATATGCGTAAGCTACGTTCTCCATTACCGCTTTGGTTGTCTCGACATAAGCAGGTAAATAAGCCGCAAGCTCATCTTCTGTTCCAGCAGCCTTATTAATTTCATCTTCGGCCGCTTTATAAACGCTGCTCAGCCTCGCGACGCCTTCTTCATCCAGGTTATATAAACTAATCAGACTATTCAGATGGCCTTGAAGCGCTTGCTTCGCCGCATTTTTCTGGTCATCGGCGCTCTGTAAAGCAATTTCCGACTCCGCATACACCCACATCCCCGCCGGCTCCGCCAAAAAACACATCGCCGCCAGTCCAAGACTCAGAAGCCCTCTTTTCCATATTTGTTTCTTACACATTTTCGTTCTCTTCCTTCCCTCGATTATCATCTATCTGTACGATTTTTCCGTCCTTGATATGCAGAATCACATCGGCAAAGCCCGCCAGATAATTATCATGAGTTACCATGACAAGCGTCTGGTTCTTTTCCCGCACAATTTTCTTCATCAGGTTCATAACCTCTACCGACGTATTGGAATCCAGATTTCCTGTCGGCTCGTCCGCAAAAATAATTTCCGGCTCCACCACCAACGCGCGCGCCACGCCGACACGCTGCTGCTGGCCGCCGGACATCTGATTGGGCTTATGTTTCTTGTGCTTCGGCAGCCCCACCAGGTCTAACATGCTTTCTGCCTTTTTATTCCGGGTCTTTCTGTCCATTCCCTGAAAGGTCAACGGCAAAGCGACATTCTCAATGGCATTCATCGTCCCCATCAGGTTAAAGGACTGGAAAATAAAACCGATATGCTCCCGTCTGAAAGCGACGAGCTGATTCTCCGTTTTTCTTTCCATATGTTCACCGGCAATGATAATTTCCCCCTTCGTCGGCTTTTCCAGGCCGGCCATCATATTGAGCAACGTAGATTTTCCGGAGCCGGATGTCCCGACAATCGAGCAAAAATCGCCCCTGTTTATCACAAAGTCCACACCGTTCAGGGCCCGTACCTTCGTTTCACCGACCCGATAGATTTTATATAAATCTTTAACGCAGATAACGGGTTCCGCCTGTTTCATCATATCCTTGCCTTTCCTTCAACATTCTCCTAACCCTGACTCCCACCTGCCCGCCCCGGCGGACATTCCAATCAGGATGGTGAAATTTCTAATTTCACCCTAACTCCTACCTGCCCGCTTCAGCGGGCTTTCCAATCAGGATGGTGAAATTCCTAATTTCAACTTATTATATAACATATTCCCACAAAGTGGTACTGTTTTTTCTTTTTCAATTCTTAATATTTCTTAACGGAAATGATTTCTGAAAATTTGCCTCATACTATTCTTTAAAGATAATCTCTCTTTTTAACCTCTTACTTTAAGCCTTAAAATATACATGAAAAGCTTTGGGAAATACAGCCAGAACAAGGCCGCCCGTTTTTTTCAAAGCGGGCAGCCTTCCTTTTTACGCTTTCTTTCCTGACGGAACCATATATCACTCTTCCGCTTCAAACGCCGTTCTTTCAACGACAAAATCCGGAACCTGGCCACTCAGGAATTTATATTCAAAATATCCCCTTTTGTATGGGTAATCCGTACCCATTTTGAAAGTAATTGTAACATTATACCCATCATCCAGCTCATTCATATCATTCCAGTACAGATTCAGAAGCGTTCCGGACGGATAAAGCTGCTCCACAATTTCCGCTATTTCATCCGGGTCGGTAAATTCCTTCCTGACCGCATGCTGTGTCTCCGGATAAGCGGACGCCGCTTCCCGTCTGTAACTGCCGTCCGCAGAAAAATACTGCTCCTGGTCCTGATAATGCCAGTTCGTCACTTCCAGACTGAGAATGTCTTCCGCCCGCAGCTCCACCGGATAGACGGCATGGTATTCCTCCAGCACAGACAATGTATTATCAAAATTCTCATATACAGGAACGCTCATACTGGTGTAACTGTCATAAATATCCCAACTCAGTTTTCCGCATGGTCTTTCGCTGTTCGCCATCGTAAAATCGAACTGCTCCATGTCCTTTAACCACATTTCCCGGAGTCTCATCGATTCGGAGGCCGGAAGGTCCGTTTCTATCGTCCCGTTTGTATAAGTAACCGTCCATTCTCTTTCTGTTTTCTCAAAAGCAGTTTCTACATCTTCCCTGGCCATCAGATAAAATCCGCTTCTGTATTCCTCCGTTCCAATAATTCTGTTCAGCAGCTCTTCGTTGGATTTGTCTCCAAAATCAACCAAAATGAGACGAGATACTTCTTTCCCTGATTTCAGGCGGTACAGTACGCTGACACTCCTGCAGTCCGCCGCGTTCTGTATATCCAGTTCCTGACTCTTCCTGGCCAGCTCACAAACTGCCTCCACGTCCGTCAGAAACATATTATTCCGAATGAACTCGCCGTCACTGAGATAGTTAATGGACTCATTCTCTTCATTCCATTCCCAGTAATTCTGATAGGGGCCCCTATCCAACGCGACGCTCTCCACGTCTTTCGATTCCGGAACATAAGAATCGTAACCGAAAAGGTCAAACTGGAAAATACAAAAGATAAAGATTGCGGCTGCCATTGCGATACCGGACGAAACAAGATGTTTGAAAGCCCCCCTGATATCCGCTTCGTAAATCGCTTCCATGACAATGCAGCATAATAAAGTCCCGCCGGCCGTGCTGAGCGCGGTAATCACTATATTATAATACGTCGCATCATAAACGATATAACAAACAACAAGTCCTGCAACAACAGAAACGATTATCTTGATAAAAGGGTTTAACGGACGGAACGCCATCGCCCTTCCCGCAGCCTCCGAAGGACGCTTCCTGTAACACAGCAGGGACAATGCCAGAAGCAGCGCCGCCGCCAGGAACCATTTTCCATAAACCGGAAGGATTGTCTTCACAATGTCCTCTAACAATGGCAGATTTTTGAACCAGTAAATTTTAACGTCATAATCCATGATAACAGAACCGGTAAACGCCCTTTTCACAAAGAAATAGCTCCAATTATCAAAGAAAACATTCTGAAGAGCCTCGGTTATCGCATAAGCGATATAGCCGATGCCGAGCAGAATCACGGTCGCAAATCCGGTAATCACCACATTCCCGGTCAGCATAACCGCCAGAATTGTCGTATGGTACACAGTGAGAAAATATAATAAATTCAATATAAACGCGAGACCGCATTCCGCCAGACATCTTATGGTCAGACTCCCCTGTGCGGCCGCCATGAGAATCCCAATACAAATACCGAACAGCGCCGGAATAATGTACATCAGAAACCCATTCAAATAAATTACCGCAAAACGTCGCTTTGCAGAAACCGGAACACTGTGATACATATCCACCTTTTTTCGGTCATACAGGTAAGAAAACCCCTGTACCGCAATTAATATGGCGAGTATCGCGACCGGCAGCATACACATCGGCTGAAAACCAAGCGCATCCACCGCTGCCTCCTGCAATGCAATCCGGTAATGCTCCGGCAGCTTGTAAACGCCGTCCTCATTCCAGAAATTAATTCTGCTCAGGTACACCGTCAAAATACCCGGATAAAGCACGAGCTGTCCCAAAAAGCTGACGACCCATACCCAGATTCTTCTTTTATTATTTTCTTTCATACTAATTAAGAATGAGCTTTTTGATGTCATAACCCACCACCTCCGTTTCACTGATAAATATCTCTTCCAAAGATAAGGGAAGCACCTCAAAGAACACCGTATTGACCGTCGCAAAACGGGCCATAATCTCTTCTTTCGTGCTCCGCACCGTAAACGTGCAAAGCGACCCCCTCTGTTCCTTTTTCAGGATATCCATCCCGCCGAGCGCCTTGCTTTCTTCATCAGCGGAAGAAAATACGCATTGTACTTTCTGGATATTGCATTTCATATCCTCCAAATCTTTTGAAAGCAGAACGCCGCCTCTGTGCAACAATCCGACATGGTCACAGATATCCTCAAGTTCACGCAGATTATGAGATGCGATAATCGGCGTCAGACCTCTTTCTTCCATCTCTTTCGCCAGAATACTCTTGATTCCCTGACGCATCACCGGGTCCAGACCGTCAAACGTCTCGTCACAAAGAAGATATTTGGTATGAGAACAGATTCCGAGCAGCAATGCAAGCTGCTTCTTCATTCCTTTCGAATAGGTGCTGATTTTTCTGCGTCTATCCAAATTGAATTTCTTTAAATACTCATAATACTCTTCCCGGTTGAACGCTCCAAAAATACTGCTGAAATAATGTTCCATCGTTTCCGCGTTCGCACCCGTGAAAAAATAGGGTTCATCCGCAATAAAGAACATCCGTTTCTTCGTTCCCACATTGTCGTAGACCGGCTCGTTATCGACCGCAATCGTCCCTTCGTCCGGCTTTAAAACGCCCGCCAGCATACGAAGCACGGTGCTTTTCCCGGCGCCGTTAGTCCCAATCAGACCAAACACCGTATTTTCTTTGATAACGACACTGACGGCATCTACCGCTTTGATATTATCAAACGTCTTGGTCACGTTATATATTTCAATCATATGCTTCTCCTCTCCATCCATTATTCCGCTCCGGTACAGACTGCCTGTTGTATCAGGGTCAGGATTTCTTCTCCGGTCACGCCATATTCCATGACTTCTTTGATTCGTTTCAGAATTTCATCCAGACAGCTTTTTCTTTTTTCTTCCAACAGCTTCTCCGTTCCCGCAATAAAATTTCCTCTTCCCTTCACCGTATAAATAAATCCCTCTCGCTCCAGCTGCGCATAGGCTTTCTGAATCGTATTCGGATTAATGGAAAGTTCCATCGCAAGACTCCTGACCGAAGGCATCTGCTCGTCAGCCTGCAAAGCTCCTTTTAAGATAAGCGCCTTGAATTTCCCGGCAACCTGTTCGTAGATTGGTCTGGTGTCTTTATAATCTATAATAATCATGGTTCCTCCTTCCTTTCAAGTGTACTATCACTGTTAGTACACTTAGTATATGATAAAACCCTGTCGCTGTCAACAGGGTTTTTCAAACAATCTGTTCTTTTATGCCTGCATATGCAGCTCATATTCTTCTCCCGGCATCGGTCTTGCGAAATAATATCCCTGAATCGTATCACAGCCGACGCTCGTTAAGAACTTATACTGCGCTTCTGTTTCCACGCCTTCCGCCGTAATCGCAATGCTCAAATCCTGTGCCATACGCATGACGCAGCGGATAATGCGTTCGCCTCTTTCGTCATCATAATCATCAACGAAGCTCTTATCCAGTTTCATCACATCGATAGGAATGGATTTCAGCATCATCAAAGAAGAGTATCCCGTTCCGAAATCATCCATCAGAATCATAAAGCCCAGGTCATGCAGTCTTTCCATAATCTGAACAAATTCATCCTTCTTCTCAAACATGGCGCTTTCCGTGATTTCAAGCTGAATATATTCGATTGGCACGCCGGATTCATCGAGAATTGCCTTATACTCATCAATAAATTCCGGATTGTCCAGGTGTCTTCTGGAAAGGTTGACGGAAACCGGCACGATGCCGAGTCCCCTATCCATCCATTGTTTCTGGGCACGGCATACTTCTCTGAATACATACTCATCCAGCTTACATACAAAACCGCTCTCTTCCGCCAGCGGCACAAACAATCCCGGCGAGACCATCTGGCCGTCTTCTCTGCGCCAGCGGACAAGCGCTTCCGCGCCGGCCAGCTTCTGTGTAACAGAATCATACTTGGGCTGGTAATAAACGACAAATTCATGATTCCGGTAAGCATGTTCTATCTGGTCAGAAAGCTGTTTCTTCTGCAGCTCTTTCTCTTTGATTTCATTCGTGTAAACTTTATACAGACCGTTCTTAGCCTGTTTCGCCATATTATGGGCAAGGGAGGCGCAATCCAGCATATCCTCTATACTATTGTCGCCGGCCTCCACATAATAAATGCCAAATACCGGATGCAGCAGATATTCCAATGTTTCCGACAGCCGCAGCCGCTGAATGTTCTCCGCTATCTTGAGAATCCGCTGTCTGACTTCTTTTTCCTCTTCATAAAGAAGCAGGATATAAAACCGGTCGGCATTGCTCCTTCCCATAAATTCCCCATCCCGACAGCTCTCTTTTAACGTTCTGGAAACGAAACACAGAACTTTGTCCCCTTCTTTATACCCGAACAGTTCGTTCACCAGCTTGAAATCGTCCAAATCCATCTTAATGATTGCTATTTTTTTATCATGCTGTTGGATTCTGCTCTCGACTTCCATCTTAAACCTTGCCAGCGTATTTCCGCCGGTCAGCTCATCCACATAAAGAAGGTTCTGTATCCGCTGTTTTTTCCTGCGCTCTTCGTTCATTATCAGAAATGCAATCACCGCACCGACTACCGCCAGAATGCCACACATGAGATATGTTCTGTGAATAATATAATTCGACGTATTTTCCATGAAATCCACGGGCACAACATCGATGAGAAACCAGTCCTTGATGCCGAGCGGCGTAGTATACATATACTTGTCGACCTTGTTATAAAAAATGACATACCCAGTCTCGCCGTCGTCCAAAATCAGCTTTAAGTCTTCCACCGCCTGATTATTCCGTTCGTCCGCCTCCGTCATGGACGTAAAAATATTCGTCATATCCTGAAAACTGGTCGGATGCGTGGAATCCACAATCTTATCGCCGTCACGTTCAACAATATAAGTATATCCTTCGCCTTCAAAAGAAGATACCGCCAGCACTTCTTTCAGACTGTCCACCCGGTAAGGCGCGCACAGGACGCCGATAACCTCTCCGTCGCTTCTTATCGGCGCGCTGAAAACAATAATCTCTTCTCCATCCATAAGGTCAATCAGCGGGTCGGAGACGTGATTTTCTCCCCGCATGGCCGCCTGGAAATATTCTCTTTCCGAAACATCCGCTATATCATCAACTGTCGTATGCAGAATCCCGTCCGTCCGGCAGAACCCCATCCGCTTAAAAGAATAACGCTCTTCAATCCGTCTCAAAACATCCAGAATCTCTTCTTCGTCCGTTTCTCCCATTGCGCTGATTCTCTCCGCAATTTCATCCAGAGACGCCAAATCGCCTTCGATTTCTTTCTGTACGACGAGAACATTCTGGTTAGAGACTTCTTTTAACGTATTCCGCACCAGTTCACGCAGTTCGTCTTTCAGTATATGGGAATACCACGCAAAAGCAACCACACTGATAATCAGCAGACCAATGACATATCCAACCTTAAAAATTGATTCCTTCTTACGTTTCATAATTAAAAAATGATGCCCCTCCACAGCCTGCATTTTTCAATGGACATTAGGAAAACCATTTCGTAACATCGAATACACAATATAGTTTCAGCATTTTTCACAGGCATATGCTGAAATAGATTCGTGCATTAGTCTCATTATACAATGCTTTTTTCATTATGGATAGCCCCTGTTCTCAATTTTCCCAAAATTATTCTGATATTTTTGACATATAAATCTCAAAATAGTACAATCAATATATGGAAACACAAAGCAGGCAAGGACTGCAAAATCCAGGATATTTACGAGGGAAAGGCGAAAACGGTTATTATGCGGGTGAAGCGGCCCTGACGGAACGCCGGGTCGGAAAAGGCCGGGTACTCCATCTTGGCAGAGCTTTTTCCGGAAACAGCCTGCCGGAACTTCTAACTTACGCCGGCGTCCTGTCCCCTTTTATGGAACTCATCGAGGCGGACGGCAGCGATGCGGAACTTTCGCTCCGCCAGAAAAACGGCAGATATTTCCTGTTTGTACTGAATTTCCGACCGGTCGAAATCTCTTTTATCCTGAAAAAGAAGATGCGTTTTCTCTATCATGAAAAAGAAGTCTCCGGCCCGCAGACGCTGCCGGCCTTCGGTACTGCCGTCTACGAAGTCCTGTGACGGCTCCACACGGAATCTACGGGAGGCAGCTCTTCCCCTTTGGTAAGATAAAAGCGGTCAAACCGTATTCCTGCGTTTACGCTGTACAGCGTAAGCACATGCGTTCCTTCGGAAAGCGTCAGCTCCGCCGCCGGAATCCACTGATAAATCTGCTCCGTCTCGTACCGGAACAAATTTCCGCCAAATGACAGCGCATTTGCCGGTATGCGCACACCGTCGATGCCGACGCCATAACAACAGGCCGCCGCATCCCGGAACTTAACGAGCATCCAAAACGTATATTTCCCGCCCCCGCATTCGAAACGGTAATGCAGGGCGGGTATTTTTCCACTCTTTGCCATATCCTGCCGTTTCCGCACATACAGGCACAGTCCGCTCCGTCCGAAAGATTCTCCAGCACAGTGCCGCCAGCCTTCTCCGCTCTTCCACGCGAAACCGCTTCCGGCAAGCGCGGCGGCAGCGTCGATTCTGACCGCTCCGTTTTCTTCCACAAACATGCGGCCGCCCCGTTCCGAATACCATCCGGGATTCACCCGATTTTCCTCCGCTTTATCCTGTACTTCTTCGCCGAGCTTTATAAGCGTATCCTCTGCCGACTTCGCCATAACATAGAGCACCGGCCGCGGGCCTGTCTCCAATCTCCCGTAAAAGGCCTCACACCACCGGAAAACATCCCATTTTTCCGGAAGCCGCTGATTCCCCATGATGCCCGCCAGTTGATTCTCCCTGCGGGGTCTTGTATAAATGATAATTCTCGAGAAAGCAAAATAAGCATCCACTGCCCAGAGCCGCAGACTGTGTTCTCCCGCTTCTGCAAAGGGCAGCGCCATCAACAGACGCTCTCCGTTATCGAGCACATTCTGCTTCCAGTTTCCCTTCCACTCATCGTTGGCGCAGGATTCCAAAATCTGAACCGGATTTCCGTCAAGCGCTACGCCGATGCGGAGCCGCCCCGTCGCATTCAGCGAAGGAAAACGCAGCAATTCCATCAAAAAGCTGCCCTCACTCCGGGAAACAAAAGAAAACCGCAGCGGCTCTCCCGACGTCCCACACGCTTCTATCAGGCCGCCATAACCTCTTCCAAGTCTGGGAATCCTGTGGAATGCCTGATTCTCCGCAAGTCCCTGAACGCAGTCCCCTTCCAGGACAATCAGACCATCCTCTTCCACGGCGCATGATGTTATGCCGTCTCCCGGCACATACCGCACCGGAATACGCTTTTCAACGCTTTCGGTCAGACTCCGTACGAGGATTTCGCCCTGTCGTTCTCCGCCTTCCATCTTCTCCGGCAAAACATGCAGACAGATACGAAGTTCCGTTCTGATTTCCGCTTCCAGTCGATTGACTGACCTGACAATCGCTTTTTCCCGCTCATCGCTGCCCGTATCTGCCGCCGTAACCGCTAACCATGCCGGCGTTTCTACCGTCACCGATACGGCTCCCGTACCGGTATTACCGATTTCTATCCATTTTTCACGGCCGGAAACAAATTCAGGTGTTTCCTCTCCGTTCCACACATCCACCCGCATATGCGGACTTCCCGCCGTTACGAGCGGCGGCGTGCAAAGGGGCATCATCGCCGCCCGCGGGGGCGGATAACCTTCCGGATTCACGATTCCTTTCCATTTGCCGTCGGACATGACCGTATTATAATACAGAATCATTTGCCGGCGCGCATCCTCAAACTGTCTTGATTTCTCCGTATAGAGCGCCGCCGCCTGCATATTGCCGCGCTCATACATAAGCGTACTGCGGTCCCCGTAATAATACGCGAGATTCGTGAAATAACCCGCGTGAATCCGCATCAGCGCCAGTTGATAAAAAGCCGCTTTTTCTTCCGCCGGAAGCCCCGCATATAAGGAATTTCCTTTTTCAAACAAAGATTCATACCGGTGAATCCGCACCGCCGCTTCGTCGCCGTATGCGGTCTGGGAAAAGACATCCGCCTCCATGTTTTCCGGTTTCCGCACATTCGTAAGCTGTGCAAAATCATGCAGAAGACCGGCCGCCTCCTGTCCGATTCCTCCGGAAAAAGTTCTGTTAAACCAATCAACGCTGAACGCTTCCACATCTTCCGTCAGGGCGTCCTCTTTCCCGATTTCCCATGCCAGACGCAGGAAAAAGGTAATTTCATGTTCCAGCGGCTTTATCGAGCCGCTGTTTAACACCCATAACTTTCGAATCCCCTCGTTCCAGGCCTTCTGCAGCTCGTTTCGCGTATGCGCCAGAGGAATTGAACAGAAAAATACATAGGACATCCCCGGGGACGCCCAATAAGAATTATGGTAATAAATGCCGTTGCCGCCTTCCCGCTTTTTTTCTTTGTCCGAAGGGAACCGGCGGATATGTCCGTAATTGTCGTTGGCCCATACGAGCGTCACATCTTCCGGAATCCGCAGCCCGTTATCATACAGCTCGAGCACCTCTTTATACGGAATGAAAGTCATCATCGGCTTTTCGGCAAGCGTTTTTTGCAAAATATCGCACTGGTCCTTGATGACCTGTTCCAGCAATGCGGTTTTGGCCTGCCGCCGTTCTTCCGGCGGCATCGCTTCGTCCAGACCTTCCGTCTCAAAACCGCTGTCGTGAATGCCCCGCATACCGATTGTGTAGCAGACTTCAAACACCCGATTCTGTTCCACGCTTTCCTTCCAGTATTCCCGCAGAATCTCCCGGTTCTTTCCTTCTATGGAATAGTCGTAGCGCGCATCCGTATATCCTTTTCGGGCGAGCCAGGGAATCCATTCACGATTGTTGGAACGCATCAGCATGTCGCAATGAGAGGTTCCGACGACAATCCCCATCCGCTGCGCCAGCGCGCCGTTTTCCCGCTCCATATTAAAAGAATTGACGTGCATCGCAGGCCATATGTAATTCGCCTTCAGCCGAAGAAGCAGTTCGAATATTTTTTCATAAGTCTTTCTGCCGATGGTATCCTCTTTCATGCGCGCTTTCGCCCAGGCTTCCAGTTCCTCTTCATCATTGATAAAAATTCCCCGGTATTCCACCGAAGGCCAGTCCGTCATGCAGTAATCTTCCGGCAGGGAAAAGCGTTCTTTTGTATGTACTGGCACGTCCGCCCAAAAATACCAGGGCGAAATGCCGAGCTGCTCACATAAACTGTAAATGCCGTAAATTGTTCCCCGCCTGTCCGTTCCGGCAATGACCAGCTCCCCGTTACGGACCGAAAGGCAAAACGCTTCTTTGCGGAGCATTCCCCGTTCATCACGCAGCTTCCCGGAATCGGCCAGTTCCCCGATTTCTTCCGATACGCCAATCGTTCCGATGTGAATAAAAAGAAAATCTGCCGGAATCCCGTTCCCCGGATTCTGCCAGATTTTTTCTTCCCCGGTATCCCTGTATACCCTGATATGCCGAAATACTTTTCCAATATCCTTTTCCAGATTATCGGCGGCAATTTGAACTGCCGCCGATTCTTTTTCCGATATTCGAATGAAAATATTTTTTCCATTGTCGATTGTAAATTCCATGACAATACGATACCTTTCTCCCGGCCCGCAAAAGACTATTTCACGAGAAGGGATTTTCCTGTCATCTCCGCGGGCTGTTCCATACCCATCAGTTCAATCAAAGTCGGTACGATATCCGCCAGACAGCCGCCCTCGCGCAATTTATAAGAAGGCTCCGCATTCACCAGAATGAACGGCACAGGATTGGTCGTATGTGCGGTAAAAGGCGTTCCTGTCTCATAATCAACCAGCTGTTCCGCGTTGCCGTGGTCTGCGCAGATGAACATCACACCATCCACTTCTTTAATCGCGTCTACTGCTTTGCCGACGCATTCATCCACCGCTTCGACCGCTTTGACTGCCGCAGCTTCCACGCCGGTATGGCCTACCATATCCGGATTCGCGAAATTAATGATGATGACATCGTATTCGCCGGATTTAATCGCATTCACCAGATTGTCGCATACTTCATATGCGCTCATCTGCGGTTTCAAATCGTAAGTCGCAACGTCTTTGGGAGAATTAACCAAAATTCTGTGTTCCCCTTCATTCGGCTCTTCCACACCGCCGTTAAAGAAAAAGGTCACATGCGCATATTTTTCGGTCTCCGCAATTCTCGCCTGCTTCATATGGTTGGCAGCCAGCCATTCTCCAAATGTATTGGTCACGGCAATCTTATGGAAAGCCACTTCCTTATTGGGAATGGTCGGGTCATAATCGGAAAAGCAGACATATTTGATATCCAGTCTCTTTCCTCTGTCAAACCCTTTGAAATCATCATCGCAGAAACTTCTCGTAATTTCTCTTGCGCGGTCCGGTCTGAAATTGAAGAAAATAACGGAATCGCCGTCTTTAATTGTCGCAACGGGCGCGCCGTTCTTCATTACAACGGTAGGTTTTACAAATTCGTCCGTTTCCTCTCTGTCATAGGAAGCCTGAATCCCTTCCGGCGCGCTCGGCGCTTCGAGTCCTTCGCCCTTTGTCAGCGCAATATATGCTTTCTGCACTCTGTCGTAGTTATTATCTCTGTCCATCGCATAATAACGGCCCGTTACGGTAGCTACTTCACCGACGCCGATTTTCTTCATTTCCGCTTCCAGGTCTTCCACAAAGCCCTTTCCGCTTGCCGGAGGCGTATCACGTCCGTCCAGAAAAGCATGCACATACACTTTTTCCAGACCGTTTCTTTTCGCAAGTTCCAACAGACCGTATAAATGCGTGTTGTGGCTGTGCACACCGCCGTCCGATATCAGTCCGTACATATGAAGCGAGGAATTGTTCTTCTTACAGTTGTTTACCGCATCCATCAAAGCGGGGTTTTCAAAAAATGTGCCGTCCTGAATCTCTTTCGTAATTCTGGTAAGCTCCTGATATACGATACGGCCTGCTCCCATATTCAGATGTCCTACCTCAGAATTTCCCATCTGGCCGTCCGGAAGTCCGACCGCCATACCGCTTGCATTTCCTTTCACGAAAGGACATTCCTGCATCAGTTTGTCCATGACAGGCGTTTTGGCCTGTGCAACCGCATTCCCCTCTGTTTTCTCATTCAGACCGTAGCCATCTAAAATCATTAATACTGCCGGTTTCTTTCCCATCGTTCTTTCTCCTTTTCTTTTCTATAAAATTTTGCATTTTTTATTCTATCATGTAAGTTCAGACGAGGCCGGACTGCAGCCTCGGCTTCTGCATTCTCATACTATCACATCTTCCATTGATTTACAAATCTTTTGTGATAAAATAGGCTTTGAAAATAAGCCTTGTGAGGATTACAAATGCAGCATACATTTACTGTTTCCCAAAACGGAACTGAATACACGCTTCCCTTTACGGTGATAAAAAGCAGGCGTAAAACAATGGCAATTTCCATCGACAGGGATGGAGAGATTTTTTTCCGTGTGCCGCTTCGCACGAGCGAGCGGGAAATTATGCGCATGGCGGAAGAAAAAAGCCACTGGATAATTACAAATTATCTGAAAATCTGCGACAAAAAAAACAGCAGACCTGTCTCCGACCTGTCTGCCGTTCAAAGAAGCGCGTTGGAAAAACGCTATAAAGATGCGGCCCGCGCTTATATTCCACAGCGGGTCGCCTATTATCATGCTATGACCGGGGGCATTTACGAACGCATTACCATCCGCGACCAGAAAACGAGATGGGGAAGCTGCAGCAGCAAAGGAACCCTCTCTTTCAACTGGCGGCTGATGCTCGCGCCGCCTGCCGTATTGGATTATGTAGTCGTACATGAACTCTGTCATCTGACCCATATGGACCACTCGTCTGCTTTCTGGCAGGCCGTCGAAGCAGTCTGCCCGGATTACCGCAAACTGCGCCGGTGGCTGAAAGAACACGGCGACGAACTGATACTTTAGGAACTTTTTCCCCCGCTCTTTTTGGTCTTGATACGCAGCATGGCATATCTGCTGTTTCTGTCGGAACTGCTTCGGTCGTACCCTCTGCCGCCTCTTCCTCTTTCCGATTTATTTCGGTCTGACCGATCTTTTTTACCGCCGTTTCGGTCTGTCCGGTCCCTGTCTTCTCTTCTGCCAGGACCGCTCTGTCCGAAACCTCTTTTATCCGCTCTTCTGCCTCCGAATCTGCCGCCGGCTCCCGCTTTATCGCCGCCTTTTCCTCTTTTTCCCTGCGTCACCCACTCTAACGGAGAACGCTCCTGTCTGATATCCTCAATATCATCGCCGAGCTTCATTTTCATGAATGCGGCCGCATACTGTAATGCGCTGTATTCTCCGAGCGCACACCGTTCTTCGACAAACTGCAGCGCTTTATCCGTGTTCTGTTCTTTGATAACGGTTTCCGCTTCTTTCAGAATCTTTTCCGCTTTTCGTTCCGTAATATCGGCCGCGGAAGGAATCTTTCTTTCCCGTATCTTCGTATGGCAGATGCGCTCAATTTCCCGCAGTTTCTGAATTTCCCGCCGCGTTACCAGCGTAAAGGAACGTCCGGTTCTGCCCGCCCGCCCCGTTCTGCCGATGCGGTGCACATAATATTCAATGTCTTCCGGTACGTCAAAATTAAATACCGCTTCCACATTATCAACATCAATTCCCCTTGCCGCAACGTCGGTCGCTATCAGAACCGCGGCACGGCCTCCTTTAAAGAGATTCATGACCGTATCGCGCTGGTTCTGGGAAAGGTCTCCGTGAAGTCCCTCTACCTCATACCCTCTCGCTTTCAGATGTTCCGTCAACTCATCTACCATCCGCTTTGTATTGCAGAAAATCAAAGCGCGGGAAGGGTCATAGTAATCCATAAGACGGCACAGCACTTCTTCCTTATCCTGATGCCGCACCATATAGTAAGCCTGCTTGATGAGCGGTATCGTCACTTCCTTCGGCGTCATTTTCAAAAAGACAGCGTCTTTCTGGTACATCTTCGTAATATCCAGAATCGGTTTCGGCATCGTCGCGGAAAAAAGAGCCGTCTGCCGCTCTTCGGGCACTTCTTTCAAAATCGTTTCGATATCCTCGCGGAATCCCATATTCAGCATTTCATCCGCTTCATCCAGAACAAGCGTATGCACATGCTCCATCTTAATCGTACGGCGGCGCATATGGTCCATCACGCGGCCGGGCGTACCGACGATAATCTGCACCCCGCTTTTCAGATTTTTAATCTGTCTTACAATATCCTGTCCGCCGTAAATCGGCAGCACCTTGATTCCATGCAGATATCTGGCAAACTTGCGCAGTTCATCCGCCGCCTGCATGGCAAGCTCCCTCGTAGGACACAGCACTACCGCCTGTAAGCTCTTATTTTCCGGGTCGATTTTCTCCAGAATCGGAATCCCGAATGCCGCAGTCTTTCCCGTTCCCGTCTGTGCCTGTCCGATAATGTCTTTTCCCGATAAAAAAACAGGAATTGCCTGCTCCTGAATCGGCGTCATCTGCTCAAATCCCATTTCTTCCACCGCGCGGATGATGCGCTCATCGATGCCGGATTCCCGATAAGTAAGTCCTGTCTCATTCCCGTTTTGTGTTTCTTCTGTCCTGTTCCCTTCTTCGGTGTTGTTTCCTTCTTTCATGTTCTTCATGTTTTCCTGTTCTTTACTCAATTCTATACCTTTGTCCTTTCTAAAAACAACGGGCGGCATGCTCATGCAAACGCCCTTATATTCATTAAAGAAGCAGCCAGCGCAGCCCTTTTGCGAGCCGCTCCGGCGCCTGCTTAAAATGATTTCCCTGATTCATCTCCAGAATCGTGCATATGCCGTCCATCCGGAATTTTTTCTCAATCTCTTCTGTGCGCATCAAAACAGTCTGCATGATTCCTCGTGCAGATAACGCTTCCTTATCTCCTAACGAAAAATAAATTTTATCGGGATTACGTCTGACTGTATGTTCTTTCACATACGCAGAAAACCCGTCATACCATAACGAGCCCGATACAGAACCGATACCGTCAAAAAGAGCGGTATGATAAATTGCATAGACTGCAAATAAAGCGCCAAGTGAATAGCCTGCCAGATACCGTTTCTTCGGAGTCAGTAATAACGTCTGTTCCACGGCCGGCACAATCTGCCCGGTCAGCATTTCCAGATATTCTCCGGCGCCTCCGGCAAACTCCTCTCCTCCCGCAAAAACTTTCTCATGCGGCCAGGGCGACAAATCTCTGTTCCAGTCAAGACCTTCTATCGATACAAGCGCGTAATTTTTCTCCGTCAGCTCCCAGACAGAAGCCGCTTCGGACGCTGCCGTATGTAAGTAAACAATCTGCTCCACATGCCCGTTTTCCGGCAAATAGCAGTTCATCCTGTATTTTCCTTTTGTTATGAGCATATTCTCCTCAATGTAGAAACTGCCCGGTCTTTTATCAGGCATTCTCCATGCTCTTCCAGATAAAGCAGTTTTTCTTCCGACGGCGCAAGGAGTTTGGCAAACTCGACCGCCTGTGCGCTAATCTTGTTAAAATTTTTCCTGGAAAGCCGCTGCTTCTCGATAACCAGATAATAGGTATCTTTTAAGCTGTACAAATGGCTCCTGACCGACAGTTCCGACGGTATTACCGCACAGTACCGCATGGCGTGATTCATGGATGCAAAAACAAAAATCCGGCAGGTGTCTTCCAGTTCTTTCGACTGTTTCTCCGTTTTCCCGGCAACGGCCTTCGCCGCCTCTTTAAGGCTCTCCGGGTCAAGTCCCGAAAGCACTTCCTTAATATGTTCCAACATGTTCTGGAAGCCGGCAATCCCTTCGTCCGAAAAAGTAATGACCAGCCCTTCATCACGAATCGGCGTAATCTGCATCGCAATGTTATCCCCGTTCAGCCGATACCCGACTTCATCATGGGCACGCTCCACAACGTCCCGCAGAAAGCCTTCTCCTTTTTCATTCCGTTCAAAAATATCAGAAAGCGTCAGACCATATTCTTCCATGTCTTCTTCCGAAATGATACATTGAACGGTCGCTTCATTAATTTTCTTATATTTCATTTATCCCCAACTACTTTCTATCGTTTGTCCTGTTTTCTATTATTTTTGCTGATAAAACACAAGCATAGACAGTGCCTTTGCGTACAGTATAACACAGAAAAGAAAAATGTAAAAGGGGTTGTTGCGGCAATGTCAGGAATTGGCATCGCGCGCGGTCGTCACATAGCATACGATTCAGGAGCCGCCGGGGCACAGCATCCTTCTCTTGCGGAGGCCCTTCAAAAACGTCGGCACTTAGTGAAAACTTAGTACCGTTACGATTTTTGGCGAAGCAAAAGCGTGCCTCCAAAGAGAAGGATGCTGTGCCCCGGCGGCTCCTGAATCGTATGCTTTATAAAAATAATCCCTTATCCCCTTTAGAAAAAAATGGCGTCAGCCGATATAATTTACAGGTAACATCGTCCAGCAAAAGCCGCACAGTGCGGCAGAAAGTCGGGGAATGAAGATGAGCGCAGAAATGATATCGGGAATGCAGCAGGTTGTGGATTCTATGGAATACGCGGTAAAAATGAGAAGTCAGGCAAGGGCGGAGCGCAGAGCTGAAGAAGCCGAGCAGGAGAAAAAGGCTTTTATGGAAAAGCTGCGGCAGGCCGAAGCGACCAAAACGGAACTGGACAGTCAGGCTTCCAAAGCAAAAGGCACACAGGATGCCGTTGTCAGGGACCAGCTGATGGGTCTTATGATGGCCGGGTTCTAAATGCCGGTGAAAAGAACGCAGCAGAATATCTATAACATCTATAACAGAAATATCCATAACAGACTGCAAATTGATTGACATATATAAGAGACTGTTATATACTTTTACAAACAACTGAATAGCATAATGTCTTCAGGGCAGGGTGACCCTTATCGGATATCTAAAATCCGGTAAGCTGGAATTCCCGATCGGCGGTGACAGTCCGCGGGCACGAAAGTGCGGGGACCGGTGGAATTCCGGTACCGACGGTATAGTCCGGATTAAAGAAGGTGTGTTGAAAATGTCGGCTGTGCCGGCGCTCTTTTTGCACTCTTTTTTTTATTCCTTCGCAACTGCTCTGTTGACGTTTTTGACATACCTGAAAAAACACCTGAAAGGCACTTCGGCTTTCAGGTGTTAATTTTTTTCAGGAGGTAATCCCTATGAACAAACAAACAAGAAAACTCACAACTGTCGGAATGCTCTGCGCCATCGCTTATATCGCGGCGGCTCTTGTCCGCATTCCGCTCGTACTCTTTTTAAAGTACGAACCGAAAGACGTTATCATCACCATCGGCGGCCTTCTGTTCGGCCCTCTTACTTCCTTTGTGATAACCTTTCTCGTCTCTTTCGTCCAGATGCTTACCATCAGCGGCACAGGCCCGCTCGGCTTTCTCATGAATGTTCTTTCGAGCTGTTCCTTTGCCTGTACCGCCGCGCTGATTTACCGCAAAAAACATAATTTTTTCGGTTTAGCCTGCGGACTGCTCTGCGGCTGTCTTGTGATGGCGGTCATAATGCTTCTCTGGAATTACTTCATTGCCCCGGTCTATATGGGAATGCCAAGAGAAGAGGTCGCCAAATTGCTGCTGCCGGCATTTCTTCCGTTTAATATCATGAAAGGAGGCCTCAATGCGGCAATTACCATGCTTCTGTATAAACCGATATTCCTGCCGCTGCAGCGCTGTCAGCTGAGAGAGTAGCGTTTCTACTCAAGTGATTCCAGCATCGGCTCGACATATTCGCCGTTTCTGCTGAGCGCGAAGTGGAGATGCGGCCCGGTGGAACGCCCGGTACTGCCTACCGTGGCGATTTTCTGCCCGGCCGCAACGTTCTCTCCTTCTGCCGCAAGCACGTCCTGGCATCCCGCATAATAGGTAAACTCTCCGCTCAGCACATGATACAAAACAATATAATTTCCATAGTCGCTGTCAAACCCGGTCTGGTATACGGTTCCTTCCGCCGCGGCGACGATATCCGCGCCTTTTTCCGCCGCCAGGTCAATGCCGCCGTGCAGCTGCTTTTCTCCCGTTGCCGGATTGATTCTTGTGCCAAAGGAATCGGAAATCCGCGTATAGGACGGACAGGGATTGGTATACCGAATTTCCACATCGTAATGAACTCCGTCGTCCGTAAACGCCGTGGAAAGAACATCCGTCCCATCCTGACGCAGTTCCGTTCCGCTGCTTTGCGCCGGCGCAGGTTCTTCTGTCAGTTCCAAAAACTGGTCAAGCGTATCCGCTCCGCCCAATCCCTTCTCATTCACATAGTTCGTATCCACCGATGCCTGTCCAAACTGAAACGTTCTTTCACCGAATGTTCCGCATGTCACCGGGATGCTTAAGAGCGGCAGCCTGTAATACCATATTTCATCCGTCCCGTTCAGTTTCAGGCCGACCGCCGTCATCATTCTGATTTCATCTTCGCTGCTGCCAAGTTCCCAGGCAACGACACTGTCATCCACTATCACTTCCTGAACGCTTTCCATCGTCTCCGGGGATGCGTCAACCGGAATGGAACCGACTTTATTATCTTTGTCGTAGACATCAATCCGGCATTCCTCCGCATGGATTTCAAAACGAAGCCGTTTCCCAAGCTCTTCCAAAAGCGCTTCGGCCTGAATCGTATGCTGTTCAATCGTTCCTGTATTCAGACGGTCACACAGGTATAAATAATCCCACACTTCCGCATCGGAAGTATTCTCTGCCAGCATCTGCCAGACAAAGGTGCGGGGCATTCCGTCTTCTGCGGATTCATACAGGCGGATGTTTCCCAGATAGGACAGACTCCACGCCACATCAAAATCATTCACATCATCCCCGATAAGAATTTTGATGCCCTCGCACCCGTATTCTTCCGAATACATTCCATATATTTTAATATCGGAGCTGTCGGACCCTTTATGCACTGCCAGAAGATACATGCCTTCCTCCAGCGCCGCCTCTCCTTTTTCATAATAATCCTGCACATAATCCGACCGGTTCATAGCGTCCCTTACCGCATATACGCCCGGCCTGCTGCCCGTTTCTTCAATCTTCGAATCATAGGAAGCCAGCTCTTTGAGCACGGCATTCCGTTTGACTTCCTCCTCCATCTCCTGTTCCAATCGTTGAACCTGCTGTTCCGTTTCCTGCTGCTGTTGCCGCGCCTGTTCCATCTCCTGTTCCAAAGCCTGTAACTGCTCCGGATTCTTTTGCTCTTCCAGGAACTGCTGCTCCTCACGCTGCCCATCGGCAGATTCCGCAGGCGCAGACTCCTTCTGTCTGTCCGCCTCCACGCTCTCCGTTTCCACACCTTTTTCTTTGGAGGCTCCCGAAAAAGCTGCAAACCCTGCCGCTGCAATCAGCAACAGAATAATTCCCGCCGTCGCCGCCACATATTTCGGTTTCGCGGCAATCTGAACGATTCTGTCCCGGATTCCTTTCTCACCGCCGCTCATGGTAGAGGCAATTCCCATCCGCCTCCAATCATAGCCGTCGCCCGCAATCAATAGCAACAGCGTTTTTCCATAAGCCAGACGTTCCTGTTCTCCAAGCATGCGGATTGCCGCCGCATCGCAGGCAAGCTCACTGTCCTGTTTCGACGCCCGGGCCGCCGCCCATACAAGCGGATGGAACCAGTAAACCACTATCAAAACGCATCTGACCATCACCCACAGGAAATCGAGATGTTTGTAATGACAGTATTCATGTATCAGGATATGCTCGAGGCGTTTTGGATCCTTTGCCATTTCGGGCGTCAGATAAATACAGTTTCCGGAAAGGCAGGGCGAAGGCAGATTCTTTACCGTATAGACGGGCAGATGCTTCCTGTATATTTCCCGCCCTGCCAGCGGCTTTCTGTTGGCCCGCAGGTATTTTTTCCACTTTATCTGATAGAAAAGCATATAACTGCCGGCCGACAGCATTCCCAAAAACCACAGGAATAACAAAACTTCTTCCAGTGTCAGGGAAAACTTCTGCCCGGCAGCGTTTTCATGCCGCGGCTGCGGCTGTGCCTGTATTTCTTCCGGCGCGTTGTCGCCCGGCATCAAAAGAGATGTCCAGCCTTCCTGTGTTACCCCGTTTCCTGCGATATTTTCCGTATGCTTTTCTTCCCCGGAAGGTGTGTCGGAAATAATTTCCCCGGAAAAAGCCGTGCCGTGCTCCGGCAGACTATCGGGAACCAGATTCAAAACACTGAACTGGCTGCTCCATAACGGAACCGGTATTATAAGCCGCAGGACAACCGGAATCCAGAGCGCATATTGCAGCATCGGATTCAACCGTCCTTTTGCCAGATACCGTATCAGCAATACAACGCCTATCAAAAACGAAGAAGTTATCATAAAGTCTCTCATTCTTTTACACCCCCATACCCCTTTTACAATGTGCTGTCTTCTTCTGCTCTTTTCAAAATCTCATAAAGTTCCGTAATTTCTTCCCCGGACAAAGATTTCCTTTCAACCATTGTATTCAGCATCAGTCCGAGCCGCCCGTTAAATACTTTGTCAAGAAATTCCTCCGTTTCCTGAAACGCCGCTTCCGTTTTTTCAATATCGGGATAAAAGAGTTTGGCCCGCTCCCCTTCCTCATAATGAACGGCTCCTTTTTCTTCCATGCGGCGCAAAAACGTCATGACTGTATGTTTCGTCCATCCCGTCGTTTCCTTGAAATGATTCGTAATCTGCATAATCGTCCGGGGCGCCTCTTCCCACAAATAATTCATTACTTTCCACTCGGCTTCCGATAATTTTATCATCGGCTGTCCCTCCTTCACCATCACATATCGTCTTTCCCAAATCCCGTTTTGTCCGGATTTGCATCCGCAAAACAGGCAGCTGTTTTTTCAAATAAAAAGGTTGACAAACGACTACCTTTATCCCATCATACAACGCAGGTAGTCATCTGTCAACCTTTTTATGTATATTTTCCGATTGCATGTAAACGCGTGTTTGGCTCTTGAATCCCGCTGCCAAATATGCTATATTAAGCATAGAAAAAGGGAAAGCCATAGAAGCGGCTCTACCTCTCACAATAAGTTTAAACTTCTGCTATAAGCAGTCAGCCGTCACTATTGGCAGTAGTGGCGGCTATTTCTTTCCCTTAAAAATCCGATAAAGCAGACTGATAAGGGCAACAATGAACGTACAGAACAAAAAGAAATCCTGATATGTAATCATTGCATCGCCCTCCTTTCTTTCGTTTGGAGGGCTACTTGAACCCTCCGCAAAATACAAGAGAGGTAAAGCCGCTTTTGGCTCTATGGTTTTCCCATATCCGAAGTATAGCACACATTTCTTTGTCAGACAATTATAAAGCAGCGCCGCCCTGCGCCCATTTCCGCAGGCGGTCAAGTTGCCGTATCGCCATTTCTGCAATATCTTTAGCATAACAAATCTTGGACAGCCCCAACCAAAACTCACGCTCATTGATGTTGTATCATTTTAAAGCGGTGGTGAATTTCGTGATATCGCCGCCAATCTCTACCGTGATGCCCTGTATCCTTGATGCCACTCCCCCACCTTCCTTCCCCACGAAAAAAGGAGCCGGTTAAGGCTCCCTAAAAAATGCAAAAAAATAGACACTCGCTGTTATGGCAAGTGCCTATGTAAAAAATCTATTCTATTTTTTGTTATGTCAGTCCCACATACTGGAATTTGCCAACCATATATTCCATAAATAATTACATAAATTTATTATGTTATCTCATACCTTCGTTTATATTCATTCTCTACAACATGAAATAAATGATTAAGTTTTATAACCGTTTTTCTTATATCCTTATCGGGTATAGAATTGATAATTCCTCATCAAAGTGATGTATTGATTTCTGAAACTTTACAATCGAATCAATATAAAATGACAAATACCTAAAATTGCATTGTAGAAATATGCTCTAAATGAGTTCTTCACTAACCATGAGAAAATCCCGTGATGAAGAAGTCATTTAGAGCATATATCATTATTTTGTCTTCTCACCATATGGCACAGACGCTTCTGCCACCATCGAAAGCCCCGTTTCTGGATTAAAATCATAAACTGTAACCCTCGGCTTTATATTGCTGCTCATCAATTCCGCCTGTTTAATCACAATATCAACAGCACCCCTGGCTTTCTCCGGCGGATATTTATATTTCCTCAATAGATGCTTCACCTGTGTCCTCATATAAGCACGGGCAGACTCTTTTTTATCCCAGTCAACTGTCCTGCTCCTACGGATTAATTCCGTCAATTCCTGTGCCATTTCAATTAAGACCTTATCCTGCATCTTTCTAAGAACCTCAGGGTCTGCCACCAGCGCATCATAAAAAGCCAGTTCTTCTGTAGTTAATCCCTTTTCATCTCCGGCCTTATAAGCCTCTGTCATTTCTTTTGACAGATTCAATAATTCCTCAATCACCTCTGCACTGGTAATTAACCTGTTATTATACATCTTTAATAATTTCTGCATCTTTTCTGAAAAAAGCTGTGATTTCACAACCCCGGTTCTTGCAAATACACGGATATTATCCTCCAACAGTTTTCGCAGCATCTCCGCCGCAATATTCTTGTGCTTCATCCTGCGAATCTTCTCCATATATTCCTCCGATAAAATTGAAATCTCCGGATTCTTTTTTCCCGCCTCCGCAAAAATATTATAAACGCCATCCTGCTCAATTGCCTGCTCCAACAATTTCATAATTCTTGCATTTATCTCATTGGTCGTAATCCCCATCCGTCCGGCGGTCTTACAGATTCCGGCCTTCACACATTTAAAAAACTCAATTTCCTCCTTTAACCTGGTATCAAGCATACTCCGGCAAAGCGTTTCCGCCTGACTAAGCGCCGTAGCCTCACGGATAAAACTTTTCTGTTCATCTTCTTCCATCCCAAGTGCAAAATTAACCCCATTTGCTATCACGGCAAGGCGCACTGAATCGTCCCGTCCAAAGAAATCAGAATAAACAAATCCGTAAAACATATCCCGCATAATTTCCAACTTCTCCAATGCTATGGATAATGCCTGTCCCAAATCCGGAATCTTATCCTGGTCACGTTTGGTATACTGGCTTAACGCACTCCTGAGTTCTGCCGCCATACCTATGTAATCAACAATCAGCCCTGCCTCTTTATCCTTATACACACGATTAACACGGGCGATTGCCTGCATCAGATTATGACCCTTCATCGGCTTGTCAATATACATGGTCGCCATAGATGGAACATCAAAACCCGTCAGCCACATATCCACTACGATTGCAATTTTAAACTCACTGGCATCATCCTTAAATTCCAGCATAAGACCATCCCGGTATGCTTTATTTCCAATAATATCATGCCAGTCCTCGTCATCCTGATTGCTGGAAGTCAAAACTACCTTCACCTTTTGCTTCCATTCCGGCCGCTTTTCCAGAATAATCCGGTACAGATTGATGGCAATCCGCCGGCTCATACATACAATCATTGCCTTGCCCGCAAGCACATATTGCCTGTCTTCATAATGAGCAATCATGTCATCTGCCAAAAGTGACAGCCTTTCCTTAGAACCTATGATTGCTTCAATGGTAGACAAGTCTGATTTCGATTTTTCAATCGCCGTTTCTGACGCCTCACCTGCCATTTTTTCATATTCTGCATCTATCTTTTTCAAAAGTTCCTCATTCAGTTTTATCTTCGCAGTACGGTTTTCATAATAAATCGGCACAGTTGCCCCATCCTCTACGGCCTGCGTCATATCATAAATATCAATATATTCCCCAAAAACTTCCACAGTTGACCTGTCATCAAAATCAATGGGTGTCCCGGTAAAACCGATAAACGTAGCGTTTGGCAGCGAATCTCTCATATACTTTGCCATGCCGTATTTCCACTCACCAGTTTCCCTGTTAAGTTTCCCTTCCAGACCGTATTGAGAACGGTGCGCCTCATCTGCCATAAATATGATATTGCTCCGCTCACTCAATACTTCACTGCTTTCCTCAAATTTCTGGATAGTAGTAAAAACAATACCGCCGGCTTTTACCTTTAACAGTTCCTTCAAATGCTCCCGGCTCTTTGCCTGCTTCGGTGTCTGCCGCAGCAACAGCTTGGAACTGGAAACAAACGAACCAAAAAGCTGATTATCCAAATCATTCCTGTCCGTCAACACTACAATGGTAGGATTATGAAATTCCGGATTGCTGACGATGCAGCCCGTATAGAACACCATGGACAGACTCTTCCCGCTGCCCTGGGTATGCCATACTACCCCAACCTTTCTGCTGTGTTCCTCCAGAGCATTCCCTGTACGCTCCACCGCTTTTCTTACTGCAAAATACTGATGGTATCCGGCAATGATTTTGATTGTCCTGCCCTTGCTATTCTGAAAAACAATAAAATTCCGTATCAGGTCTAAAAGCCTTGCTTTCGGAAATACGCCATTTAAAAGCACCGAAAAATAATTAAGACCTCCATCTTCCGGTTTTTCTCCGTTTTCAGATTTCCACACCATATACCGGGTAAAATCGGATGTGATAGTTCCCATGCGGGTATCCAGACCGTCGCTGATTACATTGAAAGCATTGTAATAAAACAAAGAGGGAATATCCATTTGGTAATTTTTGACCTGCTTATATGCGTTTTCAATCGTAGCATCTTCATTGGTGATATTTTTCAGTTCAAACAATACCAACGGAATGCCATTCACAAATATCAGAACATCCGGCCGCTTATTCTTATACGCAATCACAGTATATTGATTGACGACATGAAACTCATTTTTCTCCGGATTTGCAAAGTCAATCAGCTTTACTGTATAAGTACGCTGCTCCCCATTCACACGATAATTGACGGGAACACCTTCTATCAGATACTTATGAAAAGCCGCATTCATATCCTCTAACTTAAACAAACCAAGGTTTTTAATAGATTTGTAGGCTTCTTCCACAATATCCACAGTGATTTTCGGGTTAATTTTATACATGGCAGTCTCAAAGTAATCCTTCAAAATTACTTCATGGTAATCCCGGTCAATATCAGGGCCATAGAGATATTCATAACCTTTTTCCTGTAATTCTGCTATGATGACCTGCTCCAATGTATTTTCATTAATAGGCATAAAATCACATCTTTCCTTTTATATTTTCTTAGACATGCGCCAAAAAGCAATTTTTATCTGCAAATACAGATACCAATCGTCTAAAGAATAATCAAACTCCACAGTATTTTCAAAATATGGCTCTATTATTTTCAGCAGCACCCTTGCCCATTCCGAATTAGTAACCTTAAATCTATAGTCAATTTCTCTTGCAACATCCATTAATTCCTCTTCCGATAAATCAGCATCCTGGGCCCGGGAAATAATAGAAAGCATTGAATTTATCCTGTCATTTATAAAAGGCTCTCCACCTTGTTCAATCAATTTGTAGGTTTCTTCATCTGGCATACTCATAAATGCATCTTTGAGATAATGTAGCTTTTCTAGTGCATATCCATTAGTAATAAAATCTGTACGATATCGAACAGGATATTCAACAAAGCAGTCATCAATATTCATATTCTGCAATTTATTGTGTATTTCCTTTATTGCCGCTTTCATTGTCTCCTGATATTTCTGCAACTCTGCCTGCATCTTTTCATCAGCAAAATGTGCCTTCATGATACCAATCCATTCTTTAATTTGATAACATTCCTTATCGCCACATCTCTCTGCAAACGCCTCCTTCAATCCTAGCAAATAACTAATATATGTATCAGATTCTTCTGGTAAAGGAATATGCTTTTCCATTAAATTTATAATTTTGTCATCATTATATCTATCAATGGCCTGCACAATTTTCTCAATGTGTCCGTACCGTTTATGTAAATACTGTATTATTTGTGACACTCTAATTGGAACATATTTATTAAACTCCATATCATTTCTGTACACTACTGCATAATAATCTGCATCTTTCAATTCAGGATTTATATTCTCAAGCAATCGCATTACTGTACCAGAACCTGATATATAGGGACACCACTCTGGTTCATCTCCCTGATATGTTTTATGCTGGCTTGTTTCAACTGGATGAACAGAACAAAGCGAACGGAGATATTTGAAATACTTCTCATCATTACCACTACCATCGTTGCCTTTTTGGTTAAAACACGATATATCATTCTCTGCTTCATACGGAACATTATAAATTTTTGAAATCATGCTTATGCAGTCAATTAATGTCTGTCCATAATTAAAAATATCATACAATCCAAATAGCGATTTAAGTTCCAAAGCATTGCAATGCTCAACCAGTTCATCAATACGATCCAGACAAGCACAAATACAATTATATGCTTGCGTCTTTATGCATTTCCCCTTTTTTCAGGTGACTTAAAATTTGACGTTTTTTCACAAGTAAAGTTATCCCATTCCTTTATCTTTTCACGCAAGCGCCTATTTAGTTCTGGATTTAAAGCAAGTTTCATAACACTCCTTCTATCATAAACGATAATTTAGCAGCTTAGAGCTGGATATTGGATACATCAATTTCACCGGACATCAGTTTGGGAAGTAAAGAATCTCTAATTTCCTGCAATCGGCATATTTCATCATAATTATTGCGAATTGCAGCGTCCATAGGAGCGACTATCCTTTCAAAATTCTCGATTGCGCCATTTGATGGAATGAGAACAGGAATGTCATTCAGCGAACTCCGGTTGATTGAGCCGAAAACTGTGCCTTCACCATTAAAGACATCCAACCTCTTTTTGAGTGAAAACATCGTATAAAGCATAAAGGACTGACGGTTAGTTTTGGAATGAATAGCAGCAAGTCCTCGACCAACGCAGCAATCAGTATGAGCTACATTGAGATCGCCAACCGGCGCTCTAACACTCATTAAAATGTCGTTTGTGTAAGCCATCCGCTTTGGTTCGGTGGTATAAAGGCGGATAGTCGGGAACCTAAAGCCAAATTCAGCACGACCTTGAAAGAAAATAGTTCCTATTCCGTCCTCATTATAGCTGCTACCACTTGGAGATTGCCCCATAGTAATGTCGGCAATGTCGCTTAGTGAGCCATCTGTCCAGTCGGGTTCGGGACTATCAGTAAACATCTGCTGATATAATACTACCGCCTGCTGCTGTAAATTATCGTTTATTATTTCATTTATAGCTATCTTTCTTTCTATCGTGTCAATAATTTTTACTATTCCTCTTTGCAAGTCAAGCCCCAACACTTCTATTTCAAAATTCAAAAAATCCTTAATTTTCATGTTTGGTTGAGTAGAAGTCCCATATGCTATTGATTGTATATAATCTTGACATGATTTTCCTCGCACAATATAGTAAAAATATTTTGGTAATATCATCTCCTTATTAACTTTTATCCTAATAAGTCCATTATTATAAACTGCTTCTATTTCTCTATCTATATACTGATTAACACCTATTGTATTTCCGGTTCTTGCGACAATAATATCTCCTAGATGCAACTTGTAACGTTTATAATCTTCTCTTGATGTTTTTGTATATCCCCACTCATTAAATTTTCTTCTCTGAGACACATCCCCTATTCTTAAGCATCTCAAATTCGTCTTCTCCTGCAAAATAGGAGCTCTTTTAATAGCATCTGCACCAGTATTTGCGGTTTCAATCAAATCATTGAGTTTATATATCATATCCTATTGCTCCTAAGCTTTTTCTGATTTCCTTTTGAAGTTCATTAGATTCTTCAAACATCTGTGACAATTCAGAAGTAAGTCTTTGCATTTTATCTTCAAATGCTTCTCCATCATCTTCCTCTTGTTCTATACCAACGTACCTTCCTGGAGTTAGAATATAATCTTGATTCCCTATATCCTCTAATGATGCCTCTTTACAAAACCCCTGAATATCCTCATACTCTTTTCCCTGTCTCCAATTCTGGTATGTATCCGCAATTTTTCTAATATCTTCTTCCGATAATTCCCGAACCTTTCTGTCTATCATATGTCCTAATTTTCTTGCATCGATGAAAAGCACTTTATTTTGGGTTTGCTCTGTTTTTCCTTTCCGCAAAATCCAAAGAGATACCGGAATCCCCGTGGAATAAAACAATTGATTTGGCATTGCCACAATACATTCAACAACATCACCTATAATCATATTTTTCCTGATATTTCCCTCATTGGATGTATTGGAACTTAAGGAACCATTTGCTAATACTGTCCCACATACTCCACCTGCCGGACTCAAATGATAAATCATATGCTGTAACCATGCAAAGTTGGCATTACCAACCGGCGGAACCCCATACTTCCACCGAACATCGTGCTGCAGCCTTTCCCCTCCCCAATCTGATACGTTAAATGGCGGATTGGCCAAAATATAATTTGCCTTTAAAGTCTTGTGCTGATTATCGTGAAATGAATCCGCATTATGCTTTCCAAGATTTGCCTCCAACTGGCGAATTGCCAGATTCATCTTTGCCAGTTTCCATGTTGTCGGGTTACTCTCCTGTCCAAAAATAGAAATATCTCTGACATTCCCCTGATGCTCTCTTACAAATCGGGCTGACTGGCAAAACATACCGCCACTACCGCACGCCGGGTCAAAAATCTGTCCTTCAAACGGCTCAATCATCTCCACCAAAGTTCTTACAATACAGGATGGGGTATAAAATTCTCCCCCCAACTTGCCCTCCGCACTTGCAAATTTGCTTAAAAAATATTCATATACGCGCCCCAGAACATCTCTTTCCTGTGCCGCCGTCGAACCTACCTCTATATTAGTAAACAACGTTACCAATTCGCCCAAGCGTGTTTTATCGAGTTCTGCTCTTGAATAATTCTTTGTCAAAACACCTTTTAATGAGTTATTTTCATTTTCTATCACTTCCATTGCATGGTCAATGACACTGCCTATATCCGCACTGGCAGCATGTTTCTGGATTTCTGACCATCTCGCCTCTTTAGGAACCCAGAAAATATTATCCGCCAAATACTCATCCCTGTCTTCTTCATCACCATATCCTTCTTCCAGCAAAATCTGATACTTTTCCTCAAAAGAATCTGATACATATTTCAAAAATATAAGCCCTAAGACCACATGCTTATATTCTGCCGCATCCATGTTAGAACGCAGCTTATCTGCTGCCTGCCACAACTTTTCCTCAAATCCAACATTCGTAGTTCCTACTGCCATATGTACCTCCGTACTTTATTTATCTCTATATTCGTTCATATAAATTCATTTATCTTTTTTCTTAATTACCATTTCTTCATACAAACTAATATCCCACACTGCGCTGAATATCAGCTTCATTTTATTCAACATCAGCTTGAACATATCAAAGGACAAAGAATATGTCCAGAAGCATTTATATATAAAATTCCATAATATATTTTAACACAAGACCTTTTTTTCTACAATTCACAAAGGAACAAGAAATCCACCAAATATATTCGGTGAAATCCTTATTTCCATATATACCATCATTCTCTGTAATATCATCAGAATACAATATGCACCATAACAGTGTTGATATAACCACATGTGCCTTAAATGCTCTTATATGAACATAGCAAGAATTAGATAAAAAGTATTTTTTTATTGCCGTCATGTGGCAGATTGTATTTCTATTGCTTATTTATATGCTAACTGCTAATTTCGTGGATTTCATAAAGATTTGAAAAAAGGACGGCTCGCAAGCCGTCCATAATGTCAATATGGAATTTTGATTATAACCTGTGCGCCGCCAGTCTTTTCAGAGTTGCTTAAAATAAGCTGTCCGCCATGTTTGGCTATTATGGAGTCTGCTCCATAAAGACCTATTCCATAATGCGATTTGGAATGTCTGCTTTGTTCGTCCATAAAAAAAAGTTCGGTCGCATGTTTTAACGCTTCGGGAGAAAAACCACTTCCCATATCAGTGATAGAGCATAGGA
This sequence comes from uncultured Lachnospiraceae bacterium, assembly GCA_910578475.1. Classification (GTDB taxonomy): domain Bacteria; phylum Bacillota; class Clostridia; order Lachnospirales; family Lachnospiraceae; genus UBA3282. Next base: position 60,587 of record CAJTRK010000013.1, on the reverse strand, counting down.
TTGAATTATCTTTTTCATATACTTCAAAGAAAACTGTTTTTCCTGCTGGTGTATATTCTATTGCATTTGAAAAAACATTTGCAAAAACTCTTATCAGTTGTTCACTGTCTGCAAAGATATATTCCCGTTCAAAATTCTCCCTCCATTCCAAACAGATATTTTTTACAGCGCACAAACCTTTTGCCTGTGTACGGATTTCCTGCAATAAGGAAGATAATTTTACATTTTTACGGCGAAAAGGAAAATTCTCTTTTGCTTTTGTCATGTCAATTAACGTTTCAATATAGTCCTGCATTTGAACAACACTGCCCTCGATATAGTCCGCACATTCTTTCTGATTATCGGCAAGTATCGTGTCATACAGCAGCTCCGTATTTCCACGGATAATAGTCAGTGGTGTTTTCAAATCATGTGCCAAAGCTGAAATCTGCTCCTGCCTTAATTTATCCGCCTGCCATTGCTCGGCAAGCGAATTTTTTAGTGCCTGTTTCAAGTGTTCCAATGCGGATAAGGCGCGGTCTACTTCAAATATGCCACTACTTTCAATCTTAAAATCCAAATCCTGCTTCTCAATTTTCTGGGTTACGATAAGCAGTTTGTCAATTTTCCTGCCCGTATATTTCCCAAACCAATGGGAAACAAGGAGCAGCAAAACGATAATCTCAATCATAATCAGCCCGATAAGGCAAAAGTCGGATGTCGGGCATATCCGTCGAAGCGCTGGATTGCTGAATTGTGAAGTCAAACGGTATCGCAAAAGAATGACTTCATTCTCACGGTCAACAATCCGAACACGGTATGGGTGAACTACATTCTTTCCGTTTATGACAGCTTTCTCCCAAAAGGTGTTGGCGGTATCTTCTGATAAAGAACCGTACTGGAACGCACCTGTGGAAGAATAAACGCCATAATCGCAAAAGTTGGGAATGTCGGCTGTATCAAATAATTTATCTGTCTGTATTTTTTCTGCTGCGTCATCAATACTATCCTCAATATTCATGGCAGGAATAATGATTTCTGTATTGATGAATAGCATATATAGACCAACATTAACGGCAATAATGAAAAGGATACCTCCAGCAACAGTGAATATATACCGCATGAACACAGAACGTAGTTTTTTTACTCCCATTTATAACCCACCCCCCAAACCGTTTCAATAGGAGATAATTTGACAGCCGCTAACTTACTGCGGATATTTTTTACATGAGTGGCTATCACACTATCGTCACTTTCTCCCTCAAAACCAAAAACAGCTTCATAAATCTGCTCTTTTGAAAAAACCTGTCCCCGGTGCAAAGCCAGATATTCACATATTTCATACTCACTTTTGGTCAGAGGGAGTTTATTCCCATTGACTTCCGTTTCCTTTGCGTTGATGTGAAAGATAATGCCCGAAATGGATATGGCATATTTCTTTTCTCGGTTATCTCTGCGTAAATGTGCATTTACACGGGCAAGCAATTCATTTGTACCAAAAGGCTTTGTAATGTAATCGTCGCCGCCAATTCCCAAACCACGAACAATATCACTTTCCTGTGTTTTTGCAGTCAAGAAAATAATAGGGCAATCCACAAGAGAACGGATTTGATTGCATAATTCAAAACCGTCCATATCCGGCATCATAATATCCAGCAAAATCAAATCATATCGTCTGAAATCTATATCAAGAACGGCTTTTGCATTTGCTTGAAGTGTTACGGTATGGGCGTCTTTTTCGAGAATGCGTTTTATCAGTTGAAGCATTGCGTTTTCATCATCAACAACTAATATATTCGCCATATCAATCCCTCCTGTCAGACTTCATTTACGGTCGCCCCAAAAGGCATAAGGGCGAGTTTTGCAATCTTAAAGCATTGCATACCAAACGGTATGCCGATAATTGTACAGCATAGCAGTATTCCATTTATGCACGCTGTTATGGCAAGCGGAATACCACTGATTATAAACCATACAAGGTTTGCCAAAGTTGAAATTGCATTACCGCCATACTGAATTTCTTTTCCAAACGGGAAAAAGGTAAGAGCAGTAAATTTGAAACATTGCCGCCCAATCGGTATTCCAATAATGGTTATGCACCAAAAAATGCCCGATATTGTCCATGCCAAGCCCTGCCATAATCCTCCGCACAGGAACCATATCACGTTTCCCAAACAACCCATATTATATCATCTCCTCACTCATTTGTACACTTTCCCTCGTACCGCAAAAACCACACGAACAAAATTACAATAAACAAAACTGTCATGCCCGCGCACATGCTTATCCCGAATTTAAGTTCTGCGCTAACAGCAGTTAAATCCTTCAAGGCAAATTGAAGTGCGAAATCACTAAGATGTATTCCAAAGCCATATGGCAGCACAAACCACAAGCCTGTACCTAAGCCCGTTTGGAGCAATGCAGCTAATAAACTGCCAATAGCTCCCATTCCTATGCAGACCGTTCTTCCAAACCGAAATGCCAAAATAATAGAAAGAGCATATAGCAGTATATTACTGCTCCACAAGATTAAAGCCGGTAATACAAGGAATGATGTCGGCAAAAGCAATTTTGTTCCTGTCGCCGGAAGTAACAAAATAAATAAAAATATGCTCAATAATACCGCAAGCAATCCGGCGGCAATCAGTAACAGGAATTTAGACAAAATGGCTTTCGTTTTGGAACGCAACACTAAAATATTCTGATAATGCCCCGCCCGGTTTTCCTGTCCTGCGATAATCTCACAAACGATACTAATAACAAAAGGATATGCGATTGCGAAAAGCTGAAAGAATACCGCAATTTTATTTATATCGTTTACAGCCGCAAATGTCGCATACAGTAAAACAAGTGCCACTCCCAGAAATGGGAATAAAACATGTATCCAAAAGAACGAAGAATTGCGCAACTTGTAAAAATCGCTTTTCAGATAATGATATAACTCAATCATGTGTTATGTCTCCTTTAGTGAAAAGCCATGCTGTAAGCAAAAAACACAGTACCGCCAAAATCAAGCTAAGCAAAACGGCAGGAATGATTGTTCCAGCATTTAGCAGAAAAGAACTATTTTCAATAGGAATACCGTTAGGGTGCACTTTGAAAAAGGGGCATACAATGCGTGTTGGAATGGCAAATGGATTGAGATAAAACAAATCACTTTCTGCTCCAATCGTGGATAAAATGTTGCAGCTAAAGGAAATTAGTACAGCGGTAAGATAATTTGTTTTTTTGGCAAGCAACATAATAAGCGGAAGCTGCCAAACGTAAACAAGAAACAATAACATACAGCCCCAAAAACCATTAAGCGGGTCAATGTTCATCACGGTAAAAACACCAAAAAGCGTACAGCCACCCCACATTACAAAATTGGTTAATAAAAGCAGCACAGCAACCGCAAACAGCTTGCCAATCCAGATTTTCTTCATGTCAACAGATAAACAGAGAATATTCTGATACTGTGTGCGTTTTTCACAACTGATAAAGCTGGCACACCAAATAGCAATCGTAATCGGCAGTATCAAAATATACCACCAATTATAGGCTGTAAACTGAACAAATTTTCCACTCAAGATGTATCCTAAACTCAAAGTAACGATAGGAGCCGCAACAAATAGCTTTAATGCAAATGTATGACGTACTTTTAATAATTCAGAATGTATAAGATGAAACATTATTTTTCCCCCTTTTCGTTATTAGCAGCTACAACACGCATAAAAATTTCTTCTAAACTTGCGCCTTTGTTTATTTTGCTTTCATAGCCCAACTTCCCGGCAGAAATAATTCCAATGTGTTCCGCAATCTGTTCTACTTCGGATAAAATGTGGCTGGATAAAATTACTGTAATTCCATGCACCGGAAAAGAACAGATAAGTTCCCGTAATTCTTGAATACCAATAGGGTCTAACCCGTTTGTCGGTTCATCTAAAATCAACAATTTAGGTGATGATAACAACGCAAGCGCAATGCCAAGCCGCTGTTTCATTCCCAAAGAAAAATGTCCCGATTTCTTTTTTCGGGTGTCTGTAAGGTCAACAATCCGTAAGACTTCCTCAATACGGGTATCGGGAAGTCCGAGCGCAAGGGCTCGCACTTTCAGATTTTCGTATGCAGTCAGATTTTCGTATAGGGGCGGCATTTCAATCAATGCGCCAATAGATTGTAAATCGCTGCGATTCCATGCGTGACCGTCAAACTCAATTTCTCCCGATGTAGGGCGCAAAATGCCAGTGAGCATTTTAAGAATGGTAGATTTGCCTGCTCCATTCGGTCCCATCAATCCGTAGACAGAATTTCTCTGAATGTTCAGAGATACATTGTTTACCGCTGTCTGCCCTTTGAAATTTTTACAGAGGTTTGTTGTTTTCAAAATCATATCCATAATCATCATGTCCTTTCATTTAATTCTATCAATAGCATAGAGGATATTTTTGAAGATTTCATAAAGAAAATGGAATTTTGAAGAGAAATCAAAAGAAATTATTATATGACAATTCTCCGAATTTCAGTTGTGTAAGCACATGATTTAAGGGTTCTGTTACCTGTTATAATTTATTATTAAATTTTCGGCAAACCTTTATAAATACTAACTTTTCTGTAAGTGAGCTTTCCCTTATGTATTCCCTTGTGTTATAGCGTTTCACAAGGCTTTACGAACCCTCATAAGGGCCAAAACAAGGGAAGCAAAATCACATAACAAAATATAACACAATATGAATGGACTGTGTGAACTGATGGAAATGCTTTTTAGATATTACAGAACAGAGAGTTGATTGGATGAACATAACATATGCAGATGTGGATAGATGCGAAGGATTCGTTGGAACTATGGTAAATAATTCTTAAGTCAAAACAAGCACCAAATGATTTATAGTGTCATTTGGTGCTTGTTTTATAGATTTCGTCCTTGATACTGTATTGTTACTACATAGACTGTTTTACATGGTTCATCAATGCGGAAAATGGCGATATAATTATCAATCAGTAACTGACGGTAGCCTTTTCCGGCATATCTGCCCTCGTTACGCTCTTGATGGGACTGTGGAAACGTGTCCAGGCTTAAAATAGACTTCTTAATTCTGTCTACCTGTCCTTTGGCATTTTCAGGAGCCAATTTCTCATTTGCAATATATTCGTAAATGTGGTCTAATTCACGGATTGCTCCAGGGTTGACTTTTACCTTGTATTTATCCAAAATGTTTTTTCTCCAATTCTGCAAAAACTATTTCTGCGTCAACTGCTTCTGCTCCGTTAGCAATTTCTTGCTCGGATTCGAAGATTGCCTGGTCGATGCGATTCATTCTTGCAAATTTATCGTATAATTCACTACTCATCACGACCAAATCGCTATATCCGTTTTTGGTAATAAAAATAGGCTCCTGTTCCTTGTGTGCGATATTAGAAATCTCGGTGGTATTGCGTAAATCCTTAATAGGCATAATAAGTGGCATAATGCTTCGCTCCTTTTTTAACACAATTATAGCATAATTATGCCTGAACAGCAATGAGAATATGCAATATGATGAAAAATCGTTTTGATTTTAACGGATTGAGTACAGAAAAGCTTGCATCATTCTTGCTTTCAATCATCTTGATACCACATTCTTTCTGTGCTGTATTGATAGTTTCTGAAAATAAAAAAGGTAGCTGATTATCTGTTAAGATAATCGCTACCTGAAGGTAAACAATATTAAGTTTTTATATCTCCGTTACTGATAATACTGAAAAATTAAAATGTACAATTTAATCAGTTCTTTTCAGCAACCCGATATGTTAAGAAAATATCTATAACTATCAGCATTGCCCATACTCCTAAAACAGATAATAAGCAAGGAGTACCTTTCATAACGATACAAATGCCTATTATTATAATTCCCCCAATGATAAAGGAAATTCCTCCTATATGTTGGCTTTTTTTCCATGTTGCTTCATTTTTCATGCTCCAATGTGTCCTCAATCCTATCGTAGAGTTCATCCGCAACTTAGGCATGAGATTTCCTGTAACAATCATTAACATACCAATGATGCCAAAAACAAGCTGACCAATATCCAATGAAACAAATGATAAATTTTCTACTTTGTTAAAGCTTGTGTATAGAGAATAGACATTCAAAGCATTAAGCAATATCAGCACTAAAATACCCACAATAATGGTAACATTTTTATTGTTTTCCCCATGTTCTTCCTTTTTCGCCGCCAGCTTTGCCATTCCAAACAGAAAATATCCCATTAAAATACTTACTACCGGAAATAACAAAGTCTCATATTTACTCCCCCAACGGTCAACCTGATTATCAAACCCATAATGTGCAGGGATTTTTTCGGGAAGATGCGGCAATACAATCAAGACAACTACTAATGGAAGATACATCAAAATATAACATACTGTTTTCTTTTTATTCATTTCTGACCTCCTCTTAACTCGTTAATCCACATGATAGTTTCATCAAGTACAGACAAATTCAGTTCATAATAAATATAATTTTTATATTTTGTTTCATAAATCAAATTTGCCTTTTTTAACTTTGATAAGTGATATGACAGGGCTTGCGGTGTTATGCTTAGGGCATTTGCCAAATCGCCAGAATTTATTTTTCCCTCCTTTAATTTATGCAAAATTCTTCTTCGGTTTTCATCTGCCAATGCTGCAAGTATCTCATTTACCGCCAATATACCACCTCCTATTTCAATAAATCTTTAAATGGATTATACGAAATTTGTATGGAGCAGTCAAGAACTATTTAAAATTATTTTTAAGTATTCACATATTCTATCTGATTCACTGAATAATCTTTCCGTCCTATCGCTCTATTCTGTCCAATCATCATCTGCCTTGCCCGTTCCTTCTGACCGGTACTAACCGCCCTCGGTTTTCGGCAGCTGCGTCTATAATCATTTCTTTTGTTACTTTCGCGATAGCCGGCATTTTGTACCTTCATCATAATTCGAATTATGTATAACTATAATTTCTTTCCGAAAGACGGTATAGCGGTACTATGAATTATTTTAGCTAACTGACAGAACAATGCCGACATATTCAAGAAAAAAGATGAACAGTCAAACAGTCAGAAAATTCTTTTATCCACCCTATTATTTTCTGTCTTTTTATGCCGATATAAATAATAGAACAATAAAAGTTGATTCCAAGGAGGGACTCGAAGCATACGGATATGACAAGCTTTATAAAGTTCAGGCGGTAGCGGTGATACCGCGTCTGCGGAAGACATCTTCCGATGACGAAAAGCGCCAGTCCAAACAGAATTCGTCGGATTCACTTTCAAATAAATTTTTCTCGGAAGTATTTGACGAAGCATGTAAAAAAGAAGAACAGAAAAACATCCGCGTTCAGACGAACGGATACACGAAACATGCTCTTCCATTTTACTACAATATCAATATGCGGGAATACTGCTAAACCCGTCAGAAAACAGCAGAAAAGAAAAGGGGGCCATCGCACCGGCTGATTGTCAGTCGGGCGATGGCCTCCTCTATCAATGCCTTTCCGGCACTCTCTCGTCTTCTATTGATGTGCTTTCCGGTACTCTCTCGGCGTCATCCGATATTTTTCCTTAAACGCGCGGTTAAAGGTCCGCTGACTCTCAAACCCGCTGTCCATACATATCTCCGTAATCGAAAAGTTCGTATTTTCCAGACAGGCGCAGGCGTAACTCAGCCTGGCCCCATTCAGATACCGGTTAAAATTACAGCGAAACGTTCCGGAAAAAATTCTGGACAGCACATATTTGCTGACGCCAAGTTCCGAAGCCACCGATGTGAGGCAGAGCCCTTCGCGGAAATTGGCCGCTATATAAGCCGCCGTCCGATAAACCAGGTCATCGTTTCCGCCGCACGCCTTTAAATCAAGCTGCAGTCCGGGCAGACATTTCGCGAGCAGAATCTGCACATAAGCCTGTGCCAGTACAAAGTCTTCTTTCCCGACAGCCGATAACTGCCGTAAAACGCCGCGTATTTCTTCGCTGACAGAATCTTCGCCGATGAGCGGAACTTTCGGACAGTATTTCTGTATTTTCTCCATAAATGCGCCGCACAAAGAAGGCGGAATCTGGATATAATAAGCCCTGCTTTCTCCTTTTGAAAAAACCTGATAATGATGTATCATATCGGGAAAAATGAAAATCATGTCTCCCTTTTTCATATGATACAGTTCTGCCCCGATTCCGGCTGCCAGCGTTCCCTCCGTCACATACACAATTTCCAGCGCATCATGAAGATGCGGCGGCGTATGACCGGATTCCCTGTGTCTGAAAATGACTCTTTCTTTTGTTTCCTGATATTGCAAATGCACTCCGACACCTACCTTTCTTCCCGCATATCAGTTTGTCGATAAAAATCACTGTTCTATGCAATATCTGACCGCTTTTTGATTCATTTTGGCAAGTATTTCCCCGCTTTCTCTTTTATGATAAATCTGTAAACAAGATAACTGACTTTCAAAAGGAGGTACGCCAGATGAAACGTATCAGACAAATTTCCGACAGGATGAGAAACTATTTCCACCTTCTTCTAAATTTTTATGCCGGTTACTTTGAACATCTTTACCACGCATAAGGTTCTGAGCCTGCGGCGGTCATTTCCGCTTTTATCTTTTCGTTCGTTTCTTCTACCTTCATCCTGGAAAGGATGAGCATAATGCAAATATTCAGAATCAGCGGCAGCCACAGATACATAAAATGCAGCATATTGATGCAGGAAGCCGGCTGTATCTCCAGCGTTCCCGAAAAGCCGCTGATTTCCAACAGCCATCCCGAAATGGCGGTTCCGAGTCCGCCTCCGAGCTTTGTTCCGAGCGAAGTACAGGAATACATCGTTCCGTCCACTCTTTTTCCTTTTGTCAGAAATGTATATTCGGAGCAGGATGCGATAACCGCATTCATATCTCCCTGCCAGGGGCCCTGCCCGAAGGCGGCCAGCGCCGTGAACAGCAGCATCAGCGGAATGCTTCCCCGATAAGCCGCGGCGACTACGAACAGGCGGCCGGCTACCGCGAGCATATATCCTCTCAAATTCAGCTTATATAATCCCTTCCATCTCCCTACAAGCGCGGGCGTCAGAACGAGCGCAACGATGAGCGGAATATTGATAGCCCAGGAAAAAACGCCGTAAAGATTCTCGTTTTTCAACACATATGTCATGTAATAAATGCCGGCGTTAATCATAGCGCTGTATAACTGCTGTAAAATGTAGACGCCGCAAATCATCAGATAAAATTTGTTTGCAACTAACAGCCTGGCGGCTTCTACAAGACCATACTTTTCCACGGGCTGTTCGCTCTTTTCTTTTCGCTGCTCCGCGCTCATCGAAAGTTCTTCTTCCGAAAGCTCTTTGACCGACAGGCAGGAAACGGTATTAACGATAAGGCCGATGAGCGCATAAACGACCGCCACGGTCCGCCATGCCTGCGCACCGCCGCCACAACGGGCTGCAAACCCAACCGTAACTGACTGAATCAGCAGACTTGTCGCAAAAGCGAATATGAACCGACAGGAACCCATTTGCACGCGTTCCTTGCTGTTCGTCGTGCAAAGGGAAGTCAGCGCCGAATAAGCGATATTATTCGCCGTATAGAATACCGCATTCAACAAAGTGTATGCGATAAAGAACCAGGCATACTGCGCGGTCGCGCCGAGATTCACGGGAATCGCAAAAATAGCAACCAGCGTTACGGCACAGCCCACATATCCATATAGCATCCACGGCCTGGCTTTTCCGAATTTCGTATGTGTCTTATCTATCATCGCGCCGAAAAAGACGTCCGTAATCCCGTCAAACAGCTTGGAAACCGCAATCAGCGTTCCCACAATACCGGCCGAAAGACCGATGGAATTGGTCAGATAAATCATGACAAAGGAGGATAAAAAAGCATACACTACATTCCCCGCAACGTCCCCGGAACCATAACCGACTTTGTTATACCATTTTAAATAAGTTTTTTCTCCCATAAGTTTTTTCTCCTGTTTTATTTGGTGTATGGAATCAGTTTGAATGTGAATGTAAATTCTTCTTCCGCAAAACGGTATGGTTCCTGCACTTTCGGACCACAGCTGTTGGAACCAATGCCGTTCATCGCATAATCCAGACATAAAACCGTGCTTTCGGATTTTAGCAGCTGATAGTTGTGCGCGGCCCTCTCCAGCTCTTCCTGTGTATATACCGAAGCGTTGAAAGAAAAAGGATTTCCTGCCGCTGCCGCGAGACCATACTGGCCGCTCGTCAGTTCCACATAATCGCAGTCGTAATGGCTGCCGTTTTCCTGCGGCCTGATATAATCTTCATGGAGCGCTTCGATTTTCGTCCGGTACAGACCGTGGCTGGCCGCCCGGCGTTTATCGCAGTAACTTTCCATCGGCCCCATTCCAAAATAGGTGATGTTTTCCAATTCTTTTTTCAGAAAAAGCCTGACGCCGAATCTTGGCAATTCCGGAAATTCCTTGTTTTTCCAGACCTTGATTACGGCATTAATGCTTCCGTACCGGTCAATGTTCCACCCGACTTCCATGTCCAGAATGTGTTGCACGGATGCCGCGGATACGGACATTACGCTGTCAAGCGCAACGCCGTCTTTCGTCTGATGAATCACGATTCCGTAAGTTCGGACAACGCTTTCATGATAATGTGCTCTCTTCCATTCCTCCTGAATATAACGGTCATTATCCGTCGGCGCTCTCCAGATATTGAACTGCATGGGACAGTCCAGATATTCCCGCCCCGCATGATTCAGGCTTACGAACACACCCTTTCTTTTATCAAAGCTGTATGCGAAATTTCTTCCCTTACAGATAACGAATGCCCTGTCTTCTTCCACTTCTACTCTGCCCGTTTCCTCCGCCGACCAGTTCAGCCATTTCAGCGCAATCTGATTTCTTCCGTCCTCATTTGCAAGCAGTATCTCATCAAAACCGAGCACATGGCCGGCCGGCACGAAGGGGGAATCTTTCCGTTTCCGGTAAATCAGTTTCAAATAAGCCCTGCCGGTACGGGGAACCGTAACCGCAAGCTTCGTTACCGCCTCTTCATGAGGTTTTACCGAAAAGGCCGGCAGCACGCCCGCGCCCACACAGATACCGTCACAGGTCACTTCATAATGGATTTCCACGAAATCTTTTAAATCCGTAAAATCGAGATAATTGCGCAGCCGCAGTTCCTTTCTGTCCCTGTCAAAAGAAACAAGGCGCGCCGGCCTGTGCACATTCCAGTATTCCAACAGCCCGGTATGGGGCGTGCGGTCCGGATAAACAAGACCGTCCATACAGAAATTACCGTCATGAATCGTCTCCCCGTGGTCTCCGCCGTAAGCGTATTTCTCCCGCCCGTTCTCCGCTTTTCCCTGCGCGATAGCGTGGTCGCACCACTCCCATACAAATCCGCCGCACATCAGGTCGTTTTCCTGTATCAACTGAAAATAATCTTCCAAATCTCCGGGGCCGTTTCCCATCGCATGACAGTATTCGACCAAAAGAAACGGCTTGCTTCCGTCCTTTTCCAGGTATTCCCTGATTTCGGACGGCTCCGGATACATTCTGCTGTATAAATCCAGAAAAGAAAAATCATACAGGATATCGCCGTTCCGGTATCTCGCGCTTTCATAATGGGTGAGTCTCCCCGGGTCGGATTCTTTGGTCCATTTCAGCGCGGTTTCAAAATTACATCCATAGGCGCTTTCGTTTCCCATCGACCAAATCAGAATGCAGGGGCGGTTTTTATCCCGCTCTACCATCCGGCGGACACGGTCTAAAATGGCGCTTTCCCATGCCGGTTCGTCCGCAATCTTTTCATTCCACCGGCTGAATTTATGACGGTCGGTATTATCCCTGTAATAAATTTCCACCGGCCCGTGCGCCTCCACATCCGCCTCATTCATCACCATAAATCCATATCTGTCGCATAACTGATAGAAATAAGGCGCATTCGGATAATGGCTGGAACGAATGGCATTAAAATTATGCTGTTTCATCATTTTCAAATCTTTAAGAACCTGTCCGCTGTTGACGGCGGGACCTGTCAGCGGGTCAAAATCATGGCGGTTCACGCCGCAAAACTTTATCTTCTGTCCGTTTAAACAAAGCGTCCCGTCTTTGATTTCAATCGTGCGTATTCCGATATAATCGGTAATCGTTTCTTTCTCCGTCTCGATGATGAGCTTATACAGATACGGCGATTCCGCATTCCACAACTTTGGCTCCGCGATTTTCAGTATGAGACTGCCCTCTGTCAGAACGCTTCCGCCGGTCAGCTTCCCCGATGCGATGCGTTCATCCTGATGCCCGTAAATCGTTACCGTCGTTTCGACGGCCCGGTCAAAATAGAAAAAAGACAGTTTTACTTCCGCGTTGTCACGCTTAACCAAAGTTGTTATCCGATAATCTCTGACTGCCTGCTCCGGTCTTTTCAACAGATAGACATCCCTGAAAATGCCGCTCGTCCGGAATTTATCCTGGTCTTCCAGATAACTTCCGTCGCACCATTTCAAAACGAGCGCCGCCAGCGTATTGCTTCCTTCCACGAGCTTTTCGGTAACGTCAAATTCACTCGTCGCATGAGAAACCTGGCTATATCCCGTATAAATGCCGTTAATCCACACATAAAAACAGGAATCCACGCCTTCAAAATTCAGGTACGCCTTCGGCGCATCCGCATCCTTTCGGTAATCAAACCGATACACATATGCGCCGCACGGAATGTCCTGCGGCACATACGGCGGGTCAAACGGAAACGGATAGCGGATATTCGTATACTGGTGAACATCATATCCTGCCATCTGCCACACCCCCGGCACGCTCAGTTCTCCGAAATCCGAGGTGTCAAATCCCTCCTTATAAAATGCGTCTCTTACATCATAAATGCTTTCATAGTACCGGAATTTCCAGTTCCCGTTCAGACTCTGCATCCGGTCGGACGCTTCTCTGTGCTCCACCGGGTCTTCCATTTTCCCGGATGCCGGAATATAATATGCTCTGTCAGGCATCGTTCCTTCATGAAGCATATGAAGGTCTTCGTAATATCTCGGTACAATCATTTTCCATCCCTCCGACTCATTTTCCGCCGCTCCCGTTACATGACCAAAATTTCCTGTCATGTTTTACTTAACGCCTTTATTTCAGAAATATTATACGATTTTATCGCATTTTCTGACCATAGATTCGATTGGACAATACATGCACAAAATGATACAATATAGAAGGATAAAGCGAAAAATTGTTTCGGAAAACATAAAAAAAATAACCAGAAAAGGAGATTTCCATGTACATTAATTCCGGTTACCTGAATCATTCGTTAATCAATCTGAAAGACAAAAGCAAGCCGCTCATCGTCGGAAGCTGCGGCACATACCGCCTGAAAACACATCCAAGACTGCCCACATACAGACCGCGCGGCCGGCTGGACTACCAGATACTTTATATTTCTGCGGGAATAGCACATTTTCACTTTGATAAGGAAGAGAACGATACGATTGTGGGAGCCGGAAATATGGTATTATACCGGCCGAAAGAATTTCAGAAATATGAATATTATGGTGTGGATAAAACAGAAGTCTACTGGATTCATTTTACCGGAAATAATGTTAAGAACATCCTGCGAAGCTACGGCATATCCGATGATATGCGTGTTTTCTATGTCGGCGCTTCGCTGGAATATGCAAGAATTTTTAAAAGAGCGATTACCGAACTGCAGCGATGCCAGCCCGATTTCGAAGAAGTGCTCGTCCTGTTACTCCGGCAATTACTGATTGCAGTTCACCGGCGGGTCACCCGCGAAAAAAAACTGCGCAACGAATATCTCGATACGGAAATGGATATCGCTGCACAGTATTTTAATGACAATTATAACACCGACATAAGCATCGAAGAATATGCTGCCTCCAGAGGCATGAGCGTCAGCTGGTTTATACGGAACTTCAAGCAGTATACCGGAATGACGCCCATGCAGTATATTGTTTCCATCCGTATCACCAACGCGCAGATGCTGTTGGAAGGAACCTCCTATACGATATCCGAAATCGGACATATCGTCGGATATGATAACCCTTTGTATTTCAGCCGGCTGTTTCATAAGCAAAAGGGGTGCTCACCTTCTGAATATCGGAGGCGGTCAGGCGTGAATCTGTAATCCCGTCAGCCGGATGCCGTCTCTTTACCCTCCGAACCTTCCGAAGCGGCAGCCTCACTGTCCGTCTGCGCTCCATCCGCTTCCGATGCACGCTTTACGCCGCCCGAACTTCCCGCGCCGGATTTTCCGTTATCCTCCTCTTCCTCTTCCAACAGCGAGTCATATTTTTCCGGTTCTTCTTTGAGCTTCGCCATGCTCTTCACCCGCATGTACATTTCGCTGTTAAATTCCATCAGAAACTTTTCATCCTGCGCCGGCACAATATCGCCGTCCAAAATCCGCCTCGCGATTTCCATCGCTCTTGCCAAATCCCCGATGCCTTCTTCCTGTGCTTCGGACGCTTCTTTCGTATTTTCCATCATTTCCTGATACATTTGTTTCTCGTTCTGCTCACGGAAAAATGCCTTTTCCTCCGCTTCCGCTTTTTGAACGAGTCCAATTCCTTCCGCTGATATGGCTACGGTTGCTCCATCCGCTTCCAGAAGCAGTTTTTCCCGCACTTCCCTGGAACGGGCTGCTTTTCCTGCGGATGATTTCCCCACAGCTGTTTCTTCCGTCCCCGGCCTCTGCCGTAAAGCAGTTGTATTCTTCGGCGGCTTCTTTCCCGCCTCGTTTACGCCTGCCGTCTTTGTTATCTGCAATTCCATCCCCCTGCCTTTCTCGTGTCTCCTGTCATATTCCGGCAGTCAACCGCCTGACCTTTGCCGTTCTTTCAAAATGCGGCGCAGTCAGGTCTACGCTTCCCTTTGCTTCTTCCTTGCGCTCTTTTCACGGTACATGATTTCGTCGGCTTCGCGTACATAATCATCCAGCGCCTTACCGCTTTCCATGTCCGTATTGATACCTCCGGCGCTGATGCTCAGTTCACAAGGCAGCTCCAAAAGCTTTGCCTGCCTGCTGATTTCGCTGCGAATGCGGTCTACAAGTTCCACGACATTTTTACGTTCCATATACGGAAGCACGACCAGAAATTCATCGCCGCCCATCCGGACCGCGAGCGCATCGTCCGGACGATAACGCAAAATCGCTCCTGCCGTAATCTTAATGGCAAGGTCGCCGCATTCATGGCCATAGGTATCGTTCATATATTTTAATCGGTCCATATCTATGAATAATATAGTCAAATTCCGGTTTTTTTCTTTATTTTCCCAAAATATACGGCATGCCTGATTCTGATATCCCAATCGGTTATACAGCCCGGTCATGGCATCCCGCATGGATATCTCTTCCAGTCCTCTGTTAATACATTCCAGACGCTTATTCCGGTAAAAATTCTCCATGCTCGTCATAATCGTACTCAGCATTTTATCCAAATACCGTTTTTCCATCAGACAGACCGAATTAATAATTACAATATATCCAACCGTATACTGGCTGAAATGAAAAGGCAGAAACAGATATTCCCTGCCTCCTTCGTTCGATTCAAAGGCGGAAAACAGCCCTTTTCTGTTCTTCGTTTCTATTCTGATTTTTCCGTCCGCCGGGTCGATAAAAACTTTCTGCATCCTGTCCGGATAACCGTTCACATGAAAACTTCCGTTCCCGGAAAGTCTTGCAATGTCTTCCAGACAATCGCCTGTCGCCTCGTGAAAGTCGTCCATCTTTTCATCCATCATCAGATACATATCCTCATACTGCAAAGACGGAATGCCCGTCAAAATCTTCTCGTATATCTGATGCAGGGTTTTACAGTACAAGAGTTCGTATTCCAGCATTTTGATTTCTTCTTCAAAGTCAGACTGGGCCGCTTCTTTCAGAATTTCTTTCCGGACATAATCGGTCAGGTCCGCCCTGCCCGCCGTCCGGCATCCGCAGCTGTCCCAGAAAACGCCTTCTGTTTCCGTATAACAACAGGCTTCCGCCGCCTTACAAACGCCCACCGCAATTTCGTCGTTCGCACAGATAACGGCTTCCGGCAGTTCTCTGTGAACTCCATATAATTTCAGAAATCCCCGGTAACCGCTTCTGATTTCAAAACTTTCACAATAGAACATATCCTCTTCGCACGGTACATTCTGTTCCTTCAGGTAATCGATAACCGCCTGCATCCGCTGACCGTTTTCATAATTATCTTTCGGACCCATGATAAACCAGAATTTTCTGCACCCATGTATATGAAACACATGCTCCATCATAAGGCGCATTGCCGCATAATTATCGATTCCGACATAGTAAAACCCTTCGATTTTGTTCGCAAGAGAAATGACCGGTTTTCCGGACTGCCTTGCCGCGTTTACAATATATCCCAGGCTGCCGCGCCGCAGCCGTAATGTTCCCGCTGATGAATGCTGTTCACATCCAGAATGATTCCGTCAAACTCCGACAAATCGGGCAGCTGATATATATTGTATTCTCCTACATTATAATTCAGGTCCAGTGTCCATACCCCGGCGCTTCGGAAAATATAGAGATTGATTTCTTCTTCCATTTCCCGCATCTTTTTCAGGAACCAGGCGGCCCGCGTGCTTGCAAAAGCGCGCTTGCCGGCCTCCATAATCATAGCAATCCTTTTCATTCTTTCGTAACCTTCCCCATTCCGCGCGTCTGTGCCGGCCACCACACCTCTTTCGTCAGACAAATTCTTCCCGCATCGGTGCGAAAATATCGACCAGAACCCCTTCTTCCAGACAGATGCACCCGTGTTCCACACCATCTTTTTTCAACAGACTGTCTCCGGCACACACGATTTTTTTCTCGTCCCCAATCGTAAATTCAAATTTTCCGGACACGATATAAGTAATCTGCGTATGCGGATGATGGTGCAAAGCGCCCACCGCTCCTTTTTCAAAATGATTTTCCACGCACATTACCTCGTCGGTATAGCTTAAAATCTTTCTCCTGACACCCTCTCCGCACACTTCAAACTCGATGTCCTCATTAAAATTCCATACATTGTTTTTCGTTGTTTTCATTTTGTTCTTCTCCTTTCAAAATCGTTTATTATTAGGTAATTGCGAAACGCATGATTCCAAGATAGCAGTTGTGCGAAACAGACAAATCGCAAGCAGGGTGCTATGTCGCCGCCGGTGTTTAGACGCCGTATTTTGGCGTCTTATGCACCGCTGCGAGCGACAGTGCAGCGAAAGCGTGCCCTGCGGTGATTGTCTGTTTTGTACAACGGGAACCTTCGAAAACAGAGTTTCGCAATTATCTATCGTTTATTATATTTATGCGGGATGCTTCGCCGTATATCTTGTCAGCAGCAGAATGGCAATCATATCCACGACAAGCACCACCGCGATAGAACTCATTCCATAGAAAATGCCCGCCTTCTCTGCAATCTTGCCGATAATCGTCGGCATCAGAATAGAACCGAGACTGGCCGAGGTCAGAATAAAGCTCCATGCCATTTTGTAACGCTGAATCAAAATCCCCGTAAAAGATACCGTCGTCGGGTAAATGCCCGCCATGCTGTACCCAAATCCCATGATGCCGAACAAAATCAGCCCGGTGCTCCTGCTCACAATAAGTATAAAGAAAAAGACCAGCAGACCCACGCCCATTACGGGCAGAATCTTTTCTTTCTTCACTTTCGTGGACAACCACGCCGCGGTCAGCCGTCCAAGCAATATCATAATCCATAAAACGCTGGCCGTAATCTGGGAAAGCGTCGGATTTAAAAGACCCGTATCTTTAAAATAGGTAATCATCCAGCCGATGACACCCTGCTCCGCACACAGATAAAAGAACAACACCGCAATGCTCATATAAAAAAGCGGTTCTTTAAAAAAACCAAAATTTCTTTCTTTTCTGCCGGCGCTTTGTCTTGGCTGTTCCTCTGTCGGCATCATCAGATACAGGCAAAAACTTAAAACACCCATCGCGAGCATAAAATAGCAGGCATAAATCCAGTTTCCGCTCTCATTCATCGTCAACAGCGTCAGTAAAATCGGAAACAGAAATGCGCCTATGGAAAACATGGCATGCAGGCCGTTGATAATCCACGCCTTTCCGGGCGCCAGACTGTTAATGGAGGCGTTGCAGAAATTGCTGGTAGCGCCCCTTGCCAGTCCCGTCATAAAAAACGCCAGCGCAATCATGACCGGACTTTTGCCGAACAGAATCATCAGATATGCGATTGCAAAAAAGGAATTGAACAACAGAATGCTCTTTTTCCTTCCAATCAAAGCCGGCAATGCGCCCGCCGCGAAACTGGAAAACAGATTCCCGACGGAATGCAGACTTACAATCATACCGCAAAAAGCATAAGCCAGTCCGTTTGCGTCCCGGATAAACGGAAGCAGCGAGCCGATTGACAACGCCAGCATACCGTTAATGACAAATACCGCATAATTCAAACAGAATTGTTTGTTTTTCTCCCGATTTCCAAATATATCCACTTTTTTATTCAACCTTTTATCCTCACTTTTTCTATTCTTTACTGCCTTCCGCTATGATGCGGTCGATAATTTCCATCTCGTCACCGCAATATTTTTCATAAACGCCCTGTACCTCCGTCTGAAAACGTTTTTTCTCTTCCGCAGATAATTCGATGACTTTCGCGCCTCGCAGAATAGCAGTGTGCTTCGAGGCATTCTCCCGCTCCTTCCACAGCTCCCTTTCATACAGAGCGGATTCTCTGGCACATTCCAGAATGATGTTCCGGTCTTCCTCCGACAGTTTTTCCCATGTCTTTCCTGAGCATATCTGCATTTCCGGAACCCGCGTGTGTTCATCTACGGTGAAGTATTTCGCCACCTCGTCATGTTTCATCGATTCATAAGAGGGCCAGTTATTTTCCGCCCCGTCCACAATGCCTCGCTCAATGCCGGCATAAACGTCCGCATAGTCAAGTTTTACGGCGTTTGCCCCCAGAGCTTCCACCATATCCGCCATCATATCGGATTCCTGTACGCGAATCCGCATTCCCTCGATATCCTCCAGACAGGTAATGGGCCTGTCTGCGGTATAGAAATTCCGTGCGCCCGCATCATACCAGGACAGGCCGACCAGTCCGTATTCATCCGCAAGGGACAGGAAACTGACGCCGATTTCGCCGTCCAGCACCCGCCACATATGTTCCGAATCCGTATAAAGATAGGGCATCTGGAGCACGTTCATTTCCGGAATATATTCTGCAAGCTGTGACAGTGAAACTCTGGCAAAATCAACGCCGCCGAACTTCATCTGCCGGATGATTTCACCTTCCGCCCCTTTTACGCCTTCCGCATAGACGAGAATCCGAATCCGGCCTTCCGTCCGTTCTTCCACCATCTCGGCAAACTTTATGGCGCCCAGTGTCGTCGGATAATCCTGCGCCTGATTTTCGGCATAGGAAAAAACATACTCCGGGACGGTTTCATTCTGCTGTCCGGCGGGCTGCAGAATTATCACCAACGCTGCCAGCAATACGGCCGGTGCGAACATTATCCGTTTTTGTTTTTTCTTCCTTCCGCTACCATTTTGTTCCATCCGCATCCACGTCTTTCCTATTCCTCTTCAGCCGACTGTTTCTGTTTTTTCTGCAATGCCATCCCCCGGTAATCGCTTGGCGTCACGCCGGTAATCCGCTTAAATACTTTTGCAAAATAGTTGGCGTCACGGTAACCGACTTCCGAACTGATATCCTTGATATTCCGCATTGCATCTTCCAACATCTGTTTCGCCTTTTCGATACGCAGCTCATTCAAATAAACAATAAAACTTCTGTTAAAAAATTTTTTGAAAATTTTGCAGAAATAGGCGTCCGAATAGCGCATCGCTCCCGCTACATCCTGCAGGGACAGGTCTTCTTTGTAATGACCCGCAATATAGCGGCGGATTTCTTCCGCAACCACGTTCATTCGGACATCTTCCGAATGGGCTCCGTCCAGTATCTCTCTTTTCTCTTCTTCCACCACCTGTCTGGAACTTCTCCTTCGTTCGCCCTCGTCCGAAATTCGAAAAGCCTCTTCCAGTACGACTGTCAGCTCTTCGTCGCTGCCCGGCTTTAACAGATATTCCAATGCCTTTACGGAAATCGCCTTCTTGGCATAATTAAATTCGTCAAAAGCCGTCAGGAAAATAATACTGCACTCCCGGTTCATGCCGCGGATGCGCTCCGCCGCGTCCAGACCGTTCATGCCCGGCATCTCGATATCAATTAATACAATATCGCACTTTTCCCGTTCAAAAATTTCAATCGCTTCTCTGCCGTTCTCGGCCTGAAACACTTTCGTCTGCCCCGGAAAAAATTCCTGTATCTTTTTGGAAATGACTTTTCTTTCTATCGGTTCATCGTCGGCAATCAATATACGATACATAACGCCTGTGTCCTCCCTGCTGTTTCCCGCATCCGTCGCTGTTCTTCCCGAACAGGTTTCTATATTTCCAGATAGGGAATGATAATCCGCACGATTGTTCCCACGTTCTTTTTACTGTAAATGTCCATTTGACCGTTTTCATACATCGCGTAAATTCTTCGGTAAATATTCCCGATTCCGATACCGCGCCGTTTATCGTCTTTCGCATGCAGACGCGCTTTCAACTGCGCAAGCTCCGCTTCTGTCATGCCGACGCCCGTATCCATCACCGTAATATAAAGCCGTTCCGCTTCTTTCCAGACGCGAATCAACACTCTGCCGCCCTCTTCTTTTGAAGAAAGGCCATGAATGACCGCATTTTCCACAAGCGGCTGAAACGTAAAAGCCGGGACAACAGCCCGCTTTCTGTCGGCCGGACAGTCAATGGAAAAACGAATCCGGCTGCCGAAACGCATCTGCTGCAGGTAAATATAATCCTGAACAACCGTCAGCTCCCAGTCAAGTATGACTTCCCTTTCCGATGTTTTCAGGTTATAACGGAACAGGGAACTCAACGACATAATCATTTTTTCTGTCGTTTCCGCCGATTCCAGATTCGCCATGCCGCCGATTACATTCAGCGTGTTGAACAGAAAATGCGGATTGATTTGGCTTTTCAAAAGGTCCAGCTGCATTGCTTCCAGCTGTTTCTCCATCTCCAGACGTTCCAGCTCTTCTTTATGAAGCAAATCCAGTGTTTTTCTTTTCTCTTCCAGAATCAGAATATACTCCAGCGTGGCATATTTCATCTTATTAAACGCCCCCGCCAGTTCTCCGATTTCATCTTTGTTCTCCACTTCCACGTCTTCCACATGGAAATCATTGGCCGCAATCCGTTTGGAGGCTTTCACGAGCTGTAATACCGGCAAAACAATATCCCTGTTCAGGATTTCCACCAGCTTCAGCATGATGCCGAACAACAAAAGCCCCACGAGAATAATGACAAAAGGAACACGCATAATATTTGGAATCCTTATCTGATACAGAATATTTCCGGCATCCAGCGTCTCAATCAGAAGATTTTTGGCATATTGCTGTAAGTATTCCTGCATCTCATACACTTCATACAACAGACCGATGTCTTCTCTTCCGCTCCTTCTCAGTTCCAATATCTCGTCCCGCGCTTCCTGATATACCTCGTAGCTGTTATAAATCGACCAGGTCTGGGCGTACCGTTCGTCGTCAATCAGGCGGTAATCAAAAGAAAGGCTGTCGATTGCCTTTTCCGTTCTTAACATGACTTCCGCCAGCTCTTCATCCGAAATCCCCGCATAGCCTCTCATATACTGCTCGAACGCTTTGCTTTCGGCCGCCAGCGCGTTGACCGCCTCTTCGCTCCTCGCGTTTTCCTCCAGGATTTCCCGAAAATCAAACAGCGAAAATTTCGCCACCCAAATATTGAAGATGACGGAAAGGAATATCATCAAAAATACCAGCCCCGTGAACAGGAGCAGTTTATTTTTTATTGCAAGTGACTGCCAAAACTGCCTGATTCCGCTTTTTAACCGCATCTGCCGCTAACAACCATTCCTTTCTGATTCAACGCAGGCGCAGCGCCGTAAAGATTTCCCCTACGGCTCTGCGCCTGTCATTATTTTTTCAAGTTTGCTTTGGATAGAACATATTCATAAAATTCCTGCTTCTGTCCGCCGAGCATCTTATCCGTCAGTATATATCCGTGCACCTTGTCGGAAAAAACGACAATCATATGCGCTTCTTTTACAACGTTTCCGATGCTGCTCCAGGGAATGTCGGAAGCGGCGTCCTGTGTCTTCACATGAAGCCCGCCGTCGTCAAAGGTAAGTTCCATTCCTTTTGGCAGCGCCGCAGCCTGTTTCCGGGATTGCCCGTATATGATAATCGGCTGGATGACCGGAAAAAGCAGGCATCCAAACAACATCAGCCCTCTGTAAAAATCCGACGCCGTACGGAAAAACCGATACACCAGCACAAACATGGCCACGGTAAACACGAGATTACAGACCCCCGCCGTCGAACGATAGGTGCGCCGCATGACGAGCCGCCAGAAATCTAACGCCGTCACTTCGTTTTTAAACTGATATTTCATATGCTCCAAATCCTTATTTAAACAAGTTCGGTACGAACATACTGATTTCCGGTATAAAGGTCAGCAGCAGCAATACGATAACCATGCACGCGTAGAAAGGAAGCGTCGCCTTTACAACCTTCTCCATCTTCACCTTGCCGACTGCGGAACCGATGAACAATACCGCGCCAACCGGAGGCGTCAGAAGACCGATACCACAGTTGAGTATCATCATAATGCCGAACTGTACCGGGTCGATGCCGATGGAAGTCGCAATCGGGAGCAGAATCGGCGTTGCAATCAGAATAATCGGCGCCATATCCATGATACATCCGAGCACGAGCAGAATCAGATTCAGCAGCAGCGCCAGAATAATCGGATTATCCGTCAGACCGATAATCGCTTTTGCCGCCAAATCCGGCACATGCAGCGTGGTCAGACAATAACCGAAAATACTGGAAGTGGATATCAGTATCAGTACGATGGACAATGTATCAACGCACTGGCCGAGCACTTTCCAGACGCCCTTCCATGTCAGCCCCTTATAGATAAATACGCTGACAATCAGACTGTAAATAACCGCAACCGCTGCGGATTCCGTTGCCGTAAACCATCCGCCTACGACACCGACTACAACGATAATGACCGCCGCCAGCGCCCAGAAAGAAACAAGGAACTGTTTACCAAGATTCTTCAGGCTGAACTTATCGCCCTTAGGGTATTTTCTTTTTTTGGAGATGATGTACGAGCCTGCCATCAGCGAAATCGCCAACAGCGCTCCCGGTACATATCCTGCCAGGAAAAGGCTTCCTACGGATACACCGCCTGCGGACATCGCATAAATAACCATGTTGTGGCTTGGCGGAACAAGGAGTCCCTCACAGGATGAGGTAATCGTAACCGCCGTTGAGAAATCATCGTCATATCCCTGGTCTACCATCATCGGAATCAGAATACTTCCGAGAGACGCCGTATCTGCCGCCGCAGAACCGGAAATACCGCCGAAGAAATATGACGCAACGATATTTACCATAGCCATACCGCCGGTCATCCAGCCTACACAGGCATTCGCCAGCGCAATCAGTTTTTCCGAAATACCGCCGGACCCCATCAGGCATCCCATCGTGATAAAGAACGGAACCGCCATCAAACTAAAGGAACTGATACCCTTTACCATCTGCTGACAGATTGTGGTAAGCGGTAATCCCTGCGATAACAGGCAGAACATCGATGACAACGCTACCGCATACGCAATGGGAAACCGGAGAAAAATCATAACAATAAAACTAACCAGTAAAATAAAAATCGCCATTCCTTCCGGACTCATGCTTTTTCTCCCTCCTTTATAAAAATTCCCTTAATGTGAGTGTAAAGCGCTTCGATTTCAAAAATTATCATTGCGAATCCCGCCAGTGGAATCGGGAAATACATCCAGAAACGAGACAAAAAGGGCATACTTACATAAGTTCCCCTTGAGCCAATCTGCTGTGCATATTTCCATCCTACGACTAACATGACAAAAGCAAGCACAAACACACATATATCCGCTAAAATATCCAAAAATTTCAACAGCCACTTTGGAAGATATCTGTCAAAGGCAGTCATTCTGATATGAGAGCCTTTCCGAATCGCCAGCGCCGCCGATAATACCGCCATATAAGACATACAGGTAAGAACGACTTCCTCGCTCCATGCCGGGTCCGGAACAAAAGGAACATACCGGCCGATAACGCTCATTGTCGTAATCAGAATATCAACAATCAGCAACAGCTTACAGATAAACAACACTACTTTGTCAGCCACATCATATATCGGCCTTATCTTGTCTATCTTTTCAAAAATACCAGGCATTGTAACCTCCTCATAATCCAATAAGACTGCCGCACCGGCGTACGCCACCAAATGCAGCAGTCCCATTCATATTTCATTATAATGTTTTAATACCCCATCTTACTGCATATCTACGATTTTCTGATAAAGCTCTTCCTGTCCTTTGATGTTGTCATCAATTACGGACTTACAAGCATCCTGCCACGGTGTAATGTCTGTTACTTCTACAACGTTTACGCCGTCAGCCTTTAACTGCTCAAGCACTTCATTCTCAGCCTGCTCGGAAATCTCACGGTTGAACTGGGAAGCTACCTTACCCGCTTCAACCAGGATGTTCTGCTGCTCTTCTGTCAGAGAATCCCATGCTTCATCGGTAATGATTACCTGAATCGCACCCAGTGTATGTCCGTCCAGAATCAGGTTCGGAGCAACTTCCGGGAAAGCGTTGGATTTGTAGTTTGCAATCGGCTGTTCTGCACCGTCAACAACACCTGTCTGCAATGCGGAATATAACTCACCGAAAGATACGACTGTCGGATTTGCGCCGAGGCCTTCAACAAGACCGTTCATAACAGGGTCGTTGGACACACGCAGTTTCATGCCTGCAAGGTCCTCCATGCCGCTGATTTCGTTTACTGTAAAGAAATGACGGAAACCTTCTTCACCGTAGAACAATCCTCTTACGCCGCTGCCGTTCTCATGGGGCTCAAGAAGGAACTCGCTCGCCAAATCAGATGTTGCGAAATTCCAGAAATGCTCTCTGCTCACGAATGTGTAAGGCAGGGAAAGAAGCATGGACTTCTCACCGCCGTAGCTTGTCAGCGCGAATGCGGAAATACGGGACATCTGAATTGTACCGCCGCCGCCTAACATCGTATCCAGAACATCGTTCTCGGAACCGAGCACACCGCTTGCCTGAACGTCAATGATAATGGAGCCGCCGGACATCTCTTCTACTGTCTCTTTGAACTTGGTAGCTGTCTGTCCAACGATGGTATCTAACGGATTAACTTCTGCATATACCAATGTAATCGCGTCTTCTGCAGGCGCCGTTGCCGTATCTGTGGCTGTATCAGCCGCGGTGTCCGTTGTTGCAGCCGCGTCTGTCGTTGCGGATGTATCCGCTGCAGCCGTATTCGATGTGGAAGCATTATCTTCCGCAGGCGTCTCCGGCTTCTGTAATCCACAGCCTGCTGCCGTAATCATCATGACTGTGCACAACAATGTTGCCAATAATTTTTTCTTCATTCTTTTTCTACCTCCCTTATGGTATGTTGATATACCTTCATTATATAGGAAATATTCCACAAAGAAAATCGTATATTTTTATCCTTTTTAGCATTTTTTTAACATGACGCCGGATTCTTTTATTCCGCAGTCAGAATGACGACCGTACGGGGCTCGATACGCAGATTGTTATTCTGCGTATTATTCATAAACTGCTCCGGACTCTGTCCATCGGCATATGGAACGGCAGTATTGACGCATACCTTCCATTTTTTCCCGCACGGCAGTTCCGGAAGCTGCATGTTAATGGGTTCCCAGTAGGCGTTCATCCCGTAAAAGATAACATCGTCTCTCGTATCCGCCTCATCCCTTCCGGCAAACATCACACCGATGAGTCTGCTGTTGTAATCCGTCCGGTTATTAAACGGATAACCGTTATGAATGCTGATTTCCGGAAGTCCGCAGGAGGCCGGTCCGGTCGATTTGCGCAGAACGGCATGTTCTTTTCTGAATGCTATCATATAGCGGAAGAAATCATGGATTTCCTGATATTCCTCCAGGCGGTTCCAGTCCAGCCAGGAAACGAGATTGTCCTGGCAATATGCGTTATTATTGCCGAACTGCGTATTGCAGAATTCATCCCCCGCATAAAACATGGCTGGACCTCTGCTGCACATCAACGTCGCAAAAGCGTTCTTCACCATGCGGCGGCGAAGCCCTTCGATTTCCGGATTGTCCGTTTCTCCTTCCACGCCGCAGTTCCAGCTGTTTCCGTTATTGTCGCCGTCCGTATTGTTCCATCCGTTCTTTTCATTGTGCTTCGTATTATAGGAATATAAATCGTACAGCGTAAAACCATCATGACAGGTCAGGAAATTAACGGACGCGTCTTCCCCTCTCGTGGCGCGGTCGTACATATCGCCGGAACCCGTAATCCTTGTAATTGCGGTTCCGGCAAGCCCCGCGTCGCCTTTCAGAAAACGCCGCATATCATCCCGGTATCTGCCGTTCCATTCGGACCATCGGCTGAAGGCCGGGAAATTTCCTACCTGATACAATCCGCTGGCATCCCATGCTTCCGCAATCAGCTTTACTTTTCCAAGAATCGCGTCACAGGCTATTTCATGTAAAATCGGCGGTTCCGCCATCGGCGCGCCGTTCCAGTCCCTGGACAGAATAGACGCCAAATCAAACCGGAAACCGTCTACCCGGTATTCCGTTACCCAGAAGCGCAGGCAGTCGATGATGAAACGCCTTGTTGTCGGATGATTGCAGTTCAGCACATTGCCGCACCCGCTGAAATTATAATATCCGCCGCCGGGCGTCAGGATATAATAAATATTATTGTCGATTCCTTTAAAAGAAAAGCTCGGCCCGTCTTCGTTCCCTTCCGCCGTATGGTTAAATACCACATCCAAAATGACTTCGATGCCGTTTTCCTTCAGTTCATAAATCAGCCGTTTGAGCTCCTCGCCCTCATGGTTATGCTCCACAACAGAGCTGTAACTCGTGTTCGGCGCAAAAAAGCAGACCGTATTGTAGCCCCAATAGTTATATAACTGCTCTCCGTCTACGACCCGGGCGCTCTCCATTTCATCAAATTCAAAAATCGGCATCAGCTCCACCGCATTGATACCGAGGTCTTTCAGATAAGGAATTTTCTGCCGCAGGCCTTCATAAGTTCCTCTCGCAGACACGCCGGAAGAAACGTCTTTCGTATATCCGCGCACATGCAGTTCGTAAATTACCAGGTCTTCCATCGGAAGTTCCAGCTGCCTGACGTTGCCCCAGTCAAAGTTGTTCTCTACGACTCTCGCATGATATACAAACCCCTCGTCGCTTTCCGGCCGGTCCCCCCATTCTTTCTGTCCGGTTACGGCCCGCGCGTAAGGGTCTAACAATACCGTATTTTTATTAAAAAGAAGACCTTTTTCCTTATCATAGGGGCCGTCCAGCTGAAAAGCGTATTCAAACTCTTCTATTTTTAAATCAAACACCAGCATGGAATAAGTATTTCCGATATGATAAGCTTCCGGAAATTTCAGCCTCGCGTAAGGTTCCTTCTCACGCGGCCGGAACAGCAATAACGTACAGCTCGTCGCTCCGGATGAATGAATCGTAAAGCTGACGCCGTTTGGAGCCGCTGCCGCGCCATTCCTGTTATAAAATCCCGGACGCACCTTAAATCCGTCAATGATGTCAAGCGGCTGCAGTTTCACGCCCCGCTGCGGTCCTTTTTTCTCCATATTCACTTTTTTTCTCCCTCCAAAAAATATCATTCTGTTAATCAAGCCTTTCTGTTCAGTCCGAATGTCGGTCGATTTTATCGCGAATATCCTGCATCTGATAGTCCAATATTTCTATGGAATCCGCACAGACTTTGAGCTGCTTCACAATTTCTTCCGCGTTATCCACGCTTTTTTTATATTTCAGTTTATGCTCCAGACTGGCCCAGAAATCCATCGCAATTGTGCGAAACTGCACTTCCGCTTTCATATATTTTTTCTCATTGGATAAAAAAATCGGAATACTGATAATCAGATGAAGGCTCCGATAACCGTTGGATTTCGGATTCTTAATGTAATCTTTTTCTTTTAATAAAATGATATCATCCTGCCCAATCAAAAGCTTTGCCAGCCGGTAAATGTCGTCCGGGAAAGAACAGATTACCCGGATTCCCGCCACATCCGCCAGTTTCTCTTCTATATTTTCAAGTGTGACCGGATGTCCTTTCCGGCTTAATTTCTCATAAATGCTCTCCGATGTTTTCAGCCTGCTTTTAATGGATTCGAACGGGTTTCTTTTATACTGCCGTGAAAAAGCCTCGTTCAATACCTTCAATTTCGTTTCCACTTCCATAATCGCACACCGATACTGCATCATCAGCGTATGAAAGGCTTCCGCCTCCTGTAACTGCTCGGCCTGCATCTGTATAATCCGCGACTGCTTCCTGAGCACCTCCGTCTGCCGCTCCACTTCCCGTTCAAGCTGGTTCTTACAGGCGAACAGCTCTACCGCGTTCTTAATCCTGTTTTTTACGATGGAAGCCTCAAAAGGCTTATGAATAAAATCCGAAACTCCCATGTCGAAACACTTATTCTCGATATCAACGGCATTTTCGCTGCTGATAATCAGCACCGGAAGCTTTTGCAGCCATCCGTTCTTTCGGCTTTCTTCGATAACCTCGAACCCGTCCTTCTTCGGCATCTGCAAATCCAGCAGCAGCGCCGCCGTTTCTTCCCGGTGTTCCCGCAGCATGCACAGCGCCTCTTCACCGTCTCCTGCCGTATCCACAATATAGTCGTCTTCAAGGATTGCCCGCAGCAGTTCGCGGTTCACTTCCGCATCGTCCACGACCAGTATCCTGCCCCGCATAAGAATCCCCCATTTTCTCCTTTGTACGATGATAAAGCTATTTTACCACAAACTTGCGCCAGATACTATGCTTTTATTCTTTCTCTTTTTTCCGGATGAACATCAGCCCGAAAACGCCCACACCGCAATTACTGGATATCGTTGCGGAAGCTTTCTGTAAAATGAGTCTGTCAAATTTTACATATTTTTCCACTTCTTCCTTAATTTCGTTCAGCTGCCGGACGCTGCAGCCCGCGTAAGTCAGAAAAGCGATATGCGTATCTATCTGCTGAGCGTGATGCAGAAGTTTTCTGACATAGCCTCGCCTTGCACGCTGCATATTTCCCGCTTCCATGCGCCATAGCCCAAGTTTGTTCTGGCTCATATGCAGCACCGGATGCAGATTAAACGCGGCACAGAGTTTATGAACGGGGGCGCTGACTTTGCCGTTCCGGTACAGAGCCGCCGTATTCTGCACGAAGAAATTAGAACATACATTTTCTCTGAACTGTTCCAGCGCCTGACAGATTTCCGACACGCTCTTTCCCGCCTCCGCAAGCGAGGCCGCGTATAACACCATAAGCCCGTGTCCGCTGCTGATATGATTGGAGTCCACAACGGTCACATTATCGAAACTCCTGCTCGCCTGTGCTGCATTGGGGTAAGCGCCGCTCAGCGCAGCTGTGGCGGTAATGTGAATTACCTGTTCCGCCCTTTGCAGCTCATCCGCGAAAAAGTATTCGTATGCCGAAGGCTCCGCCGTCGAAGAATGCGCATAATTTCCCTCCTGCTGCAAATAGGCCAGCAAGCCGTCGGAGGAAACTTCAAACAGGTCGCAGAAACGCCCTTCTTTCGTATGAACATAACAATACATCAGGCGAATCTGATACTTCTCAAGCAAATCTTTCGGCAAATCACAGATACAATCCGCCGTAACGGCAATCTTTCGTTTCCTGACGCCGGTAACCTGGTTGACCCTGCCTTCCTGCTGCATCCCGCCGCCTTCCTCATCCTCCGTATATTCAATCAGTCCCGTCGGCAGATATTTCAGCAGACTCGCTTCCAACAGCGCGGAATTAATCGGTTTGGCCAGATAACCGTCGAATCCCATATCCCGATAGACCTGTTCCGCATTCGTCATGACGTTGGCCGTCAAAGCAATAACGGGCGTTTTCTGGCAATAACCCTTGCTTTGCGCTCGCACGGCTTTCATGGTTTCCTCACCGTCCATATCCGGCATCATATGGTCCATCAGAATCACATGATAAGAGTTTTCCGCCGTCTTTTTCAGGCATTCTTTTCCGCTTTCCGCCGTTTCTACCTGTATTTTCGTGCCCCGCAGCAGCTTGACCGCAACCATGCGGTTCATATCGTTATCATCCACCACAAGCACTCTGGCATCCGGCGCCGTAAAGCTCTGTCTGTATCTGACGCGCCGGTTTAACTGTTTTTTCGCCGCGAAGTTCATGACGCCGATTGGCCTTACATTCACGATTTTCTGTTTCACTTCGATTGTGAATACAGAGCCTTTATGATAAACGCTGTCAACGGAAATCTTTCCGCCCATCATCTCAATCAGCTGCTTTGAAATATTCAGTCCGAGACCGGTTCCCTCGATATTCCGGTTGTCCCGTTCATCCATTCTTCTGAAAGAACCGAACAGATTATCGAGGTTTTCTTTCCGGATACCCATTCCCGTATCTTCCACGGATACGCGCAGAAGAATTTCATCGGCAGCAACACGCTCTCCTTTGGCTGTCAACGTAACGGTTCCTTTATTCGTATATTTGACCGCATTGGTCAATATATTCGTAATAACCTGTTTGAGCCGCACTTCATCACCGAACAGCATCGACGGAATTTCCGGGTCGATATCCACTTTAAATTCCAGTTCTTTCTGATGCGCCCGAATCCAGATGAGATTGACCAAATCGCTGAACATGGAACTGATTTCATATTGGGCGGGTACGATTTCCATCTTACCCGATTCCAACTTGGACAAATCCAGAATATCATTGATAATCGTCAGAAGCATCTTGCTCGCATTCTGGATATTTATCGCGTTTTCGGCAATTTCTTCGGAGATATCTTCCCTTAAAATCATCTCGTTCAATCCGATAATGGTATTTATCGGCGTCCGGATTTCATGACTCATATTCGCAAAAAAGGCATCTTTGGAATGCGCAATTTTTTCGACTTCTTCTTTCTGCTCCTGTGCAAGCTGTCTCTCCCTGTCATACGTCATCATCTGTAATTTCAGCAGTACGCCGATAATGCAGCTCACCAGAATAATCGTTATATAGGAATCGGTAAAACTGTAAAAACGGCTTGCCGGCGCCGGCACAATCTCCGGAAACCGATATGCGATAAAATAAGTCACGAGAAAAGACGTCACGGAAAGAAAAAACGCAATCAGAAAATCCTTTCCCGTAAACATCAGAAAAATAAAAACCAGCTCCAGTACAAGCCAGACCGGCGTACCGCTGTCCATCCCGCTGCTCATGATAAATATCGTCGGAAACAGCACGAGATTGGACACGATAATCAGAAGCCAGGAAGCTTCTTTTATCTTCCTGTATGATACCGCAAGAAAAAGCGCCAGACCGGATATGGCGCACATCAGCGAAAGCGCCAGCAGCACGGCAGGCGGCGCGCCGAACATGACGCGTCCCATTCCGATAACGGATGCCGCAAAGGCGAGCAGCAGAACGAGCCTGACGATTCGCTCCTGCAGCTCCAGTCTGTTGTCCAGCGCCGACTTCAAAAATTTATGGATTCGTTTGAACATAAGCTATCCCGCCCTTTCCGCCTGTTACCGTATGCTTTCCCCGCTCTTTTCCCACGCCTCCAGGGCTTCTGCCGCGCCGGGAAAATCGAACTCTTCCGTTTTTTCCCGAACCGCTTCCGCAAGCCCGGAAAATGTTGTATCTCCGCATCTGCTGTTTCCAATCTGCTCCAAAAGCTCTGCAAGTCCCTCGCTCTCGAAACTGTCCAGTTTTTCCCGCAGCAGCCCAATCCGTTCTTTTAACGTCTGCATCGAGATTTCTTCTGTCTCATGCACCGTCTCTTCCTGCCTGATAAACGCATTATCACCAAGAACACGCAGAAGAAAAGCGTATTTATCCATCATTTCTTCGTGATGCGTTTCAATGTATTCGACGCGCCCTTCTTTTCCGGCCATTTCCAGATGCAGCGCCAGCTCCGACAATTCATTCGCGCCGATTCCTCTTGCGTTTCCTTTCAATGCGTGAACGGTAATGACATAATCATTCCAATCCCGCTCCTTAAAAAGCTGTTCCAGCTGACGGCTTCTTTTGCATCCTTCCTGATAAAAAATGCCGAGAATCTCCCGAAAGCCTTCTTTGGCGCCGCAATAGGCGATTCCCTGCCCGATATTGATGCCGGCGCCGCTCAGGTCATTTAAAGCATCTTCTTCTGTCTTTTCCGCCTGCTCCGCCGATGCGGCCAAAGCAGCTTCCGTATCCGCCGGCGCCATACTCTTTTCCGGATTATCGGATGTCATCTCCCGTATGTCCTCCTCTTCCAAATCAATTTGTTTCTGTACCGGAATATAACGGCGCAGCATTCGTTCCAAAACGCTCAATTCTATCGGTTTGGCAATAAAATCGTTAAACCCTTCCTGCATAAACATTTCCCGTGCGCCGCCGATGGCGTTTGCCGTAAAAGCAATGACATGCAGCGACTGGAAATAAGCGCCCGGCTTCTTTCTGATTCTGTGAAGCGTTTCCACACCGTCCATTTCCGGCATCATGTGGTCCAGAAATACACAGTCATAATCCATCGTGTCCAGTTTATGCAGCGCTTCCTGACCGCTTGCGGCCACTTCCACCCTGATTTGATAAGGAAGCAGAAGCCTCGCCATGACTTTCAGATTCATGGCGTTGTCGTCCACCACAAGCATTTTGGCTTCCGGCGCAATAAAACGGCGTCGCAGTTCGCCCCGCGCCTCTTCCCCCCGAAGCATTTTCTGCCCGTTAAATACCGCCGCAATAGACAATACGGTAAAAGGCTTGTAAATGCGGAGCAACCCGTTTCCCACCTGTTTTTCCTGCCCATAATCCAACACCAGAACAACCGCCAGTTCTCTGGCAAGATTTTCAAAAAAGGCTTTATCCTCACAATATTCTTCAAAACTGATAAAAACATGAGAATAATTTTCATGTTCGATGCGCCTTTTCAATTCCGGAAGATTCCTGCATATCCGAAACATAATGCCGAATTGTTCCGCCATATGGCGAATCGACTTTTCATACCCTTCCCGCACGACGGAAAAATTGTATTTATCCATGTTAATATAGCAGGCGGCGAACAGGTTCCCTTTATTTCTGACAGAAACAATCGGCGTTTCATCCAACACCTTCTGCGGAATCGTGAACAAAAATTCAGTGCCGACGCCCGGTTCGCTTTCTACCGTAATAAAGCCGCCCATGCGCTGCACAAGCGCCTGCGCAATGGAAAGTCCGAGTCCGGCGCCGCCTTCTTCCCTGCTGCGTTTCGCATCGAGCTGTCCGTAACTCGTAAAAACCCTCTCGATTTCGCTCTGGCTCATACCGATGCCGGAATCCCGGATGCTGACCATCAGGTTGATGCCGTATTCCTCTTTTCTGGACTTGATTCGAAGTACGATACCGCCCTCTTTCGTAAACTTCATCGCGTTTTCCAACAGATTCATCACGATGCGCCGTAGTTTCTGTTCATCCCCCACGAGGTTGCCCGGCAGATTTGCGTCGCAGTCAACGATAAACTCCAGCTTTCTTCCGTTTTCAAAAGTCAGCGCCATATTGATAATGTCCGTAATCGTAGACGTAATATTGTAGCTTTCCTCGACCAGCTCCATCTTGCCGCTCTCCAGCTCCGAAAAGTCCAGAATATTTCTGACCGTCGCAAGAAGATTGCGGCCCGCAGTCTGGATATCGACAATATCCCTTCTCACACCCGCCGGCAGTTCCTCCTGCAAAAGCGCTTCGCTCATACCGCATACCGCATTGACTGGCGTGCGGATTTCGTGAGAAATATTGACCATGAAATCGTCCTTGCTCTTTTCCACGATTTCCAGTTCACGAATATTCTCCATCAGCTTTTCGCTCGTCTCTTCCCGGATGCGTATGATAATCCAGACGACCAGCGAAATGACATATGACGATATAATATGCAAAACCAGCCTGAGGACATCGTTTGGGGAATGAATCTGAAAACTGTGCAGGAAAAGAAGATGATAAAGACATATGAGCGTTGTAAAAAAGACTCCGATATAAATAATTTCCGTAATGCAGAAAATGCTGAGCAGTACAATCAATGCCATCATCGTCGAAAGCATGGAAGTAAAAGAGCTGGAATAAGCGACATAGATAAAAAAATTAATCCAGCACATCAGGGCAATAAATTTCGCCCGGAAAACAGAATCCCGGTATTCTTTCCAGGAAACGGCCCACCCGGCAACGACCGAAAGGATTATCAGTTCTTTTGCCAGAATGCCCCATTCCAGCAAAACCGCCGACACGGACATCGCAAGGGAAAAAACGGTAAAAATAATGAGCACGGTCCGCTCCAGTTTTTTTTGCATTTTATCTTTTTCAAATTGCTTCTCTTCCAAAATTCTATCCCGTTCCTTTCCCTTATGCGATTCCAAGAACTTCCCTGAGCTTTGGCAGCATTTCCATAAAAATGTCGATAATGGACGGGTCGAACTGAGTTCCCCTTCCCTCCGACATAATCTCCATAATTTTTTCGATGGGACGAACCGGCGGTTTGTAGCAGCGTTCTTCGTACAACGCGTCGAATACATCCGCCACCGCCATAATACGCGCCGCCAGCGGAATATTTTCTCCGGCAAGCCCGACGGGATATCCTGTCCCGTCCCATCTTTCATGATGATACAGCGCGATATCTTCCACGATTTTCACATAATGCTCATCCTCCACGTCTCCGATAATCGTCTTGATAATCGTGCGGCTGTGCGTCGTATGCAGTTTCATCGTATCAAATTCTTCCGGCGTCAGCTTCCCCGGTTTTTGCAAAATGGAATCCGGCACTTTGATTTTGCCCACATCGTGAAGCGGCGCCGCTTTGCAAAGGTCTTCTATGTATTCCGGCGTCAGTTCTTCTTCGTAAATCCCTTTTTCGAGTAATTCACCGGCAATCATCCGAACGTACATCTGCGTATTCTTCACATGTTTTCCCGTACTGCCGTCCCTGCTCTCTATCAGATTGGCCATGCCGACGATGACAGAATCCTGAATCATGCTGATGCGTCTCGAATTTTCCATCAGTTTTTCGGCCTGCTCTTTTACCATGTTTTCCAGATTATTCCGGTATTTATCCAGCTCGATGGTCTTTCCGACACGGCTCAGTAAAATATCCGGTACAAAAGGCTTTGCCACAAAATCCATCGCGCCAACCTGAAAACAACGGATTTCCGTTTCGGCCAGATTATCCGCCGTCAGAAAAATCACGGGAATCGCAGCCGTCTCCTCTCTCTTCCGAAGTTCTTCCATGACCGCAAATCCATCCATGTCAGGCATATTGATATCGAGCAGAATCAGGTCGGGGCGGTTGTGCTCCAGATATTTCAAAGCAGCCATGCCGGAATTGGACGCCGCAATGCGATACTGTGGCAGCAAAATTTTCTGCGCAAGAGCCAGATTGGTCTTGTCATCATCCACGACCAGAATAATACTTTTCATGTGGTAACTCCCTTCTTTTACACCATCGATTTCCATGTTATAATTTTAACCTTTTATGGAAAAGGATTCCACCGTTTTTGCAAAATTTTCCAAAGAAAATTTTCTATATAAAGTACTTGCAAAAACTCCAAAATACCGTATGATGGAATAAAGCGGATTTTTATTATTCTAAAGAAAGAAGAGAGGATAATCAAATGGCAATGAAAAAAGGAAAAGCCGCTCTTATGCGGGCTGTTTCGGAATTAAAAAACACTGACTACTCCAGAGAACCGGAATTAAACTCAATTTACCAGAGATTGTCTCATGGAAGAAAACAATTTTCAGAAATTTTCGAAAAGAATATTAAGGCGGTCATGCAAATCAGCTCACTCGATTTAACAATGCAGCATCAGACCGACAAAATCATTGAAATCGCCAACAAAGTTACGAAAGCCACCGAGACGATTTTCGGCGCGGCGGCAGGACATGCGAGCAATCAGCATGAAGAACTGACAAATACCATTATCAGAGTATCAGAAGATACCGATGCGGTCTATCGCAAAATAGATGCAGGACAAAATGAACTGACATCCATCCGGGAACTGTCCGAACAGACAATTTCCATTTCCCGGCAGATGCAGGCCGATATGGACGAACTGATTAATATCATTAACCAAATCAGCAATGTCATCTCCGGCATCGACTCCATTTCCATGCAGACGAACCTGCTTGCCCTGAACGCTTCCGTTGAAGCGGCAAGAGCCGGTGAGGCGGGCAAAGGTTTCTCCGTAGTCGCAAACGAAATCCGGGCGCTTGCGGAAGATACGCAGAAAATGACAAGGAACATGGGTTCTTTCGTTGACAATATGAAAAACGCTTCCAGACAAAGCATTAACAGTTCTACGAGCACGATTGAATCTTTGGCATCCATGGCGGAAAAAATCAGCAATGTATGGGAGCTGAACAGCGACAGCCAGCGTTACATATCTGGTGTTAATGAATCCATCAGCTCTATCGCCGCTGTCAGCGAGGAAATCAGCAGTTCCATGACCGAAATGGAAAACCAGTTAAAAGACTGTACGGATTTCATGCGGCAGGTCGGCCAGGACTTACAGCAGGCAACCGAACCCGTTGTCGATATCGAGAAAATACTGGATACTACCGCAAAGCAGATGGGCGACATGACCAAAGACGCCTTCTTCCATCTGGAAAACGAAGAGTTTGCCGGATATATGCAGAATGCGATATCTTCCCACCACACATGGCTTGACAACCTGAAAAAAATGGTCAACACCAAAGAACTCATTCCGCTTCAGCTGGATTCCTCCAAATGCGGTTTCGGCCATTTCTATTATGCAATGACGCCGGATATTCCGGGCGTTCTGCCGATTTGGGAAGGTCTTGGCGCGAAACACAGAAAATTCCATACTTACGGTATCGCCGTAATCAATGCACTGAACAAGGGCGACTACTCGGAAGCGGACCGGTTATATTGGGAAGCGGAAAATTATTCGAGAGAATTGCTCTCCGATATGGAAAGAATTGTACAATTATCAATCGAAAAATCGAATGACAAATCAAATGATAAATAGAAACGTGCGCCCCCGGGCGCACGCTTGCGTAAATTCTTGGAACGCAGGCGGCTGAGCCTGCGTTTTTTATTGCGGAATCCGCAGCACCTGGCCTACATTCAGCATATCGCCCGTAAGCCCGTTCAGTTTTTTGATGGCATCCACCGTCGTGCCATAGCGTTGGCCGAGCAGCCATAATGTATCGCCGGGCCGGACCGTATATTCAAAATACGCGCTCTGCTGCCCTGCCGGTATCATTAAGACCTGACCGATGCTGAGCATATCGCCTGTCAGATGATTCAGTCTTTTTATCTCCGCCACCGTTGTGCCATATCTCTGGGCAAGCAGCCACAGCGTATCGCCGGAACGCACAGTATATTCGATGACGTTTCCATCCGTTCCCGGTCCCGGCTGCGGCACATTATCTTCTATTCCCCGATACGCCTCATAAAGAGCCCTCCATGTTCCCGGACCTACAATGCCGTCCGGCACAAGGTCTTTTGACTGTTGAAAAGCAATGACCGCCTGTCTTGTCGCCTCCCCGAAAATACCATCCTGCGCGATACTCGGAATACCCGGATAAAATTCCGAAATCATATCCAGCAGATATTGCAGCGTAATGACGTCCGTTCCTCTGGACCCCTGCCGCAGCACCGAAGAAGGCGGCACGGTTCCGATGCCGAGACTGGTTCCCTCGCTGTCCAGCTCCGCCAGCCTTGTTACCGCGGCATATAACTTGGAAATCTTATACCAGGTGGCCTTCCCCACAATTCCGTCCGCTGCCAGACTGAAAACACTCTGGAATTTGGTAACCGCCGCTTTCGTGCTGTTTCCGAACGTACCCGCCTCGTCCGTAATCAAAGGAATTGCAGGATAATTTCTCCGGATTCTGTTCAGATAGGTCTGAATCGTCTGCACATCAAGCCCCGTACTTCCGACCCGGAGCGGCGTCCCCGGATAAGAGGAAGGCACATTGGCGATAATATCTGTCTCCACGATTTCTACGTCATCCGGATAATAGGTACGAAGAATCTGGAGCGGTGTACGTCCCTGCTGCGCCAGCGTTACCGTTCCCCATTGGGACAGACCGGAACAGGTTGTTGTCGTGCCATTACAGAAGGAGGTAAAATACGGTGCAATCTGCCCCCGTCTGCGGACATACTCGTTAAAAATTTCATCGACAATTCTGCTGATGGATTCGTAGATGGGTCTTCCGTAGACGAATGCCTGGTCATACGCAGTACTGTTCGTGATATCAAAATTGTATCCCTGACTTTTGTACCATTCCGTAAATACCCGGTTCAGCGCAAATGTGATAATCGCATAAATATTTGCCCGCAGAGACGCTTCCGGCCAGGTCGGATAAATTTCGCTGCTCGCCACATTTCTTACATAGTCCGGGAAAGATACCTGCACATTCGAGGCAGGGGCGGACGGCCTGCCAAGATGCACCGTAATCGGATTGGGAATGACCACCTGACGCAGCACGCGGGGTTCCTCGACAGGCGCCTCCTGATAACGCATTTCCCGCATGGACGCCGCAGGTCTGCCTATCACGATTTCCGTCGCTCCCGCGCCTCTTTGCCCTTCCGAAAGCGGAACAAACGAAAGTGGCAAAAGAGCGGTTTCCCTGTCATAAATGGGGATTCCCGTAACATGAATCGAATGAAATCCCGCCGCCTGCGCAATCACGTCATAACCGATATACGGCATACCGCCATAATACGGGTCAAGGGATAATTCCCTTCCTACCGTCTCCAGAGAAACGAGCTGCGCTTCTCCGCTCTCATCCGTCGTCAGTTCATAAACATTCCGTCCCCTGTCGTCCAGAATCCTGATTCGCACTCCTTCAAGCGGAATCGCATCCTGCGCGGTTCTCGCATGAATCATCAGATAACCAATCGCCATAAATCATAACGCTCCTTTTTCTGCTCCATAAAAGTTCCTGCTCTATTATATGAACGAAAGCGGAAAACGGGAACCAAAAAATGCGCCAGGCTTCTCAGCCTGACGCACTTCGCAGAAGAATATTCTGTTCAAAAAATTCATTTCATAAACAAATTTATTTCATAAATTGATTCATTTCATGAATTCTACATGACCGTCTTCTATATGATAAATCGCACCGACAACTTTCACGCCGTCAGCCATATGTAAATTCTCCTTAATCTTCTGAATGCTGTTCTCCGCATTCAGGCAGCTCGCTTTGTAGCCGTCTGTCTCGTCTCCGATTGCTTCTTTGATTTCATCCGTAATCGTTTTAATGAAACCTTCCGCACCGCCGCCTATTGCAGCTCCTACCGCACCGCAGTTCGTGTGGCCGAGCACAACAACCAAATTAGAACCGAGGTGGTCTACCGCGTATTCAACGCTTCCAAGTTCAAAATCTTTTACTACGTTTCCGGCAACGCGAATTGTGAACAGTTCTCCGATTCCGGCCGAAAAAATACTTTCCGGTATTACACGGGAATCAGAACAGGTAATAACGACCGCATAGGGAAACTGACCGTTTTCGCAGGTATCTTTGCGAATCGCAGGCGAAACATCTCCCGGATTGACAGAAGCATTCAGATACTTCTCATTCCCCTGCTGCAGTTTTAATAATGCTTCCTCGGCTGATAAACCTTTTACATGACTGGACATTTTGTAGCCCTCCTTTTTGTTTTCAAGTATAGCATTTCGCACGTTTTTTGTAAAGATTGCTCTCTTTTCCGTGACTAACATTCCACAATCAGATAACGGCCGTCCCCGATATCGAACACTTCATCCGCTTCCAGTATTTCCGCTTCATCCGCGCCTTCCATATCGACACCCTGTTCATCGAAATATTCCCATACTTCCTTCACAGAGTCTACGACAACGGCCATACATTCCTCCAGAAAACTATCCGCTTCTTCCAGCGTTTCCGCCACATCCTCCGGGAACAGCTGACTCTGCTTCTTGAGAAAACATTGTAATACTGCGTCATCAAACATTGTAAACCTTACTCCTTTCTTCTTTTTCTTTTAATCAAGCAGTTCTCTCTGCTTAAGCTCCTGATAAACTCTTCCGACGGGCAGGCCGACAACATTGGCATAGTCGCCGCAGATACCCTGAATATAGGCCGCAAACCTGCCCTGAATCGCATAAGCCCCCGCCTTATCCATCGGTTCCCCGGAATCGATATATTGCTCAATTTCCTCCTCGTTCATCGGAAAAACGGTAACGTCCGTACATTCATGAAACGTATGAAACATTGCGGGCATATCCGCATATTTCCAGGCAAGCGTCACGCCGGTATAGACCTGATGGCTCTTTCCCTGCAGCTCCCATAACATATCGAACGCATCTTCCCTGTCCTTCGGCTTTCCCAATACTTTATTCCAGCACGATACCACCGTATCCGCGCCGATTACAACAAAATCCTCTTTCATCGTCCCGGAAAGCTTTCCGCAGATATCGACCGCTTTCTGATAAGATAATTCTTCTACGATATCTTCCGGTGATTTCCCGCTTACTGTCTCTTCCTTCGTGCTCGGCATTGTCTTAAAAGACAGACCGACCTGTTTTAACAGTTCTTTTCTTCTCGGTGAAGCCGACGCTAATATGATTTTCATAATAACAATGTCCTTTCAGCAGTTTGTGACATTTCGGGAATGAACACCCTTCTGTCCGCCGCTTCTTCCTGCTTTCTCGCACAGTTCTGCGCAAGTTCGCAAAAAGCAAGCTGAGAGTTAAACTTTTCTTTCCCCCGCATATCCACTTTCGTATAAGTATCATCCGGAAGCAGCAGATGCGCTTTTACCGTATCTTTTAACTGATATTCCAAAATCCGTATGATTTTATCCTGCAGCGCGCGTTTCTCAATGGGAAACATGATTTCCACGCGCCTGTCCAGATTTCGCGGCATCCAGTCCGCGCTCGCGCAATAAAATTCCTGCCGCCCGTCATTTTCAAAATAAAAGATTCTTGCGTGCTCCAGATAGTTTCCGACAATGGAACGGACGCAGATATTCTCGCTGATACCGGGCAGTCCTACTTTCAGGCAGCAGATTCCCCGGATAATCAAATCAATTTTTACACCCGCCGCGCTCGCTTCATAGAGCGCTTCAATAATAGTCTTATCACACAAAGCGTTCATCTTTGCAATGATTCTCGCCGGCCGCCCCTGCAGGGCATGTTCCTTTTCTCTTGCAATCAGATAAAGGAATCTGTCTTTCAGCCACAGCGGCGCGAGCGAAAGCTTATTCCAGGAACGGGGCTCCGAATAGCCGGAGAGCATATTGAATACCGCGGTCGCATCCTCGCCAATCGTCTCGGAACAGGTCAAAAGGCCGAGGTCCGTATATAACTTGGCGGTAGAATCATTATAGTTACCCGTTCCAAGATGCACATACCGCCTGATGCCGTTCTCTTCCCGTCTGACCACCAGCGTAATCTTACTGTGGGTTTTTA
The DNA here is from genome assembly GCA_910578475.1 of uncultured Lachnospiraceae bacterium. Lineage (GTDB taxonomy): Bacteria > Bacillota > Clostridia > Lachnospirales > Lachnospiraceae > UBA3282. The sequence continues at coordinate 19,060 of CAJTRK010000013.1, read as the reverse complement.
ACCCGACCAGCCCGTAGATAACATGACAGCCCGCTTTTTCCAGCCTTCTTGCCCAGACGATATTATTTTCTTCATCGAAACGCGCTTTCAGCTCAACCAGAACGGAGACCTGTTTTCCGTTCTCGGCTGCCTGTTCCAGCGCCGCGATTATCGGCGAGTTGCCGCTGACTCTGTACAAAGTCTGTTTGATGGCGAGCACATCCGGGTCTTTGGCCGCCTGCCTGATGAAACGCACGACCGGTTCGAAAGTCTGATACGGATGATACATCAGGATATCGTCCTTCCGGATGCAGGCAAAAATATCCGTCTCATCCGACAGTTCCGGCACGGGCCAGTCCCCATGGTAGCGATGTTCCCTCAAATGCTCGAATCCGTCCAATCCGTACATCTTCATGAGAAATGTAATATCAAGCGGCCCGTTGATTGAATAAATATCCTCGTTTCCGATATGGAGCTCATCCTGAATAATCTTTAGCAGTCTTTTATCCATGCCCTCTTCGACTTCCAGACGGATTGCCTGCCCCCACTGTCTTTTCTTCAGCTGTTTCTCGATTTCAATCAGTAAATCGCCCGCTTCTTCTTCCTCAATCAACAAATCGGCATTACGCATAATCCGAAACGGATAAGCGCATACAATATCATAGTTTAAAAAGAGTTTATGAATGTTCCGTTCAATAACTTCTTCCAGCAAAATAGCGGCCTTTCCTTCCGCCGCCGGAATGAAAACGATTCTGGAGAGCACGCTCGGAACCTGCACGGTCGCAAATTCCAAATCCTCCTCACCGCTCTTTTTTCTGACTAACGCCCCGATATTCAGCGTTTTATTGCGAATTAAGGGAAAGGGCCTGGAAGAATCCACCGCCATAGGCGTCAGCACCGGGTACACGTTGTCCTCAAAATAGGAATCCACAAAAGCCGCCTCTTCCTTTGTCAGCTCCTCGTGATGCCCGATTACCCGAAGCCCGTTCTCCAGAAGCTGTCCGAGCAATGAATGGTATGTAGCATACTGCTTTTTCACCAACGCATGGGTCTCCTGATTCACCGCCGCAAGCTGCTCTTTCGGCGTCAGACCCGCAATGTCCTTTTTGACATACCCGGCATTGACCATATCCTTCAGGGATGCGACCCGCACCATAAAAAACTCATCCAGATTCGACGCCGAAATGCTCAGGAATTTTAACCGTTCAAACAACGGAAGCCTCTTGTCTTCCGCTTCGCTTAAAACTCTCTTATCAAAAAGAAGCCAGCTCATTTCCCTGTTCGTAAAATATTCTGCTTTTGAAAATTCCGATTTCTCCGCCATACTCCCTGTGTCCTTTCCTCTTAATTAAGACTTCCGCCTTTCTGCCGGATAACCGGCTTAACGCTGTACACCTCTTCAAAAAAATCTGCCCTGCGGTAAAACATGCCCTTTTCCAATGTAATATCCACCGGCGTATCGATGGTGATAACCAGCTCTTCCTCTTTTAACGCTGTTTTAATATCTTTGAATTTCTGCTTGTGGCTCCTGTCAAGTCCGTTCGCCACCTTTAAAATTGCCGTCAGCTTCGCGATTTTCAGATACGCGTCATTATCCAAATCGACGGTCTGGCCTATCATCTCATAATAATCAAAATCCATATGATTATACTTGACCGTGTTGGCTACGATTTCTCTTTCGATATGAGAAAGGCCGATTATTTCGGTTGACATAATAATACTGTAAGAACATTCTCCCAGATTCGTCAGGCTGACATATTTGCCGCAGTCATGCAAAATTGTCGCAAGCTGTAACAAAAGCCGCTCCCGCCTGCCCAGTCCGTGCACCTTCCGCATACTGTCGTAAATCGTCAGCGCGATTTTCTCCAATGTCTCGCCCCTGCGCCTGCTTCCCATATACCGCTTGCTGATATTCTGCGCGCAGGCGATGATATCTTCTTCAAAATCATGATTCGCTTTCATGATTTTATTCTTTTCTCCGTATTCATACGCGATACCGTCGCAGAGCGTCACGCCGGGAACCCATATCATTCCGGCGTTCATCACTTTGACGACGCGGTTTAAAAGAACGCTCGAAATATAGAGAAGCGGTATGTTTTCCTCCGACATATCCAAAATTCTTGCCGCCTCTGAGACGGACTTTTCCCGCACTTTTTTCAAAAAAGTATCCATCTCGGACGCCTCGATGCAGTCGTCCGCAAGATGGGCCATTTTACGCTTTACGACGGCCGAAATATAATCGTCCACAACGATGATATTTTCGATATTTCTGTCTTTCAGATACAGTTTCTTAAAAACGGCGAGCTGCGAACTGATAAACTCATCGATGATATTTTCATACTGGCTCGTTTTCAGGTTCAGATGGCTCATATTATCCTGCAGACGCAGAATGCCGAGCCGCATGTTCTGTGTTGTGACAAGCGAATCTTTTACAAAAAGCGATATCTGAATGCTGCCGCCTCCGATATCCAGAATGGCCGTTTCCTTTTCTATAACCTTATTGAATACCTTGCCTTTGGACGCAATGGATTTATAATCCAGAAATCGCTGCTCGGAATTGCTCAGCACCTCTATTTTAATGCCCGTCCGCTGCTCTATCTGGTCCAGAATAATACGCCTGTTTTCCATCTCACGGATTGCGCTCGTCCCGTACGCCTTATAATCATCCACATGATACCCGCTCATAATATTTCTATATTCCCGCAGTACCCTGCATAATTCATTGACCCTGCCATAGCTGAGCTTTCCCGTGGCATATGTATCCGTCCCCAGGTCAATGCGGTGTCTGATGCAGTCCACTTCCCGCAGCCCGTTCTGCTTGGATACTTCAAAAATCTTCATTGACAGTTCATAAGAACCGACGTCGATTGCCGCAAAAGTTTTCATACAAATAACCATGCCTTTCTCTCAACCTGCGATATTTGCGCCGCAGGCACAAATTCGCGTGTGAAAAATTTATTTTTCACACTAATCCCCCTTTTTCAGTCCGCTCCTCCGAGAAGGTAATCGATGAACTGCTGCGCCGTTCTTCCCGACAGCCCGCCGTGGGCAAGCTCCCATTTATTGGCTGCAAGAAGCAGTTCCTCTCTGTCCATCATAATACCATATCGGCCGGCCAATGTCTCGACAATCTGCTGGAACTGCTTTTTGTCCGGCGCACAGAAGAAAATCGTCACACCGAATCTGGAAACGAGCGATAATTTCTCCTGCACCGTATCGCCCGCATGTAAATCGTCCCGCCGCTCTTCCTTATCGCTGAATTTTTCCCGCACCAGATGTCTTCGATTGGACGTCGCGTATATCAGCACGTTTTCCGGCTTTTTCTCAAGACCGCCTTCGATAACCGCTTTCAAATACTTATATTCGATTTCAAAATCTTCAAAACTTAAATCATCCATATAAATGATAAACTTGTAGTTCCGGTTCTTGACCTGAGAAATGACGTCGTTCAAATCCTGAAACTGATGCTTGTATATTTCTATAATACGCAGCCCTCTGTCATAATATTGATTGGCAATCGCTTTTACACTGGAAGATTTTCCGGTTCCGGCATCCCCGAACAGCAGACAGTTATTGGCCTTTTTTCCACTCACAAAAGCTTCCGTATTATCAATCAGTTTCTTCTTCGGAATCTCATATCCCACCAGGTCGTCGAGATGCACATGGGCGATATTGAGAATCGGCTCGATGACCGCGCCGCTTTCATCATGTCTGACGCGGAATGCCTTATGCAGCCCAAACCGCCCCACACCGTAATCTTTATAAAATTCCGTCAGCGTATCTTTCATCGCCTCCGGCGTATCGTCCTCATTGAACCGCTCCGCAAGATGACATATCCGGTCCCGGATGCGGCTGTTGTATACCTTGCTTTTCTGAGAACAGCTCACATAGGAAAGCGCCAGCGCAAACTCGGGAACCTGCAATTCTCCCATCATCTCCGTAAAATCATAATCATATAATTCTTTGAAAATGCGGATATCATGCAGCGCCGCCTCGTTGATGGTCCCTTCTACGCCGCCCCGAATCTCGCAGGCCATGCTGTAACTGTTTTCGTTGTTCACGAGAAGATTCGTCAGATAACAGTGCCAGAGATTGCCGTAAAAGCCATGGGACGCAGCCAGTTCCAGCAAATCGTGCATACAGTCATAAAAAAGAGCCCTGTCCTTTTTCTCCCGGTAATGTTCCATCAGATACACCATATGATGCAGCAGCTCTCCCTGTGAAAAGTCCTTGTATATGATTAATTCTTCCAGTCTCATGATAACACTCCTTTGTTCGTCTTTATGTTGTGGTTCAGGTGCGGCCGCCGGCAGCCACACCTGAACCACAACATCTTATTCAGTAATTCCCGAGAATCCGCATATTCCTCGCTTCTTCCCGAAGTCCTCTTAACGCATTTTTAACCGCGCTGTCTGCCAGATTTCCGTCAAAATCAACGAAGAAGCGGTATTCCCAATTCCTGTCTTCGATTGGCCGGCTCTCGATTTTGGTCATGTTCAAATCATTATATATAAAATGTGAAAGCATGTGGTAAAGAGAACCGCTTTCATGCGGAATTTCAAAGCAAATGCTGACTTTTCCCGCATCCTTTAAGAAAACCTTCTGGTTCGTAACAATGATGAATCTTGTAGAATTGGTCTGCGAATGGTTTACGCCCCGTTCCAGAATCTCCAGACCATATATTTTCGCCGCCTGCCCGCTGGCAATCGCCGCCTGGCTTTTGTCCCCGTCTTCCATAACTTTTCTCGCCGCAAAAGCATTGTTCTGCATACTTATCTGCTGCCAGGAGGCATGGCTGTTTAAATAACGGGCGCTCTGCATCAATGACTGCGGATGGGAAAAGACCGTACGAATCTCTTCCGGCTTCGTTCCGGGCACTCCCATCAGGCAATGCTCGATTCGGATAATCTGCTCTCCCACGATATAATTTTCAAATTCCACAAGCAGGTCATAAATTTCGTTTACAATGCCGGCCGTAGAATTTTCGATTGGGAGCACCGCATAATCCGCGCTGCCTTCTTCAATGGCGCACATGGCATCCCGGAATGTCTCCACATGAAAGCTGTTCACATCTTCCCCGAAAAACGCCTGCATCGCCATCTGAGAATAGGAGCCTTCCGCCCCCTGGAAAACCACCCTTGCGCTTCGTTCCTTCAACGTGTCGATACCGATAAACGGCAGTCTTCCCATGCTTCCGCTTTCCGAAAGCTTCTTATACTGCAGTTTCCGGCTCATCGACATTATCTGTTCAAACAGCTCCTGAATGCCGCGTCCGTTAAATTCGTTATGGGTCAGGTTCTTTACCGCGTTCAGCTTCGCGATTTCCCGCTCCTTATCAAAGACCTTTTTTCCGGTCTGTATCTTATAATCCGCCACCTGAGAAGAAATATCCATACGCTTCTCATACAGCGCCACAATCTGCTCATCCAGCTCATCCAGCTGCTTTCTCAATTCCAGTAAGTCCATTTTACATTTGCCCCTCTTCATTCTGTACAATCACAAATCGGGAGGAAAGCGGGAGGCAGACAGGGCATTGTTCTCTGGCGGAGGCCCTGTAAAGGATTCCGAGCGTGCCTCCAAAGAGAACGATGCCCTGTCCGCCTCCCGCTTTCCTCCTGATTCATCACCTTTGCTCTTCCTAATATTATAACAAAACCAGCTTGCTATCAAGTAGGTTTAATACTATACTATATGTAAAATATAAGTTCAACAAAGGGGAAAATATCGTAAGTTGATAGAAAGGCAAGGGGAATTTATATGACAACTACCAAAAAAAATCTGATTATCATCTGTATCGTTACCTGTGTACTGGCTTTGTTATTCACGGCCGCGATACTGATTGGCAGAATTCCGATGAACGATGCTTCTACCGTCGGCAACACCGCCGGCAATCTGAACAATGGAGGACTTTTCTGCGAATCGGACGGAAGGGTCTATTTCGCCAATGCGTATGACAATAACGCCCTCTACTCCATGAATGCCGATGAAACGGATATCGTAAAACTGAACAGCAATTATGTCGCTTCCATCAATGCCGGCGGCGACTACATCTATTATTATATGGAAAGCGGCACGAACGGCAAGGGACTCGGTTTCATGGGCCGTACCGCCGGCATCTACCGCAGCGAGAAAAACGGAAAGCGGGTATCCTGTCTGGACAGGACATTTGCCGTTACGATGCAGTTATGCGGCAACTATCTGTACTATCAGGATTATGACACGAAGACGGGAACCGTGCTCAGCAAGATAAAAATCGACAAATCCGATAAGACGGAAGTTGCAGATTATGTAATCAATCCGGCTTCCTGCGTCGATGGCCTGATTTACTTCAATGGTACGGAAGATGACCACGAACTTTATACGTTAAACACGACAAACGATACCATAACTTCCATCTGGGCAGGAAACATCTGGAATCCGGTTTATCTGGACGGCTATGTTTATTATATGGATGTTCTCAACGACTACCGCCTTTGCCGTTACAATATGTCATCTGACGTTATAGAAGTTCTGACCAATGACCGGGTAGATTTCTTCAACATCCATTCTGGTTATATATACTATCAGAAGAGTTCCAAAACGGAGCCGGCTTTAAAAAGAATGTATACCGACGGCAGTAATCCGGAAGTGGTGGCTTCCGGCGTTTATGAAAATATTAACATCACTTCGCAGTATGTCTATTTCAACCAGTATGGCGCATCCGTTCCGGTGTATAAAACAAGCACTTTGGGCAATGTCTATGTTACGACTTTTGACGCCGCAAGAGATGCCGCTGCCGCCAATATGAACTGACACTCACACCGACACAAAAGGGGCTGTCGCAAAATCATCAAACCAGATGACTGCGCGATGCCCCTTTTCTGCTTTCAGGTCTGTTACAAATGCAAATCGGTAAGAATTTCAAAAGTAAGTTCCGCTGCGATTGGCCCGGAGGCGGCTTTTGCCGGTCCGATATCGGATTCTGCGCTTGGATATTGACCGCAAAGAAACAGACGCCGCCATCTTTTTCCAGATAACCGACAAACCAGCCGGAGACGTTTTGACCGTTCATTTCCTCCGTGCCGGTCTTTCCGTAAAGCGCCGTTTCCCCGGAATCATACAGACAGATGGAACGCTTCACGGCTTCTGCATTTTCAACGCGCCATCCATCCAGTAAGAAGACACGTCCTTTCCAGCCTCCTGATTTCCATAACCAATCTCCCGGATGTACTCCTTTATCGCATCCCGAAAATTCATGTCCTGATAGATTGTGACCTCCCTTTCTGTCTTTATATATTACATTTGTAAGATTTATGTATCAAAGATTTTCGGTAAGAAAAAAAGGAATCCGGCAAGGGATTCCTTTCTGGCAATCATTGGAAATAAATTAAATCATATTTTGACAACATTCGATATCTTTTTTTATCGCAGCAGGAATTGCTCTTTGAATATATTTTCAGGCAGCATCTTCTGATACATGGAAGCAATTAAATAACCAATGTCATTTTCTTCAGATGTTTTTCCGAGATTCATCACCATCAGCCTGAAATCCACGCCAAATGCGCGACTCCGCTGTTCTGTCATCACGACGCCGTTCCGCTCATAGAAAGAAATCCGTCTCCGGCGCAGCTGCATCTCCGCTTCTGTTTCAGCCGCGTCATCGTCTTCCACTTCAAAAAGCATGCCGTCATAATTCATATAATCTGCTTTTAACAATTCGAGTGCAACGCTTCCGTATCCTTTTCCCCGCACTTCTTCACAAACAGCAAAATAATCGAGCAACAGCATGTTTGTCTCTTTATCGGCCATCATAAAAGCATAGGCGCGCAATGAATCATCCGCTTTATCATAAAATCCGCAGCATTCATAACATCCGCTATTCATCAATGACATAATCATGGAGAACGGTTTCAGCTCGTTCGATGGAAAATCCCTGTGTCCCCGCCCGATGTACACGGCTCTGGCCTCCGTTGACTGCATCGGTCTACTGTATATATTCCGAATCAATAACATATTTCTCTCCCGTTTTCTGCACTTCCTCGCAAAGCTGTATTACAGATTTTCCAAATACAGGATGAATCTTGTAAGGCACAATCTGCGACAACGGTTCCAGAACGAAATCCCTGTTCTGCATATCGATATGAGGAATCTGCAAAATATCCGTATCCAAAATCAGGTCATCATAGAAAATAATATCCAAATCCAGCGTTCTCGGTCCCCAGTGTTTGATTCGCTGTCTTCCCGCCGCATCTTCGATTTCATGGAGCCGCTCCAGCAGCTCTTCCGGCGTATACAGCGTCCGGATAAGCAAAGCGCCGTTAAAGAAGTCTCCCTGCTCTACATCCCCATAAGAACGGGAATGCACAAGTTCCGAACTCTTTATCACTTTACATTTCTCGTCATCATTAATTGTGTCTATGGCGTCTTTAATATATTTAGGGCGGTTTCCCATATTGGAGCCGGTTGCCAGACAGGCGTTATGCCACATACGGGTAATCTTCACCGATACCGATTCAAACTCCAGGTCGATTGGAGCCTCCGGCTTACGAATTTCCAACGTAATCCCCTCTAACAGCGGAAAATGTGATAAAACAGCCTCCGCCGTTCTTTCCGCCACGGTTTCTATCAGCTGGAAAAGATTTTCACTCATGAACGTATGAATGAACTGGCATACATCGCCATAGCTTGTTGTCAGCTCCCGCTTATCTTCCTTTCCGGCCTTTCTCGTATCCGCATAAAGAACCGCATTAACATAGAAGTTCTGGCCTTTCTCATTCTCCTCTTTATAAACCCCGTGATACGCATATACCTTCAAATTCTCAATAATAATCTCGTCCATCATTTACCCTCTCAATTCCGCTATTTATTTATAATAGCTTCTGTCATTCTGATTGTTCTCACATTTTCTTTGATATCATGAACACGCACAAACATAGCGCCTTTCATCACGGCAATAACAGTTGTTACCAACGTACCCTCCAACCGCTCCGACACGGGTAAATCCAGCGTCATTCCGATTACGGATTTCCTGCTCGCGCCAAGCACAAGCGGATATCCGAAGCTGTGCAGTATCTCCATGTTATTCATAATTTCCAGATTATTCTCATAAGTCTTTCCAAAACCGATACCCGGGTCCAATAAGATTTTTTCATCCGTAATCCCGGATAAACGGGCTATCTCTACACTTTCCGCCAGGTCCTCCAAAACGTTCTGGATATAATCCGTGTAATCGGCTTCTTTCCGGTTGTGCATCAGGATGCAGGGAATTCCTGCATCGGCAGTTACTTTTGCAAGATTTCCGTCATATTTAAATCCCCATACATCATTAATCATATCCACGCCCGCCGCAATTCCTGCGCTTGCTACGGCGCTCTTACTGGTATCCAGCGAAATCGGAATATCGAATCTTGCCCGTACCTGCTCAATCACCGGAATGACGCGGCCAAGCTCCTCTTCCTCCGACACCATCTTATGGCCCGGCCTTGTAGATTCTCCGCCGATATCCAAGACATCCATTCCTTCTTTAATCATTTCTTCCACATGAAAAAGGGCCGCGTCCATTTGATTGAATCTTCCGCCATCTGAAAAAGAATCCGGCGTTACGTTTAAGATTCCCATAACATATGTTTTCCCCTTCACATCAAACTCTCTCGCTCCAATTTTCATCTTCTATCCATCTCCTTTCTTTCTATTCGGAAAATTCCGATAGATGAATTTATTAAATCAGGTTTTACCTGCCTTACCGTTCCCGCATCATCTGGAAAAAAAGGTCCTGTAAACGCGCATTTTCTTCAAAACAGCCTCTTCTGGACACGGTCACCGTCCTGCTCCCCGGCTTTCTGACTCCGCGCATAGTCATGCACATATGCTCTGCTTCCACCATTACCATAACGCCCTGCGGCTTTAAATAGTTCATAACAGCATCTGCAATCTGCCCTGTCATCTGTTCCTGAATCTGAGGCCGTCTGGCATAAACTTCCACCGTTCTCGCCAGTTTGCTCAGTCCGACCACTCTGCCATCCGGTATGTATGCGATATGCGCCTTTCCGTAAAAAGGCAGAAAATGATGCTCACAAACGGAATAAAATACAATATCTTTTTCGAATACCATTTCGTTGTTTTCTATAACAAACGTTTTGGAAAGATGTTCGGAAACATCCTCCTCCATTCCCGCAAAAATTTCCGTACACATGCGGGCAATTCTGTCAGGCGTCTCGATAAGCCCTTCCCGTTCCGGCTCCTCTCCGATGCCTTCCAGAAACAGCTTTACCGCTTCCCTGATTTTATTCTGATTTACCATGAGAATCTCTCCTGATTGCATCTCTATGTTCTATAATATTTATCATCTCACCCAGAAACGAAAGAGAGCCAAATACAATAACAACTGTATTCTTATCTCCTCCCGCCAGCAGACAGGCCATCTCCACCGACTCCTGAAGACTGTCCGCCACCGTCACGCTCGGATGGTATTCTTTCACCGCCTGCGCCAGTTCATAACCGCCAAGCGCACGCGGATTACGGGGCGGCGTCACCGTAATAACCTGCTCCGCATAAGGAGCTGTTATTCTTATAATCTTATCATACTCCTTATCCGCTAAAATTCCCATAATATATATTATTTTTTTATGAGAAAAATAAAACTTTACGGATTGTGCCAATGCCGCGGCCCCGTCTTCATTATGTGCGCCATCCAGGACGAACAGCGGATTTTTGCCCATAACGCTGAACCGGCCCGGCCATTTTGTTTCCAGAAGCCCTCTCCGCAATGCCTCATCCGGTATGGAAAATCCCGCCGCAAGAAGCGCCTCGGACACTTCCACCGCCAAAGCCGCATTGGCTGTCTGATGCTGTCCTGCCAGCGTAATTTCCAGATTCTTATGCCGCCCGTAAGTAAAACGCTGTTTTGTCAGACCGTATTTCACATTCGTAATGCCGCTTATCTCGGCAATCCGCAGCGGACAGCCACGCTGTTCCGCTTCCTGCCGAATAACCCGCATCGCCTCTTCTTTCTGTCCGCAGGTTACGACCGTACAATTCTCTTTGATGATGCCGGCCTTCTGCCGCGCGATTTCCTCAAGCGAGCCGCCAAGCGCAGCCATATGGTCCATGCCGACCGGCGTCAGTACCGCACAGATGGTCGTCCCGATAAGGTTCGTCGCATCCGTCAATCCTCCCATTCCGGTCTCAAGCACGACAATATCACATTTTTTATCCAGAAAATACAAAAAAGCAAACGCCGTATCCACCTCAAACTGCGTCGGGTGGGGCAGTCCTTCCGCCGCCATCTGCTCCGCCGCCGCTTTCACCTGTTCCAGATACAGGCTGAATTGATTCTTCGGAATCATTTTCCCGTTTATCTGAAAACGCTCCCGGTAATCCGAAAGCGCAGGTGAAATATACCGTCCGACCTTATATCCCGCCGTCTGCAATATCGTTGACACATAAGCGAGTACGGACCCCTTGCCGTTCGTTCCGGCAATATGTACGAACCGCAGTTTCTCCTGTGGGTCATGAAGCCGCGCGCAAAGCTCCCGGATACTCTCAAGCCCGGGCACGCAGCCGTAACGGTTCAGACCTTCCAAATATTCCATTGCTTCCTGATAATTCATCGCACACCCATCTGTCTGCCATGCAAACGAAATTTTTATTAAATAACAATAGTTATATCTGTATACAACTGTATATAAAGCGATATTATGGCAATCCTTACTGTATGAAAAATTTTCTTCACAACTTTATTCATTGCGGACTGCTCGGCTGGTGTCTGGAAATCCTGTTCACCGCTTTTCATTCCTTCCGCAGGCGGAACTTCAAACTATCCGGCATGACTTCGGTCTGGATGTTCCCCATCTACGGAATGGCAGCCTTTTTAGCGCCTGTCAGCCGTCTGTTAAAAAACAGAAACTTTATATTCCGCGGCCTTGTGTATACCGGCATCATTTTTCTCGGAGAATTTGTTTCCGGCGTTTTGCTGCGCCGAAAAGGCCTCTGTCCCTGGAATTACGAAAAGTCCAGATGGAATATCGGCAAAGTCATCCGTCTGGACTATGCTCCCTGTTGGTTTCTTTCGGGACTGCTGTTCGAAAAACTGCTTACGGAAAGCGACAGACTCTCCAACCGGCCCTAGTGTACTGTATCATTCATTTTCAGCCAAATGAACGATAACACTAATCGTCCATATCGTCCGCATCAAACGAACCGGAACCGATATCCAGCGTATTCAGCGTACGCCGTTTTCTTCTGGCCTCTTCCGATTCTTTCAAAATATAATTCTTAACGTCTTTCGCGTTTTTAATATGCTCCAAAAGCAGTTTGGGATGCGTTGTGTCTCCTGTATAGCAGACTACCGTTCCAAGCCCGAAAATTCTTTCCAAAAGGCTGATTTCCAGTTCCACATCCTGTACTTTATACATATAACAGTCGTTTTCATGTGTATGAAGCAGACCGCTGTTAATCGTAATGACCTCTTCTTCTACCGTGTACTTCGTAAAAGTGAACGGAAGACCAAAGAACAGCCAACGTTTTTTTTCCTGAAATGCCATATATATTCCGCCTTTCTTACTCGTTCTGTTGTTTTCTCATGTATTAATATAGCATATTCATGCGCATTCCACAACTCAAATGTCAATTCCGGTTTTCTGCAATCTGTCCGCAATGAATTCCCGCACAATTAATTCTGCAGCTTAAATCATATTTTACATTGCAACGCCCGCCTCTTTGTGGTATGATATACAAAATATTGTGAATCCAATGTTGAACAACGCAACAATCAGTATATTCCGGCCCGGCTTTTCAGGCTGAGAAGAAAGAGAGGTTTTTTATGACAGCACAGGAATGTATCAGGGAACGCAGAAGTATCCGTCAGTTCAAAGAAGATAAAATTGACCACGCACTGTTATCCGAAATCATTGAAACCGCTTCTTATGCACCTAGCTGGAAGAACACACAGATTACCCGTTATATTGCAATAGAAGGGGAACTGAAAGACAAAATTGCCGCGGAAGGAACTTCTTCTTTTCCAAATAACGGCAGAATTATTGAAAATGCACCGATGTTAATCGCCATCACCGTAGTGAAGAACAGATGCGGCTATGAACGGGACGGTTCTTTTACCACTCCCCGGAAAGACACATGGCAGATGTTTGATGCCGGTATCGCATCCCAGACTTTTTGTCTGGCCGCCTGTGAAAAGGGTCTTGGTTCCGTGATTCTTGGCATTTTTGACCAGGATAAAATCGAATCCCTTCTCGGGGTTCCGGAAACACAGGAGCTTGTTGCTTTGATTCCTGTCGGTTATGCTGCGGAGGAGCCTGCCGCTCCCAGAAGAAAACCGGTGGATGATTTGTTATCTTTTATATCGTAAATACAGAAAATAGAAGGGAGTGCCTCTCTTCTATTTTTTTGGCAATTACCGAAAGAGATTATGTATTTGAAAGGAGTACCATGCCAATGAGACATCTTATGAACCCACTCGATTTTACGGTAGAGGAACTGGATTCCCTCTTCGACCTCGCGAACGATATTGAGAAATATCCCGCAAAATACGCTCATGCCTGCGAAGGAAAGAAACTCGCTACCTGCTTCTATGAACCGAGCACCCGCACAAGACTCAGCTTTGAATCCGCCATGCTCAGCCTGGGCGGACAGGTTCTCGGCTTTTCAGACGCCGGTTCCTCTTCCGCTTCCAAAGGCGAAAGCGTTTCCGATACGATAAGGGTCATCTCCTGCTTTGCAGATATCTGCGCCATGCGGCATCCCAAAGAAGGCGCCCCGATGGTTGCGGCGGATAAATCTTCCATTCCGGTTATCAATGCGGGCGACGGCGGCCACCAGCACCCGACGCAGACATTGACAGACCTGTTGACGATTCGCTCCCTGAAAGGGCGGCTCGGTCATTTTACCATCGGTCTCTGCGGCGACTTAAAATTCGGCCGCACCGTGCATTCCTTAATCAACGCGCTCGTCCGTTATCCGGATATCCAGTTTGTTTTCATCTCTCCGCCGGAATTAAAGGTTCCCGACTACATTACGGACATGCTGGCGGAAAAAAATATTTCTTTCCGGGAAGTCATCCGGCTGGAGGAATGTATGCCCGACCTGGATATGCTTTATATGACGAGAGTGCAGCGGGAACGCTTTTTCAACGAAGAGGATTATGTGAGACTGAAAGACTTCTATATTCTGAATAAGGCTAAAATGGCTCCTGCCAAAGAAGATATGCTCGTCCTGCATCCGCTTCCGCGTGTCAACGAAATTTCCGTCGAAGTGGACGACGACCCGCGGGCCGTTTATTTTAAACAGGTACAGTACGGCGTCTATGTCAGAATGGCGCTGATACTGACACTTCTGGAAATAACCGTATAAAAAGGATATTTTGACAGGCATCATAATTTAAAATCATTGTTCTGGAAAACATTATCGTTTTGAAAAATATTATTATTCCGAAAAACATCATGTCGTGTAATGACATTAGAATTATTTTTGTACAGAAAGGAGTATTTAGGATATGTTAAACGTAGGAAAAATTGAGGAAGGTTTTGTGCTCGACCATATCGAAGCCGGCAAAAGCCTTTCCATCTACCATCATCTTCAACTGGACAAGCTGGACTGCATGGTTGCGATTATCAAAAATGCACGCAGCAATAAAATGGGAAAAAAGGATATTCTGAAAGTGGAATGTGATATCAACACGCTGGATTTGGACGTCCTGGCTTTCATTGACCACAATATTACCATCAATGTCATCAAGGACGGAAAACTGGTCGATAAAAAGGAACTGACTCTGCCAAAAGAAATCAAAAACATTATCCGCTGCAAAAATCCCCGTTGTATTACCTCCATCGAGCAGGAACTTCCCCATATCTTCGTTCTGACCGACGAAGAAAATGAAATTTACCGGTGTAAATATTGTGAAGAGAAATATAACGGACATTTTTAAAAAATCTGTTAATAACAGCGCAGGCGTGACCGCCTGCGCTTCTGCATCATTTTCTTATGTCTGCTTATACATGCTGACTTCTATTTTCTTCAATTCTTCGGCAAAGCCTTTCAAAATCGCCCGCTTTTCTTCCGACACTTCCTGATTCTTTCCGTTTTTATAGCATATTCTGTGTTCCATGCTCGCCCAGAAATCCATTGAAATCGTCCGAATCTGAACCTCTACCGGATAATACTGTGTCTCTTCCAAAGTATAAACGGGCACACCCACGACGATATGATAGCTCTTATAGCCGTTCTCTTTCGGGTTCTGCACATAATCCCGCTCTCTGATAACAAGAATGCCTGTCTGCTTGCGGATTGCCGATACAACGCTGTAAATATCATCCTCAAAATAACAGATGACCCGTATGCCTGCGATATCGGTCAGTTCATCTCTCGCTACGGTGGCTGATACCGTCAGATTCTTTTTTTCCAGTTTCTTCATGATACTTGGCTTGCTTTTTATTCTCTGTTGAATATTATGTATCGGGTATTCCCGGCTTCTGCTCCGATATTCCGCATTCAGGCTGTCCAGCCGTATCTGAATGATTGTCAGCGCTTCTTCATATGGTTTAATCAGGTTATCATACTCTTCCTGTGAAATTCCTGTTTTTTCTTCTTCCAATTTTGTTACCTCATTTCATTACATCTGTCTGTATCAAGATACCCTAATTTACTTCCCCTTGTCAATCATTTCCATACATATTTAAGATTTTTCACATTTTTTTCATAAAAATATCCATGCCTTTCTCTCAACCTGCGATTCAACCTAATGACCAGACGCGGGCGGATGAAATCTGAATGTATTCAATAAAGTACAATTTTTTCATAAAAAGTTATAGACTTTCCTGCGAAATCTGGTATGATATAAACAGAAACAGTAATGATTACTATTTTTATTATAAAAACAGGAGGGACTTCGTATGGCACAGAACACAGCACAGGTAGACAATTTAGTATCTTTATTGGATGGATATGCAACAAAAGGCGGTCATCATCTGAACGTAAACGTATTAAACCGGGATATGCTTCTCGATGCTCAGAAACATCCTGAGAACTATCCGCAGCTGACAATCCGCGTTTCCGGTTACGCAGTTAATTTCATCAAACTGACTCCGGAACAGCAGGCAGACGTTATCAGCCGTACTTTCCATGAAAACATCTGATTTTAAAAAATATCACTACCCCATCAGGACCGGCTTTGACAAGCCGGTTCTTTTGGTATCTGCCGTTTCCTGAAAAAGCATACCGCCGCACAATCTGAAAGGCATCATCATTATGCGGCGGTTTCATACTTTTTATTCTCTTTTCAATTTTGCTTATTCAGCGCCCGAACGCTTATACCTGCGCTACATCTTTCATAGAAAAGCTGATGCGGCCCATCTTGTCTTTTCCGAGGCAGACAACGGTAACCTTATCGCCGAGTGTCAGAACGTCTTCCACATGGTTGATACGCTCACGCGCAATCTTGGAAATATGAACCATGCCTTCCTTACCCGGTGCAAATTCGATAAACGCGCCGAACTCCTTAATGCTGACAACCGTTCCCTTGAAAATCTGTCCTTCTTCAAAATCCGTAACGATTATCTTAACCATTTCGACAGCCTTGTCCATCATTTCCTTGTCAGTACCGCATACGGATACCTGACCGTCATCGGTAATATCGATTTTAACACCTGTACGGGCGATAATTTCGTTAATCGTCTTTCCTCTCTGACCTACGACATCGCCAATCTTCTCCGGGTCAATCTGAACGGAAATAATCTTCGGTGCATATTTTCCGACTTCTTTTCTCGGCTCTGCGATTGCGGGAACCATGCAGTTTGCCATGATAAACTCTCTCGCATCGCGGCATCTTGCAATCGCGCCTTCTACGATAGGTCTTGTCAGACCGTGAATCTTAATATCCATCTGAATCGCTGTGATTCCGTCGTGTGTACCCGTTACCTTAAAGTCCATATCGCCAAAGAAATCTTCCAGACCCTGAATATCCGTGAGCAGTACGAAATCATCATCCGTATCGCCTGTCACAAGACCGCAGGAAATACCCGCTACCATCTTTTTAATCGGCACACCTGCCGCCATCAGAGACATACAGGAAGCACAGGTGGAAGCCATGGAGGTCGAACCGTTGGATTCAAAAGTCTCGGATACGGTACGAATTGCATAAGGGAATTCCTCCTCGGAAGGAAGTACCGGTAAAAGCGCGCGTTCCGCAAGCGCTCCATGTCCGATTTCCCTTCTTCCCGGTCCGCGGCTTACTTTCGTTTCGCCTACCGAATAAGACGGGAAGTTATAATGGTGCATATATCTCTTGGCCGTAATATTCTCATCCAGCCCGTCCACCCGCTGCACTTCGGACAAAGGCGCGAGCGTACAGACATTACAAATCTGCGTCTGTCCACGCGTAAACATCGCAGAGCCGTGCACTCTCGGAATGATATCAATTTCTGCAGCCAACGGACGTATCTGAGCCAGTTCACGGCCGTCGGGACGCTTGTGGTCTTTCAGAATCATCTTGCGCACGGTCTTTTTCTGATACTGATAAACCGCTTCTCCGAGAACTGCCAGGTAATCTTCCTTTTCTGCGAAAGCTTCTTCCAGTTTCTCGGTAATATTTCTGATATTTTCTTCACGAACCTGTTTTTCATCCGTGAATACAGCCTTTTCCATTTCTTCCGGCGTTACGATTTTCTTCATTTCTTCGAACAGTTCTTCCGGAATTGCACAACTCTCATATGTGTGCTTCGGTTTTCCGACTTCGGCAACAATCTGGTTGATAAAAGCGATTATCGTCTGGTTAATCTCATGCGCTTTATAAATCGCCTCTATCATTTTTGCTTCGGGAATCTCATTCGCGCCGGCTTCAATCATGATGACTTTCTCCGCAGTAGACGCTACCGTCATCTTCAAATCGCCCTTGTCCCACTGTTCCTGAGAAGGATTTACAATAAATTCCCCGTCCAGCATACCCATCTGTGTCATCGCACAGGGGCCGTCAAAAGGAATATCTGAAATACTCGTCGCAATCGCAGTACCGAGCATTGCTACAATTTCCGGACGACAGGCCGGGTCAACGCTCATAACCATATTGTTCAGCGTAACATCATTTCTGTAATCTTTCGGGAACAGCGGACGCATCGGTCTGTCGATTACACGGCTTGTCAGAACAGCGTTCTCGGAAGCCTTACCCTCTCTTTTGTTAAAACCTCCCGGAATTTTACCAACCGCATACAACTTCTCTTCATATTCTACGCTGCAAGGGAAAAAGTCGATTCCCTCTCTCGGTTTCTCCGACGCCGTTGCGGTAGACAATACGGTCGTTTCGCCATACTGCATAAATGCACAGCCATTCGCCTGTTTGCCGACTCTTCCGATATCGACGCGAAGGGTGCGGCCTGCAAGTTCCATTGTGTAACTCTTATACATAGCCATCTCTCCTTTAAAATAATATTATATTTCAGGCAGAAGAGGCCGAAACTACAAATATGTCCGCAAATTTCTCTTTCTCATCCCGCGATATTTGAGCGTAAACACAAATCCGCGGTTGATACATTTCTTTCAACCTGTGCACATATCTGTGGTCTCGGAAAATTCTTCTACCCAGGTAAACCTAATGGAACAAATAAAAAGGAAAGGCGGAAAAGCTGGTACTTCTCCAGCCTTATCCCCGCCTTCTCGCTTTCTTTTACTTTCTGAGTCCTAATCTTTCAATCAAAGAACGATATCTCTCAATATCCTTATTTTTCAGGTATGCAAGCAGTCCTCTTCTCTGGCCTACCATTTTCAGAAGCCCTCTTCTGGAATGATGGTCCTTCGGATTCTCTTTCAAATGCTCTGTCAGTTCCTGGATTCTTGCTGTCAGAACCGCTACCTGAACTTCCGGTGAACCTGTATCGCCTTCTGTTCTCGCATACTCTTTGATAATTGCTGTTTTCTTTTCTTTGGAAATCATATTTTCTCCCTTCTTTCTCAGACTGCTTCCTTATGCCGTCTGTCAATGCCTGATGCCAGGAGCGGGTTGGAGTTTTCCCTGCTCTGAGTATCGGCTGAAATTCATACTTGTTTATTTTATCACATAGCCGTCGGCTTGACAAGAGATAAAAAGAAAGATTTTCCCCTG